>CAJTDX010000003.1:0-213672 GCA_910575155.1 Lachnospiraceae bacterium
TTCACACAGCGTGGTTTCCGAAGGCGCCTATGTGCGTTACGAGTATTCTGCCAACAGTGCGTTTGACCCCAAACTGGCAGAGGTATATAACAGTTACAATTATGATTATGATGATGACGACGACTATGATTCTGAAGTTACCATTCCATACTACAACATGGAGCCGGGCGTAACTTATTATGTCCGCGCCTATGCCGTACGCTATGGCGTTAAGGGATCATATTCCAATGTAGTGTCTGTGAAAGCTCCGGTTGCGGAAGTGACAGGCATTTCCACAGAGGTTTTTGACAGGGCCGTGACGCTGAGCATGTCGGCAAACTATGGCGATTATACAGGATTCCAGATTGCCAGGAAGAGCGGGAAAGGCAAATACCAGGATTTGACCACCACTACAGACGGCGTGTTTAAAGATACCGGGCTTAAGAAAAATACCAAATATACATACAGGGTACGCGCGTACTATTACAACCTGAACACCAGGAAAGCAGTCTATGGGGAGTATTCCTATAAAACCGTGCAGACAGGGACGGCAGTTATGAACCTGAAAGCGCAGGCTTCCGGGAAGAATGCCGTCAAGCTGACATGGAAAAAAGTTGCTGACGCAGACGGTTACGATATATACCGTTATGTTAGCACGTCCTCAAGCAGTACGCGTAAGTCCGGGGAAGATTTCAGCTTCAGCAAATATGAGCTGGTAAAGAGCCTGGGAAAGAAAAAGACCGCGTATACGGATAAGAAGCTGGTTGCAGGGGAGTCTTACAGTTATTATGTGAAAGCCTACAGCCTGGTAAAAGGCAAGAAAGTGTATTTTACGCAGGAAAGCGCGTCAGCAAGTACAAAATTCAGCTTTAGTACCAGCGTAAATGTATATAAAGAAGCGCAGAACCCTAAAAATGGAAAAGTCAGCATCGCATGGAAGCAGGTCCCGCAGGCAAAGGGGTACCTGATTGAAAAGTATGACAGCACGAAAAGGCAATGGGTTACGGTAAAGAAGATTACAAAGGTAAAGACAACGTCCTATACGCTGCCGGCGTCTCCGCTGGGAAAAACAGTGGAATACAGAATCCGCGCATTCCGGAACAATAAGTATTCCGCGGCAGAAAAAGTCTATGTGACAGGGCATATTGCGGCTGTCACAGGTGTGAAAGCAAAAGCGGCAGAGGGAGGAATCGTAATTTCCTGGAAGGCAGTTGCCGGAGCATCCTATTACAGGGTATACCGCACGGCGGATTCTGCCATAATGTATGACGCGGACACTAAGACATACAGCTATAATAATGAAAGCAGCGTCAGTATAAAGGCGTTTAAACAGGCGAGCATTACCAATAATTACTATTACACCTTAGGAAACGGCGCGGTAAAGATGGAAATGGATTATGAGACAGCCAGAAAACTGGCGTACCACAGACCTGGCGCCGTTCCTGCCCCGGATGATGATTATTACACGGACTATAGCAAAATAGCGGGAACCACAGTAACAGACTATTCCTATACATACCATGAACCTGTATATAATGACCAGGGAATTGCCACCAAGGAAGACCTTACCCTGTACGGTCCCCAGAACGATATGAGCTACCATTATTACGTCGTAGCGTACAGCGAGCTCCAGGATCCGGTGGATAAGAGCTATTATACAGCATCCAGCTACGGAGGAAGCAAGTCTGCGACGGCAGCCATGACAGCCACAGCGGCAGTCAAAGCGCCTGTGATAAAGGCCAAGGCAGCCAAAAAGAGCGTGACGATTACATATAAGAAGGTTGCCGGAGCAAAGAAGTACCTGATCTACCGTTCAAATACCAAAAAGGGACCATATGAACTGGTAACAGTGACGACCAAGACAAAGTATAAAGACAGCAAGCTGACGTCAAAGAAGAAATACTACTATAAAGTTATGGCAGTTGCACAGAACAGTCTGGGAGCAGATAAATGTTCTTCGTTCTCTAAAGTGAAGTCAGTGAAAGTAAAATAATATTAGTAGTTCCAATCAGAGGTTTCCTTACGATAATTCCATTTTTGGTATTCAGGAAATCAAAAAACAGCTGCAAAGCCCATAATAATGGGATTTGCGGCTGTTTTTCTTTTTCTCTTATTAGGAAAGACTTTGTCACGCTAATGCGCGAAAGTATCTTTCCTATAAGAGAAAAATAATATGCGCACTCGCACAAGAGGTAAAATATTGCTTCGCAATTGTGCTCGGCGCGCAAAGTGTCCAAGCCCTTCATGATTGAGGGGGTAGGGGAGTTGAAGTGGGCATGCCCACTTTGTTCTTAATTGGCAAGGTTCTGATATCTTTGTTCCAGACGGCTGAGCAGTGTGTAAAGTCCCCAGGCAAGGAGACACAAAATTACAATGGACATAATAACCCAGTCTAATTTAAAAACCTGGCTCCCATAAATAATAAGATAGCCAAGCCCCTGCCGGGAGGCGATAAATTCGCCAATAATTACACCCACCAGGCATAGCCCTATATTCACCTTCATAATAGAGAACATAGAAGGAATACTGGCGGGAAGGATTACCTTTGTGAGCATATGGTATTTTGAGCCGCCCAGAGTCTGAATCAGTTTGATTTTTTCCGGGTCAACAGATTGAAAGCTGGTGTAAAGACTCAAAATAGATCCAAAAACAGCGACGGATATACCAGTGATAATAATTGTATTATAGTTTGCGCCCAGCCATACAATCAACAGGGGGGCAAGCGCAGATTTTGGAAGACTGTTGAGGATTACGAGGTATGGTTCCAGGGTTTCCGATATTTTTTTATTAAACCACAATATAATAGTTATAATAATCGCAGAAATTAAAACAAGAAAAAAGCTCATAATCGTCTCAAATAAAGTGATGCCCACATGAGCAAACAGAGAGTGATCCAAAACCATGTTATAAGCGCACAAAAATACGCGGGAGGGGCTGCTAAAGAAGAAAGAATCGATCAACTGCAGTCTGGCAGCGCCTTCCCAAAGACCCAGAAAACACAGAAAAATGCACAGTCTGCTGATAGTAACCGTGCGTCTGTGCTTTTTTTGCGTAAGCAGAAATTTTTGTTGTGCAAGAGATATTTCACTCATCCTGGTTCAACTCCTTCCATATTTTATTAAAATAATCTTTAAATTCCGGAAAATTCCTTCGTTCCAGAGGGCTGGCATTGTCTGGGAAAGAAATGTCAACGACGCTTTTGATGGTTGCGGGACGTTTGCTTAATACAAGCACCCTGTTTCCGAGACTCACTGCTTCGGATAAATCATGCGTCACCAGAATGGCCGTTTTTTGTTCTTTTTTGATGATGGAACCGATGTCGTCCCCTACGGTCAGCCTTGTCTGATAGTCCAGGGCGGAGAACGGTTCATCCAGGAGCAGAAGCTCTGGCTCCAGGGCAAGTGTGCGGATCAGAGCGGCGCGCTGCCTCATTCCTCCGGAAAGCTGAGAGGGTCTTGCGTTTTTGAATTTATAAAGTCCGTAGGTTTTCAGCATGTCATATACTTTTTCCTGTGCGGCAGGGGTAAGTTTTTTCTGAATTTCCAGTCCAAGCAGGACATTTTTCTCAATGGTACGCCATTCAAACAGATGGTCATGCTGGAGCATATAGCCGATGGTTCCGCTGGTTTTCTGGAACAATTTTTGTCCGTAAAGTAAAATAGAACCGTGTTCCGGCTCGATCAGACCTGCTAATAAGGAAAGTAAGGTGGATTTGCCGATGGTAGAGCAGCGGAAACATTCAAGCATACCTCTATGCGTAGAAAGCAGTGTAAGAGTGCGGAAACAGATAGATCGATTTTAATCAAATCTAGTGAAGTATTTCGGGGAATGTTTGATGAAAGAAATGATGTGGATGCGTGCATTTCTGCCAGGATAAAATATTATCTGCACAGGACAAAATTTTGTTTTATAGAATCAGGAATGTAGATTTATACTACCCGCCTAACAACCCATAAAGAATAAATTGCCAGCGGTTTCATAAGATTATATGAAACCTTGCTGACAGGAAAGTGGGTTGTTATGGCGAGGAGAGGTAAGGAAATCAGGATTGTTTTGCATACACCGTCTAATCTATCTATGGTATTCCAGACAGAGAACATAGAAGATTTCTGGATAGAGAAAATGTCTGCGAAGATAAAAGAGAATAGTCTTACAAAGCAGGAATTACAATGCCTGTTGGAAAATGAAGGCACATAAAACATACAATAAAGGAATATTTTCGCAATGATATGGCACAGATTTTTCTTATCCTGCATTTTCAAGTCTGGAAATTCAAAATGATTTTGAATTGTGTGAATGGATTAAAAGTGATATGATTAGGATATTATCAAACTACTGAAGAAAGAAATATGATATACGAAAAGAGGAAAATGGGGTATGAAAAATACAGAAAATGAGTATTATTCTTTTATCAAAGAGCAGATATCAATTAAAGATATTTTAGATAAATTGGGTATTGCAACAAAAAATTCCGGGGACGATTTTATATGTTCTTGTATTTACCATAATGACCCAAATCCGTCTATGCATATATATTCTGCAACAAATACTTTTTATTGCTTTGAGTGCAAGAGAGGTGGAAATGGATTTACCATTATAAAAGAGAAATTGAATTGTGATTTTCACAAGAGTATTCAATGGCTGGAAAATGCGTATCCATGGCTTTTGGAAGAAAAACCAATTGTCAAAAATCAGTCGTTGTTAAAACCGGTCAGGAATGCTTTTCAAATAGCATATGAAGTATATAAGAAAATGGATTATAAGGAAGAAGCCGGGCTTTTGGCATTTGCAAAAAACAGAGAGTATGAGGCTGAATTTTTATCAAATAGGGATATTTTCTTTGCCTTTGGAAAAAAGCTTCATAGTGTTTATGTAGAACATGAAGAACAATATGTGGAAGAAATGGAATTGCTCAAAGAAGCATCCTTATTAAGGCCATTACCGCGAAGGCGAAATGATATCAAAACACATTATGAAGATTTTTGCAGAGATGATAGGATTATTTTTACGTTGAGGGATGAACGTTCTGAAATTGTGGGATTTGCGGGCAGATCTTTAAAAGAAAAGACAAGTTATAAGTATCTCTTTACAAAAAAACTTCCCAAATCTAAAATATTGTATCGCTTTGATGATGTTTTAAAGCAAGTGGCAAAAGACAAGGATAATAATACAATATATATTGTAGAAGGTATGTTTGATGCACTACGTTTGGAAGAAAAGGGGTATCTGGCAGTTGCGGTTATGGGGAGTCAATTGACAGAGAAACAGGTCAGACTGTTGAAAATGGCGGCGAGCAGGGCAAGGACAAGACTTTCATTTAATATTTTTCTTGATTCGGATGAAGCTGGATTAAAAGGAGCCGTGGCGAGTATCAGGCGGATTTGGAAATGTGAGGCTTTATGCGGTTATAATGTATGGGTGTCAGTGTTGAAAGAATACAAGGATCCGGATGAAGCATTTCAGGACGGCAGGAAGGAAATGGCAATTCGCTATACAGCATTTGAATTTTTAATGCGTTATCATATGGCTGATATAGGAAAGTATATTGTAGGTCAAGAAGTAAAGGAGCGCATTTTATCAATTGATTTGCAAGAAGAATTTAAAGAGATTGGAATAGATGCAAGGTTTGGCTTATATGCAGGAATTGAAGATTTACTGACGGAAAAAGAGTGGAACACTGTTTTTGAAAAATATAATGCTGTGTTTGGTGCAACTGAAAAAGAAAATAAATCGAACGAAGAATTTGCCTATGTTAAATTGCGTGAATTTATTATTGGAAAGAATGAAGATAAAAACAGTGGATATTCGGCAGAAAAAAGGAAGCAGACAGAGGATAGGGAAAAAGATTACCAATATCGTATGCAGATTGCACTCCAGATTGCAAGAACCGGATATGCGAGAGAAGAAATCTCACTGGATGATTCTACATGGGATAGGATAGCACTCAGTGCGGATATTGTTTATGGTTATTTTTACCGTATCTTGCAGGAGCAAAAAAGTATTGATATTCCCATGATTACAATGCAGTTGCCCAAAAAGCTAGGTGAACAGAGGACAAAGTCATTGTATTGCCATGAGGAATTGATTTTGCAGCAATATGTGATGAATGAACTGCTGTCAAGAGGAAGCGATGAGAATTTTGAAAAGTGTATACCTGCGGTTCGGTATGAAGAACAAAGGGGAATTTATCTGACAGGTTATGGAATGGAGGGAGTAGAAGAACCTGTAAGCTTTGCCTACCAGATTGACATGTCCGTCATAAATGGAGAGGCTGAAATCAAAAACGGAATGTTCCGTCCATTTCAGGATAAAATGTTGCAGGACATGCAAAATTTTGGTACTTATACGGCTTTATATCAGAGGGAAAGTAGATATTTGCGTACACCCATTCTGCTTGTGCCGGCATGTACGACACGAGCGGTCGATTATTATGTATTTGGACAGGGATTCTATTTATCAGCCGGCTTAAAAACGGTTTTCTGTAATGCAGTTGGAACTGGTGGCAGGGGAGGAAGCTGTTTTATAGGACAGGATTCATGGGATGATAAAAAAATCCATATAAATGAATATTTAATGCCAAATACCATTTATCATGGACTGAAGCCTGGCATTTATAGGCAGACTTCCGAATACAGAGGTAGAGGTGCGTTGGGAGAAAAAGAGCAGGCATTGTTAATCTGTGATGTTCATCCGGATATGGAAAAAGGAAAACCGAATGCGGAATCTATGTTGGATGCATTGTCTATTGTTGCCCACATTCCTGTATTTGAGGAAAAAATATTAGGGGAGGAATGTGAGAAGTGTAAAAAATTTGTACTTGAAGAATTAAATGAAAGAAGAGAAAAAACGATAAAAGAATTGATACAGATAAAAAAGTATTGTGAGGATCATAGTGGTAATGGCCGCGAAATAGGCATAGAAAAATATTTGCTGACTTATGATGACAATAAAGACAGTATGAATGAGGTATTAAAAGCAATGACGGATTTAGGGAAGCATTATCACAGTGAATGGTTTGTCAGAAGGGCAGAGTATTATGAAAAGTTTTACAAAATGTATCCACAGGCATGGCCGCCGCAGACATTTACAGATTGGTTATATGTGGAAGTGGATTATAGTGAATTTTTAGAAAATAAGATAGGATACCGAATTGAGATGCCAGAAAGAGAGTAAATGCATCAAAGAGCAGAAAAGGCATTTACTCATCAAGCAGAGTGTGATTGTTGCGATTTTTGTGGTGTTTACAACTCTTTTTATTACACTGTGTTACAATAGAAATGTAATCATTGGGACATGAAAAGGAAGGTAAAAAATATATGGCAAGGACAGTTGGAATTGGACATCAGGATTTTGAGAAAGTAAGGGTAAAAAATAATTTTTATATAGATAAGACGGATTTTATCAGAGAGTGGTGGGAGGCAGATGATGAGGTGACTTTGATTACTCGCCCAAGAAGATTTGGAAAGACACTTACCATGAGTATGGTTGAGAAGTTTTTTTCAGTTAATTATGCAGGGCGGGGGAAAATCTTTGAGGGACTTTCTATCTGGCAGGATGAAAAGTACAGAAGATTACAGGGAACATTCCCGGTTATTAGCCTTTCCTTTGCAAATGTAAAAGAAAAGGATTATGTAACAACGATTCAGCGGATTAGCCAGATTGTGACAGAATTGTATAATGATAGCCGTTTTCTGTTAGAGGGAGATTTATTGTCAGAGGAGGAAAAAGAATATTTCCGTGGTATTTCAATGAATATGACGGAAGTTACAGCTACAATGGCAATTCACAGGCTGTCAAAATTTCTGTATCAGTATTATGGGAAAAAAGTGATTATTCTATTGGATGAGTACGATACACCTATGCAGGAAGCTTATGTCAATGGATTCTGGGATGAACTGGTTGCCTTTACCAGAAGTATGTTCAATGCTGCCTTTAAAACCAATCCTTATCTGGAACGAGCGATTATGACAGGGATTACAAGAGTAAGCAAAGAATCAATTTTTTCCGACCTGAACCATCTTGAGGTTATTACTACTACTTCTGAAAAGTATGCGGAAAGCTTTGGTTTTACGGAAGATGAAGTGTTTGCGTCATTGGATGAATATGGACTGTCTGACAGGAAAGATGAAGTGAAACGTTGGTATGATGGCTTTACCTTTGGAAGCAGGACGGATATCTACAATCCCTGGTCCATCATCAATTACCTGGATAAAAAAAGGATTGGGGTTTACTGGGCAAACACCAGCTCTAACAGCCTTGTCGGGAAACTGCTGCGGGAGGGGAATAAGAATGTAAAGCAGAATTTTGAGGAACTGCTACAGGGGAGGAGCCTGCGGATGGAAGTGGATGAGCAGATTATTTACAATCAATTATCCGAAAGAAAGGATGCTGTCTGGAGCCTTTTGCTTGCGGGCGGTTATTTAAAAGTAGCCGGAATGGAATATATTGAGCGGACAGGTGGATGGGAGTGCAGCCTTATGCTGACGAACCGGGAAGTAAAGATTATGTTTGAACATATGATACGCGGCTGGTTTGGCAGCTATGAAGATGAGTACAATGATTTTATTAAGGCTTTTCTGTTGGGAGATTTGGACGCAATGAATGATTACATGAATGAAGTTGCTCTTGCTACGTTCAGTTATTTTGACACAGGAAAGGAGTTTTCAAAGGAAGAACCGGAACGCTTTTATCATGGATTTGTGCTAGGACTGATGGTGGATTTAAATGACAGATATGTGCTTACCTCCAACCGGGAGAGTGGTTTTGGCAGGTATGATGTGATGTTAGAGCCAAGGAATCCAGCGGATGATGCCATGATTTTGGAATTTAAGGTATTTCAGCCAAGAAAAGAAAATGATTTGCAGGACACTGTAGAATCTGCATTGCATCAGATTGATGATATGAGATATGAGGCAGCTCTTGTGGAGAAAGGAGTTACGAAGGAGAAGATACGGAAGTATGGGTTTGCGTTCCGTGGGAAAGAGGTTCTTATTGGGGGCGGATATTAAGAAAGCGAGAAGAAATGGTGAAAGTATGAAAGGTATTTCATGGTTCAGACCATATCATAAAATCTCCTATATATCTTGGTGGAAAAGAGGACAATGATTATGGGAATGGATTCTATACAACAGAATATGAGGACAGGGCAAGAAGTTGGGCAGTATTAAATGGAAGTCCTCAGAATGCTATTGTAAATGAGTATGAGTTAGAGCTGCAAAGGATTCGGACTTTGGATTTAAATGACTGTGGGGTATTGGCTTGGATTGCAGAAGTTGAATTATCAGATTTCAAAATCCTTGATGTGGAAGTTGGCTTTCAAAAGCTGATCAGGATAAGCTAAAATGTGAAAGTGAAGCAAATCGTTCAAAAGGTATTGCAATGGCAGACAAAATTTGCCGGAAATATCGTCGTGAAGGGCGTTTTTTTGATGAAATATTAGAGACAGGTGAATAAAATGAAAAATCTTACGCTTGAAAAACGTCAGCTTTGTGATATACAAGGTCGATTATTTGAACTTGTACTAAAAAATGGGTATGATTGTCCGTTTTTTATAGAAACTTTTATGAATAGTAAAACGGCTGGTGCTCTTGATGATATCTATGACCGCTTGCAATGGGCTGGTGAAGAATATATTCTGGAAGAATTAAATGAAGAGGCACATGGGCTAAAAAAAAGCAGGTACAACTTATACCACGGAAGTGATGTACTGGGCAGGGTATACTTATCGCTATTGGTATGATTATACCAACCAAAGCAGTTGTGAAATATATAAAATTGCTGATGCCAGGACAATGAATGTTGGTTTGGTTTTCATACCTTTGATGTTGAAATGGCTATTGATGATTTGAGAGAGATTTATAATCAAAAATGTAATGGAAAATTAATGATGTAATTTGAGAGATCAGAGAGACATTGTGATTTGAGTGCAGATAGGGAGGACTAAACCAAAAAAATGAACATTTTTATCTACAGCAGGAAATCCAAATGGACCGGCAGGGGCGAGAGCGTGGAAAATCAGATTGCCATGTGCCGGGATTACATACAATACAACATAGAAGGGGCAAATCAGGCGGAAATTACGGTATTTGAAGATGAAGGGTATTCCGGGAAAAATACCAACCGCCCCCAGTTCCAGAAAATGATGCAGGAGATTAAAAAGGGAGGCTGCAATTACCTTGTCTGCTATAAACTGGACAGATTGGGGAGGAATATCGCAGACCTGGCAAATCTGGTGGAGACGTTGAATAAGCTGAACGTCTCCTTTATTAGTATTAAGGAGCGGTTTGATACTTCTACGCCTATCGGGAAGGCAATGTTATATTTTGCAGGAGTTTTGGCGCAGATGGAGCGGGAGCAGATTGCAGAGCGCGTCCGCGACAATATGATTATGCTGGCAAGGAAGGGAAGATGGCTGGGAGGGAATACTCCTCTGGGATTCCGCGCGGAAGCGGAGGAGAAAGTAGTTATTAATGGAAGAAATAAGAAATCTTTTCGGCTCGTTGTGGAAGAGGAAGAAATGAAGACTGTTCAGTTTATTTTTAAAGAGTATCTGGAAAAGCAGTCATTAATAGGGGTTGTAAAGTATTTCTTAAATCATGATATAAAAACAAAACGCGGAAATGAGTATACGACTACAGCAATCAGGGATATTCTGACAAATCCGGTGTACTGCCGGGCAGACAGGGAGGCATACCAGTATTTTTGGAATCTGGGCTGCCAGGTATGTATGGACGAAGAGGAGGCAGATGGGAAATATGGGTTGATAGCTTATGCAAAGACATCCTCCACGCAGTATAAGAATAAGGGAAATGCGCCGGAAAAATGGATTGTCGCCAAAGGGAAACACCCTGGAATTATATCAGGGAAGGACTTTTCCAAAATCCAGAATCTTCTTGTTAGGAATAGTTCCAAAGGGGAAGCCTGGCATAAGCCACAGAATCAGGTGGCGCTCTTGTCGGGAATCCTGCATTGCTCCTGCGGTCATCTGATGCGCCCGAAATATTATTCTGCTAAGCAGGTGACGGAGCAGGGAGAGCGAAAGTTTTCTTATCTCTGTCCTTATAAGGACATGACCCATGGCGAGAAATGCTCCATGCCCAATGTCCAGGGCAATACTCTGGATGAATTGGTGTGCAGGGAGGTGTTGCGCTATACAAAGGAAAACTCTAATATCCATCAAATGCTGCAAAAGGCGATGGAACGCATAGAAGATACAAAAGAAGAAAAGGTCACGTCAAAAGACCTCCTTGAGCGGGAGATACAGAAACGGAAAAAGGAAGTGCAGAATTTAATTTTTACCCTGGCAAAATCCGGCGGCGACCAGGAGTTTATCAGCCAGATTGAGCAGGAAGTGCTGAAATTGAATAAAGAATGTGCGGCTTTGGAGAAGGAAAAGGCAGAGATGGGTGAGGAGGGTGCAGACATCCAGGGGGATAGGCAGCACCTTGCATTTTTGATGGAGCAGCTTTCTTCTTTTAAGAAGTTGTTCGATATGCTGAGTGTACCGGAGAAAAGGGAGTATCTGCGGATGATACTGGATAAGGTTGTCTGGGATGGAGAACAGGCTCATATTTTTATCTATGGCAGCCATTGATGGCAAAAGGGCGGAGAAATATCGGTGGCTGCCGGGGATTTTAGACAGACAAAAGGATGGTTTGTTTCCGCAGCTAAACCATTGCATTGCCGCAGCCGCTGGGACCGACAATTGCCAGAAAATCGCCTTTGTGAACCGTGAAATTTATATTGGATAACGCCGGGGTTTCTCCCTGCATAGAATGGTAGGAGTAGCCCACATGTTTGATTTCCATTAGTTTTTCCATTGAAATCTCCTTATAAGTACTTACCATATTGTATGAGAAAAACGGCGGATTGTTATCTGTCAAACTATGAAAGAATCTCAGAAAAATACTCTGCATAGTCATTGGGGCAGATCGTGCCAAAGAACAGAATATACGCTTCATAAAGCTTATGAGAATTTAGAAAAATTTTTTCGGGGACGACACATTCTGTCATCCGCGAATGGTATTCTATACCAGTAATCTAACAGGCGAGGGATGAGGATGTGGAAAGGAAGAACAGGAACATGAGGGAAACGGAAAAAGAAAAGGCGTTCCGGCAGGAAGGGTACGAAGAAAAAGTAAAAGAAGCGCTGGAAGAACTGTCCAGACTTACAGGCAGTAAAGAATGGACAGAAGTCAGAGAAATGGTGGAAAAAAATTTGGATACCGTACAGAATATGGCTTTTATGGAAGGATACAAGTATGCAATCGCCGTATTGGAAGAAGGTATCGTTCATATGAAATAATGCCGGTCAGACAATTTTAAAGACGGTCTGTAATGTCGCGGATAATCTGCTGGACATGCTGCAGCTGTTCATCCGTCAGTCCGGTGATCTCCAGATAGCGGCGGTGATCCAGTCCCAGCAGATAATCTGTGCTTACAGAGAAAAATTTGGAAAGCTTTACCAGCATTTCAATAGAGGGAAGAATATTATCATTTTCCCAGTTCGAAACAGTTTGTTTGGAAACATTCAGTTCTTTTGCCAGCTGAACCTGGCTTAAATTGCGGGTGGTTCGTATTGTTCTGATAATTTCGCCAAACATGGGATCGTCTCCTTTTTAATAGTTTGCCCTTCAAGATACTTGATATAAAATATATTTACAAAATACGAAAGTATGGTATTATATAGAGTGTGAAGATTTTAAATGGCGGATACGCATATATTACTCCGGCGGTTAAATATCACAGTTTTTACTTGCCTAAATTTCCGCGATATGTAACCGCTGGAGTAATAATTCAAATTAATATGGACAGTTGGAGGAAAATTTGGAGGATATTTCATGGATAATGGAAAAATATACAGAGTTCTTTGCATATATACAAAATTGATGGGGGGTTATCTGGTAACGAAGGCCGAAGAAGCACAGAACCATGGTGTGAACGAGAGGACAATTCAAAGAGACATTGACGATATCAGAAATTTCATGGATTCTGATATAGAAAATACGGGCGTCATAAATTCTGTGGTATACGATCACAGAGACAAGGGATATCGTCTGGAGCGGGTTTACCAGCTTAAGCTGACCAACGGAGAGATTCTGGCTATCTGCAAAATACTTCTCGAAAGCAGAGCTTTGCGAAAGGAGGAAATGTCGGAAATCCTTGAAAAGCTGATATCCTGCTGCGTACCGGAAAAGAATCAGAAGCTTGTGAAAGAATTGATCAGAAATGAAGAATTTCATTATGTGGAACCAAGGCATAAATCAAAGTTTCTTGATATCATGTGGGAGATCGGACAGGCTATCAGGAATTGTCAGTGTATTGTGATAGATTATATGAGGACAAAAGATAAAACGGTGGTAAAACGGAAAGTAAAACCAGTAGCGATCATGTTTTCGGAATATTATTTTTATCTGACGGCTTTTATTGATGACAAAGAGGTTCAGAAAGATTTCGATGTGATCAACGATTCCTTCCCCACTATTTACCGGATCGACAGGATCAGGGGACTGCAGGTGCTGTCAAAAGAGCGGTTTCATATTCCCTACAGCAGCCGTTTTGAGGAAGGAGAGTTTCGTAAGCGGGTGCAGTTTATGTACGGCGGGAAACTGCAGAAAATTAAATTCCGCTATTCTGGCAGTGATGTAGACGCTGTACTGGACAGGCTTCCCACAGCCAAAATTCTGGAGAATGACGCAGGAATTTATACGGTCAGCGCAGAGGTGTTCGGCAAGGGGATTGACATGTGGCTGAGAAGTCAGGGAGAGATGATCGAAGTATTAGAGTAGTGGGACTACAGTTGGAGGAAACAGTATGACAGACGAAAGAGCGCAATTTACATCGTCATTGGATTTAAGCAAACATCCGATGATAAATGTGAAAGAGAAACTGAAGGAACAGTATTATTTCATATTGGAATATTTTGTAAAAAACCAGTTTGATCACAAGTTCACGGACGCGCGTCTGGAGCAGTACCGGACCATGCTGCTGATTAAGGGCGGACCGTCAGAGAAAAATCTGAAAACGGCAGGCTGTATCAAGTCTATGATAAACAGCCGCCTTCAGCCATGGAGAAAAAAATACCGTTACTGGCTTCTGTGTGATATCGCCCTGATTCTTATGAACGAAGAACGGACAGACCGTGCGGCGGAAGAAATGATGTCGTATATGTCGAAACGCCGGCAGCAGAAATTTGCAATACTGTTAAGGGCGTTAAAAGACGATAACATGGATATTTCTCACCTTGCGTTTGCGGAAACGATGGTGGAGCAATACAGGAAGAACCGCAGATTTGGAGAACAGACGTTACACAGATATATTGTGACTGCAAATATGAGCGCCGGAAAATCAACATTAATCAATGCGCTGACCGGCAAGCTTTTGGCCAGGACGTCTCAGGAAGTTTGTACAGGCAATGTATGTTATATCTATAACAAAGTATTTGAGGACGGCGGGATTCATCTGGAAAACGAGGCTCTTACCATAAATGCGGATCAAAGGGAACTTGACAATTTCTCCTGGGATTTAAAGACCAGCATTGCGGCATATTTTCAGACAATTTCACATACAGAACAACGTTTTTGTATTATAGATACGCCGGGGGTAAATTCAGCGATGAATCAAAACCACGGGAAGATCTCCAGGGAAGCGTTAAGTGCGGAATCGTACGAAAGAGTCATTTATGTTTTCAACGCAAGTAAATTGGGAACGGATGAGGAAATTGCGCATCTCAGATGGATTTCAGAAAATGTGCCCAAAGAAAAAATTATTTTTGTTGTGAACAAGCTTGATAACTTTAAGTCTGCGGACGACAGCATTTCCGACAGCATGGAGGGTGTAAGGAATGATCTGGCGGCGTTTGGCTTTGAACATCCGATCCTCTGTCCGATCTCCGCATATTTTGCACTGCTCATCAAGATGAAGGCCAACGGCAGACAGATGACGGATGATGAGATGGATGAATATGCGCTTTATCTTAAAAAATTTAAAAAACCAGCGTACGATTTGTCAGGCTACTATGAAAATGCGCAGGTGGAAGCAGGTGACAGCGAGATTTTATCAATGAGTAAAAAATGCGGACTGTACGGTCTGGAAAAAATATTATTTGGAGGTACAACATGAAAAAAGTATTTATTAAGTACAATCCCTATAACCTTGAAACTGAGATCACAGTGGACGATCAGAAATTAGCCCAGAACAGCAAGCTTGGAGAGAAGGCGGCGGCTCCGGATTCGCGGCTTCAGGATTGGGTGGAAGAGCTGCCGGATCTTCTGATTGACGAATACAACGATACGGATTTTGAGATTTTGTTCCACGGTACGCTTCTGGATTTTGAAGATCTTACAGAAGTATTCACATCAGCTTATGAGAAAGGAAAATTAACAGCCACGCTTGACAGAAAAGCGGCAAAGGAAACTTCTGATAAAGAGAGCCTGATTGACGATGTGTTTGAAGAAATTCAGAAAGGGCCTTTTGACGAGCTCAGGGACGTGGAGATTATAAATGCGTTCCAGCATGCGAAAAGCAAAGATTTTGAAGTATGCGTGGTGGCAACGATGAGCGCCGGAAAATCTACCCTGATCAATTCCATGCTCAGGACGAAACTGATGCCCTCCAAACAGGAAGCCTGCACAGCCATTATTACCAAGATAAAAGACATCTCCTCCGACGGCGATTCCTGGCAGGCGGAAGTTTATAATAAAGAAAACAGAATGATTGAATCGCATCAGGAACTGTCTTACTCCACTATGGAGCGGCTGAATGGAGATGAAAACGTATCTGTTATAAAAATAAATGGAAACATTCCGTTTGTCTCAGCAGAAGACGTATCGCTTGTGCTGATAGACACGCCGGGTCCTAATAATTCCAGAGATCCGGAACATAAAAAAGTGCAAAGCGAATTTTTAAGTAAATCTTCAAAATCCCTAGTCCTCTATATTATGGAGGGGACCTTTGGTTCCGATGACGACAACAATCTGCTGAGCCGTGTTGCCGAAAGTATGGAAGTCGGCGGAAAACAGTCAAAGGACCGGTTTATTTTTGTCGTCAATAAAATGGACGACCGCAAAAAAGAAGATGGGGACACCGAACAGACATTGGAACGGATTCGCGCTTATCTGAAGAAGCATGGCATTGCCAATCCCAATTTATTCCCGGCAGCAGCGCTTCCGGCTTTGAATATCCGCCTGATTGCAGGCGGCGCTGAAGTGGACGAGGATACTTTGGATGAGACAGAAATGAAAGTCCGTAAATTAAACAGGAAAAGTAATGAAGCGCTTCATTTTGAACGATATGCGTCGCTGCCCTCAAGCGTCCGCGGGGAGATTAACCGACAGCTTGACGAGGCGCAGGAAACGGGGGATAATAATAAAGAGGCCCTGATCCATACAGGCGTAGTTTCCATAGAGGCTGCCATACGCCAGTACGTGCAAAAGTATGCCAAGACAGCCAAAATTAAAAATATTGTGGACACTTTTATGCATAAGCTGGAGGAAGTTGGATGCTTTGAGGAGACAAAACAGGAATTAGCCAGGAATCGTGATGAGAGTGAAAAAATTGTAAAGCAAATTGCGCTGATCCGGAGAAAAGTGGATGATGTGAAATCAGCGAAGAAGTTTAAAGAAGCCGTGGACGACGCGGTTGTCAGGGTAAATGATGAAGCCAGGGACGTGATCGACGACATTGTCCAAAAATACCAGAACCGCATCACAAAACGTATTGACAATGTCCGTGGAGAAGAGCTGGATATAGAAGAGGCAAAATATGAAGTAGAGAGGCTGGAAAAGTTTGCGAGAAAACTGGAACCTGATTTTCAGGCGGAAATGGATGAATTAATTCGGGAGAATCTTTTGAATACAAGCAATGTGCTCCTGAAAGAATACAAGAAGAAACTTTCTTCTCTTACGCAGGAGCTGGACACAGGAGGGCTGTCCGGCATTAATATTGATCCGCTGAGGCTTATGGGAGGAAGCGTTGTCTCAGCAGATGATTTTTCCATAAACAAACTGATTCAGTCCAAGCAAGTGGAAGACGGAAAAAAGTGGGTAAAGAATGCGGATAGGAAATGGTATAAGCCATGGACCTGGTTCCTGGAAAAAGGATCTTACCAGCCCGATTACAAGAAAGTGAAATATGTCGACGGCTCTGAACTTGCACAGAAATTTTTGGCGCCCATTCAGGAAATTGTATTCGATAACGGCGACGCCGCGCATACGCATGCAATAAAAGAGTCAAACAAAATTGTAGCTTTATTTAATAAGGAATTTAAACGATTGGATAGTGTATTAAAGGACAAACTAAAAGAGCTGGAAAGCTTTGCTACCGATCAGGAGAAGGCAGAGGAACGCATCAAAGAGTCTGAACGCAAATTAACATGGCTTGAGACCATAAAAACAAAAGTAGAATCGATACTTGAAATTTAAAGGAGGTACTGAACATGGCATTAACAAACGCTTTTTATGAAGCCGTAAACAATGAAAATGTACGCCGCATCCGCATTATGATGAAAGACAGTCTTTTAGTAGATCCAAGTTTTGAGGAATTTCGGGAGATGGAACGGGCGGCCGCTTCTGTAAGAGGCCTGTATGATCCCCACGATGGACGTGCTTTTGAAACAAATAAGGGAAAATGGGATGACAATTATATGGACAGGCAGATGGTTCAGGTCATCGGTAATTTTTCCCATGAACGTATCGAACATTTAAAAGAGGTAGTCCATGCTCTGCGTCCGGCAGCGCAGGGCGCCAGAAAAACGGAACGAAAAAATGATTCTTCTCCAAGGTGGAATCGTGAACAAAGTTATCAGGAGCAGAAACGCCGTGACCAGGAGGATGGAAGATATTTGGGAGATAAAGTTGCCGGAGGCGCGGTTGCCGGAGCGGTTGTGGGAGGCGCCGCAGCCTGGGCAGCCGGGGTAACGGTAGTCGGAGGAGCAGCGGCAGGAGCAGTTCTGGGAGGAGCGGCTGCTTATCTTCTCACAAACGGAGGGCAGTAACATGAGCGACATGGTAATTCTCGGAGGAAAAGAGCGCCGGCACGTACAGGCGAATGAAAAAGAAGCTGCGCAGTCTCAGCCGCGGCAAAGCAATGTCCCCAGTTATCAGTCTCTTCAGACAGGGCTTGCAGAGGCGGGCAGGCTGGTGGATGATATTGTACTGAAAAAGTATCTCCATAAACTAACAGAGCTGGAAATTATGCCTCTGAACGACAATTTAAAAAAAATCAGCGATATTCGTCTTTTTAAAATTACGGAAATGGTATATCAGAAGAATGAATATTCCACCTATAAGTTTGCATCTGTTTTTAATGCCGTGCAGAATCTCAATTGCGGCGTGTTTATTGTGGCAAACAGCAATGGAAAAAAAACAGATTTCTATATGGGCGTTCGTTCCCTCGATAACAAACGTACCACAAAATCCTTAAAAGATACGCTCCGCAATGCCCTGAGCGGGCAATTTCCCGGCGTTAAGACGGAGGATCTGCTGGATCCGCAGGCAGAAGTTTTTCTGGAAAATATCGCTTTTCGAAATATTGCAAGCGTTTCCTGCGTGGCAAAAAATAAAGATCGTGAATTTAAAGATAATGAGACGTTTATCCAGGGCATGGAGAAGTTAGCTTTGGCTATGCAGGGACAGGAGTATACGGCAATTATACTTGCCAGGAGTACGCCGGCAGAGCAATTGGAGGAAACGCGCCGGGCATATGAGATGATTTATACGCAGCTATCGCCGTTTGCCAATATGCAGTTATCTTATGGAACCAATACTGCTTTGAATATTTCGGATGCATTTTCACACGGCACGGCGACAGGTTCTTCCCATTCTGTGAACGCTTCCATTCAGAATGGGACAAGCCATGCCAAAAGCTCCTCAGAGAGCCGTTCTGTGACAAAAACAGATTCTTTGGGGGCG
The DNA here is from genome assembly GCA_910575155.1 of Lachnospiraceae bacterium. Lineage (GTDB taxonomy): Bacteria > Bacillota > Clostridia > Lachnospirales > Lachnospiraceae > Petralouisia. The sequence continues at coordinate 18,888 of CAJTDX010000003.1, forward strand.
CTGGCCAAGAGCCTGGGAACGGCTGCGCTGGGCGTTGCCAGCCTGGTGACCGCACCGCTTACCGGAGGTGCGAGTATAGCTGCGGCAGGCGCCATAATAGCGGGACAGGCCGGTATAAATGCGTTTAATCCAAAATCTGAGACCGATGGAACAAGCACATCAGAAACGAATACCATAAGCCGTTCTAAATCGTATGGAGAGACAGATACAACCAGCGAGAACGTTACAGACAGCAGAACATATACGAGAGGAGTTACCCGCGGTTCTTCTGATAATATGCAGCTTACGCTTCAGAATAAATCTCTTCTCAATACTCTGGAGCGGATTGAACTGCAGTTGAAGCGCATTGATGAATGTGAGAGCATCGGCATGTGGGAATGCGCCGCATATTTCCTGTCGGACAGTCAGGAAACAGCCGAAATGGCGGCCAGCACTTACAAGGCGCTGATGAAAGGGGAAAAATCAGGAATTGAAATGTCCGCCATTAATTTCTGGGGAAGGCAGGATGGTAATAAAACGGCAAGACTGCGTGAATATATCACCAACTTTATACATCCGGTTTTTGCATATTCCTCAGATACCGTATCCGTTCCGGTGACGGCTTCTTCCCTTGTAAGCAGCAATGAACTTGCGATTCAGATGGGACTGCCAAGAAAATCTGTTTGTGGGTTCCCGGTTATTGAACATGCAGATTTTGGAAAAGAAGTGGTCAGATACGGCAGGAAGCTGCACCATAAAGATTTTTGCCTGGGCAGCATATTCAGTATGGGAAAAGAAACGGAAACGGCAGTTTATTTAGACAGCAATTCATTAACGATGCATACGTTTGTCACAGGATCTACCGGATCTGGAAAAAGCAATACGGTATATGAGATTTTAAATCAGCTGCGAACGATGCATAAAATACCGTTTCTTGTCATTGAGCCGGCCAAGGGGGAATATAAAAATGTATTCGGCCAGTTTGCAGATGTAAATGTGTATGGAACGAACCCCAAAAAATCCGCGTTGCTTAAAATCAATCCCTTCCGTTTTCCGGACGATGTTCATGTTTTGGAGCATCTGGACAGACTGGTGGAACTCTTTAATGTATGCTGGCCGATGTATGCCGCCATGCCTGCCATTTTAAAGGAGGCCATGGAAAAATCTTATGCGGCGTGCGGCTGGAATTTAGAAACTTCAGAAAATCCCAAAGGAAACAGATATCCAAATTTTGCTGATTTGCTGGAACAGATTGAAACGGTCATTCAGGAATCTAAATATTCCTCAGACAGTAAAGGCGACTATTCCGGAGCGCTGCTGACCCGCGTCCGCTCTCTGACCAACGGTTTAAACGGACTGATTTTCTGTAATGATGATTTAGAGGACCGTGAGTTATTTGACAAGAGCGTCGTCGTTGATTTAAGCCGGGTGGGTTCCACTGAGACAAAGTCTCTGATTATGGGGCTACTGGTTATGAAACTGAATGAATACCGCATGTCTTCCGGCAAAATTAACAGCCCCCTGTCGCACATCACAGTATTGGAAGAAGCGCACAATCTGCTAAAGAGGACGTCGGCAGAGCAATCTTCAGAAGGAGCAAATCTTCTGGGAAAATCCGTAGAATTGCTGGCAAATTCCATTGCGGAAATGAGAACCTTTGGGGAAGGATTTATTATTGCAGACCAGTCGCCGGGGCTGCTGGATTTGTCTGTCATACGCAATACCAACACAAAGATTATTTTGCGGCTTCCGGATAAAAGCGACCGTGAGCTTGTGGGATTTGCCGCCAGTTTGGATGAGGAACAGATTGAGGAGCTTTCAAAACTGAAACGCGGCGTGGCTGCCGTATACCAGAATGACTGGGTAGAGCCTGTGCTTGTACAGGTAAACAAATGTATGATCGCGGAAAAATTATATCATTTTTCTGTGGAGGAACCTAAGGCAGACTGTTCTGAGATCCGTTCACAGCTCATTGGATTTTTAATACAGGGAAGACTCAATGAGAAGTTGGAATTTTCCATTTCCGAAATAGAAAAAGGCTTGGATATGCTTGGCTTATCTTCTTTAAATACCGAGTTTGTGGAAGAACAGATCGCTGAATACAAAGAGGAACATGAGCTAAAGATCTGGAAAGACGAAAATTTCAAAAAACTTTCCAGAAGAATCGCAGATATTCTGGGCGTACGCGCCAGTGTTGAGAATTGCGTGGTTACGGCGGAAGATAATTCGGAGCTTACAGAGCTGCTGACAGGTATCATAAGACAAGTGACAGAGGATTTTTCAGAAGAAGCAACAATGGTTTTAAGCCAATGCCTGATGAGGGATATGAGTATTCAGCAGGAAGAAAATGAGATCAGGGAAAAGATTTATTTAAACTGGCTGCAGTCTGCTGTGGAAAGGAATGTTCGATGAAAGAAAAATTTAACGAGGTGAAAGAGGCGCCATCAGCAAAATTCGCCGATTCCTCTTTAGGGAAGCTGTCTTACAGAATAGAGGAAAAACTGAAAACATTTGCCGATAGATCAGTGGTTATGCTTGAGGATCATGTAAAGAACTGTCCGATCGAAAATGGGAAATGGACGGGTGAACGGGGAAATTCAAAGTGGAAGCCTGACAGAAACTATATTCCGCAGAAAATGAATCCGGAAGGAAAGAACTGGGACAAGATCTTAAAAAAATATGGCATTGACGGGATAAATTTTAGAAATGGCGAACCGGATTTCAGATCAATCAGCAAAGGAGATGTTAAAATTAAAGAATTTTCTTCTGCCAGGACGGATAATTTTGACAGGGCTGATATGGAACTGGCGAAAAGACACGGCTGTTCTCCGGAAAAAGTGAGAGCGTGGAGGAAGAAGAATAACTATACATGGCATGAGTGTAAAGACAGGACAACCATGCAGAAAGTCCCGGGTATCGTACATAATAATGTGTCTCACAGAGGCGGGATTTCCGAGGCAAAGAAAGGAGCTTAGCATATGCGGCATGATATATTTGGAGAAATTACGTTTAGCGTCGGCTGGAAAGCAGAGAGAACTATTTCTTTGTTTGCAAAAGACTTTACTGTAAAATTGAAAATACAGGCGTATTATGAAGAGGATGGAATTACGAAAGAGCAGGAAGAAGCATATCTTGTATATAAAGAGCAGGAAGCGGACAAGCTGCATACGGCAGAAGAATTACTGCGCAGTTATGCGGATGCGCCTGAGTCGCGGTTTCAGCCGCATACATTGTTGTTTGGCAGAGACGGTTCCTGCGCCTTACTGTGTGATGACGGGCAGGAACCAGAAGAAGGAATTGCAGTATCTCTGCTGCCGGAGGCGTATGTTGTTTCGCAGGATGAGTATTTGTAAAAAGCTTGTTTTTACCAAAGGTTTGCTCACTAAAGTTTCTGCGTATGAAATCGGGCAATCGGTTTATACCGATATTAAAACCATTCCTTAAAAGATAAGAATTTCCCATAGAATACTATGTTTTTTAACATGTGATATTTTAGGGGAAATTCTTATTTCTTTTATTTGCAGACAGATATGGATTTTGTTAGAAATACAGAAGAATTTTTCACTGTAATAACTACTTTTAGCAGTCACCTCAGTAAGAATATTGTCATACGCCTTTTATATTTTGGAGAACAGGGTGTAAAAATCGTTGAAAGAGTACTGGAAAATAAAATAATAAAAATCAATTATTGAAAAAAGTGATAAAGTCACATATAGTATAGATACCAAACATAGGGAGGCGTTATAAATTGCTTATTCGATTTAATGTAAAAAACTTCCTGTCATTTTCAGAACGAGAAGATGGAAAATCAGAAGAGTTTTCTATGATTGCTGGAAAAGTAAGAAGTAAAAAGGAACATTTGTATGAAGAAGGGAAAATTAAGCTTCTAAAATTTGCAGCAGTTTATGGAGCGAATGCCGCGGGTAAGTCGAATCTGGTAAAGGCATTGGATTTTATGCAAAAGATTGTACTGTCAGGTTTACCAGAAGGACACACTGATAATTACTGCAAAGTTGCCAGGGAAAGTAAAGATAAGGCAAGTTATTTTGAATTAGAAATTTTTTTAAATCAAAAATATTATGCATATGGGTTTGAAGTGATTTTAAATCAAAGCAGATTTACATCGGAGTGGCTGGTGGAGCTGTCAGCGGACAGTAAAGAAAAATTGATTTTCAGCCGTGATATTATGAAAGGAACATATGAATTTGGCGGAGAAGCAAATACAAAAGGATTCATAGAAAAATTAAATGTTTATGCAGAAGACATACAGGAAGACGGCAGTGTATTATTATTATCAATAATGAATCAGAATAAAAAGACTTTATATCAACAGTTTGAACGAGCTGTCATATTTCAGGATGTCTATATGTGGATAAAGAACAAGTTGAATATTAATTATCCAGAAAGACCAATATCCGATTATTCTTACATGGCGGAGACCGAAAATGTAGAAGAAATCTGTAGAATGACAGCAGCTTTTGGAACGGGAATAACAGATTTTCGGATGGTGGAAGTTCCTGTTGAAAAGGTATTAGGTCATTTACCGAAAAGAATCCAGGAAGACTTACTTGCTGATATTGAAAAGAAAACTGCAGAGATGAAAGCAGATCTAAGTGCAGATGGTTTTGGAATTATAATGCGGAGTTATAGAGACTTCTTCATTCTCGATATTGATAAAGAAGAAAATATTATCTGTAAAACGATTCAGTTTTCACATGGAAAGAAAAATATTTTGTTTGAATTATCGGAAGAATCTGATGGTACTGTAAGACTTTTAGATTTATTAGAAGTGTTATTATCTGGAGCAGGAAAGACATATGTTATTGACGAATTGGACAGATGTCTGCATCCCAGCCTGACATATAAATTTGTTGAAACATTTTTAAAACTGGCTTCTCAGAAAAATATTCAGTTAATTGTAACAACTCATGAATTGCGTTTACTAGATTTTGATTTATTGCGCCGTGATGAAATTTGGTTTGTAAATAAAAGAAAATCTGGAGAAAGTGATATCTATTCTTTGGAGGAATACGATGCAAGATTTGATCAGAAAATTGATGAAGCCTATTTAGAAGGGCGTTATGGAGGTGTTCCGGTTTTCAATCCGGTGTTTCCTGTTAGAAAGGTACGAGAATGAGAGAAAAGAGAACGTTTGCAGAGAGGACTCAGTTGTTCACGTCAGATAAAACTTTAAGAAAATATTTTCTTGTATATGAAGGAGATGAGACAGAAGCAATTTATTTTGATGCAGTCAGTTCCATGCGTGAGGAAATAAAGATAAGTCCTCTAATTGAAATTATTCCTATTATAAAAAGTTATAGTGAAGATGGATGGAGTAATCCCAAAAAGATATTGAACCGAATGATTGAAAATTTGGAAGAAAACAGAACAAATCAAATTTCTTATGAGACGTTACTGAATCGTATTATGGATTACTTTTATGAAGCGAAGGTAATAACAACCAGCAAAGTACAGGCAAAGAGTATTTGGAAAGCAATGTGCAGGATTTGTGAAGAAAAATGTTTGGAATATATGGATGCGTTTGTAGATGATATAGAAAAGAGCTGCAGTTTCATTTTAAAGTCCTTACAGGAAGAATATAATCTGCCGCATATAATTACAGATATAAGTATGTGCTTGAAAAATGTAAAGAAATGGGATTTGGGTTATATGTTACGAATCCATGTTTTGAATTTTGGCTGTTACTGCATTTTGATGGAGTATTTGACTTAGATGAGGATAAGCTTTTGGAGAACCCAAAGATAACATCGAAAAGAAGATATGTTGAGCATGAACTTCGGAGATTTTTGCCTGGATATAAAAAAAGTTCATATAGAGCAGAAAAATTAGTGAAAGACATTGATCTTGCTATCAATAATGAGAAGGAATTTTATGAAGATGTCGTGGAGTTGAAAAATTCTGTAGGCAGTAATATAGGAAAGCTGATTATTGATATGCGGGTACATAGTAATTAATCAGAGGAGAGGAGGAGCTGTGATGCGGCAGAAACGTTATACAAAAATTTTGGCAGGAGCCCTGGGCGTGATACTGTCTCTTTTTTGGGGATGGCAGTTTACAGGGGAACATAACAGGCAGGAAGGGCAAATTGCAGAAGAAGACGCTGATGTGAGAGAAACTTCCTTAAATCAGGAAACGGTTTTGAAACAAGAGACTGCGTCCGGGAATGTTCCTGCAAAAGACAAACGGAAAACACAGCAGGAACGTACCCAAAGTCAGTCGGAGAGTACAGAAGCATTTTCTCACAAAGAGTCAGAACCCGTTTTGGATTTTGCAAGCATTCAGCTTATGGAAGCCGGAACCGTACTGGATGTCTCCAGAATGGAAGCCGGACTTACGGACAGCCTGTTTTACAGTGAGGAGATTGGAGAGAAACTGCAGCAGAGGATTTCAGGAATTTCTTATCAGGAAAATGAACATATTTCTTTGAGCGAGCTGAGATATCTGAGGGTGCTTCATATGGGTTTTGACGGACAGACTCATATTGGAGAACTGATTGTAAATGCTTCTATTGCAGAAGATATACTGGAAATTATGTCAGAATTATATAAAAATTCTTATCCGATAGAGAAGATGGTTCTGATTGATGAATACGATGCGGAAGACGAACCGTCCATGAGCGATAATAACACTTCAGCGTTCAATTACAGAGAAATTGCAGGAACCAGCCGCATATCCCGGCATAGTTTTGGGGTTGCTATAGATATTAATCCAAGATTTAATCCTTATGTAAAGAAAATGGACAGTGGTGAGACGAAAATCAGTCCGGCGAATGGCGCGGAGTATGCAGACCGCAGCCAGGAATTTGAACATAAGATAGATGAACGTGATCTGTGTTATCAGTTATTTACAGAGCATGGTTTTACCTGGGGAGGAAGCTGGAATTCTGTGAAGGATTACCAGCATTTTGAGAAATAGTTGTGCCACAAGTAAAAAGGAGGTATAATAAGGCAGGAGGAGCGGCCCGGCAAAACCGGGAGCCGGCCTGATGCCGCGATGGGATTCCTGAAAATGAAAAAGGCATGAGGTGTAATTATTTAAAGAAAGGAAGAAAAATATGCAGATTTATATGCCGACCAATGTATACAGTGAAAACAATTGCGTAATGAATCATAAAATGGAACTGGCGGCGCTTGGTAAAAAGGCGCTGCTTGTGACGGGGAAACATTCTTCTCGTCTCAACGGATCTCTTAAGGATGTGGAAGCAGCATTGCAGGAAGAACATACGCCATACGTTTTGTTTGACGGCATTGAAGAAAATCCATCCGTAGAAACTGTAATGCGGGCAGTAGAATTGGGAAGACAGGAGCAGGCGGACTTTGTGGTGGGGATTGGAGGCGGATCTCCGATGGACGCGGCCAAAGCCATCGCGCTGCTGATTGCAAATCCTCAGGAGGATGAGCAGATTTTATTTCAGGAAAAGGAGCTTTTGGCGCTGCCGACAGCGGAAATTCCAACTACGGCGGGGACGGGATCTGAGGTAACGCCGTATGCCATTCTGACCATTCATACAAGCAAGACGAAACAAAGTATCAGTCATAAAATATATCCCAAACTTGCACTGATTGACAGCCGTTATCTGAAAACGGCAGATACAGAAACCCTGATTAACACAGCAGTCGACGCGCTTTCTCATTTGCTTGAGAGCTATCTGAATACGAACGCCAATTCCTATAACCGCATGTATTCAGAGAAGGGACTGGCCGTGTTTGCAAAAATCAGAGAAGAGCTTATGGTATGCAGACGTCAGAAAGAGAAGCCGGCGGTAAGTCTTTCGGAGCAGGTGTTTGAAGATCTTATGCAGTTGGCAGCCACTGCAGGCATGGCAATTGCACATACAGGCACCTCGATTCCTCATGGACTGAGTTATCCCATTACTTATGAAATGCATGTTCCTCATGGCAAAGCAGTGGGAATTTTTCTGCCAGGATTTTTGACGTCATACCAGAATCAGGAGGAGGTACAGTTTGTCCTTGGTCAGATGGGATTTGCATCTGTGGAAGAATTTACAGAATATCTGGATGAATTGCTGGGAAAGGCGGAAATTCCGGAAGGATTGTGGATTGAAGATGTAAAGGCTGTTTTGTCTAATCAGGCAAAGTTAAAAAATTATCCTTTTGAAATAGACCAGGAAACATTGTATGCATTTCGCAGATAGGGACCAGGTTATGAAAAGGAATTATCAAAAAGAGATGGAGCAGGTGATACATACCCGGCAGAAGCAGGGGCGGGTTCCCAGGCTGCTGCTCCATAGCTGCTGCGCTCCCTGCAGCAGCTACGTACTGGAATATCTGTCCGGTTTTTTTCAGATTACCGTGCTCTATTATAATCCGAACATTTATCCGGTCCGGGAATATGAGAAACGGGTGGAAGAACAGAAACAGTTTATTGATCGGTTTTCGCAGAAAATTCTGACAGAGAAGGAAGATGACAAAACATTTTATCCCATTGAGTTTGTTGAAGGCAGCTTTGACAGCGAGCGCTTTTATCAAATGGCAAAAGGGCTGGAAGAGACGCCGGAAGGAGGAGAACGCTGCGTTCGGTGTTATGAGCTGCGGCTGCGCAGGGCGGCGGAATACGCAGTGAGGCTTCACATGGATTATTTTACTACTACATTGTCCATCAGTCCCTTGAAAAATGCCGAAAAACTCAATGAAATCGGAGAAAGGCTGGCTGAGGAATATGGAATTTCATATCTGTGTTCCGATTTTAAGAAAAAAAACGGTTATAAGCGTTCCGTAGAGCTTTCCAGAGAATATGGCATGTACCGCCAGGATTACTGCGGCTGTGTGTTCTCGCAGCAGGAGAGGGAACGACAGAAGGCACGGCAAAATTCAGGAAATTTACAATGAAGGAGGAAATATATGGCACAATTATGGGGCGGACGGTTTACAAAGGAGACAGACCAATTGGTATACAACTTCAATGCCTCCATTTCGTTTGATAAAAAATTTTACCGTCAGGACATGGAGGGCAGTATTGCCCATGTAAAAATGCTGGGAAAACAGGGGATTCTCACGGGGCAGGAGACAGAAGCCCTGATAACGGCGGTGAAAGATCTTTTAGATGAAATCGAGGCGGGAACACTGGAAATTTCCCATGAATATGAAGATATTCACAGTTTTGTAGAAGCGGCATTAATTGAACGTTTAGGCGATACCGGCAAGAAATTACATACAGGCAGAAGCCGGAATGACCAGGTGGCGCTGGATATGCGTTTATATGTGAGGCAGGAAATTCTGGAAACGGATGAATTGCTGGAAAAAATGTTAAATACTATTTTAACAATTATGAAAGATCACGTTGATACCTTTATGCCGGGATTTACACATTTACAGAAAGCGCAGCCCGTGACGTTGGCCCATCATCTGGGAGCGTATTTTGAAATGATGAAGCGCGACCGTCTGAGAATGCAGGATATTTATCGGAGAATGAATTACTGTCCGCTTGGTTCTGGCGCCCTGGCAGGCACTACTTACGATTTGGACAGATCTTATACGGCAAAACTGCTGGGATTTGACGGGCCTTCCCTGAACAGTATGGACGGAGTGTCCGACCGGGATTATCTCATTGAATATCTGTCGGCGCTGTCTACGGTGATGATGCACTTAAGCCGGTTTTCCGAGGAAGTGATTATCTGGAACAGCAATGAGTACCAGTTTGTGGAAATAGACGACGCCTACAGTACCGGAAGCAGTATTATGCCTCAAAAGAAAAATCCGGACATAGCAGAACTTGTGCGTGGAAAAACCGGACGTGTCTATGGAGCGCTGATGTCTCTGCTCACCACCATGAAGGGCATTCCTCTTGCCTATAATAAGGATATGCAGGAGGACAAAGAGCTGGCGTTTGATGCAATAGACACGGTAAAAGGCTGTCTGGCATTATTTACAGGAATGCTTTCCACTATGAAATTTCAGAAAGACAAAATGGAGGCAAGCGCGAAACATGGATTTACCAACGCCACGGACGCGGCGGATTATCTGGTAAATCATGGGGTGCCGTTCCGGGATGCGCATGGAATTGTGGGACAGATTGTGCTGTACTGCATTGGGAAGAACATTTCCATTGACGATATGTCCTTAGAGGAATTGAAAAAAATAAGCCCGGTATTTGAGGAAGACATATTTGAGGCGGTTTCTATGAAAACCTGTGTGGAAAAGCGTCTGACAATCGGCGCGCCGGGACAGGCAGCCATGCGGACAGTAATTGCGCTGGAAGAGGAATATCTGTCGCAGGACTGGAAAAAGGAGCTTCCGGATTGGGAAGGAGAACTGTTAAAATAGCATTTTCTTATACAGCTTTTACAGATTTTAAGCGCATGTTTTGTTAAATTTGTATAAGTTTAGACTTGCATTTTTATTTTAAATATATTAGTATATCTAACGAAAATACATTTGTACGCGCAGAGCGGACAGAAGAAAAAATTTGAAGCTTCCAGCCTGAATTGCAGGAAGGGAGAGCAAGGAGAATTAGAAATGAGTCAGAAATTAAGAGCAGGAATTCTTGGCGGAACAGGAATGGTGGGACAGCGTTTTATCGCATTGCTGGAAAACCATCCATGGTTCGAGGTTGTTGCGATTGCGGCAAGCCCCCGTTCTGCTGGTAAGAGATATGAGGATGCGGTAGGCGGCCGCTGGAAAATGGATACGCCGATGCCTGAGGCAGTGAAGGATCTTGTGGTTATGAATGTAAATGAGGTTGAGGCTGTCGCTTCTAAGGTTGATTTTGTATTCAGCGCCGTAGATATGTCAAAGGAAGAGATCAAACAGATAGAGGAAGCATATGCAAAAACGGAGACTCCGGTGGTTTCTAATAACAGCGCGCACCGCTGGACAAAGGACGTGCCGATGGTAGTGCCGGAAATCAATGCAGATCATATGAACGTTATTGAGTTTCAGAAGAAGCGTTTGGGAACTGACAGAGGTTTTGTCGCTGTGAAACCCAATTGTTCCATTCAGTCTTATGCGCCCGTGCTGACGGCGTGGATGGAATTTGAGCCTTATGAGGTCGTTGCAACGACCTATCAGGCAATCTCCGGAGCAGGAAAGACATTTCAGGACTGGCCGCAGATGCAGGGAAATGTTATTCCCTTTATCGGAGGCGAGGAAGAAAAATCAGAAAAAGAACCGTTACGTATCTGGGGAGAGATCAGAGACGGCGAGATTGTGCCGGCGGAAACGCCGCTGATTACCTGCCAGTGCGTGCGTGTTCCCGTGCTGAACGGACATACCGCGGCCGTATTTGTGAAATTTAAGAAAAAGCCCACGAAGGAACAGTTGATTCAGAAGCTGACAGAATTTAGCGGAGCGCCGCAAAAACTGCAGCTTCCCAGCGCGCCCAGGCAATTTATTCAGTATCTTGAAGAGGATAACCGTCCCCAGGTGTCAGAAGACGTCAATTATGAGAACGGTATGGGCGTCAGCGTAGGGCGTTTGCGGGAAGATACCGTTTACGACTGGAAATTCATCGGACTTTCCCATAACACTGTCCGCGGCGCGGCGGGAGGAGCAATTTTGTGCGCGGAGCTTCTGAAAGCGCAAGGATATATTACAGAAAAATAAACGGCAATGAATAATGAGGCTGCCTTTAAAGGCAGTCTTTTTATATTATTAGGAAAAACCTGCTGTAAATCTTATGGAGAACGATTGAATCAAAGAGTATATTTGGCGCTGTCCGCCTGATTACTGGCCGGATGGAGCGCTATCTGAAAGGTGTAAAGTTTTTATGGTATGGTGAAAGCTTTACACCTTTTTTGACAGCTTTGCAGTTGATTTTTCCGCAATGTATGTGGAATGTGTTTGTCAGTTTTTTTATTTTTGGTATTATCTTGAAATAATATTGCTTATAAAGTATAATAAAATCAGAAAATTTGTTTAATAGCGGAAGAGTGTTTGAAAATTTCATTCTCCCGGACGTAAGACCTGGCTTCCTGACGTTTATTTAAACATATGAAGGGGAGCGGGCAGGAGTAATTACAGGGATCAGTATGGAGAGGTAAGAAATGCAAACAAATAAAAGGAGGTAGTTGTAATGCCAATTAATTTATCAAAGGGACAAAAAGTGGACTTGACAAAGGGAAATCCGGGACTTAAGAAGATTATGACAGGACTTGGATGGGATGTTAACGCATTCGATACAGGAGCTGATTTCGATCTTGATGCGGCAGCTTTTATGCTGGGAGCGAATGGGAAATGTCCAACGGATAAAGAATTTGTTTTTTATGGAAATCTGTCGCATCCAAGCGGCGCGGTTAATCATATGGGTGATAACCTTACAGGGGAAGGCGAAGGGGATGACGAGCAGATTCAGATTGATTTGTCGAAGGTACCGGCGGACATTGAGAAGATTGCGTTTACGGTTACAATATATGAGGCGGAGACAAGAAATCAGAATTTCGGGCAGGTCTCCAATGCTTTTATTCGCCTTGTGGATGAGTCAAACGGAACAGAGTTGATTCGATATGATCTTGGAGAAGATTTCTCAATTGAGACAGCGGTAGTGGTAGGAGAGCTTTACAGAAATGGAGCGGAGTGGAAATTTAACGCTATCGGAAGCGGCTTCCAGGGCGGACTCTCAGCGCTTTGCGGGCATTACGGCATTGACGTTGCGTAGGAGAATGCCCAATTACAGCGGCAAGAGTGGAAATCAGAGGTTAAGCGTATCATGCATTATTATGAAGAAGAGGAGATAATAAATGGCAATTAATTTACAAAAAGGACAAAAAGTAAATCTTGAGAAAAAATCATCTTCAGGTCTTGGGGAAATTTTAGTGAACCTGAATTGGAATGCAAGACCGGTAAAACAAGGTTTTTTATCAAGTTTATTTAGTGGAAATCAGGGAATAGATCTGGATCTTGGATGTTTGTTTGAATTAAAGAATGGACAAAAAGGAGCAATTCAGGCGTTGGGAAATTCTTTTGGAACACTGAACCAGCCGCCTTATATCGCATTAGACGGGGATGACAGAACCGGCGCCGCGGAAGCAGGCGAGAATCTTCGAATTAACGGGAATAAGCTGTCTGAATTTAAACGGATTCTGGTGTATACATTTATATACGAAGGCGTGGCGAACTGGAAGCAGGCGGATGCAGTTGTTACCATTAAATATCCAGGCGCAGAAGATATCATTGTGAAGATGGATTCTTTTAATTCGTCTGATATTATGTGCGGTTTAGCTCTTTTTGAAAATCAAAATGATCAGACGTTCAGCGTAGAAAAAATTATACAGTTTTACCAGGGGCATCAGGCTCTGGATCAGGCGTTCCATTGGGGCATGAAGTGGAAAGCCGGAAGAAAATAGGGGACATTGTGAGCCTTTTTCTCTTACAGATCAGAGAGCGGCAAAGATGAATGATATATTCCTGACGGCGTTAGTTCCTGTGTTTTGACATAGGGCGGTTTGCCAGCGTCTGGGAAATAATACCGTCAGGAACATATTCTGCGCCGTTTAAGTCTCCTTTGAAATCTTAACTTCAATTTGCGTAATATAATCGTCCATGTTATCAATCACGTTCTCATTAATTCCCATCTCATAAGCAAATCCCGACAACGTAAATCCATGCGTTTTAGCATATGCCAATAGTTCCTGATATTTGCAGGGAATGCCGTTCCAGTCGCCTTTGTGAAAGGCCTGAAGATAAGTTCCCGCAGGCTGTATATGCAGCCCGTCTCTGTGAATGGGGAATGGTATTTCAATAAAAAGTTTGGTGTAATTGCTGAAATTTCCCGAAGAAAGCTCCTGTACCGGAATCATGGTTCCGTAAGTAGCGTCATGAAGACGATGGAGCTGGTATCTGCGGGTCTCGGCGGTGATCATTTCCACTTCCTGATCGAACGAAGTAGCGTCGTTTATATCCACGGTTACAAGGCAGCGTTCTTCTTTTTCAACGATACTGATCCCGGATAAATCCATGGTGAGGAGGGTAAGCATATTCTGACGCTGGCTGCACAGAGTCTCTCTGATACCGTTCAGATGAGAAATACGGCGGTCCAGATCTGCTATTTTTTCATCTAAGAGGCATTTGAGGCTGGCGGCAGAACGGTTTTTCATAAATTCCTGTATCTCGCTGACAGAGACATCCAGTTCCCGCAGCAGCAGAATGGTTTCTAATATAGAGCTTTGATGGTAATTATAATAACGATAGCCGTTTTTTGGATGGATGACTGCGGGCTGAAACAGACCGATTTCATCATACCACATCAGCGTTTTCTTATTGATTCCATGAAGCGACGCAAACTGACCGATGGTCAGCAGTTTATTTTTTTCATTCATTTTTAAAATCCTCCCTTGACTGTACAGTTACTGTATGGTTTATAGTACTCTACAGAACAAGTAAAATCAATACAGGAGGAGAAAAATCTATGGAAAATCAAAATGTATACGAGAAACCTGTGACACTGAAAAATATTTTAAAATTTGCCGTTCCAACCATTGCTATGACGGTATTTATGTCTTTTTATACGATGGTGGACGGTTTGTTTGTATCAAATCTTATTGGTACGGACGCGTTGTCAGCCATCAATCTGACGGCGCCGCTGATTTCCCTTGTCACAGCAATTTCCACTATGCTTGCCACCGGGGGCAGCGCGGTCATTATGAAAAAGATGGGCCAGCATAAGCCTGAGGAAGCAAAGGAAGACTTTACGTTCCTGATCCTGGTAAATATAGTGGTGGGAATCGTTATGTGCGGTCTGGGCTATCTGCTGATGGAGGATATTTTTGCAGGTATGGGACTTACAGCGGCGGTGAGCGGTTATTGTGTGGAATATCTGAGCCGTTATCTGTTGTTTACCGTTCCCATTCTTCTGATGAACAATTTCACCCTTTATATGATTGCCAGTGAAAAGGCTGCGCTTTCCCTGATTTGTTCTGTGGCGGGCGGCGTGCTGAATATGGCGCTTGACTATGTATTTATTGCCGTTTTGGGAATGGGAATCAGCGGCGCGGCCATCGCCACAGGGCTTGGATATTCTGTGACGGCGATTGTGGGACTGTTTGTATTCAGCCGCAAAAGTAGCCTTCTGCATTTTAAGAAGCCTGTAGTTCGTTTTAAAGTTCTGGTAAATGCCGCCGCCAATGGATGTTCTGAGATGGCGACAGCCCTGGTTACAGGTATTGTTACCATGATGTTTAACTGGACGATGCTTCGTTATGCAGGGGAAAACGGCGTCGCGGCAGTAACCATCATTATGTATGTTCTGATGTTCGCAAGTTCTCTTTATACGGGATACTCCTATGGGGTGGCTCCAATGCTTAGTTTCTACTACGGCGAACAGAATCATCAGAAATTGAAGAAATTAGTTGCCGTGAGCCTTAAGGTAATCGGGATTATTTCCCTGGCGACGGTGACGATGTCTTTGTTGTTTACCCAACCTCTGGTTTCTGTATTTGCCCGGCCGGACAATCCCGTGTATGACCTGGCTGTAAGGGGAAATCAGATCTGTTCCATGGCGCTGTTTTTTGTGGGATTTAATATTTTTGCCAGCGGAATGTTTACCGCCCTCTCCAATGGCATTGTGTCGGCTGTCCTGGCATTTTCCCGTTCTTTTGTGTTTATGCTGATTACCATGCTTGTGCTTCCGGCTGTTTTGGGCGTGAACGGAATCTGGCTTGCCACTCCGGCGGCGGAGCTTATGGCGCTTGCTCTTTCAATCGTTCTGTTTACAAAATATAGAAAAAGATACCAGTATTAAGGTAACCATTTTCCAAATTTATCCGATATAGAAAATAGCAGCTATGTACTGGAATTGTTTTTCAAGGAGGAAATGAGAATGAATACTAATGGAATAGGAAATTCATATGCAGCGCAGAAGGCAGCGGCGCAGACTGCCGCGGCGAATGATAAGACAAAAGGGACCGGGAAAACGAACAGGCCGTTTGGACAAAAAGAGATCGGAACGCCTCAGTTAAGCGAAAAAGCTCAGAAATACTATGAGAAACTGAAGAAAAAATACGGAAACATGGAATTTATCCTGGTCAGCGCGGATAAGAAGGAAGAGGCGGAGGCAAATCTGGGAAAATATGCCAGCAATAAGAGCCTGATTGTACTGATTGATGATGAGAAAATAGAAAAAATGGCGGCGGACGAAGCATACCGCAAGAAATATGAGGGTATACTGGATAATGCCACCGGCAAATTTGAGCAGATGAAGACAAGCCTGGGAAAAAATGCGGACAACGTGAAAGCTTACGGCATGAAGTTTGACGATCAGGGCAACGCTTCGTTCTTTGCAGTGATCGATAAGTCTTTAGCGTCTCAGAGAGAGCGCATACAAAACAAGAGAGAGCAGAAAGCCGAAGACAGGAAGGAAGCGGAGCAGAAGGCGGCAAGGGAGAAACAGGAGAAGCTGCCGGACTGGCAGAGCAGGCCGGAAGACATGGTAACCGTGGAAGCGTCTTCCTGGGATGAACTGCTGCAAAAGATTAACGAAACGATAACAAAGGGGCGCAGCGACCTGGTGCAGACGCCGTCGGAAGCTATGGTAGGACAACAGTTTGACTATACCATATAGAAGTAAATACAGAACAGGTCAAATATGGACAGCGGAAGGAGAAGTCAGATGAATCCGTCTCCCAACTGGCAGGCATTGGAAAAAAATATCTGTGATACTTTAAAAGAATGGGAGTTAAAAATTGGTTACAGCAAAGAACCGGTCGAGCTGTATTATCCCAAAGAAAGCCTTTGTTCCCTGCTGGGACTGGCAGAAGAAGATCTGTTAAAGGAAGCTTTGGCATCTTTTTGCAAAGAGGTAAAGGGACGTCTTGGAGAATTAAGAATCAGCGGCAGCCAAAAGAACTATTGTATCCGCATTCCCGAAGACGGAAGCAGGTATGTAAAAGATCATATTAAGGCAAGTCCTTTTCTGGTAAAGTTTTTAGAAGCGGTCCGTCAGCCGGAATGCAGCCTTGCGTCTGTGGAGCAGGTGTTTTGTGAATTTTCCGGTCGGGTGGTAAAAGAGAAAGAGGAAAAAGCGTATATATTCTATTTTGAGGACGCCGGAATTGATGAGTACGTGTACTGTGTGGAAGAGGATGCGTTCGGGCTTCAATACCACCGCTTTACCAGAGAAGATTATCAGGCGTTGTATGGGAAGCATCATAAGCCGTCCGTCTGGGCGCACTGAGATAAGAACAGAGCCAGATCGTTTTTCAGTATTTGACGAATCTGGCTCTTTTGCCGCGACGTTTGTAAACGCCGCAGATTTTGAATGTTTTTATGCTTTCGAATGACTGTTTTTTGCCTGCTCTTTATGCAGCATGTCTACTTCCAGAGGACTGGGATTCGTAAAAGCGCTCTGAGGAAGGAAGTTATAGACTTCCAGGTAAGAGTCAAGTTCCGCACTGTCCTGTGGCGGCCTGGGTACAGCTCCAGTACAGTCTGTGGCGGAACTGGCTTTCAAATAATCGTAATTGTCTGTGAGATCCGGCACCGGATGGGTGTCTTTTTTTGTATATTCGTTGCTCATAGGATACCTCTTTTTCTGAAATAGATTTTGAGTATAGTATGAGTCTTTTTGTCCGGTCTATACATGGTAAGGGAAAGATACAAAATTTTCTTATGGAAGGAAATGTGAAATCCGGCATTTGACTTTTACAAGTTAAATCATTATAATGATTGAAAGTGTAAAACAAACACGGTTTTAAACAGAAAAGATTTACCGATACAGAGAGGCAAAAAACGTTATGAAGATATCAGAAATATTGAAGAAAAAAGAAGTAACCATAAGCTGTGAATTATTCCCTCCAAAGAAAGGGTCGGAGCTTAAGAAAGCGCATGAAGTGGTAAGAGAAACGGCAGAGTTAAAGCCGGCTTATATCAGCGTCACCTATGGCGCCAGCGGCGGCATCAGCGAGCATACCGTAGATATGGCAAATGAGGTGCAGAACAAAAACGGCATTACGGCGTTGGCGCATTTAACCTGTGCGTCTTCTGGAAAAGAGAAAATTCAGCAGGTGCTGGGCGAGCTGAAAGAGAAGCATATTGAGAATATTCTTGCGCTTCGGGGCGATATACCTGAGCATCTCGATTTTCCCCTGCCCAACCAGTATCACCATGCCAGTGAGCTGATTCAGGAAATCAGAGATTTTGGGGACTTCTGTATTGGCGGTGCATGTTATCCCGAGGGACATCCGGAAGCGGAATCCATAGACGCGGATCTGGAGAACCTGAAGCGGAAGGTGGAAGCCGGATGTGAATTTCTCACTACCCAGATGTTTTTTGATAATAATATCTTGTATAATTTTTTATACCGGGCGTTAAAGAAAAACATTCAGGTTCCGGTTATTGCAGGGATTATGCCAGTGACCAATGTAAATCAGATCAGGAGAATCACTTCTTTATCAGGGACGGTTCTGCCGCAGCGGTTCCGCGCCATTGTGGAACGGTTTGCAGAAAATCCGGCGGCTTTGAAACAGGCGGGAATTGCATACGCTACAGACCAGATCATTGACCTGATTGCCAATGGCGTCAATTATGTACATCTCTATACCATGAATAAACCGGATGTGGCAGGCGCTATTTTAAATAATCTCTCAGAGATTTATCATGCACAATAGCAGGAAGGTACGGCTTAATATGAGAGCAGACAGAAAAGAGACGCTGCGGTATTTAGGGTACCGGGGGCAGGAGATTGATCCGGTCACGGCTCAGATCATAGAGGAGACGGCGGCAGAGCTGGAACAGGGCAGCAGTCCCAAAAGTATTTACCGGGAATATGACTGCCAGGTTTCTGGAAATACGGTAAATATTGGCGGACTTGAGATTCACAGCCATAATCTCGCGGTGAATCTGAGAGGCTGCGTTCGTGCGGTGCTGCTGGCAGCCACCATTGGGCGTGCTGCTGATTTTATGATTCGCAAATATACCGTTTCCAATATGGCGAAAATGTCAGTCGTGCAGGCGGCAGGAGCGGCATGTATTGAGAGTTATGTGGATGAAGTGCAAAACGAGATCCAGAGAAATGCCAAAGAAAGGGGCTTATATCTGAGGCCGAGATTCAGTCCCGGCTATGGCGATTTTGCGCTGGAATACCAGAAAGATATTTTCCGGATGTTAGAGTGCGAAAAACGGATTGGAATTACCCTGACAGAAGGAAATTTAATGATGCCTTCAAAATCTGTGACAGCAGTGATCGGACTGACTTACAAAGAGCAGGAATCCTGTCATATGAAAAGCTGCAGTCTTTGTGCGAAAACAGATTGTGAATTTCGGCAGGAAGGAGAACAGTCATGAGCTTTAAAGAGCGGTTGGGAAAAGAATTATTATTTTTTGACGGCGCTATGGGAACCATGCTCCAGGAACGGGGGCTTACATCCGGGGAGCTGCCGGAAGTCTGGAATGCAGAAAGAGCAGAAGTGATTTTAGATATCCACAGGCAGTACCTTAAGGCAGGCTGCGATATTATAAAGGCCAATACTTTTGGCGCGAATCCCTTTAAAATGAAAGGGACAGGCTATACCTGTGAAGAATTAACGGGGAAGGGAATCGAAATTGCAAAGCGCGCCATTGCGCAGTCCGGCAGAAAGGCGTACGCAGCCCTTGATATTGGCTCGCTGGGGAGATTGCTGGAGCCTTTGGGAGATTTATCTTTTGAAGAGGCATATGAAGCGTTTCTTCCTATGTGCGTGGCTGGAGAACAGGCGGGTGCGGATCTGTGCCTGATAGAGACGATGAATGATACTTATGAAATCAAGGCGGCAGTGCTTGCGGCAAAGGAGCATACCAATTTGCCAATTGTGGTAACTATGGTATTTGACGAGAGCGGGAAGCTTCTTACGGGTGCGGATCTGGAAGCGGCGGTGGCAATGCTCGAAGGACTTAAGGTAGACGCCCTGGGACTCAACTGCGGTTTTGGCCCCGACGTGATGCAGGGATTTTTGCCGAAACTGCGGGAAGCGACCTCTTTGCCCATTGTGGTAAATCCCAATGCAGGACTCCCCGTGGTGGTGGACGGCAAGACCTGTTTTCATGTGGGGCCGCAGGAATTTGCCGGGGTGATGAAGAAAATCGCCCGGGAAGGCATATCTGTAATGGGAGGCTGCTGCGGCACGACGCCGGCGCATCTGCGCGCGCTGGTGGACGCCTGCAGAGATCTTGCGCCTATGGAACTGAGAGACAAAAACCGTTCCGTAGTTTCTTCCTATACGCATGCGGTAGAATTTGACAGCCCTAAAATCATCGGAGAGCGGATTAATCCTACCGGGAAATCCCGTTTGAAACAGGCGTTGCGTGACAATGATTTGGAATATATTTATAAAGAAGCCCTGGCGCAGCAGGATAAAGGCGCGCATATTCTCGATGTAAATGTGGGACTTCCGGAGATCAATGAGGTGGAAATGATGCGTGCGGCAATAACGGGCCTGCAGGGCATTACAGATCTGCCTTTGCAGATTGATACTTCTGATCCGGAGGCAATGGAAGTGGCGATGCGTCTTTATAATGGCAAACCTCTGTTGAATTCTGTAAACGGCAAACAGGAGTCCATGGACGCCGTCTTTCCGCTGGCAGCGAAATACGGCGGTATGGTCGTATGTCTGACTCTGGATGAACATGGAATCCCGGATACGGCGCAAGGGCGGATTAAAATAGCGGAAAAGATCATTGCAGAAGCGGCAAAATATGGTATTGCGAAAAAAGACCTTCTGATTGATACCCTGGCGATGACGATCAGTACCGGACAGGACAATGCGAAGATCACCCTCGATGCCCTGCATGAAGTGCGGCATGTACTGGGGGTGCATACGACGCTGGGCGTATCGAATATTTCTTTTGGACTGCCTCAGAGAGAGCGGGTGAATACCGCGTTCTTTACGATGGCGCTGTCACAGGGGTTAAGCGCAGGAATCATCAACCCCAACAGCGAGGCGATGATGGCGGCGTATCATTCTTATTGCGCTTTGAGCGGCAGCGACAGCCAATGCCAGTCATATATTGCCAAATATTCCAAACAGGAAGCGCAGGCAAAAGCGCAGTCGTCAGACAGCGGAGAGATCCGTTTATTCGATGCCGTGGTCCGGGGACTGGCGGAAAGCGCAAACCAGGCGGCGAAAAAAGAACTCAAAACCAGAAAACCGCTGGAAGTGATCGATGAGGAACTGATTCCGGCGTTGGATCAAGTGGGCCAGGGATTTGAGAATAAAACGGTATTTCTTCCCCAGTTATTGATGAGCGCAGATGCAGCAAAGGCGGGATTTGATGCAATTAAAGAGCATTTACAGGCGAACGGAGACGCTTCCGAATCGAAAGGCGTCATTGTGATTGCCACCGTGAAGGGGGATATTCATGATATTGGGAAAAATATCGTAAAAGTACTGCTTGAAAATTATGGATTCCAGGTGATTGATTTGGGAAAAGATGTGGATCCCGAACTGGTGGTGGAGACGGCAAAGAAACATCAGGTAAAACTGGTGGGCCTGAGCGCTCTGATGACGACCACAGTGGCGAATATGGAAGTTACCATAAAGCTGCTGAAAGAAGAGCTTCCCGATTGTAAGGTAATGGTGGGCGGCGCGGTGCTGACCCAGACCTATGCGGATCTGATTGGGGCAGACTTTTATTCGAAAGACGCCATGGGTTCCATACGATACGCCAATGAGCTGTTTCAGGTATAAAAAGTAATTCCGGAGTTTGTCAGAACTCTCCAATTCTTTCTGAATATACTAATATGGGAAAACGACTGTGTCCGCGCAGGGCAGGGGGCCGTCGTTTTTCCTGTTAGAGCCGGTAACGGTACAAGAAAGGAGCTGGAGAGTTTTGCATATTAATTGGATTGTTTTTACAATTGCAGCGGTATTATTACTGCTGATTATCATAATCTGCTGTGAGAGATACCATCACCATAAACGCGCCAAATGCAGGGTCAGGCAGCGCAGCGATCAGGAAAAAATGCGGGATATCAACGAGGCGTTAAAGCCTTTTGGCTTTGCGTACCATTTTCGCAAGGATATTTTCTATTCTCTGGAAGACGCTTGGCAGAGGGATTTTGGCTATGGAAAGCTATACGATGAAATGGCTCCGGTCATGAATATGATCATTCATAGTGAGCCGGTTTATTTTTCATATGATAACAGACGCTGGATGATTGAATTTTGGAAAGGGCAGTACGGAATCACCACCGGGGCAGAAGTGGGGATCTATGTGGAGAAGGAGCGGGGCAGAGAAGAAGACCCGGCAGACGTTTTTTACCAATGCGTTTCGCAAGAGGAAGAATTGCCCGTCAGTATGATTCTTTATAAAAATGGAAAGCGGATATTCCGGCGGGAAAAAAGACACTGGTGGCTGACCGGGTTTTTCCTGGGCGAGTTTTCCTGGCCTTCAGAACTGATGCTGGAAGTATCCCTGACCTTCCCGGATATGGAAATGCTGGAAGCGTTTTTGGAGGGCTGCTATCGGGCGGGCTATCGCCAGGAGGATCTTCATATCTGGTACCGGAGAGTGTCCTTTCATTTTTACCAGCCCAGGTCCGTGCAGCCATCTAAGTATGGGAAAATTTTCGGAAGATGGATTCAATGGCAGAATCGTCATAATTGCAGGCTGTATCAGCGCGTTACCAAAGATTTCACCAGAACCATTGATAAAATGGATTATCTCTTGCAGGCATATCCGCGGATTTTCGGCATAATTATAAAAACAGGAAGAATAGCCTGGGGGAAGAAGAAACATGAGTCGTACCGCAAAAAAGCTGGATCAGGCATATAAAAACGCCCTGTGCCTTCCCATCGATAAAAGAAGCAGGATTGTATTGATGAGCGACTGCCATCGGGGGACCGGCAACTGGGGGGATAATTTTCAGCCGAATCAGAATCTGTTTTTTGCAGCCTTGCAGTATTACAATCGGAGAAATTTTACCTATATTGAATTGGGGGACGGAGATGAGCTTTGGGAAAACCGGAATCTGGGAGAGATTGTAAGAATCCACAGCAATCAATTCTGGGTTATGGGAGAACTCTACAAAAGAGGGCATTTCTATATGCTGTTTGGAAATCACGACAGGAAGAAGGAAAGTGAAAAATATTTTAAAACGAATTGCCACAGTTTTTACTGCGAGACAGAGGCACAGATGAAAAGCCTGTTTCCGGATATGAAGGTGCAGGAGGCCATCCGCCTGCAAGAGAAGCACAGCGGTATAGAATTGCTGCTTGTCCATGGGCACCAGGGGGATTTCTGGAATGATACGGTGTGGAAATTGAGCAGATTTCTGGTGCGCTATCTCTGGCGTCCCCTGGAGCTGGCGGGCTGCAATGACCCTACCAGCGCCGCCAAAAATTATACCAGAAAGGAAAAGACGGAGAAAAGGCTGGCAGACTGGGCAAATCAGCATAAGACCTTTCTGGTCGCCGGACATACCCACCGCGCTTTTTTTCCAAGGCCTGGCGAGGGGTATTATTTTAATGACGGAAGCTGCGTACATCCCAGATGCATTACAGCTATGGAGCTGGAATGCGGCGCGCTCTCTCTGGTGAAATGGAGTACCAGGGTGCGGGAGGATAATCTTTTGTATATTGGAAGAGAGGTGTTGGAAGGGCCTGTGGCTCTCGAAGAATATATGAAAAAAAATTAATATCAGATGCAACTTTTTCAGTCTGAAATGCATCTAATATAGTGAAGAGAGCCGCAAATGAAAATATAAGAAAAACTTAAGAAAGTCTGATAGAAAAAGAAAAGGATTTTCTGTTACACTAACGGCATGGCATAGTAAGGAACGCAAACATGCGGATGGAAGGACGGGTGTTATTATGAGAATCAGAAAAGAAAATCTTGTGATGCAATTACAGCTTCAAAATGAGAAAGCGCTGGAATATCTGGTTATGGAGCATGGAGAGCGTCTCGTTTCCATTATTCGTAAACACCTGTTTACCCTGCCGCATTTACAGCAGGAATGTCTGCTCAGCACGATCTGCAAGATTTGGGATTATGCAGCATATTTCCATGAAGATAACGAATTTGAAAACTGGATTGGTTCGGTCGCGCGGTATTGCTGCCTGGAATTTCTGCGGGCATACCAGGCGGAAGCTACGATTTCCTGGCTGATTGAGAAAGAAATTGCAGAAGAACAGGAAATGATGAAAAGCTGCCTGAAACCGGAGGAGCAGGAAGCGTTTGTTAACTTCTATGAATGTAAAGATATCAGAGATTCCAAAATGAAATACAAAAATATGTATGAACTTCTGAACCTGATTGATACAGATATCTTTGAATATGAAAAAGAGCGTCTGACCATCCAGGAAAAACAGGACATTCTTCAAAAGATTCAGGTTCAGAACAACGTCGTAAAGCGCAGGTTTTCTTTGAAACGGGTTCTGAAAGCTACAGAGATACCGTTATCAGAAGAGAAACCCCGTCTTTACTTTCCGCAGAAATTTTTCCTTTATGAGCGTCGGTAATGGCGCGGGCGAGAGACAGCCCGATTCCGCAGCCTCCGGTTTCCGAATTTCTGGATGCGTCTGTGCGGTAGAAACGGTCAAACAGACGGGAAAGGTGCTCTTTAGAAACCGGGTTAGACGTATTGTAAACAGTCAGACAGATATTTTTTCCCCGCTTTTTCAGGGTGAGTTCAATAGAACCCGAAGGCGGGGAATATTTAACTGCGTTGTCCAGCAAAAGATAGAGAAGCTGACGGATAGAAGCTTCATCTCCATAAAAGGGCAGAAGAGGCGTAATATCGCTGGTCAGCGTTTTATTCTGCGTAGCGGCGGGCGCCTGGAAGGATTGTACGGCTTCTTCTGCGAGATCTGAGATGCAGAACTCGATTTTTTGCAGGCGGCGCTCCGGCTCTTCCATACGGGAGAGGAAGATCAGCTGGTTTGTTAAGTCGGTTAGCCTTGCAGTCTGTTTCTGGATTCCCTGGCTCCATTCATTTTCTCCATATTCCAGTTCCAGAATTTCCCGGTTAGCATTAATAATGGTGACTGGCGTTTTAAGTTCATGTCCGGCGTCGGTGATAAACCGGCGCTGTTTTTCATAGCTTTCGGAGATCGGTTTCATAACAATTTTCGAAAAAACCAAAACCAGGCACAGCACGGAACAAAGTCCCAGCAGCGATACCAGGATGCTGCTCACCAAAAAGGAGCGGAAGGTATCAAGATCCCGGCTGCAGTCCAAAAAAGTAATCTGAATATTCTCAGAAGAGGTTTCCTTTAAATAGCGGTAACAGGAGAGGAAACCAGAAGTCTCTTTTGAAGACCAGACTCGGGCAGCGTAATCAGAAGCAGTTTTTGCGTCAATAGCGGCAATCTTTTTCGTATCTGTGGAAATGAGATTTCCGTTCTCTGTAAGGAGGACGGAGAAATAACGGGTTTCATAAGGCATTTCCGGAGTCATGTGGAAGAGATTGGGTTTTTTTCCTTCCTGTGGTTTCAAAGGCTTTCTGTCGG
Organism: Lachnospiraceae bacterium; assembly: GCA_910575155.1. GTDB lineage: Bacteria > Bacillota > Clostridia > Lachnospirales > Lachnospiraceae > Petralouisia. The sequence continues at coordinate 44,260 of CAJTDX010000003.1, forward strand.
CAGTTTCCTGAGGAGGAAGCGGAGGAAATTTGCCTTTATGTTCAGATAGAAAACGCAGAACGTGGTCGGCTTCTGTTACCACTTTTTGATAGTTCAGGAAATTAACAGAGCTCATAATCACAGTCAGTACCAGAACCATGGACAGCATGGAAATCAGGATAAAGCGGGCCTGTAATTTTTTGATCATGGCAGTTCCTCCAGGTAATAGCCGGCGTTTCGCGCCGCCTTGATTTTCACGTTAGCGTGGAGCGCGGCCAGTTTTTTGCGCAGATAGGAAATGTAGACCCAGACCACATTGATTTCCACTTCGCTGTCATATCCCCAGATCCGTTCTAAAAAACGTTCGCTGGAAATAAGTTTCCCGCCGCTTCCCATCAGCAGCTCCAGCATTTGAAATTCCTTGTTGGTAAGCCGGAAGCTGCCGCTGGGGGAGGACAGTGTAAAAGAGGCAAGATCCAGAGTGAGATTTCCCGTATGCAGACTGGCATTGACGGCGCGCGTATGTTCTCTTGTCATGGCGCGGATCCGCGCCAGCAGTTCTTTTGCAGCAAACGGTTTGGTAAGATAGTCGTTTGCGCCGGCGTCTAAGCCGGTTACCTTATCATCAATTTCGGATTTTGCAGTTAAGAGAAGAACGGGAATGGAATTACCCTGTTCCCGAAGTGTTTTTAACACGGTAAGTCCGTCTGTGTTCGGCATCATGATATCTAATACCAGTCCATCATAATTATTACTGTTTAAATAGGAAAGCGCTTCTTCTCCATCATAAACGGCGTCCACAGAGTAATGGCTGCGTTCTAAAATGGCAGTCAGGGCGCGGGAGAGATCTTTTTCGTCTTCAGCAAGCAGTATCCGCATAAAAATCCGCCTTTCGTATGTATATTTTTGTAGCCTGCAGTTTTTTAAACTGAGGTTTCTTTCATCTTATCATCCATATAAAAGATGCGCAAGATATACTTTGTAAGGTAAATGTAAGAAAAGAAAGGTGTGCTGTTAAGATATATAAGATAAAATAGACGAAAAATAAGAAAGAGATTTCGACAAGGAGGAGATAAATATGTGGACCAGAAGAGAATTAAAAGAGAAAGCAAGAGAACGGATCAGGGTGAATTATTGGAAATGTGTGCTGGTAGCCCTGCTCTTATCCTTAATCGGTTTTGGCGCAGGCACAGGCAGTTCCAGTTATTTGTATTCCTGGTTACAGGGAGAGGAATCAGAAGATGGCGGAAATGATTTTGATCCCATGGATGAGAACGGCGAATACCAGGAATCTGAAAAAGAGGAAGAGGCATTTGACGTTGATTTGGACGAATTGTTCAGTAAGTGGGGGAAGAAAGCCAGTACGATGCCGAATGGAGAGATCGATACGGGAAAAGGAATTTCCATTATGTTTTTCTTCATGATGCTAATCATGATTTTGTTTATTACGTTGGTGGTTGCGCTGGTGGTCGTGCTTCCTCTGGAAATATTTATTGTCAATCCGCTTGAGGTGGGAATTCGCCGCTTCTTTCAAAAAAATTTAAAAGAAGAAGCAAATCTCCGCGAAATCTGTTATGCTTTCGACCATCACTATAAAAACTCAGTAAAAATAATGTTTTTTCGGGATTTATATGTGTTTTTATGGAGCCTTTTATTTCTTATTCCGGGAATTATCAAAGCCTATGAATACCGGATGGTTCCTTATGTCCTGGAGGAACATCCAGATATACGCAAAGAGGAGGCGTTTGCGCGGAGCCGTTCTCTGATGTCTGGAAACAGATGGAAAGCCTTTGTACTGGACTTATCCTTTCTGGGATGGTATATTTTAAGTGGGATGACAATGGGGGTTTTGGGGATTTTCTATGTGGCGCCCTACGTAGCCCAGACCAGAGCGGCGCTTTATCAGAAGTTAAAAGAAAGGAACATGGAGAAAGAATTTCAAAAGATACAGGAGTAAGAAAAGAGGATTTTTATGGCATATACAATTCTGGTTGCAGACGATGAGGCAGAGATCCGGGAACTGCTAAGGCTATACCTGGAAAAGGACGGATATCAGGTATTGGAGGCGTCAGACGGACAGGAAGCGCTGTCTCTTTTGGAAAAAGAAGAAATTGATATGGTAATTCTGGATATTATGATGCCGGAACCGGATGGTTACAGGGTATTGAAAAAGCTGCGGGAAAACAGCAACATTCCGGTGATGATGTTATCGGCAAAAAATCAGGATTCAGATAAAATATTGGGATTGGATCTGGGAGCGGACGATTATCTGGCAAAGCCGTTCAATCCAATGGAGGCTATGGCCAGGATTAATTCCAATATTCGCCGATTTTATTCCCTAGGGGCCAGGAGTAAGGAATTAAAGCAGCTTCAGGTCAAAGATCTCAGATTAGATACCGAAGCCTGCGTGGTATACCGTCAGGAACATCCTGTTGACCTGACCTCGGTGGAATATAAATTACTGCATTTGTTTATGGAGTATCCAGGCAAAGTGTTTACCAAGCAGCAGTTATATGAAAATGTATGGGGAGAAGAATACGCTATTGCCGATAATAATATTATGGTATCGATCAGCCGCCTGAGGGCAAAGCTCTCTGAGGACAGCGGAGCCTATATTAAGACCATTCGGGGGCTTGGATACCGTATGGAGAAGGAGTAGAAATGAAACATAAGGAATGGAAAGGTTTTTTGGTGAAACGTTTTCTGATGATTCTGTTTTGGGTGAGTATCAGTGAATGGCTGCTGAGCGGGTTTTTTGACAAAATATTTTTTCCATGGCTGTCGGATACGCTTCAAATAGAATTTTTTATGGCGGGCATGGACAGCGGTTTAACGATTGGCGTGCTGTTGAAAGGCGGACTGTATCTTACGGTTACTGGAATCTGCAGCCAGTTTTCAGATGTGATGGGAGTCGGTATGCGTGCGGCAAGCGGACAGTGGGCAGGCAGTGTGGTGACGGAGCGGATTGCAAGTCAGACGAAATATTTAAATTCGCGCCAGACCCAGATTTATATATGGGGGATGGTAGCAATTACCATACTGGTTCTTTTAGCGCTTCTGGTTCCTTATGTGCTGGCAGCGCTGGCGTTCAGCCGCATGGTGAAAAGGCAGATGCAGCAGATGGAGGAACAGGAGCGGCGGCAGAAAGAGGAATATGACAGGAGAAAAAATCTGCTGCTTTCGGATGTGGCTCATGATCTTAAGACCCCTATGACTACAGTCGCAGGATATGCCAGGGCATTGATTTCAAATGAGGAGCAGGAACACGGCGACAGGATCTGCGGAGAAAAAAAGCGGGAATATCTGGAGGCTATTTACAATAAATCTATGCAGATGAGCGGTCTTTTGAACTTGCTTTTTGAGTATGTAACGCTGGACAGCGAAGGGTTTCAGTTAAAGAAAGCAAAAGCGGATTTGTGGGAATTATTGAGAGACTGCGGAGCGGGGCTGTATGTTGATTTTGAGAAAAAGGGAATGGAGATGATTCCAAAGATTCCGGAAGAAGCATGTATCATGGAGGTGGACCGGGTACAGTTTTCGAGGGTGATTAATAATCTTTTGAATAACGCTTTAAAACACAATGATGCGGGAACACGTATCTGGATTATAGCAGAGCAGGAAGACGAGGAGATTACGATCAGAATTTGTGATGATGGAGCGGCAATCCCGGAGAAGACGGCAAACTATATATTTGAGCCGTTTGTACTGGGCGACGAGTCCAGAAACAGCAGAGGAGGCAGCGGTCTGGGTCTGAGTATTGCTCATAAAGTCATAACTATGCACGGGGGTAGCCTGACGCTGGAACAAAATGAGGGAGAAAAATACAGGAAAGCTTTTGTAATACGGTTTGCGGTGTGAGAAAAAATATGAGATGCACTGCAAAAATCGTATTTTTATGAATAATCTGTTTTGCTTTTGTATGATAGAGGAAAGAAGCATATGAAAGAAAAAGGGGTTATGTATTATGAGTTATTATACCATTGGCAGTCTGATTCGGGACGCCAGAGAGCGTCAGAACTGTTCACAGGAGGAGGTGTGTTATGGAATATGCGCCTCTTCAACGCTGTCGAGAATTGAGAACGGGCAGCAGACGCCGGGAAAGAGGATCCTCGAAGGGCTGATGCAGAGGCTGGGAATTGCTGAATGGTTTTATGATATCAGTATGAGTCGTCAGGAAGGCGAAACATGCGAACTGGAACAGAGGCTGGCGCGCTGTTTTGAACGAAAAGAATTTCATAAAATGCAAAAACTTGCGGATGAGCTGGAAGAAAAGCTCAAAAAACAGGCCAATAAAGAACGCAGTATGAAAATGCAGGAACAGTATTTGCATTTTGTGAGAATCATAATACGCAAAGATCAGGGAGAAAACCTGGAAATGGTATCAGAAGAACTTCTGAAAGTGATTCGTATGACGATTCCGGATTTTGACGGAATAAACATTCACAAAAGGCTCTTGAATTTACAGGAAATCAGTATCCTGAACAGTATCAGCAGCGTCTACTATGCATTGGGAAACTTATGGGATGCGCTGCGGCTGATGTTCGATTTAAAAGAATATATGGAAAAACATATGACAAACAGTCAGAAAATTTCAGAAAAATATCCAATGATTTTACAGAATTTATCGGATTGGATGAAACGGGAAGGGCATTACAAAGACGCCTTGCAGCTCTGCCAAACAGGAATTGATTTTTGTATTGAATACGGGAAAATGCATACTTTTCCTATGCTGTTGTGCAATAAGGCATGTGTTTTGGCAGAGCTGGGACAAATTGAAATGTCGAAAGAAGTTTTCGAACAGAGTACTGCTATATTTCAGGCGGTAGGCCGGCAGGAATCTGCTGAACAAGTAAAAGAATATGCCAGATATTATGGAATATGAAAAGAATAATTGCACTCCCCTCTGTTTTTGAATTATAGAGGAGAAGCGTTTTTATTGCCATGCGGTCCTGCGCAAAGAAAAATTTGCGTCAAACCGCATGGCAAGACAGGTAAATATATGTTATAATATCACTCCAGATTTATATTGCGTCGTATCAAAAACAGCGAGGCAAAATAGAAAATCAGGATTAAAATTAATTGAGATATAATAGCAGCGGGAAACATTGTACAGAAAAAGCTGCTTAAAAAATAGGAGGAGCTTTCATTGCCGCTGTCTAACAGGAGCCTGATGTTTGGAGTGATCATGGCCAGCGAGGAAAACGTCTGGGTAATCAGGTATATGCCGATATAGAATCCAACAGAAGCTGCCAGCCGGTATTTTTCCATTAACTGTCCCAGAAGAATGCTTAAATATCCCATAAGTACTGAGGAAATACAGCTTGTCAGCATTGTAAGCAGCAAAAGGATGACAAATATAACTGGAGAATAGCCAAAAATGTCAGTAAAGGAAAATCCGGCCATTGCGCTGTCCGCTGTAGTTGGCAGAGAACCATCCATAAGCAGGCGCTGCAGAGCGTCCATGTCTTTTTGGGCGGCATGAAGCCCGGCGGCAAAGCCAAGCGCCGCGGTTGACAGCATGGTGAAAAGCGTGTTCAGACAGCACCAGAAGCATCCTGTCAGCAGTTTGGAATGGAATAACTGGGTTCTGGCAACTGGAAGCGTATGCCAGAGATATCCTTCGGCAGTAAACAGATTTTTATAAAAATGTACATATATATAAACCAGGGTGATGCCGGAAAAGGACATGATGGAAAGCGTATAGAAAATGACAAGAAGCAGCGCCACTGGCAGGGCTTCTTTTGTGTCAAATATGTTTGTGGTCAATATGGCGCATCCGATAACCGTTAACACAATGATTCCCAGATTCAGCGGGAACAGTATTTTACTTACGGATTTCCATTCGTATTTTAGCAGTTTTCTTAACATTTGAATACCTCCCGGAATATAGTATCGATGGATTTGTGCTCTTTCTGGCGCAGGTCGTCCACAGAGGCGTGAGTGCGCAGCATTCCATTCTGGATAAAAATCACTTCATCCAGTATATTTTCAATATCTGAGATCAGATGTGTGGAAATGAGGATGGAAGCAGTTTCCTCATAATTGGAGAGAATCGTACCTAAAATGTAATCTCTGGCGGCAGGGTCTACCCCGGCAATCGGTTCATCCAGAATATACAGGCGCGCCCGGCGGCTCATAACCAAGATAAGCTGTACTTTTTCCTGCGTTCCCTTGGACAGTGTTTTCAGTTTGTGATTGGGATTGATCTGCAGTTTTGCAAGCATGTCATAGGCGCGCATGGAATCGAAATCCTCGTAAAAATCATCAAAAAAATCCATGATATCACGTACCCTCATGGAACCATTCAGATAGGTGTGGTCCGGAAGATAGGAGATTACGCTTTTGCTCTCGACGCCGACAGGTTTGCCGTTTATACAGACCGTGCCGGAGTCCGGTTCTAACAGTCCGTTGATTAATTTGATTAATGTGGTTTTGCCGCTGCCATTCGGGCCTAACAGGCCGATAATATGTCCGCTCTCGATCTGGAGATTTATGTTGGAAAGAGCAGTGCGGTTTCCGTATTTTTTTGTGAGTTCTTTACATTCTAACAGTATCATGACAGTCTCCTTTGCTGATTTCAGAAATGAGCGATATTGCTTCCTCTTTTTGAATACCAAGTTTTTGCATGTTACTTAAAAATTGCGCGATAATTTCTTTTGCAAGCTCTGATTTTAAATGTTCGATCATGGCAGTATCCTCCGTAATAAATCTTCCGCTGGTTCTCAGGGAATAGACAAGTCTGGTCCGCTCCAGTTCAGAGAGAGCCTTCTGCATGGTGTTGGGATTTACGGACGCTTCTTGTGCAAGATCCCGGACGGAAGGCAGTTTGTCTCCTGGATGGTAAAGTCCGGAAATAATGTCCATTTGTATTTTTTCGATAATCTGAATAAAGATCGGTCTGTCGGAATCTAAATTCCATGACATTCAATCACCTCGCTTTCTTAATGTATTATTGTACTATATAAATAATACACTAAGTCTTTTTGTCGAAAAAGTCAAGTACCTTCTCGGCTTTTAAGGCATGTTGCATGTATTGACATTGTATTATGAGGAGAGTAAAATAAATGAGAAATATTTTGTATCGCAAAACCAGAAAGGAACAGATGAAATGAAAAGATATCTGTCCGCATGCTGGAACCTTATGTTTTTGCTGCTGCTGCTTCATATGGATGAATATGACTTTAGCAGAGGAGTTGTCCAGAGTCAGAATGCAGAAGAACAAATGGAAGAACAGCAGGCGGAAGAAGAGCAGTTGGAAGAAGAACAAATAGAAGAAGAACAGTGTCGGAACAGCATATATCTTGGAATAGAAGAAGAACAGTGTCAGAACAGCATATATCTTGGGTCAGATGGATATTTGACTGAAGCGCTGTCTCAGCAGGAACATGAAGTGCTGCTCACAGCCCCCCGCGTACAGGAGCATGAGATTTATTCTTTTCTGCAGGGACCAAGATCCTGGGAAGGAGGTGTGACCTGGTCTGGAGAATGGTGTGCTTTTGATGTGGATGGAAATTATTTTGGAGGTTTTGGCTGTGGTTTATGCTGTATGGCGAATATCTACAGTACATTGTCTCCTTATGAGGTTTCCCCCTGGGATATGTGCGAATATTCTATGTCGGTTTCTAATTATGCGCCAAACGGGAAAACAGGGGCTATTGGCTGGAGGCATATGAGAGAGGTTCTGCGTTCCTGCGGCGTTGTCTGCGGTTTATTTTATAAGCCGGGAACTTATGAAGAATTTCAAAGACAGATCGCGGGCGTACAGTCTGCTATCGTGCTGGTTAGCAGCCGGGAAGATGATTCTTACTGGAAAGATACTCTGGGACATTATGTGAATATCTGGCTGTATCAGAAAGAAGATGATACGGTGTTTCTGGCAGAGCCGGGAAGCCCGCAAAATAACCGCAGCAGAATTCCGCTGCGGTATGTATATGATGCGCTCAAAACGGCGAGTTCCTTCCAATATCTCGCCGTGAAGGAATATCAGGAAGAGAACAATCAGTGGAAGGCGGACGGCATTGATGAAATCTGGAATTCTCCCTAGTACATCGTTCGACAAATAACTGGATCAATCACGCAGAATGCTTTTCTGAGTGTGCAGGTCAAAAAACGTAGGCGCAGCGGGCTACGCTGAGGATTTCTGACCTGTGTAATCGGGAAAGCAGGCAAGTGGTTGGTGTAGTTATTTGCGTAACGATGTACTAGATATCATTTAGAAACTATTGACAAACAGAAGTAATGTGCTAAACTAAGTAGTAATTGCGGGGAGACATGCCCTGGAAGAGAAAGTAAAAATGTAAAATGGCAAGCAGAAAAGGCAGGTTATGTGCATGGAGAGACAGGCGTTATCAATTTTGGTTGAGAATACCCCGAATGTGCTCAGTCATGTATCCGGTTTGTTCAGCCGGAGAGGATATAATATTGACAGCATATCGGCGGGAGTGACAGCAGATCCGAGATTTACCAGAATTACCATTGTTTCAAGCGGTGATGAACTGATTCTGGAACAGATTGAAAAGCAGCTTGCAAAGCTGGAAGATGTAGTTGACATCAAGAAGCTGGAGTATGGAAGTTCTGTATGCAGAGAGCTGATCTTAATTAAAATCAGGGTAAAGAATACAGAACGTCAGGCAGTGATATCTCTTGCAGAGATTTTTAAGACCAAGATTGTGGATGTGACCAATGATTCTATGATGATTGAATTGATTGGCAGCCAGAGTAAACTGGAGGCATTTTTGGAACTGCTTGAAGGTTATGAGATCTTGGAGCTTGCAAGAACTGGAATTACAGGATTGACCAGAGGATCGTCTGATGTGAAAATGTTTGATTAGAGGCGTCTGCTTTTGGATGAAAGTGAGAAAGTGGCGCTGCTGTGAATGGATGTATTATAGGAAGATGTTTACATGTTCCTATTGATCTGATGATTTTTATTGAATTGTCAGAAGAATCATAAATATTTTAGGAGGATAAAGAAATGGCAAAAATATTTTATCAGGAAGATTGTAATCTTTCGTTATTAGAAGGAAAAACAATTGCAATTATTGGCTATGGCAGTCAGGGACATGCTCATGCATTAAATTTAAAGGATTCTGGATGTCATGTGATTATTGGTCTTTATCAGGGAAGCAAGTCCTGGGCAAAGGCTGAGGCACAGGGATTTGAAGTATTTACTGCTGACGAAGCTGCAAAAAAAGCGGATATCATCATGATACTTATCAATGATGAACTGCAGGCGGATCTGTATAAGAAAGATATTGAACCAAATCTGGAAGCAGGCAATATGCTGATGTTTGCACATGGATTTAACATTCATTTTGGAGCAATCGTAGCGCCGAAGGATGTAGACGTTACCATGGTTGCGCCTAAGGGACCTGGCCATACGGTAAGAAGTGAGTATCAGGCCGGAAAGGGTGTTCCCTGTCTGGTTGCCGTAGAACAGAATGCTACCGGTAAGGCACAGGAAATTGCACTGGCTTATGCTCTGGGAATCGGCGGAGCACGGGCTGGAGTTTTAGAGACTACATTCCGTACAGAGACGGAGACAGACCTGTTTGGCGAACAGGCAGTGCTTTGCGGCGGTGTCTGCGCATTGATGCAGGCCGGCTTCGAGACGCTGGTAGAGGCGGGATATGATGCGAGAAACGCATATTTTGAGTGTATCCATGAAATGAAACTGATTGTAGATTTGATTTATCAGTCTGGATTTGAGGGAATGAGATATTCCATTTCCAATACTGCGGAGTATGGCGATTATATCACTGGACCGAAGATTATTACAGAGGATACAAAGAAGGCAATGAAGAAAATCTTATCCGATATCCAGGATGGCACGTTTGCAAAAGACTTCTTATTAGATATGTCTCCGGCAGGACGTCAGGTACATTTTAAGGCAATGAGAAAGCTGGCGGCAGAGCATCCGGCAGAAGAGGTAGGAAAAGAAGTTCGTAAGCTTTACAGCTGGAATAATGAAGAAGATAAACTGATTAATAATTAATTTTATCAGGCCCCCGGCAGAACAGATTATCTGCCGGGGGCTTTTGACATCTGAAACCCTGATAGAATGCGGGATGCGGAGATTTTTGAAAAAAGTTACGGAAAATTTTGTACATATTTGTGCATAGACGATGATGGAAAATCATGTTATATTGAATGGAAATCAGAGGAAAGGAGGAGGGCCATGACAAATCAGGAATTGTTATCAGCATTTTCTGTAATGTTGGACGAAAGATTGCATCCAATCATTGTAAATTCTAAGAAGATAGAATATTGTATGGAACATCTTGATGAACGGATGGAGCACCTTGAGAGTCAGATGGAACAGTTCGATGAACGGGTGAAGCACCTTGAGAGTCAGATGGAGCGCCTTGATGAACGAGTGGGACACCTTGATAAACGGGTAGGACATCTTGAGAATCAGATGGAGCACCTTGACGAACGGGTGGAACGCCTTGAGAATCAGATGGAGCACCTTGATGAACGGGTGGAGCATCTTGAGAGTCAGATGGAACAGTTCGATGAACGGGTGGAACATCTTGAGGGTCAGATAAAACATTTACAGGATCGTGCAGATCATCTGGAAGAAGGAATGAAGGATCTGAGATGCCGAATGAGTATTTTTGAAGAAGACATGTGTAAGGTGAAGCAAAGCGTGCATCGTCTGGAATTGCAGGGTGAAAATGAAGTGATGCCCAGACTGAAGACGATTGAAGCATGTTATACATCTACATTTGTTCGATATAAAGACGGCGTTGTTCAGATGGAAGTACTTCAGACGGATGTGGACGTGCTGAAGAGAGTAGTATCTGAACATAGTCTGAAATTGCAGAATATCTCATAAACTAATTGTTTTTGAACACATCTTAGCAGGATATAATCCTGTATCTTGAAAATTACCATATTGAAAAATTAAAGTTGACAGTTTTCGTAAAATTCGATGAAATATTCCAGGGATTTGGAGATTTTGGCGTTTTTATTATAGGCAAAGCCAATTTCACGTCTGTGAACAGGCGCATCAAGAGGAATTTCAATCAGGATGCCTGACTGCAGTTCAGTTTGGACAAAATCCCGAATCACACATCCTGTTCCTAAACTGGTTTTGGTCATTTCGATTAAGAGATCCATATTGGAGACTTCTATGGTGTCCTGCAGCACTATGTGGTTTTCCTGAAAGTAGCTGTCCATGTACTGTCTTGTCATATTTTCACGGTTTAGCTGTATCAGAGTACAATTTTGCAGAATATGCGTATGGTTTACCCCGCGGATTTTCAGATTATGAAGATAGTCGCGGGTGGCAACAAAAATATCTTCAATTTCACGGATAAAATGAAAGCGCATATTTTTGAGATTTTCCGGTTTTCCAATTAATCCAATATCAAGCTTTCCTTCTTCCAGCAGTTGTATCGTATCATTTGTGGAATGACAGGCAATGGAGATGTTGATATGAGGGTATTGTTTGATAAAATCTTTCAGATATGGAAGAAGGATGTATTTGCACAGGGTGGAACTGGCTCCGATCGTCAAATTTCCCATGCCAAGGGAAACCGAACGGCGCAGCTTGTTCTCTCCAACCGCAAGAGCCTCAAAAGCAGACTTTACATGTGTATACAGAAGTTCGCCTTCCGGGGTAAGGGTAACGCCCCGGGAGCTGCGCTCAAAAAGCTTTGCTTCCAGACTTTCTTCCAGTTTTTGAATAGATTTACTGACGGCGGGCTGACTGATATACAGTTCTTTTGCTGCTTTGGAAATGTTTCCGGTGTTGGCAACGGCATAAAAGATACGGTAATAGGAAAGATTTTGATTCATATAGTTTCTCCATAACTGTAAATTATAATAATTATATTTAATATGTATTTCTATTATACTATGCCATATGCTAAAATAGCAAGCATAAAGAGTATTGAAGTTTTGTGCTTTTTAGATTATGATTATGAAGTATTAAAAGAACAGGAGGAATCATACATGGGAATGACAATGACACAGAAGATTCTGGCAGCGGCGGCAGGACTTCCTGAAGTAAAAGCAGGACAGTTGATCGAGGCAGATCTTGATTTGGTTTTGGGAAATGATATTACCTCTCCGGTAGCCATTCATGAGATGGACAAATTTGCCGCGGAGGGAATCTTCCATAAAGATAAAATTGCGTTGGTTATGGATCATTTTGTGCCGAATAAGGATATTAAATCGGCACAGCATTGCAAATGTGTCCGTGAGTTTGCATGTAAACATGAGATCACGAATTTTTTTGATGTGGGAGAGATGGGAATTGAACATGCGCTGCTTCCGGAAAAAGGACTGACGGTAGCGGGAGATGTGATTATCGGTGCAGATTCCCATACTTGTACCTATGGAGCGCTGGGAGCTTTTTCTACCGGAGTGGGAAGTACAGATATGGCGGCGGGAATGGCGACCGGAAAAGCCTGGTTTAAAGTACCGTCAGCCATTAAATTCAACATCATTGGGAAGCCTTCCCGGTGGGTTAGCGGAAAAGATGTGATCTTACATATCATTGGAATGATTGGCGTGGATGGAGCGCTGTACAAATCCATGGAATTTACAGGGGATGGGATCTGCAATCTTTCTATGGATGACAGATTTACCATTGCCAATATGGCGATTGAAGCAGGGGGAAAGAATGGTATTTTCCCGGTAGACGATCTTGCGGCCGCTTATATGAAAGAACATTCTGCAAGAGAATATAAGGTTTATGAGGCCGATGCAGATGCGGAATATGATGAGGAATATACGGTTGATTTAAGTACGTTAAAGCCTACGGTTGCATTTCCGCATCTTCCCGAAAATACAAGAACTGTCGACGAGGCAGGAGATCTTGCAATCGATCAGGTGGTGATAGGTTCCTGTACCAATGGCCGTTTGGATGATCTGCGGATTGCAGCGCAGGTGCTCAAAGGAAAGAAAGTGGCAAAGGGAATTCGCTGCATTGTAATTCCTGCAACCCAGAGAATTTATCTGGAAGCTATGGAGGAAGGGCTGCTGCGGACGTTTATAGAAGCAGGAGCTATTGTGAGCACACCTACCTGCGGTCCCTGTCTGGGCGGATATATGGGGATTCTGGCAGAGGGAGAACGGTGTGTTTCCACTACAAACCGTAACTTTGTAGGCCGTATGGGGCATGTAGAATCAGAGATCTATCTTGCAAGTCCTGCAGTAGCGGCAGCAAGCGCCATTACGGGTAGGATTTCAGCGCCAGAGGAATAGGAGGAAGAAAATGAAAGCCAGCGGAACAGTGTTTAAATATGGAGATAATGTGGATACGGATGTAATTATTCCGGCAAGATACCTGAATTCATCCGATCCCAAAGAGTTAGCGGAACATTGTATGGAGGATATTGATAAAGAATTTGTAAACAAAGTAAAAACAGGAGACCTGATCGTAGCAGATAAAAATTTTGGCTGCGGTTCTTCGAGAGAACATGCGCCAATCGCGATTAAGGCGGCAGGGGTGAGCTGCGTAATTGCAGAAACATTTGCAAGAATCTTTTATCGCAATGCCATCAATATAGGACTTCCGATCATTGAGTGTCCGGAGGCTGCCAGGGGAATTGCAGCCGGAGATGAGGTTGAAGTGGACTTCGACAGCGGAATTATCACAAATAAGACAAAAGGAACCACTTTTCAGGGGCAGGCGTTCCCGGAATTTATGCAGAAAATCATTAAATCAGAAGGATTGATTAATTATATCAACCACAAATAATATCATTCAGGGAGCGGGCCGAAGATGTTTCGTGACCAGACATGTTCAGACCGCTCCCGGGTGTTTTGCAATTGTTTCCAGATAATGCAGATATTTTTTGGAAAGCTTTATCTGACTGTAGATATCAGCGTATTCTCTGGGGGAATAACCCTCCAGATAATTGGTCTGGAAATTTTTGCTGATACCGTGTTGTTTGGCAAGATCAACCGCCTTATTATAGGCGATTGCGGCTTTTTCTTCTTTATGGTAGGTTCCTACCGTGTAATTTCCATTGATATGAATTTGAACTTTATAAGTGTCAGAACCAGGCATACTGATTTTAGTCACGCCATAATAGCGGTTAATTACAATGACATTGGAGTAACGCAGATCAGAAGGATCTTCGTTGGCAAAGTAGTAATCCCGTCCCGCTACGGCGTAATTTTTGATGCCATATCTGGAGAGGATGCTGACCTGCATTCCATAATCATTGACAAAGAGATGCCCCTGGCGGCGCATAATTTTATGACTGGAGTAATAAAAAAGATCGTCAATGTCAAATTTTAATTCTTCCGTTGGGGAAAGATAATAGACAAAATAATTATTCCGCAAATAAATAGGATTTTTAAAATAAATATGGTTATCCCGAAAATTCAGCAAAGAAATCACCTTGTCAAAATTTAGAATAGTGGGTAGTGAAAAAACGTCATCAAAGACTGTGGAGGTGTCAAAGAGCAGACATGCCGCTTCCTGATAAGCCTGATGAGCCTTTTGTTCTGTCATATAGCTGCCCAGAGATATGTGCTTGTTTTGAAAGGTAATGCTGGAACGATAGTAGGCAGTTCCGTCTTTTTTGTGTGCGAGATAGGCGCCTGGCAGCATAAGCTCCTCCTTTCGTAGTCTTCTCATGTATTTTTTTCGGGGAAAAACTACAAAATAAGTATATCATAAAAAATTGGAAACGCAAGTTTCACAATTTGTCAGAATATAATGGTAAATAATGGGAAAGATTACATCAGTCAGACGTGAAATCTTAAAGGGAAAAGAGGAATTACTATGTTGACAATTCAAAATCTGTTTAGGAACGCGTATTTTTCTATAAAAAGCATATCTAAGAAATTATATAGAAGCTGTGCGGTCCTTGTCTTTGGATTTACTGTATTCGCAATGATTTTGCTGAAAGATCAGAATATCCATGGCGCAGGGAGAAATCATGTCTCAGCCAAAAATAAAATAGTCCAGGATGCAAAAGAAAAATCGCAGAAAGAAAATCCAGAAGAGCTTCTTCTTTCAGATAAAAGTTTTGCAATGGCGTGTCAGAGTATTATAGGCAAGGAGCAGGTCAAAGATAAAATACAGGCGGAAGTTTCGAAGCGGGAGGTGACGGAAGTATGCGCAAGTATTCAAACCTCCTGTAATGAGATGCAGAAGGCGCCTCTGAATCCATACGGAGATATTGTTGTCACAGAGGAGGATTATGAGGCTTTGTGCAGAATTGTACAGGCGGAGGCAGGGGGAGAAGATGAACATGGAAAAGTGCTGGTGGCAGAAGTAATTTTGAATCGCGTATTAAACGATAAATTTGCATCTACCGTTTATGATGTGATATTTGAGCGCAGCGGCGGCAGTCCGCAATTTTCCCCAACAGTTGATGGAAGATATTTTTCCGTTACAATTATGCCGGAGACGATAGCGGCGGTAGAGCAGGCGCTGCATGAGGAAGATCTCTCGGAAGGGGCGCTTTTCTTCTCTGCGAGGAGGAAAGCAAATCCCTATGATATGGCATGGTTTGATCGGAATCTGAAATGGCTGTTTCAGCATGGAGGACATGAATTTTATACGCTTCCCTGATGATTTTATGCAGGGTACTTGTTGACAGGAAAAAAGAAAACTTTTATAATGAGGGGTGTCCTGGAGCATTTTCAAAAAGGCTCTGGCGACCCCTGTTTAAGTGAAATATTGAAAGAAGCAAAGGATGGAATTGATCATGTTATATGTAAGTACAAGAAACGCAGATGAAAAAGTTACAGCTTCTCAGGCAGTTTTAAAAGGTCTGGCGGAGAATGGGGGACTGTTTGTGCCGGAGCAGATTCCGGCGCTGGATGTTCCGATGGATAAGTTGAAAAATATGACGTATCAGGAAACGGCATATGAGGTGATGAAGCTGTTTCTTACAGATTATACGGAAGAAGAATTGAAAAACTGTATCAGAAATGCTTATGATACAAAGTTTGATACCAGTGAGATTGCGCCTTTGGTGAATGTGCAGGATGCTTATTACCTGGAGTTATTTCATGGCGCTACCATTGCATTCAAGGATATGGCATTATCGATTCTTCCGCATCTTTTGATTACAGCAGCAAGGAAAAACCAGGTAAAAAATGATATTGTTATTTTGACAGCAACTTCCGGAGATACGGGGAAAGCGGCTCTGGCAGGGTTTGCAGAGGTGGAAGGAACGAAAATTATCGTCTTTTATCCCAAAGACGGCGTAAGTCCTATCCAGCAGAAACAGATGGTAACGCAAAAAGGTGATAATACCTTTGTGGTGGGAATCAGGGGGAACTTTGACCAGGCGCAGACCGGAGTGAAACAGATGTTTTCCGACCCTGTGCTGGCAAAAGAGATGGGGACGACCGGATATCAGTTCTCTTCTGCAAATTCCATTAATATTGGACGTCTTGTTCCGCAAATTGTATATTATGTATATGCCTATGCCAAAATGTTAAAGTCCGGTGCTATTGAGAAGGGGGAAACTGTGAATGTGGCAGTGCCCACCGGAAATTTTGGCAATATTCTTGCGGCGTTTTATGCGAAGAATATGGGAGTTCCGCTGGGGAAACTGCTTTGCGCCTCCAATGAAAATAAAGTGCTCTATGATTTCTTTACGACTGGTACATATGATAAGAACAGAGAATTTATCCTGACTTCATCTCCATCTATGGATATTCTTATTTCCAGCAATCTGGAGCGTTTGATTTACCGGATTGCAGGGAATAATGCGCATAAAAATCAGGAATTGATGAAGTCTCTGCAAGAAACAGGGGCGTATACAATCAGCGGAGAAATGAAGGAACAGCTTGCGTCATTTTATGGCAATTATGCAAGTGAGAAGGAGACGGCAGAGGTGATCCGGGAAATCTATCAGGAAACCGGATATATTATGGATACTCATACAGCGGTAGCGGCGGCTGTATATAAAAAATATCAGAAGGAGACAGGCGATACCGCCAGGACAGTCATTGTTTCTACGGCAAGCCCGTATAAGTTTACCAGGAGCGTAATGACGGCGATTGATGAAACATATGACAGCAGGCCGGATTTTGAACTGGTGGATGAATTAGAAGTATTGTCCAAAGTGAAAGTGCCTCAGGCGATCGAGGAGATCAGGACAGCTCCGGTACTTCATGAGACAGTATGTGAAGTGGATCAGATGCAGTCTGTAGTGAAACAGTTTTTGAATATAAAATAGATCGTTCAGAAAAAATAATACCCCTCCGCAGCATGTTCTGCCCGGAGGGGTATTATTATGTCATTATTCTTCAATTTTTTCCACTGAGAAAATAAAATTAATAGTTCCGAAAGAGAAAATAATAGGTAACAGATAAGAAGGATAGTCCGTTGCCAAAAGTTCTTCCTTATGTTCTGCCGGGGGCTGTAAATGCAGTTCCATAGAATAATCATTGGACATATTCACGGAATATAAACCGTTATGCAGATTTAAAAAATCTTCCATGGAAGCGGAAACATACTCGTCGAATTCATAAAGTTCTTCTTCCATGTAGCGGCTGGCAAAGGTAATTGCTGTTTCCCGATCCGTATCAAGAGCAGACATGAATGAAAAGGAACCTTCCACTTGCTGGAAAATACAGAAATTGGTGGGTACTTCGGGAAGAGTAATAATATTGAGTGTGGTAAAATCTTCTCCTATGAAGCGCACCAGATCGTTGAACAGGAGCGTGATATAGGAAAGTATATATTCTGCATGAGGAAGATCTTCCGGCAGATAAAAATCTGCGAGAAGTTTATCTACCATATGTTTTTGTTCTTCCATCAGTTCAAGGTCGTAAATTTCATAAACTGATTTATATTCTGTGATTAAATCTTCCAGCTCAACATGGCTGATGATCTGCTTGTCAATTAAAATCTGCCCCAACAGCATATAATTAGGGAGCTGAAGAGCCAGCAGCTCGTTCACCTGTGCTTCTGTCAGATAGCCGAGTTCGATGGCAAGTTCCCCGAAACGCTTGTCGTAGTGGGTCTGCGTAACGAAAACGTCTTCAACCTCGCTTGCCGACATATATCCGGCATGTATGGCGAGGGTGCCCAGTCGTTTGTGTGTGGTGGACTGAATCTTTAGTATCTCAACCAGCTGCTCAGGAGAGATGATTCCTTTATTAAGCAAAAAATTGCCGAAAAACTGCGTATGCATAATAATTATCTCCCTTCAAAACGCGCACGAATAATATCTTTGATAGAGGAAGTCGAAAAAGGTTTCTGAACAAAATCTCTTGCGCCTTCCATAATAGCATTTTTCAATTGTGTCTGAGTGCCAACAGAGGAAACTACAATGATATGGGCTGTGGGATCAAACTCCCGGATCTCATGTATGGCTTCCACGCCATCCTTGATGGGCATTACAATATCAACAAAAACCAGATCAGGTTTATGTTCTTTATATGTATCAATTGCCTCCTGTCCGTTAGAAGCCTCAAGAAAATTATCATAACCGCATGTTGCAATAGCATCTTTTAACTGTTTGCGCGCCAATATAGAGTCGTCGCAAATTAGTATTTTTACATTTTCCATTCAAATCGCTCCTTGCTAAATTTATAATACTATATACAATTCTACACTAATTGGACAAAAGTTTCAATTGTTTCTTTGTTTTTTTTATAATATGTTGTATTATTTGTCACTGCTTACCGGAAACTTGTATTTTTCATTGCAAACTTGTCAGGGCGCAAGTATAATAAACACATTATGGTAAAAAATATCTGATTAAGAAGGGAAAACATTATGATACTTTTATTTGACGTCATTATTTTTGCTTATGGGGTCTATGCCGTTTATGCTGCAATAAACATGAAAAAGACCCGGCGGCTCACCCGTTTTTTTACCGGAGGAAGCAATACTCCTGTCCGTGACGTGCATGGATATATTGATGCGATTTATGGAAAAACCATTGTTATGGGATCTGTAGCGGCATTGTTTGGCGTCGCCGGCTTTGTCAATGACTATATAATGCCGCTTCCCGAATTTATGAAAGCGCTGATGCTGCTGTTTATCACTGTGCTGGTCTGGTTTGGAGTGACGCTGAGTCAGGCAAAGCGCCGTTTTTGGTAAATACAGCGTTTGTGTTCTTCCCTGCTGTTTGCTGTTGTAGAAGAACAAATATAAAAAGTTTATGAATTCTTGGCATTTCTATAGATTTTTTCTGAAAAATAGTTTAAAATAAAACTAATCGTGAAGACGATGGAAGGGAAGGACAGCGATGGAATATCAGAAACTGATTGCGCAGGCAATAACGGCAAAGGAATCGGCATACGCCCCATATTCAAAGTTTCGCGTCGGCGCCGCGCTTTTAACAAAGAACGGTAAAGTGTTTACAGGATGCAATGTGGAAAATGTAAGTTACTCAGCCACAAATTGTGCGGAGCGTACGGCAGTCTGTAAAGCGGTATCAGAAGGAGAACGGGAATTTACAGCAATTGCTGTAAATGGCGACAACAACGATTACCTTCCGCCCTGCGGGATCTGCAGGCAGGTGCTGGCAGAATTCTGCAATCTGAATACTTTTGAAGTTATTCTTGCAAACAGCGAGCAGGATTACCGGATTATGACGTTGGCTGAACTGCTTCCCGGAGCCTTTCTGTCAGAAAACCTGAAGCCGGGAATTTTTTGACAGAGAATGGCAAAAAAATATTGACAAAAAAATAACAAAAGGATATTCTATGTAGTAGTAAGTAAAACTTAAGGAGGACAAGGAAACATGGCAACAAAGGCTTATTATCCAAGAACAGAAATCGGACCGGACAAAGTTGGCTTTGCAAAAACACGCTCCATCATTGAGGCTGCTTTCTATGGGAACAACGTAGTGAAAGTAAACACTTTGAGAGAGGCGTATGAACTTGCGAAAAATTCTCCGGGAACTGTTGTAACAGACATGCCTGTATATAGAGGAGAGGAATTTGGTCTGGAAGCAGATGCGAAGGTATTATTATTTAACGACGGCTCCATCACCGGACGTTATGCTCCTGCAAGAAGAATCACAGGCAAACCAGGAGTAAATACTACAGAGCTGGATAAGCTGCTGATGGATGCAGTATACGATTCCAGATGGAAGACCATGTACCATGCAGAGGTATTTATCGGACTGGATCCGGAATTTATGGTAAAAGCGCATCTGTTAATTCCGGAGGGAGAAGAGAATATTCTCTATTCCTGGATGCTGAATTTCCAGTATATGTCTGACCAGTATGTGAAGATGTATAAAGAGTCCAAGCTGTACGACAATGAACCGGACATTTATATTTTCTCTGATCCTCAGTGGACAGGAACAGACAAGACAGATATTTCTGATCCGAACTGCCTGTGCTACTTTAATACAGACACCAACTGCGCAGGTATTCTGGGCATGAGATATTTTGGTGAACATAAGAAGGGTACGCTGACTCTGGCATGGGCGCTGGCGAACAGAAACGGCTATGCTTCCTGCCACGGCGGACAGAAAGAATATACGTTGGATGATGGTTCCAAGTATGTTGCGGCAGTATTTGGTTTATCTGGTTCCGGTAAATCCACCCTTACACATGCAAAGCATGACAACAAGTATCCTTCTATCAAGGTACTGCATGACGATGCGTTTGTAATCAATGCGGAGACTTGCGCTTCTGTAGCGTTAGAGCCGACATATTTTGATAAGACGGCAGATTATCCTACCGCCTGCGAAGACAACAAGTATTTATTGACCGCTCAGAACTGCTCTGCAACTCTGGATGAAGATGGAAAAGTTGTTCTGGTAACAGAGGACGTTCGTAATGGTAATGGCCGTGCGATCAAGTCCAAGTTATGGTCTCCAAACCGTGTGGACAAGATTCAGGCTCCGGTAAATGCAATTTTCTGGATTATGAAAGATCCTACCATCCCGCCAGTAGTAAAATTAAAGGGAGCTTCTCTTGCTTCTGTTATGGGAGCAACTCTCGCAACCAAACGTTCTACCGCTGAGCGTCTTGCGGCCGGCGTAGACCCGAATGCACTGGTAGTTGAGCCTTATGCAAATCCGTTCAGGACTTATCCTCTGGTCAATGATTATGAGAAATTTAAGACCCTGGTTGAGTCTAAGAATGTAGACTGCTATATTATCAATACTGGCGATTTTATGGGTAAAAAAGTTCAGCCCAAAGATACTTTGGGTGTTCTGGAAGCTATTGTTGAGAAGAAAGCTGACTTCAAACAGTGGGGTCCGTTCTCAGATATCGAAATTTTTGAGTGGGAAGGATTTGTCCCAGACTTATCTGACAAAGATTATGTAGATCAGCTGAAGGCTCGTATGCAGGACAGATTAAATTATGTAACAAATCTGGACGAGGCTGAAGGCGGATTTAATAAGCTTCCGGAAGACGCGGCAGCAGCGATTAAGACTGTTGTTGACCAGGCAAATACATTGTAAAATTTAAAAAGTTTTTATTTGGCTCCCACAGGATAACTATATTCTGTGGGAGCGTGTATATTTATGAGACAGGTAAAATTTAGTAATATTATTGGAAACTTAAACAGGTTTGAGGAATAAAAGTGAAAATAATTATAGATT
This sequence comes from Lachnospiraceae bacterium, assembly GCA_910575155.1. Lineage (GTDB taxonomy): Bacteria > Bacillota > Clostridia > Lachnospirales > Lachnospiraceae > Petralouisia. The sequence continues at coordinate 65,742 of CAJTDX010000003.1, forward strand.
TTCACTAACTGCCTTTTTGTGTAGAAAAGCACACAGAATGGAGGAAAATATGATAAAGAAAAAAGTAATAGTTATATTGACATTTTGTCTGATCGTGTTGTCTGCGGTTTTTACAGGTAAAGAAGAAGTACAGGCGGCGGGCAGTTATAGTCTGCAGGTGAATAAAGGAACGAACGTGGTAACTGTGTTTCGTGACGGAAAGCCGGACAGGGCATTTGTCTGTTCGGTTGGTTCGGCAACTCCCATTGGAACTTTTTATACGCCCAATAAACTCAGATGGCATGTTCTGGATGGTCCTTCTTATGGCCAGTACTGTACGCGGATTACAGGAGGATTTTTGTTCCATTCTGTATGGTATTATGTCAATGGAGATTATGCATCGCAGTCTTATGTGCAGTATAATAAGCTGGGTACGACAGCAAGTCATGGCTGTGTGCGTCTGACCGTTGCAGATGCCAAGTGGATCTATGATAATTGTCCTTTGGGAACCAAGGTTACGATCATCTATGGATCAGCGTCAAATGATCCTCTGGGGAAACCGGAGGCGATTAAGATACCTGCAAAATATGGAAGCAGAGGCTGGGATCCTACAGATCCGATGACGGGAAATCCATACAGCAGTCTTCGTCCGTCTATTGATGTTTCGGGCGCGCAGACCAAGGTTGCGTTTGGTTCTGAATTTAAACCCTATGCGGGAATTGTCGGTAGAGATTCTTTGGGCAATGATATCAGCCATAAACTGAAGAGCAGCGGTACCGTTAATACAGAGAAAATCGGAACTTACCGCGTTACATACATAATTACAGACGCACTGGGAAGAAGTGCATCGGCAGACGTAGTCTATACCGTGGGAGATACAGAGCAGGCCACAATTAAAGGCGTGAAGAAGTCTCAAAAAAAGGAATATAATTCCAGACTGAAGCTGCGTGCAAATATAAAGGCTTATACGGTTGATAAGAAAAATTTGACAAAAGACATTCAGATAAAAATCGTTTATCCTAAGGGAAAAACGGAAAAGATATATAAGAAGAGCACAATCAGACTTAACAAGTTGGGAACGTACCTGATTAATTATTATGTGACGAATCCCAATAACGGGCTGGTGACGAAAGTGACCTCAAAGGTCACGGTCAGAGATACCAAAAAGCCCAGGCTTACAGGAGTCTCTTCAAGGAAGACATTCGAATATAATGCTGTTAAAAATCTGAAATATGGTGTAAAAGCAAAATTGGTGTCCGGCAAAAATATGACGTCTAAGATTGTAGTCAGGGTAAAAACACCGGGCGGCAAGAATTATAAAAAGCTTTCTGCAACGGCTTATAAAAAGTACAAATTCAGTAAGACCGGCACTTATTACGTACGATATACAGTGACGAATCCCTATAACAAAAAAGCGGTGAGAAGTAAAGAGACTGTCATTACGGTGCAGGATACCAAGAAGCCGCAGTTTACAGGAATTGTCTCTAAAAAGACAGCAGAGTATAAAGATAAACTGGATTTGAAAGCCGGAGTGACAGCAAAGTTGTTATCAGGAAAAAATATGACTTCTGCCATTGCCATTAAGGTTAAGGCTCCGGGAGAAAGTCAGTTCCGGGTATTGAATAAGGCTGCGTATACAAATTATATCTTTAATGCTGTGGGCGTTTATACAGTGGAATATTCTGTTGCGAACCCAATTAATAAGAATGCAGTTGCAGTAAAGACGATGACTGTTACAGTGAAAGATACAAAAGCTCCGGTTCTTTCCGGTGTGAAGGAACAGCTTCAGGTTACGCCGGGAGAAGGAGTAGAACTTCGCAAAGATGTGACGGCAGCGCTCGTGTCGGGCAAGAGCGTCACAGCTCAGATTAAAATTATGGTGAAGAGTCCGGATCAAAAGGAAACAGAGTGGAACAAAGAGGGTGAATATATCTTTGACCAGACTGGTACCTATAAAGTGATCTATACAGCTGTAAATCCGGACAGCGGCGCACAGGTGAAAGCAGAGATGACCGTGATCGTGGCTGGAGAACCAAAACCTCCGGTATCACCGGAAGACGGACAGGAAGTTAAAGCGAGGTTTAAGCCTGGTAATTAATGTGTCTTCAACATGAAATTAACATTAATTTTTAGTTGCGGTTTTGGGCATAATAGAGTATAATCAGTGTATGCTAGAAAGTATTCCTGAGGTGTTCGATACCCTGCTATTTTGAACCTACATTTATGTTCATGGGATTCTTATATTGCCGATTGGATGTCAGGCCGTCATTACGCAGCGGAAGGCAGAAGAGAGGTTGCGGTTACCCACCTAGCTTAGCTAGGAGTCAAAATTGCAGGAAACGGCATTTTGGGGTACTTTCCAGAAAATATGAGATACAAAAGAAATTTACAAAAGAGGATTTGCGCATAAGTTTCAAAAGAATTTTAAGATACGAAAGACAGAACATACAAAAGAGTTATAAGATACAAAAGATAAACATACAAAAGAGGAAAGGCTGCTTTGGAGAAAGGCAGCCTTTCTTAGTCATATAGAAGATCAATAAGCGCAGCATCTGAAAAAAATATAAATGGAAAGAACAGGATATCGTTATATGAGGAAAATATATTCCAGCAGGAACAGAAATTATAAGTTAAGCATGTTACTGATACTATTGATTATTGTTGCCGTCTGTTTTATTCTGGCGGTAAAAACAGAGAGGATCATTACAGAATACAGCAGTGAGTATGTTGCGCTTGCTGAATTGCCTTCTCAATTGAGTTTTACTTATTATGAGGAGGACGAATGGGAAAACAGGCTGAAAGAAGTCTTACATGAGAAACATTTAAATGGAAAACTTACCTATGGGAAGCTGAAACTCATATTGGAACAGCTTTCTGTTCAGGAGTACATAACCTGCCAGGAGACCTTTTCCTGGAAAACAGTCCCCCGTGCAGCATGGAATGACGTTTATGAGCAGATCCTGGATTTGCTGGATACGGAGAGTCAGGTTAAGACGGTAAACCTTGTGTTTCTCGCAGATCAGGATGAGGAAACGGGCAGTTTTCTGACTCAGAAAGGCTGTTATCAGGCGGCGGAAGGCGTGAATTATTTTCACTATTATGATATGTATCAGGTTTATGTAAAGGATGAATGTATTATCGGGGTCAACAGTGAATATCAGTCGAAGCTTACGCTGAAAAATGTATTTGTACATAAAACACAAAATGAGAAAGCGGAGATACTGTATGAGAATCAGAAAATTTCTTTGGATATAGAAGGTTTGACGGAAGAAATCAACGATACGATCTGCGATATGGAATGGAATGAGAATAAAGTGACTGCCATTTATAAAAAAGAGGAAAAAATTTCTGGAAAAGTTCTCAGTTTTGATGATAAGCAGATTGAGATTTCAGGTTATGGGGCCTTAAAGTATAAAGGAAAACTGAGAATATACAAGACTTACGGCACAGTGGAGGAGTTGGATGAATCTAAGTTGGTGATTGGAAATCTTCAGGCAGATTTTGTGGTGGCAAAAAAACAGGTTTGCGGTATTATATTGCAGGAACCGGCGACGATAGAGAATATCCGCGTGCTGCTGCTGAATAATGAAAATACGCCGTATCATAAAAGTCCTGTGCTGACTGCAGATGCAGACGCAACCGTAACAGTGGGCGATAAACAGGAACAGATAACGCAGGGACAATTGATAAAGCCGGAAAAACTCTTAGATAAACAGGAAAAGTATGTGAAAATTGCTCTCGCAGACGAACATGGCAGAATTTATTTTGCGGATGACGAGGGAAATCATACTTCTTTGGGGTATCGCGGCGTGCTGGAGGTTCGAAAATATCCCGAAGGATACGGCGTGGTAAATGAACTGCCCTTGGAGCAGTATCTTTATGGCGTGGTGCCAAGTGAGATGCCGGCTTCTTATGAGCGGGACGCGCTTTGTACACAGGCGGTCTGCGCCAGAAGTTATGCCTGTATTCAGCTTATGCGGGGAGATTACGCGGCGCTTGGCGCACATGTGGACGACAGTACCAATTATCAGGTTTATAATAAACAGGCGGAGGAACCCAATACAAATCTTGCTGTGGATGATACAGTGGGAGAAGTAGTGAAATATCAGGGAGAGATTGCCGAGACTTATTTCTTTTCCACCTCCTGCGGTTATTCAGGAGATATGAGGGTATGGAATACAGAACCGGGAGAGAAGTACGGTTATCTGCAGAGCTGTTCTCTTCTCTCAGATCAGAGTGAGCCGGATATTTCCGATGAAGATAAATTTGCAGAGTTTATAAAAAACCAGGATATAAAAGCGTATGACAGCGACAGCCCGTATTTTCGCTGGAGCGCGAAACTTTCCGCCGGGGAACAGACAGAAGCCGTGAACGGGGCGATCGCCGCACGTGTTCAGGCAAATGCCCAGAATGTACAGATTGTCAGGGCGGACGGTACGCCGGGGACGGAGGCGGATCTTTCTGGATTTGGAGCGCTGAAAGATATTTCCGTGAAGGAACGCAAAGCAGGAGGTGCAATCGGGAATCTGCTGTTTACCTATGAGAAAGGAACAGTGAGCTTACTCACAGAATATAATGTTCGTTTTGTACTGGGAGCAGCCGTAGAAGAGCTTACGGACCGGGAGGGAAATCCTGTGAATATGGAACTTCTGCCGAGCGCCTATTGTGTGGTAACTCCGGCAGAGAACGGCTTTGTACTGTATGGCGGAGGATATGGGCACGGCATTGGCATGAGCCAGAACGGCGCGAACGGTATGGCGAAGTCAGGTATGAAATATATGGATATTTTGATGAAATTTTATCATGATATCACCATTGAAAATATATATAACGAGGAAAAGTGATTATGTGGAGAACCATGGCCAAGGCAAAAGCCTTTATGGAAAAATGCAGGGAGGATAACATCAGTGCGTTTGCAGCGCAGTCGGCATTTTTTATCGTGTTGTCTTTGATTCCCTTTATTATGCTGCTTATTTCTCTGGTGCAGTATACGCCGGTAACAAAAAGTATGATTATGGACACGATTAATCGTGTCATGCCTACTTATATTTCACCATTTCTGATTGGAATTATCAATGAAATGTATCAGAATTCCATCGGTCTGGTGTCTGCGGCAGCAGTGGCCGCCGTTTGGTCTGCTGCAAAGGGGATTCAATACCTGACCAATGGATTAAACCGCGTATATGATATTGAGGAGACAAGAAACTGGATTGTGCTGCGGTTTCGTGCTGTTTTATATACCCTGATGCTGGTGTTTGCCATTGTGACGACCCTGGTATTGATGGTGTTTGGAAATAGTCTGCAAAATTTGATTGTACAGTATCTGCCGATTGCCGCACGTATTACAGAAGGGATTTTAAAGCTGCGTTCTCTGATTCTGCTGGCAGTACTGATGCTGTTTTTCTGTACGCTGTTCAAGATGCTGCCGAACCGGAACGCTACGTTCCGAAGTCAGATTCCAGGCAGTATTATGGGAGCGCTGGGCTGGTCTGTTCTGTCTTTTGGAATTTCTGTTTATGTAGATTATTTTCATGGTTTTTCCATGTATGGCAGCCTGACGACAATCATTCTGGTAATGTTATGGCTTTATTTTGGAATCTATGTTTTACTGATATGCGCGGAAATTAATAATATTTATGAGGAAAATAAATTATAATTTGCACTTGACAAGAAAAAGCCTGATTGTATACAATTATCCTTGGTATTAAATTGAGGGTGGGAGGCAGAATCTCTTGAGTGAGGCAAATTATTTATTGGGACAAAAGGTTTTTCAGATTATCCGGGAGGATATTATAGCCGGAAAGTATCGGCAGAGAGAAGAACTGAGAGAGATAGCCATTGGCGATGAACTTCAGGTGAGCAGAACTCCCGTGCGCGAGGCGCTGCGTCAGTTGGAACTGGAAGGTCTTGTGACGATTGTTCCGAACCGGGGCGCTTATGTGGTGGGTATCTCCTGCCAGGACATGAAGGATATGTTTGAGATCCGTCTGCTGCTGGAAGGCTTTTGTGCCGGAAAGGCGGCAAAAAGCGCTACGTCAGAGCAGCTGGAAGCTCTGGAAGAGGTTATGGTTTTGACGGAGTATCATATTAAAAAAGGTCATTTCAGACAGCTTGTGGGATTGGACAATAAATTTCATGAAATCCTGTATGAAGCAGGAGGGAGCAGAATTCTGGAACATGCTTTGAAGAACTATCATTATTATCTGAAGCAGGCGCGCAGGTTCAGCCTTCTTTCTCAGGGGAGGGCGTCGTCGTCTGTTCAGGAGCACAGACGGATTCTGGAGGCAGTGAAAGCGCAGGATCAGAAGAAGGCAGAAGATGCTGTCTGTCAGCATTTGATTCATACCATAAAAAATATAGATACATATGGATGGGAAAACATATCAGGAGGACAGAAGAATGGAAAAAATTAAGATGACAACCCCTTTGGTGGAGATGGACGGAGACGAAATGACCCGTATTCTCTGGAGCATGATTAAGGATGAATTATTACTTCCTTTTGTTGATTTAAAAACAGAGTATTATGATTTGGGACTGGAACACCGGAATGAAACAGACGACCAGGTGACGTTTGATTCTGCAAACGCCACCAAAAAATATGGCGTGGCAGTAAAATGCGCTACGATTACGCCTAATGCGGCGCGTATGACAGAGTATGATTTAAAGGAAATGTGGAAAAGCCCCAATGGAACGATTCGTGCTATTCTGGATGGGACGGTATTTCGTGCGCCTATTACAGTAAAGGGCATTGAACCATGCGTGAAGAACTGGAAGAAGCCGATTACCATAGCGCGTCATGCTTATGGAGACGTTTATAAGGCGAGCGAAATGAAGATTCCGGCGGCAGGGAAGTGTGAATTGGTCTATACGGCGGAAGATGGAACAGAAACCAGAGAATTAATCCACAATTTTACAGGCGCAGGGATTATTCAGGGACAGCATAATTTAAACGGGTCCATCGAAAGTTTTGCAAGAAGCTGTTTTAATTATGCTTTGGATATTAAGCAGGATCTGTGGTTCGCGACAAAAGATACTATCTCCAAGAAATATGACCATACATTTAAAGATATTTTCCAGGAAATTTATGAGAAAGAATACGATGAGAAATTTAAGGCCGCCAACATTGAATATTTCTATACCCTGATTGATGATGCCGTGGCCCGCATTATGAAGGCGGAAGGCGGATTTATCTGGGCATGTAAGAATTATGACGGCGATGTGATGAGCGATATGGTCAGCTCAGCATTTGGTTCTCTCGCCATGATGACGTCCGTTCTGGTTTCTCCTCAGGGATATTATGAATACGAGGCTGCGCATGGAACTGTGCAGCGCCATTACTACAAACATTTAAAGGGAGAAGAGACTTCCACGAACTCGGTGGCGACTATTTTTGCCTGGACCGGAGCGCTGCGCAAGCGGGGAGAGCTGGATCATCTGCCGCAGCTGACAGCTTTTGCGGATAAGTTGGAGCAGGCGTGCCTGTCCACAATTGAATCAGGAAAAATGACAAAAGACCTGGCGCTGATTACCACTTTGAAGGATCCGGTTGTTTTAAACAGCGAAGGCTTTATCAAGGCTGTTCGCGAGGCTTTGGAAGGACTTTTGTAAGATTAGGAAAGTAGAGGAAGACATATCATGATTTTAGCATGCCAGAATATCAGCAAAGCCTTTGGCACCGATGAAATCATACAGCAGGCGTCTTTTCATATTGAAGATCATGAGAAAGCGGCGATTGTGGGAATTAATGGAGCGGGGAAGACCACGCTGCTTAAGATTATTATGGGAGAACTGGAAGCAGATGCCGGAGAGGTGGTGCTGGCAAAGAACAGAACCATAGGCTATCTGCCCCAGAATCCGGATATTCAGGGCAACAGGACTATTTATGAAGAGGTTCTTTCTGCAAAGGAGGAGCTGACTGCCATGCAGCAGACGCTGATTTCCATGGAAGAAAAAATGAGCAGTTTGCATGGAGCAGAATTAGAGCAGCTTATGGAAAGTTATAACCGTTTGAATCTTGAATTTGAAATGAAGGGCGGTTCTTCCTATAAAAGCGAGATTACAGGCGTATTGAAAGGGCTTGGATTTGCAGAAGAGGAATTTGAAAAACGTATGCAGGATTTGTCCGGGGGACAGCGTACCAGAGTTTGTCTGGGAAGGCTTCTGGTGACAAAGCCGGATGTGATTCTGCTGGATGAGCCTACCAATCATCTCGATATCGGCTCGATTACCTGGCTGGAAACATTTCTGCTGAATTATAAAGGGGCAGTGGTGATTGTCAGCCATGACCGTTATTTTCTGGACCGGGTGGTGCGCAAGGTGGTAGAGCTTGACCGCCATAAAGTGTCAGTATTTCAGGGGAATTACAGTGATTACGCAGTGAAAAAAGCACAGGTTCGGGAGGCGCAGCTCAAACAGTATTACAACCAGCAGCGGGAGATTAAACACCAGGAAGAAGTGATTGCCAAACTGAAATCTTTTAACCGGGAAAAGTCTGTGAAGCGGGCGGAAAGCCGGGAAAAGATGCTGGATAAGATGGAACGGCTGGAGAAGCCTGTGGAGGAAAACACCGATATACATCTGAATTTAGAACCCCGCATTGTCAGTGGAAATGATGTGCTCAAAGTGGAGCATCTGGCAAAATCGTTTCCCGGTCAGTCCCTGTTTTCGGATCTTTCTTTTGAGATAAAACGTGGAGAGCGGGTGGCTCTGATTGGGGACAATGGCACAGGGAAGACTACCATTTTGAAAATTATCAATGAGATGATGGAGGCTGATCGGGGCAGTCTGACGCTGGGAACCAATGTACATATTGGATACTATGATCAGGAGCATCAGGTGCTTCATATGGAGAAAACTCTGGCAGAGGAAATTGCAGATGATTATCCCTCTCTTACCAACACAGAGATTCGCAATGTGCTGGCGGCATTTTTATTTACAGGAGACGAGGTTTTTAAACGGGTTTCAGAACTCAGCGGCGGAGAGCGCGGCCGGGTCTCTCTTGCCAAATTGATGCTCTCAGAAGCAAATTTTTTGATATTGGACGAGCCTACCAATCATCTCGATCTTACCTCCAAAGAAATTCTGGAGCAGGCGTTGAACCGCTATACGGGAACGGTATTTTTTGTATCTCACGACCGCTATTTTATCAATAAGACCGCCACGCGGATTTTGAATCTCACGGGAGAAACCATTGTCAATTACATCGGAAATTATGATTATTATCTGGAAAAGTGCAGGGAGCTGACAAGAATCTATGTGCCGGGACAGGAAGATGTGGTGAAACCGGAATCAGACAGCGAGAGCAAGCTGGACTGGAAGCAGCAGAAGGAAGTGCAGGCGCGCCAGCGGAAACTGGAGAATGACCGGAAAAAAACGGAAGATTCGATTGAACAGACAGAGCAGAGGATTTCGGAGCTTGAAGAAGCCTTTGCAGACAGCGAGATTGCCACCAATTCAGCAAAACTTCAGGAACTTCATCAGGAATATCAGCAAAAACAGCAGGAACTGGAAGCGCTGTATGAAAACTGGGAGAAGCTGATGGAAGAAATGTGATTGCCTTAGAAAAGCATGTCGGATAAGAAAACCTCTCTTATCCGGCACGCTTTTTTATTACAGGAAAAACATTGTAACTGTGAAGTGTTAAAGTATAATTAAAATATTATGTACACGCGTGCGAAAGGCATGATGTCGTCAAGGCGACTGCACGCAGCGTGCCAAAACGTGAATGTGATAAGTATAAAAATTCAGAAAAGTCAAATAATATAACAGAAAAAACGCAACATTTTGCTGGCAAATGTTGCGTTTTTTGTTTACACAGATTATATCGGCGTTAATTATAAATTCTTTATAGATAAAAAAATTTTTTTATTTTTCTTTTTGATTCTTAGAAAAAGCAAAGGTCTGTTTATAAATAAATCCCCATAAATACTTCGTCTTTGTCATCCTGTTCAATGCAGAGATAGCGTTTTGTAATCTGATAGGATGAATGATTGAAAATATCCATGATCAGGGCGGGCGGCGTGCCGTTTTTCCATGCGTAATAGCCGAAAGTTTTCCGCAGAGAATGACAGCTTATATGTTCCGGCAACTTGGTGTCAACGGCAGCTTTTTTGATGATGCGGTAAGCCTGACAGCGGCAGATAGGGTGCTTTCGGTTTTTTTGGCTGTTGAACAGATAGTCTTCTTTCTGGCAGCCGTTTTTGGATATGCGAAGAGGTTCTAATGCCTGGATCACGGCATGATTCAGGGGAATGACGGTGCTTTTTCCTGTTTTTTGTTCTTGCAGATACAAATGTTCCAGATATTGGTGAGTGTCAAAATCGTAGACCATCTCCCAGGTGGTTTTCAGAATGTCGCTGATGCGCAGCGCAGTATTCAGTCCGAAAATAATCATTGCGTAATTTCTGGGATTTGGATGCGTGTGCAGGTAGTAATTTTTGAATTCTGTAAGTTGTCCGGGTTTGCGGATGGGTTCTGTTTTGCTCATTTTTTGTTCCTCCATTGTTTCTTTATAATGTAACATTTGCCAGCATAATGTTGCAAGGATTAGTCGGATTTGAAGCGGGAACAGGAGGTTTTTATATGCTGAAACTGACAGTAAAGCCAGGGGAATATCTTTTGATTGGCGATGACATCAAGCTGGTATTTGCCGGAGGGAGTTCCAAAAATATGCGGATTTTGGTGGATGCGCCCCAAAAGTACAATATTGCAAGAAGTGAGACATTGGAACGTTATGCAGCTTCTTCTGATTTTGAAAGTGGAATCAAATATTCTCCGGAACAGGCGATTTCTGAGGAGGCACAGGAAAAAATTAAAGCAATTCTGATGGCAGAACGCAAGCGAATCCGCAAAGAGAAGCGTCAGGCGTCGAATGGATAATAATGCGAAGCTAACCTAGGGGTTTCGTTTATTATAAAAGGTTTGCAGAATCTGCACACCGTCGCTGTCTGGAAGTTTTCAGACAGAACCAATGAAATTTAATATTGCAGCTCCCGGGAACGGATTCCCGGGTGAACTTTAAACACACGGAGGTAAAATTTTATGGCAATGATCGTACAACACAATATGTCAGCAATGAATGCAAACAGAATGCTTGGGATTACAACCGGAGCACAGGCAAAATCCACAGAGAAGTTATCGTCTGGTTATCGCATTAACCGTGCGGCAGATGACGCTGCCGGGCTGTCAATTTCTGAAAAAATGAGAAGTCAGATCCGTGGCTTAAACAAAGCGTCTTCTAACGCGCAGGATGGAATTTCTCTGATTCAGACGGCAGAGGGAGCTTTGAATGAGCAGCATGCTATTTTACAGAGAATGCGGGAGCTTTCGGTACAGGCGGCAAACGGTACGGAGACAGATGATGACCGTGAAGCAGTTCAGAATGAAATTGATCAGCTCCAGTCTGAGCTGACCAGAATTTCAGAGACAACCGAATTTAACACAATGAAGTTGTTGGACGGCACTCTGGGAGGCGGAACTTCTGCAAAAGGAATCAGTGTGGATGCTTCTGTAAGCAATACGGCGCTGGCGGCAGGCGCGCTGGAAACAACCGCGGCAGTCAAAGGTTCTTATACCTTTGCAGCGGCTGTAAATACTGCAGACGCGGGGATGAAAGCAGGAGATACCACCAGTCTGACTGTAAATTATCTCAATGAAAAAGGGGAACAGGAATCACTGACAGTAAACCTGATTTACAAGGATGCCACAACGCTGGTAAGCGAAGACGGTTCCAGAGAGTATACAGTGACGTCCGGGGCAGCTACTACCCAGCAGAAAACGTCGGCATTTCTGGCTGAGTTAAAACAGACGGCTCTGGCAGATAATTTTGCAATCACAAGCGGCGCCGATAAGACGATCAAGTTTGACGCCAAAGAAGCAGGGACAAATGCACCGCGCATTTTATCTACTTCCGAGAGCAATGTCAAAGAGGGTACTTATACACAGGCGGCAGTCGTTGCGCCTTCTGCTAAAACAGATCCGACAGATGCGTTCCAGTCAATTGCCGCTACGGTAGGTTCCTACACTGGCGCAGCCGGAGTTGATATTGAGGACTATATTTTTGAAGTAAACGGTCAGAAGTTTATGTATGCAGATGCAGCCGGCGTCGATGTGTTAAAAGGTGATCAGAAATACAATGATATTAATTATGTTCAAGTGGCTACCGATGGAACCATCGCCGATGTGGATGCAGCGGCAATGGCAAAACTTATCAGCGCGAAAACCGGTATCAATGCAGCTCCCAATGCAACTACGGATACAACTGTCGATTTGAAGCCCAATACAATCACCGGAAGTACGGCGAAAGGCATGACGCTCCAAATTGGAGCAAATGAAGGACAGACTATGAGCTTTACATTGGAAGATATGAGTGCAAGAGCTCTTGGCGTAGACGGCAATAAGGTAGATCTGAGCACACAGGCAGGCGCGCAGAAGGCGACCACTACAATTGACGGCGCGATTAAAATTGTGTCCCAGGCAAGAGGACGTATGGGCGCTATCCAGAATCGTTTGGAACATACGATTGCCAATCTGGATACTGCCGCTGAGAATACACAGCAGGCAGAGTCACGGATTCGTGATGTAGATATGGCGGAAGAAATGGTAGAATACAGCAAGAATAACATTCTTGCACAGGCTGGACAGTCTATGCTTGCACAGGCAAATCAGTCCAACCAGGGTGTATTATCTTTGCTGGGTTAATTTAAGGGACACGATGTTTTCAGGCCCGCAGCGAAAATTTTCGCTGCGGGTTTTTTCTATTTTCTTTTCTGTGCTGCTGCAAATCGCGAGGGAATTTTTGCATGTCTGAATCATGTGCTCACGGTCAGCGCAGCAAGTGCGCAGATCTGTCTGAACGGTTACTGATTTTTAAATATGCTCTGGAAAACAGGAGTTTCATACATTGACATCTATTGCCAGATTCATTATAATTAAATGATAAGTGTATGCGGAGTATCCAGATTAGGAGGAAAGGCAATGGAGAAGGAGATATCTCAGGCAGTAATCCGGAGAATGCCCAGATATTACCGATATTTGGGAGAACTGCTGGATGACGGGGTTGAGCGGATTTCATCCAATGAACTCAGCGCCAGAATGCGTGTCACGGCTTCCCAGATCCGTCAGGATTTGAATAATTTTGGAGGCTTTGGACAACAGGGGTATGGATATAATGTGAAATACCTTTACGATGAGATAGCAAATATTCTTGGAATTAATCAGCGGCATAATATTATTATCGTTGGTGCGGGGAATCTGGGGCAGGCGCTTGCAAATTATATGAAATTTGAAAAGAGAGGCTTTGTAATCACCGGCCTGTTTGATGTCAAACCGGCGCTGAAAGGAGTTTCCGTGAGGGGAATCCAAGTGCGCATGATGGAGGAACTGGAAGACTTTGTCAGCAGAGAACGGGTAGATATCGCAGCCCTTACGATGCCCAAGGAGAAGGCAGGTGAGGTTGCTGATATGCTGGTGAATCTGGGTATCGGCGCGATCTGGAATTTTGCACATCTGGATCTGGAACTGCCGGAACATGTGGTGGTAGAAAATGTACACCTTTCCGACAGTCTGATGCAGTTGTCATATAACATTGCCAATCAAAGAAAATTAAGAAAGCTAAAAGATAAGAAGTGATAATATGGGAAAAAAGAAAAACACCGTTCCACAGTTTCGGCAAATTGCATACAGTACCAGAATTGCTCCTCTGGTGCTTGATCAGAAATGGCATCATTTATTTCCTGAAGAAGGGAAGCCAAAGGAGATCGAGCTGCTGGAACAAAAATTAAACAAACAGCTTGCCAGCCAGGGCGGCATTAATCAGGAACTGAAGGAATTAAAAGACCTCAAAGAAAGGCTCATGAAAAACATTGTCGTAAATATGGATGAGATTGGGGAACATGGGCAGGAGACCCGCAGACTCTCAGAAGACCGAAGACTGATTACAGAGATTAATGGGCGTATGGAGAGTAAAAGAGCGGAACTTAGGAATCTGCAGGATGAGATGGAAGACAGCAACGCGCGTCTGATGACAGAGACAATGAGGTATTGTTACCAGATTATGAACAGTAACGAGGCAGAGAGAGAACAGCTTGCTGCCTGGATTGCGAAAACGCGGACCGAGCTGAAGATTAAGATTATCCGCAAGGAGAGCATTGAGGATAAGAACCGGGAAATGTATGCATTTCTGCATGACATTTTTGGCGCAGAATTGCTGGAAGATTTTGATTTGAAGTTTGATGATGAATATATATAAGGGAACCGGATAAAAGGCAGTCTTAGCAGAGAAGATGTTAAGAATGTCTTTTTCCGCATGTGAAAGGCAGGGCAGAAATGAATATTTTGATTGAAAGCGCACAGATGAAGCAATGTGATAGAAATACCATAGAATATTTTGGTATTCCTTCACTGGTGCTGATGGAGCGCGCCGCTTTGGGAGTGGCAGAAGAGATTGAACGCTGCATGGAACATCGTTCCTTTCAGGGAGAGGCGCTTCTTGTCTGCGGAGTTGGAAATAACGGAGGGGACGGGCTTGCCGCAGCGCGCCTTTTGTGGCAGCGCGGATGGAATGTTACCGTTGTTATGCCGCCGGAATTTGGGAAGCTGTCTGCAGAGGCAAAGATACAGATGGATATTCTCAAAAAATATCAGATCCCGATTGCAGACAGTATACCAGGGAAAAAGTTTGATGTGATCGTAGACGCTTTGTTTGGAATTGGACTGACGAGAGAGGTTACAGGAATTTATCAGAAATTTATTGTGAAAATGAATGAAATGGAAGGATTGAAAGTGGCGGTGGATATTCCTTCCGGCATTCACGGGGATACCGGGGCGGTGATGGGGACTGGATTTTACGCGGATTTAACCGTAACCTTTGCTTTTGCAAAAGCCGGCCTCCTGCTTTTTCCGGGGGCAGAGTACGCAAAAAGAGTGGTGGTAAAGGACATTGGTATAGACAGGCATAGTTTTCTTGAAAATATTCCCGGCATGTATTATCTGACAAAAGAGGATCTGCTGCAGATTCCATCCCGGAAAGTGCGTTCCAATAAGGGCAGCTACGGGAGGACACTGGTGGTGGCCGGGCAGAAAAATATGGCGGGAGCAGCGTTTCTCTGCGCAAAGGCGGCGTATCTGACGGGAACAGGGCTGGTAAAAGTCATGACTGCGGAGGAGAACAGGATTATTTTGCAGCAGCTTCTGCCGGAAGCAATTTTAGATACTTATAATTTTCCGGATACCGCCAAGGGACTGGCGGAGTCCTTGGGATGGGCGTCCGCCATCGCCATAGGCCCCGGCATCGGAGGCGGGGACGTGTCTTTGCTGGTGAAAATAATTTTAAAAAATGCAAAGGTTCCGCTGATTCTTGACGCAGATGGGTTAAATATTGTTGCAGAGCATCTGGAATGGCTCAAGGAAGCGAAAACCACAGTGATCGTGACCCCGCATCTGGGGGAAATGGCAAGACTGACAAAAACGGAGGTTTCCGTCATACGCGAAAAATTGGTAGAGACGGCGCGGGCTTTTGCAGAAAAGTATCATGTAATCTGCATTTTGAAAGATGCAAGAACCATCACGGCTCTCCCGGATGGAAAGGTGTGGGTGAATACCAGTGGAAATAACGGAATGGCGACGGCAGGTTCCGGGGATGTGCTTACAGGAATTCTGGCGGGGCTTGCTGCGCAGGGAATGAAGCCGGAGCTTGCTGCGCCTGTGGGAGTTTATCTTCACGGACTTGCCGGAGACAGAGGGGCAAATGAAATAGGGGTTTACGGCCTTATGGCACAGGATATTCTGGAGGGAATTCCTATCGTATTAAAGGAAATCAGTAAGGAAGGAAAACAGAAATGAAATCATACAGCAGGGTTTATGCAGAGATAAATCTGGACGCGGTGCTTTATAATATGGAACAGATGAAACAGAGGATTTGTGAGGGCACAGGCATTATGGGCGTCATCAAGACTGATGGATATGGGCACGGCGCAGTACCAATCGGCAGAGAATTAGAACAGCTTCCGGTTGTCTGGGGATTTGCCACGGCAACCGTGGAGGAAGCGCAGATTCTTCGCAGAAATGGACTGAAAAAGCCTATTCTTGTACTGGGAGCCACATTTGAGGAACAATACGAAGCTCTGATGAAAGAGGAGATCCGGGCGACTGTATATTCTCTCAGACAGGCGCAGGAGCTGGAACAAGCGGCCGCAGCGGCAGACAGAACGATTACGGTTCATGTGAAAACAGACACAGGTTTAAGCCGTCTGGGTTTTCAGGTCAGCCAGAAATCAGCGGATGAAATTGCACAGATTGCAGCTATGCCGCATATTGTAATGGAGGGAATGTTTACGCATTTTGCAAAATCAGATGCCAGGGATAAAACTATGGCAAGGCAGCAGCTGGAACAATTCCGGGAAATGAGGGAGCTGTTGTGCAAACGGAATATTGAAATTCCTTTACTGCACAGTTCCAACAGCGCCGCCATCATTGATATGCCGGAGGCAAATATGAACATTGTGCGCGCGGGAATCAGCCTGTACGGTATGTGGCCGTCGGATGAGGTACAGAAAGAATATCTTGATTTAAAGCCGGTATTGTCATTAAAAAGCCGTATCGTCTTTCTTAAGGAACTTGAACCAGGCAGAAGCATCAGTTATGGAGCCACTTATCAAACCACGTCAAGGCAGAGGATTGCCACCATACCAATAGGCTATGGGGACGGTTATCCCAGAAGCCTTTCCAATAAAGGATATGTATTGATTCATGGAAAAAAGGCTCCTGTCTGCGGACGCATCTGCATGGATCAGTTTATGGTGGACGTTACCCATATTCCGGAAGCAGAAGAGGGCGATGTGGTGACGCTGGTGGGACGAGACGGTACAAAAGAGATTACTATGGAAGAAATCGGAGAACTTTCCGGCAGATTTAATTATGAATTTGCCTGTGATTTAGGAAAGCGGATTCCAAGAATTTATATAAAAGAAAACAAGGTGATCCAGACCAGGGATTGCTTTGGGGAGCAGGACTGACGTCTCGATTTTAAATTTTAAAACTCTGGCATACTATCTGAATACACACGAAAAAATTGGGAATAATAGGAAGTGAAAATAACCTATAAAGTTTTGGAGTGTGAGAAAAGTGATAATTCATAGAGGAGATATTTATTATGCAGATTTACGTCCGGTGGTAGGGTCTGAGCAGGGTGGAATCAGGCCGGTCCTGATTATACAGAATGATGTGGGAAACCGGCACAGCCCAACGATTATCTGCGCGGCTATTACATCAAAAATGAATAAGGCAAAACTGCCTACCCATGTTGAGCTGGACGCTGGAAAATATGATCTGGTGAAAGATTCTGTGGTGCTGTTAGAGCAGCTGCGCACCATTGATAAGCAGAGGTTAAAAGACAAAGTCTGCCGTTTGGATCATGAAATTCTCAAAAAAGTAGACAGGGCGCTTGAAATCAGTCTGGAATTGTATACATAAATCTTGACTAATAAACGGCAAAATGGTATATTTCAAGTGTTTGTTAATAAAGTACAAAAGGAAAGAGGAGTCAAAGATATGGATGATGGCGGGAGTCCGGCCATAGGGCTGATTGCATTTTTGATATTGACGGTTGTAAGCGGTTTATTGTATGGATTTCTCACTGCGCTGGAGGAAATCAGTGAACGGCAGGTGCAGAAGTGGCTGGAAGAGGGGAATAAACGCGCAAAATGGCTGCTAATGGTGAAAGATTCACCATACAAAACCAGGCATGCCATACAGATGATTACCACATTGGTCAGCGGGATTTTTGGGATCTGCCAGATTGGTTTTCTGGCAAAGATACTGGCGGATCTTTTTTCAGGAAGCGTTCAGGATTCTTTTTTGAGCGTCATCTGTTATGTACTGGCGGCTGTGCTTGGAGTTTTCCTGTTTGCGGTAATCGGGATTATCGCGCCCCAGAAAGTGGCGGCACGAAAGCCGGAAAAATGGCTGTCTGTACTGTCTGGTTTTGTCCATGGCCTGCTTTGCCTTATTATGCCGTATACGTTCCTTGCCGAGCAGGCGTCGAATCTTTTGGTAAGAATTGTGGGCGTGGATCCCAATGCCAGCTTCGACGACGTTACAGAAGAAGAAATTATTTCTATGGTCAATGAGGGGCATGAGCAGGGCGTTTTGCAGGCAAGCGAGGCGGAAATGATTCATAATATTTTTGAGTTTGACGATAAGGAAGCCAAGGATATTATGACCCATCGCAAAAATATAGTGGCTGTGGACGGCAGAATGAAGCTTCGCGAGGTTTTGGAATTTGTGCTGGATGGAACCAATTCCAGATTTCCGGTTTACCGGGAGGACATTGATCATATCATAGGCATTTTACATATGAAAGACGTAATGATTGAGAGCCGCAAAGAACAATATCTGGATTGGAGGGTGCAGGCGATTCCTGGGCTGGTGAGGGAAGCGATGTTTATTCCGGAGACGCGGAATATCAATGACTTATTCAAAGCCATGCAGTCCCAGAAAAACCATATGGTGATCGTTGTGGATGAATACGGGCAGACCGCCGGGCTGGTGGCAATGGAAGATATCCTGGAAGAGATTGTGGGAAATATTTTCGACGAATATGACAAAGAGGAAACAGTCATTGTTTCACAGCCGGATGGAAGCTATCTGATGAGCGGTATGGCGCCGTTCGACGAAGTGTGCCAGCTTTTGCAGATTTCCCTGAAAGAGGAAGAGTTTGAGACTTTGAACGGTTTTCTCATTTCCCTGATTGGGAAGATCCCTGCCGATCATGAAAAGTTTGAATTAACTTATCAGGACTTTAAGTTCCAGGTGGAGTCAGTCCGGGATAAGATGATTCATACGGTGCGGGTGATTAGAAAACCGGAAGGGAGTTAAAGGACAAGAAAGAGGAATACGGTAACATAAACTGCGCTTTTGTATCAAAGCGGACAGAGAAAAAAGAGAAACAGAAAAGAGGAGAATATATGTCAGGACATTCTAAATTCGCAAATATTAAACATAAAAAAGAAAAAAACGATGCGGCAAAAGGTAAAATTTTCACCATTATCGGGCGTGAAATTGCCGTTGCAGTAAAAGAGGGCGGTCCGGATCCCAATAATAACAGCAGGCTGCGCGATGTAATTGCCAAGGCGAAGGCCAATAATATGCCCAACGATACCATTGAGCGGGGGATCAAGAAAGCCGCGGGAGATGCAAATTCTGTGAATTATGAGTTTGTGTCCTATGAAGGGTATGGGCCGAATGGAACAGCGATTATTGTGGACGCGCTTACTGACAATAAGAACCGTACCGCGGCCAATGTCAGAAGCGCGTTTACGAAGGGAAACGGCAACGTGGGCACGCCGGGATGCGTATCTTATATGTTTGATAAGAAGGGGCAGATTATTATCGACCGGGAAGCGTGTGAGATGGATGCGGATGATCTGATGATGACAGCTCTCGACGCCGGAGCGGAGGATTTTTCAGAAGAGGAAGACAGCTATGAGGTCATCACCGATCCGGAACTGTTCAGTGAAGTCCGTCAGAAGCTGGAAGACGCAGGCATTGCCATGGCGTCTGCAGAAGTGACAATGATTCCCCAGACCTGGGTGGAACTGACGGATGAGACAGCCATCCGCAATCTGCAGAAAACGTTGGATTTACTGGACGAGGACGACGACGTCCAGGCAGTGTATCATAACTGGGACGAATAAAGATTTATAAAACTGTGATAAAAAGAGCAGATTTGATGGAAATTTGATGGGAATGCCCTAAATTTTTCTAGCCTAATGGTCTTAGTTGTGTTAAAATTAGATACAAGAGTTTAAGGCGTGTCTGATCATCATTCCCGGGGTATATGTTTGGGAATGTCCATGGCATTCCTGCATATAATACAATCAGGAGGAGATAAGATGAGCGGCTATCAAATTGAGACAAAATGTATTCAGTCTGGCTGGCATCCCAGACGGGGAGAACCGAGGGTGCTTCCTGTTTATCAAAGTACCACTTTTAAATATGACACCAGCGACCAGATGGGACGGCTGTTTGATTTGGAGGACAGCGGATATTTTTATACCAGACTGCAGAATCCTACCAACGACGCGGTGGCACAGAAAATCTGTGAACTGGAAGGCGGTGTGGCGGCAATGCTTACTTCTTCCGGACAAGCGGCCAATTATTATGCTGTTTTTAACATCTGTGAGGCCGGAGACCATATGGTATGTTCCTCTGCCGTATATGGAGGAACGTTCAATCTTTTCAGCGCTACGGTAAAAAAACAGGGCATTGACTGCACCTTTGTTGATCCGGATGCTTCCGAGGAAGAAATTGCGGCGGCATTCCGTCCGAATACCAAGGCGCTGTTTGCGGAAAGCATTGCAAATCCGGCATTGGTAGTTTTGGATATTGAGAAGTTTGCAAAAGCAGCGCATGACCATGGGGTACCGCTGATTGTGGATAATACATTTCCGACACCGATCAATTGCCGGCCGTTTGAATGGGGCGCTGATATTGTAACGCATTCCACCACAAAGTATATGGACGGACATGCAATGTGTGTGGGCGGATGTATTGTGGACAGCGGTAATTTTGAATGGGAGAAATATGCGGACAAATATCCTGGTTTAACGCAGCCGGATCCTACTTATCATGGAATTGTGTATACACAGAAGTTTGGCAAAGGCGCATACATTACCAAGGCGACGGCGCAGATTATGAGGGATCTCGGATCGATCCAGTCTCCGCAGAATGCATTTTTGCTGAACGTAGGGCTTGAGACGCTGCATTTGCGCATGGCGCGCCATTGTGAGAACGCAGGGAAGGTTGCAGAGTTCCTGCATAACCATGACAAGGTTGCCTGGGTGAATTATGCGGGGCTGGAAGATAACAAATATCATGCGCTTGCCCAGAAATATATGCCTGGCGGAACCTGCGGCGTGATTTCTTTTGGACTGAAAGGCGGCAGGGAAGTGTCGGTGGGATTTATGGATAAACTGAAGCTGATTGCAATTGTTACACATGTGGCGGACGCAAGAACCTGCGTACTTCATCCTGCAAGCCATACCCATAGGCAGATGACGGATGAACAGTTGAAAGAAGCAGGCGTAGCTCCTGATCTGATCCGTCTTTCTGTGGGGATTGAACATGCAAAAGATATTATGGACGATTTGGCTCAAGCGTTGGAAAGCATATAAAAATTACGTTATGGAGGATGTAAAGTATGAGAAAAATTCTGTTTGCGGCATCGGAATGTGTACCTTTTATCAAAACAGGAGGATTGGCTGACGTATGCGGGGCACTGCCCAAAGAGTTTGATAAGGAAGAATGGGATATCCGGGTTGTGCTGCCTAATTACAGCTGTATACCTGAGCATTGGAGAAACCAGTTTGAGTATGTGACGCATTTTTATATGAACTGCGGAAACTATATCCAGAACAAATACGTTGGGATTTTGCAGTATAAAATGGACGGCATTACCTATTATTTTATAGATAATCAGGAATATTTTGACTGTTTCCTGCCATATGGAGATATTCGTTTTGACATTGAAAAATTTGTATTTTTTGACAAAGCGGTGCTCTCTATGCTGCCTTTGGTTAATTTCCAGCCTCAGATTATTCACTGCCATGACTGGGAGACAGGATTTATTCCGGTATATTTGAATACGGAGTTTCAGGGAGATATGTTCTTCTGGGGCATGAAGTCAATTATGACAATTCATAATCTGAAGTTCCAGGGCATCTGGGATGTGAAGACTATGAAAGGACTGACCGGACTTCCGGCAAGCCTGTTTGTACCAGATAAACTTGAATTTAAAAAAGACGCCAACATGTTAAAGGGCGGTTTGGTATATGCAGATTATATTACGACGGTCAGCGATACATATGCACAGGAAATCCAGACGGATTATTACGGCGAAGGTCTGAACGGCCTGCTGGCGGCAAGGCATATGGATATGCAGGGAATCGTAAATGGAATTGATTATGACGCGTATAATCCGGCGACGGACGAGAAGCTGTATGTGAATTATGACGCCTCCAGTTACCGCAAGAAGAAATCCATGAATAAAGAGAAACTGCAGCAGGAGCTGGGACTTGCAGTAGATAAGAAGCGTTATATGATCGGACTGATTTCCCGCCTTACAGATCAGAAGGGACTGGATCTGATTAATTTCGTAATTGAACGGATTATTGACGATTATACACAGTTAGTTGTAATTGGAACCGGCGACCCTCAGTATGAAAATATGTTCCGTCATTTTGCATGGAAATATCCGGATAAGATTTCAGCAAATATCTGTTATTCCGATGATTTGGCGCACAAACTTTATGGCGCGGCGGACGCATTCCTGATGCCGTCACGTTTTGAGCCGTGCGGATTGACCCAGATGATTTCCTTCCGCTATGGAACAATTCCAATTGTCCGTGAGACTGGCGGACTGAAGGATACGGTACAGCCTTACAATGAATACGATAATGTGGGAGACGGATTCTCATTCAGCAATTACAATGGTGAGGAGATGTTAAAGGTTATCAACTATTCCAAACATATTTTCTTTGATAAGAAACGCCAGTGGAATCAGATGGTTGACCGCGCTATGGCAAACGATTATTCCTGGAATGCTTCCAAGTTCCGTTATGAGGGGCTATACAAATATCTGATGGGCGAATGTTAAAGGAAGGTTTCTCACGGACTACATGTCAGGCGTTATTCCGGAAGAAACGGACGCGATAAAAGAATAGTGATGTGAAATAGTTATGGAAGGTGTAAAGTCCTTAAGAAATTCTCAGGGCTTTGCACCTTTTTTTTCGGGAAAGCTATGATGTTTTCCTGAAAATAAAAGTTTGCCGATTCAGAATAAAATCCATGCAAATTCCCGATACTAAATGAGATTAAGAATGTCAATGATATAGAGAGGAGTTTATATGGAAAAAGATTTGAATCAGCAGGAAAAAGAAAAAAATGAAAACGAGGAAATCAAAGAGGTAGGACAATTAACCTTAGAGCAGGGCAAGGGAAATCACAAAATTCACCTGATGTCGATTATTGGAGAAATTGAAGGGCACGAGACATTGTCTCCGAATGCCAAGACTACCAAGTATGAACATATTCTGCCCAAACTTGCTTCTATAGAAGACGACGATACCGTGGACGGGGTCATGCTTTTGCTGAATACCGTGGGCGGAGACGTGGAATCCGGACTTGCCATTGCAGAGATGATCGCTTCCTTAAGTAAGCCTACGGTGTCATTGGTTCTTGGAGGAAGTCATTCCATTGGTGTTCCGCTGGCCGTGTCCACCGATTATTCTTATATTGTACCGACCGGAACCATGGTGATTCACCCGGTACGGCTGAACGGGCTGGTAATTGGGGCGCCCCAGACCTATGATTATTTCCAGCAGATGCAGGACCGGATTACGGGATTTGTGGCGGATCACTGTTTTACATCTCAGGAGCGTCTGGAAAAAATGATGATGAATACCAGTATGCTTACCAAAGATCTGGGAACTATTCTGGTCGGCAGACAGGCGGTGGAAGAAGGAATTATTAACGAGGTAGGCGGCATTGACGAAGCTATGAAGAAACTGCATCAGATGATTGACGAAAATAAGCAAAATAACGAAATCTGAAAACCGGGGGAAAGTGGTAATGACATTTTCTGCTAATTGTGCTAAACTATTAGAAGCGTGCTGTTCACAGAAAACGGGAATCGCACTGTATTTAGAAATAGGGCAGAGAATTTAGGAGGAAATGTTATGGCGTCAAGGCCTGGAACTACGAAAAATAAAAAAAGAAGCGCAGGTGAAGCAGACAAAAATGGAAAAAACAGCAGATCCGCAAAGAGTACTTCTTCCGGCCCGGAAGTGTCTTTTCAAAGCGAAGTGATTCTTTTAGTGATTCTGGCCGTATGTATTGTGCTGTTTATCAGTAATTTTGGAATCGGCGGATTTCTGGGAGAGAAAGTAAGCGTCGTCAGTTTTGGATTGTTTGGCATGATGGCTTATATTTTTCCCATTTGCTTTTTTATGGGCGCTGCATTTTATATATCGAATCGTGACAATGGAATTGCAATTGTAAAGCTGGCGGCAGGAATTTTATTTGTGGCGTTCCTGTGTCTGTTTGTGGAGCTGGTGGCAGGCAGCGGCGATTATTCTGTTATTAAATCTTTCCAGTATGCGGCAAAAAACAGGAGCGGAGGCGGAGCTTTAGGAGGAATGCTTGCCAGTCTTATGTGTCCTGCCATCGGAACGGCAGGAACCTATGTGGTAGACATTATTACCTTGATTATTTCTATGGTGCTTTTGACAGAGCGTTCGTTCCTGGGCGGAGTCAGGAAGGGCAGCCGCAGAGTGTATAACTCGGCCAGGGAGGATGCGGCAAGACGCCGGGAAATGCGTGAACAGCGTCGGGAAGAGGAGGAATTTGTAAGGGAAGAACAGGCGCAGAGGCGCATGGATAAAAAAGTGGAGGGAGTGGCGTTCAATACCAGGATTCAGCCGGCTTCCATCAGGCATTCTGATAATATCAGCGAATTGAAGCTTCCATTAGAAGAGGAACCGGCTCCGTCTGTAAATTCAGTACCGGTAAAAGAAGATTTATTTACACTGAAAGAGACGCCAGAGGCAGAAGAACCTGTGGTGGTAGAGAAGATACATAGGAAGCCGAAAAAGAGTATAAAAGCGCAGCAGGAGGAAGACAGATACCCGGAAACCATGCAGGGAATGTATGACCAGGCAAAAGAAGAGCAGCCGTGCGCGCTGGCTGTGCCAGAGGAAAGCCAGTTAACGGAACCGGCGCGAGATTTAGATTCTCAGGAGACAGAGAATCTGGAAAAACAGGCGTTTATGGAAGAAGAGCATCAGGAACATACAGAAGTGTTAAAGCAGGAAATGCAGGACAGTTCTGTAATTCCTGAAAAAGACGCGCAGTCACTGCAATACAGACTGCCGCCGGTTGCGCTGCTGAAATCAGGCGGTCCCGCCAGAAAAGATAATCAGGTGCATCTTCATGAGACGGCCGTACAGTTACAGAATATATTGAAGAATTTCGGTGTAAATGTAACGATTACCAATGTAAGCTGCGGGCCGAGCGTCACCAGGTACGAGCTGCAGCCGGAGCTGGGTGTGAAAGTCAGTAAAATAGTAAATCTCGCGGATGATATCAAGCTGAATCTTGCGGCGGCGGATATTCGTATAGAAGCTCCTATTCCGGGGAAAGCGGCAGTGGGAATCGAGGTGCCGAACAAAGAAAACGTGATGGTGCGGTTCCGGGAACTGATTGAGTCGGCAGATTTTCAGAAGCACCAGTCCAGCATCTGTTTTACAGCAGGCAAGGATATCGGCGGTCAGGTGGTGGTTGCCGATATTGCTAAAATGCCTCATCTTTTGATTGCGGGAGCTACCGGCTCCGGTAAATCTGTCTGTATTAATACCATTATTATGAGTATTTTATATAAGGCAGACCCCGAGGATGTAAAGCTGATTCTTATCGACCCCAAAGTGGTGGAACTGAGCGTATATAATGGAATCCCGCATCTGTTTATTCCGGTAGTTACAGATCCCAAGAAAGCGGCTGGCGCTTTGCATTGGGCAGTATCGGAGATGACTGATCGCTATCAGAAATTTGCAGATTATCAGGTGCGAGACCTCAAAGGTTATAATAAGAAAGTGGAAGCGATTAAGGACGTGGAGGATGAAACAAAGCCAAAGAAACTGCCACAGATTGTAATTGTGGTGGACGAGCTTGCAGACCTGATGATGGTGGCACCGGGAGACGTGGAGGACGCGATCTGCCGTCTTGCGCAGCTTGCCCGGGCGGCGGGCATTCATCTGATTATCGCTACGCAGCGTCCGTCTGTGGATGTAATCACAGGGCTGATTAAGGCCAATATGCCTTCCAGAATTGCATTTTCCGTATCTTCCGGCGTGGATTCCAGAACGATTCTGGATATGAATGGGGCAGAGAAACTGCTGGGCAACGGCGATATGCTCTTTTACCCGCAGGGGTATCAGAAACCGCTTAGAGTTCAGGGGCCTTTTGTTTCCGACCAGGAGGTGGAAGCAGTGGTGGATTTCCTGAAAAAGCAGAGCACCGCAGTTTATAATACAGAAATTGAAGAAAAAATGAATACGGTTTCCATTTCCCAGAGTGGAACAGGCGGAGGCAGCGAGCGGGACGCCTATTTTGTGGAAGCGGGAAAATTTGTGATAGAAAAGGATAAGGGATCTATAGGTATGCTGCAGCGCATGTTTAAAATCGGTTTTAACCGCGCGGCAAGAATAATGGATCAATTGGAAGAAGCAGGCGTGGTGGGGCCGGAGGAAGGGACAAAGGCCAGAAAGATCTTGATGTCGTTGTCTGAATTTGAAGAATATGTGGACGAGTACGTATAGATTGTGTTATCATCAACCGTGATAAGACAGAAAGAATATATGATCACCAGCTGCAACAACTCAGGAAACAGTACAGACTTGTATGATTAGAAAGCGAAAGCGGGAGGAAGGACATGAAGACAGATATTCAGATTGCACAGGAAGCAGAAATGATACACATCCGTGAAGTGGCGGCGCAGCTTGGCATTGAGGAAGACGAACTGGAATTATACGGAAAATATAAAGCAAAGCTTTCGGACGAACTGATGGAGAAAGTAAAAGACCGCGAGGACGGCAAACTGATTCTGGTGACGGCAATCAATCCCACGCCGGCGGGAGAGGGCAAGACAACAACCAGTGTGGGGCTTGGAGAAGCTTTTGGAAAAATGGGAAAAAAAGCGGTACTGGCGCTTCGGGAACCTTCCCTTGGCCCCTGTTTTGGCATTAAGGGCGGAGCTGCCGGAGGCGGTTATGCGCAGGTGGTTCCAATGGAAGAACTGAATCTGCATTTTACCGGAGATTTTCATGCCATCACCTCAGCAAATAATCTGCTTGCCGCTTTGCTGGATAACCATATACAGCAGGGAAATGAATTAAACATTGATCCGCGTCAGGTGGTCTGGAAACGCTGTCTGGATATGAATGACCGCGTACTGCGCAATATTGTGGTGGGACTGGGCAGTAAAATGGACGGTATGGTGCGTGAGGATCATTTTGTAATCACTGTTGCATCGGAGATTATGGCGGTATTATGCCTTGCAGACGATATGGCGGATTTGAAAGAGCGCCTGGGCAGAATGATTGTGGCCTATAATTTTGAAGGGCAGCCGGTGACGGCCGGTGATTTGAAGGCTACAGGGGCTATGGCGGCGTTGTTGAAGGATGCGCTCAAACCCAATTTAATTCAGACATTGGAACATACGCCGGCGATTATACATGGAGGGCCTTTTGCCAATATTGCGCATGGCTGCAACAGTGTCCGTGCTACAAAGACAGCCTTGAAATTGGCGGATTACGTAGTGACAGAGGCAGGATTTGGCGCAGATTTGGGAGCTGAAAAGTTTTTGGATATCAAATGCCGCATGGCGGGCCTAAAGCCGGACGCCGTGGTGCTGGTGGCAACCGTGCGCGCCCTGAAATACAATGGAGGAGTCCCAAAAGCAGAACTTTCCAGTGAAAATCTGGAAGCTTTGAAAAAGGGAATTGTGAATCTGGAAAAGCATATTGAAAATTTACAGAAATATCAGGTACCCGTAGTTGTTACCTTAAATTCTTTTATTACAGATACAAAAGCGGAGACAGCGTATGTCGAGCAGTTCTGCCAGGAAAAGGGCTGCGAGTTTGCCCTTTCAGAAGTGTGGGAAAAAGGCGGGGCAGGCGGGATTGCCCTGGCAGAAAAAGTATTGAAGACGCTGGAAGAAAAAGAGAGCAGATTTCAGCCCCTTTATGACAGCAGCCTGCCTCTGACAGATAAGATTGAGGCGGTGGCCAGAGAAATCTATGGCGCGGACGGCGTCAGCTATGCTCCGGCTGCTTTAAAAGAGTTAAAGAGAATTGAAGAGCTGGGGATGGGAGATTTCCCGGTTTGTATGGCAAAGACGCAGTATTCCCTGTCAGACGATCAGACAAAGCTTGGACGTCCCTCCGGATTTACTGTGAATGTCAGGGAAGTATATGTTTCAGCGGGGGCAGGTTTTGTAGTTGCCATTACCGGAGCGATTATGACTATGCCGGGACTGGGCAAAACCCCGGCGGCTTATGGAATTGATGTGAGCGACGAAGGCGTCATTACAGGATTGTTTTAACATTTTGCAGAAAGGATGATAAGTCATGGCGGAAATCATTGATGGAAAGAGAATCTCTCAGCAGATTAAGGATGAATTGAAAGAGAAAGCGGCGGCTTTAAAAGCTAAGGGCAGGACGGGAGCGCTGGCAGTGATTCAGGTGGGGGCGGACCCGGCTTCCAGCGTATATGTGCGTAATAAGAAAAATGCCTGCGCCTATGTCGGAATAGAGTCTCTGGCATACGAATTGCCGGAGGAGACTTCAGAGGAAGAACTGTTAAATCTGATTGCCCAGTTGAACGGCAGGCAGGAGGTAAAGGGCATTCTGGTGCAGCTTCCCCTTCCGGAACACATCTGCGAGGATAAGATTATTCAGGCGATCAGTCCTAAGAAAGATGTGGATGGATTTCATCCGCAAAGCGTTGGAGCTATGACGATTGGAGAGCCTGGCTTTTTGCCCTGTACGCCTGCCGGGATTATTCAGCTTTTAAAACGTTCCGCCGTGGAGATTGCCGGAAAACACTGTGTCATTATCGGCAGAAGCAATATTGTGGGGAAACCTATGGCGCTTTTAATGCTGCGGGAAAACGCTACGGTGACGGTCGCTCATTCAAAAACCAGAGATCTTCCGCAGCTTTGCAGACAGGCAGATCTTCTGATCGTCGCCATAGGAAAGCCGCAGTTCATCGGTGCGGAATATGTAAAAGAGGGAGCCGTTGTTATTGACGTGGGGATTCACCGCGATGAGAATAATAAGTTGTGCGGGGATGTGAAATATGAGGAAGTAAAACAGATTGCGTCTGCAATTACACCTGTGCCGGGCGGAGTGGGCCCGATGACAATCGCCATGCTGATGAGTAACTGCGTGCAGAGTATAGAAGAGGGATAGGGATGAAGTGTGCAAATTGTGGAGCAGAGCTGAAGGTGGGGAGTGTTTACTGTTATGTCTGTGGGAAAGAAGCACAGATCGTATCCGATTACAATTTGCTGGAAGATGATTTCCTGCGGGACGCACTGAAGGAAAAAGAGGAAAAAGCGGCGCGAGAAAAGACGAAAGAGCGTTTGGAAAAAGAAAAAAAGGCAAAAAGCGCTTCCGGGCAACATACAAATTCGCCTGCCAAAAAGGGAAATCGAAGAGTAAAAAAACGTATCATTTTTGCAGTCGCGTCAATGATCCTTCTGATTGTGCTGATAACGGCGATTATTCTGCTTGTGAATTACAGCAGAGATCATTCCAGCGATTACCAGATGGAGCAGGCGGCTAAATATAAAGAAGAAGGAAACTACCGGGAAGCCGAGACGCATATCAAACGCGCCATAGAACTGGAAGACAGCCTGACGGCAAAGCTTTTTCTGGCTGATATTTATTTGCTGCGCGGGGAAGAAAAAATGGCTCTGGAACTGCTGCATCGGTTATGCGAAGAGGAGCCGGATCAGGTGGAAGTTTATCAAAAACTGATTCAGATTTATGAAGAACGCAAAGCCTATGAAAGTATTCGCGCCCTTTATGAGCAGGCAAATCAGCCGCAGATACAGGAACTGTTTGCTGAATATATTCCGAACGCGCCTGAATTTAGCGAGGAGGGGGGCGTTTACACAGAAGAATTGTCAGTGGAAATTCTGGCGGAGGAGGACTGTGAGGTTTATTATACGCTGGATGGCACGGCCCCGGCGCAAGGATGGAAGTATCAGGCTCCTGTAGAGATAGAACCGGGACAGGAGATTCAGATTCGGGCGGCTGCCTGCAATTCGTATGGATTTTACAGCGACGAGGCAGAAGCGCATTATCAGGTGGAACTGCAGAAGCCGGAAACGCCCAGGGTAACGCCGGGCGGCGGATATTTTAACGCGCCTCAGAGCATTTCCGTTGCGGTCCCAAGCGGATGCAGAGTATATTATACCTGGGACGGTTCCGAGCCAACGTCGTCCTCAGAGCAGTATACGCAGCCCATTGCAATACCGGAAGGGAATAATATTCTTTCGATGATATTGATTGATAAATATGGAATGCGTTCCGATGTGCTCAGATGTAATTATGTTTATTTGCCGTAGGTAATTTGGAGACTTAAGCAGAAACAGGCAGAATCATCAGATAAAAGGAGAAAATTTGATGATTCTGCCTGTTTTTTTATGTCAAAACTTGCCTTTATGAAGCGATTGTTATATGATAATAGAAAATACTTTAAGGATGTGGCGTATGAAAAATTTGGATAAAATCCGGCGGGAAATTGATGAGATTGACAGACAAATTGTCTCCTTGTATGAGGAGCGTATGCAGCGCACCACAGAAGTGGCAGAATATAAGATTTCGACCGGAACACAGGTGCTGGACAAACAGCGGGAAGCGCAGAAATTAGAACAGGTGAAACGTCTGGTGGAGCACGCTGAGAACAGTTATGGCGTGGCAGAGTTATTTGAACAGATTATGGCAATGAGCCGCAAGCGTCAGTACCAGCTTTTGAATCAGCGCGGCTTAGCGCAGGACCCTGGATTTGTGCAGGTGGACAGACTTCCCTTTTATACCAGAAAAGTGGTGTATCAGGGCACAGAAGGAGCCTACAGCCAGCTTGCCATGAAGGCATATTTCGGCGAAGATACAGAGAGTTTCCATGTGGATACCTGGCGTGAGGCAATGGAAGCGATCCGGCAGAAAAAAGCAGATTATGCAGTACTTCCAATTGAAAATTCTTCCGCCGGGATTGTGGGAGAGAATTTTGACCTTCTGCTGGAATATGAAAATTATATTGTGGCAGAACAGACGATTAAGATTGAACATGCCCTGCTGGGTCTGCCAGACGCAGAGCTTTCCGATGTAAAAACGGTATACTCTCATCCGCAGGCTTTGATGCAGAGTATTGATTTTTTAAATGAACACAGAAATTGGGAGAGGATTCCTGTAAAAAATACGGCGATGGCTGCGGAACAGGTAGTGCAGGAACAGCGCAGAGACCAGGCGGCAATTGCAAGCCAGGTGACGGCGGATATTTACGGGCTTA
Source organism: Lachnospiraceae bacterium (assembly GCA_910575155.1). Lineage (GTDB taxonomy): Bacteria > Bacillota > Clostridia > Lachnospirales > Lachnospiraceae > Petralouisia. The sequence goes on from CAJTDX010000003.1 coordinate 96,849, forward strand.
AGATCTTAAAGAATAACATTAACTACAGTGCGGACAACAGTACGCGTTTCATCATTGTGGGAGGAGAGAAGCTTAAGAGGAAGGATGCGGCCAAAGTCAGCATCAGTTTTGAGGTATCTCATGAAAGCGGTTCTTTGTACCGGATGCTTTCACACTTCATGTTTAACAATCTGAATATGGTAAAGATTGAGTCCAGGCCGGTGAAAGATCGAAGCTTTGAGTATCGTTTTTTTGTGGATCTGGAGGGAAATCTCAGCGACGGAGCCATGCAGAATGCGTTAAAAGGATTGATGGAAGAAGCTCTTTACGTGAAGATCCTGGGAAATTATTAAAGTGAGGTATGGGCAGATGAGAAATGCAGGGACTATGATTTTATACCGTAATCTGGAACAGGGACAGATTTTTGAAGATATGACCTGGATCATAGAGCATTATGGGAGCGACTATTATAATCGTGAAGATATTCGTTCCCTGTGCTATGAAAGTTTTCATGATCTGATTGAACTGGCGGCAAGCCATGGCTTTGAGGGAAATTTATGGCACAATTATCTGACGTTTTTGATGGTGAATAATGAAAATGCATACAGCAGGGCCTGTGAGAACCGGGGAAAGATTTCAGGAACGCTCAACGAGCTTGCGCGGCATGATTTTGCAGTATTTCAAAAGCTTTTTACATTTGATTTCAGGGAACTTGTACAGGAGCTTGAGATACCGGAACTGCTTTTGCTGGAAGACTATCAGCGTTCGGAACAGACGGCAAGGGTGTTTAATCACAGGATACGGGACCGGATCTGCGCGCTTAGCGTCCGGCTGGAACAGGCTGAATCAGCAGAAGAATTTCAGGCGGAGGCGACGAAGTTCTACGGAGAATTTGGCGTCGGAAAATTAGGGCTGCACAAGGCGTTTCGCATTGAACATGAAGGGCGGGAGCCTAAAATTGTGCCTATTACAAATATTGCCCATGTGCATCTTTCAGACCTGGTGGGTTATGAGCAGCAGAAACAGAAGCTTATTGATAATACAGAAGCCTTTGTAAGAGGGAAACAGGCCAATAACTGTCTGTTATTTGGGGACGCCGGAACAGGTAAATCCACCAGCATCAAAGCAATCATTAATCAGTATTACGAACAGGGGCTGCGGATGATTGAATTATATAAGCACCAGTTTCAGGATTTAAATTCTGTGATTGCCCAGATTAAGAATCGAAACTATAAATTTATCATATATATGGATGATCTGTCTTTTGAAGAATTTGAGATTGAATATAAATATTTAAAGGCAGTGATTGAAGGAGGGCTGGAAAAAAAGCCGGATAATGTGCTGATTTATGCAACTTCGAACCGGCGGCATCTGGTTCGGGAGAAATTCAGCGACAAAGAAGAGCGGGATGACGACCTGCACACCAGAGATACCGTGCAGGAAAAGCTTTCCCTGGTATCCAGATTTGGAGTTACCATTTATTTTGGCTCGCCAGATCAGAAAGAATTTCATGAGATTGTACGAAGACTGGCCCAAAAGCATCAGATACAGATGGAGGAGGAAACCCTTCTTCTGGAGGCGGACCGATGGGAATTAAACCATGGAGGGCCTTCCGGAAGATGTGCCCAGCAGTTTATCAATGCTCTGCTGGGAAAAGATAAAACAGCAATTGGGAAGGAGAGGTTATGAAAATTATAACATTTGCGGCAATTTATATTGGCTCTTATGAAGTGAGCATGAAAATCTTTGAGATACGTCCCAACCGCAAGCTTCGTCAGATCGATCATCTGCGCAGCCGGCTGGAGCTGGGGAGGGACGCCTATAACAAGGGGATTATTGGCTATGAGCTGGTGGAAGAGCTTTGCCAGGTTTTGAAAGAATTTCATTCTGTTATGGAAGGCTACAAAGTAGAGGAGTACAAGGCGTATGCGGGAAATGTGCTGCGCGCGGTGAGCAACGAACCCTTTATTCTGGATCAGATCCGGCTCCGCACGCATATTAATGTAGATGTGCTCAGCAATTCAGAACACCGTTTTATGAACTACAAGTCTCTGGCGGCAGCGCCTGAATTCCAGACATTGGTTGAAAAAGGCGCCGTGGTAGCGGATGTAGGCGGCGGAAGTATGCAGATTACACTGTTTCGCAAAGGAACGGCAGTGACAACGCAGCATATTGAATTGGGGATTATGCGCATCTGGGAGAAGCTGGCTCAGATTCGCAATATGGTTTCCCATTATGAAACACAGATTCAGGAATTGATTGACAAAGAGCTGGAAATTTTTAAAAGATTATATCTGTCAGACCAGGAAATCAAGTATGTAATTTTTATGGGGGATTACATCCATGATATGGTGAAGGATTTTTCGAAAAAAGAGGACGACGGCACGATTGAGACAGAGCGTTTTTTGAAACTTCTGAATAAATGGCATAAGAAATCTCCGGAAGAGCTGTCTATAGAACTGAACCTTTCCAATGAAAGAGATCCTCTGATTCTGCCCTCTGTGGTGCTTTATAAACGGCTGACCGAAGAGATGGAAGCGCAATATATCTGGGTGCCCAGCGTCAGGATTACGGACGGAATTGTGTGTGATTATGCAGAGAAAAGCAAGATGATTCGTTTTGAGCATGATTTTAAAGAAGATGTTCTTGCGGCGTCCAGAAATCTGGCGGAGCGTTACCAGAGCTATTCCAGACATACAGAAGCAGTGCTTTCCATGTCCACAGCCATTTTTGACGCGATGAAAAAAGTACACGGCATGGGAAAAAGAGAACGGCTTTTACTGCAGGCTGCGGCCATTCTCCACGACTGCGGCAGATATGTCAGCCTGGTAAATCAGTCAGAATGTTCGTATCAGATTATCATGGCGTCAGAAATTATCGGAATGACCCATTTGGAGCGGGAAATTGTGGCGAATACGGTAAAATACAGTTCTTTGCCAATTCATCCCTATGAGAATGTCAAAGATAAGACGAATCAGGAAAATTATATGGTTGTTTCGAAACTTATGGCAATTTTAAGGACGGCTAATGCTATGGACCGCAGCCATAAACAGAAATTTAAAAATATCAAAGCAGTGTTAAAGGGAAGGGAACTGGTAATTACCATTGAGACGGAGGAAAGCGTTGTGCTTGAAAAAGGCCTCTTTTCTTCTTATGCAGATTCCTTCGAAGAAGTATTCAGCGTTATGCCGAAAATAAAAGAAAAAAGAGTGTTATAGCAGGAGGTAGGGTATGGAAAAAGAAAAGGATTTTCTCAAACCGGAATATTATGAGAACCGGGAGCTGAGCTGGCTCAAATTTAACCACCGGGTATTGAATGAAGCGAGGGATAAGTCGATTCCTCTGCTTGAGCGGCTGAAATTTGTCAGTATTACATCATCAAATCTGGATGAATTTTTTATGGTGCGTGTTGCTTCCCTCAAAGATATGGTTCATGCAGAATATAAAAAGAAAGATATTGCGGGAATGACGGCGCAGGAACAGTTAGAAGCCATCAATAAGGATACCAGGGCTTTGGTAGAATTACAGTATTCTACGTATAACCGCTCGCTGCTTCCCCTGCTTCACAACCAGGGAATTGATATTTTAAGCAGCCATGAAGAGCTGACGGCAGAGCAGGCGGCATATGTGGACCGCTATTTCCAGGAGAATGTATATCCGGTGTTGACGCCTATGGCGGTGGACGCCTCCAGGCCGTTTCCTTTGATTCGGAATAAATCTTTAAATATTGCGGCGCTTCTTACGAAGAAGGATGAGAAAAAAGGCGAAATGGAATTTGCCACCGTCCAGGTACCTTCTGTTCTTCCCCGATTGGTTCAGATTCCCTCCGGTCAGGAAGGCGTGAAAACGTTCCTGTTGTTAGAGCAGATGATTGAGCGCAATATTAATCAGTTGTTTTTGAATTATCATGTGCTCTGCGCTTACCCCTATCGGATTATGAGAAATGCGGATCTCAGTATTGATGAAGATGAGGCGGAGGATTTGCTTCAGGAAATCCAAAAGCAGTTGAAAAGACGCCAGTGGGGCGAGGTAATCCGTTTAGAGGTGGAAGAAAAAATTGATAAGCGTCTGCTTCGGATTCTGGAGGAAGATTTACATATTGCAGCGGAAGATATTTATAAAATCAGCGGTCCCTTGGATCTGACGTTTTTAATGAAAATGTACGGGATCGAAGGAGGAGATGAACTGCGTTATCCGCCCTATAAGCCTCAGCGCGTACCGCAGATTACGCCGGGGGAAAATATTTTTGCAGCGATCCGCAAGGGGGATATTTTACTGCATCACCCCTATCAGACCTTCGATCCGGTAGTCGATTTCATCCGCCAGGCGTCGGTAGATCCCGATGTACTTGCCATCAAGCAGACGCTGTACCGTGTCAGCGGCAATTCCCCGATCATTGCGTCTCTGGCTCAGGCGGCGGAGAATGGCAAGCAGGTGTCGGTACTGGTGGAGCTGAAAGCGCGTTTTGACGAAGAAAATAATATCGTCTGGGCGAAGAAGCTGGAAAAGGCGGGCTGCCATGTTATCTACGGACTGGTGGGCTTAAAAACGCACAGTAAGATTGCCCTGGTGGTGCGCAAGGAAGAAGACGGCATCCGCAGATATGTGCATCTGGGAACCGGAAACTACAATGATTCCACCGCAAAATTATATACCGACCTGGGAATGTTTACCTGTTCCGAGGCAATCGGCGAGGATGCTACGGCTGTCTTTAACATGCTTTCCGGTTATTCCGAGCCTCTGTCCTGGAATAAGCTGGTGGTGGCGCCGATCTGGCTGCGCAAACGTTTCCTGAAAATGATTAAACGTGAGATTAAACATGCGCAGGAGGGAAAGGAAGCGTTTATCAGGGGAAAGATGAACTCTTTGTGCGACCGGGATGTGATTGCAGCTTTATATGAGGCGTCCTGCGCAGGCGTAAAGATTGAACTGGTAATCCGCGGAATCTGCTGCTTAAAAGCGGGAGTTCCTGAAATCAGTGAAAATATTACGGTACATTCCATTGTGGGAAATTTTCTGGAACACAGCCGTATCTTCTGGTTCCACAATGACGGCCAGGAAGAGATCTATATGGGAAGCGCAGACTGGATGCCCCGTAATCTTGACCGCCGGGTGGAAATTATGTTCCCAATAGAAGATGAAGATCTGATGAACCAGGTGCGTCATGTTCTGGAAACCCAGCTTGCAGACAACACCAAGGCTCATATTCTGAAAGCAGACGGCAGCTATGAGAAGATTGATAAAAGAGGGAAACGGCTGGTGAATTCTCAGGAACAGTTCTGTGAGGAAGCAAAAAGCGCTGTTCCCAAGAAAATCAATATCTATCAGGAACGTGTATTTGTTCCGGAAGAAACGGCGGAATAGCGGGATTTTATCTGCGCCAGGAGTTCATAGGGGATCTTAAGAGAGCCTCTTCCGCTTCCCAGTTGGATGTGGGGCTTGTTGGCGCCATGGAAATCAGAGCCGCCGCTGATCAGCAGATCATATTCCAGAGCCAGTTTTTTCAGATTCCGTTCGTCTCCCGGAGTATTCATGGAATAGACGGCTTCCAGTCCGGTAAGTCCGGCATCCTTTAACTGCAGGAGAAAGGCGCGCAGCCGTTCCTGATTCATGCGGCACAGAACCGGATGGGCAAAGAAAGCGAGTCCACCTCCCATTTGGATCAGTTTAACGGCTTCAAAGGGCGTGATTTTTTCTCTGGGAACGTAGCAGCGGCAGTCATCTCCCAGATATTTGGAGAACACGGTTTTTCGATCTTTTACAAAACCGTGTTCGACCAGATATCTGGCAAAATGCGCGCGGGTGATAACGCTGCCGGGATATTCTTCACAGAGAGCTTCAAGGGTGATGGAAAATCCTTCCTGCTGTAAAAGCCGTATCATTTTCAGATTCCGTTTTTCTCTTCCATTAATGAAAAAGTTCAGTTGGGAAAGGAATTTCTGATTGGTTTCCTCTATAAAATAGCCCAGAATGTGGACTTCCTGATGTTCATAATCGGTAGAAAGTTCAATACCGGGCACAAGTTCCAGTCCCAGGCTGCGGGCCAGGGGGCGTGCTCTGGCAATGCCGCAGACCGTGTCGTGGTCGGTCAGGGCGATGGCGGACAGTCCGCGTTCTTTGGCGTGGTACATCAGTTCTTCCGGCGTCAGGGTTCCGTCGGAACAGGTGGAATGGGTATGCAGGTCGATAAGTTTATCTGAATATTCTGACATAATAACTCCTTTTTGATGAAATGCGGATCGTTACAGTATCATAAGTTAGTCTAACAGAAGTATGGCTGTTTGGAAAGAATAAGATTTGGATAACAGAAATTCAAATAAAAGCTTGACGCAGGCGGGGAAATATGATAAAGTAACAACGTTGTGAGCAGGAAAATACGATAAAGCAACAACATTGTAAGCAGAAAACAAAGCAGAGTATCCACTCTCACCTTAGCACAAAGGCGTGACTAACGGTTTATATTCGGAATACGGCATTTTGTGCTGTAAGTTTATCTGGAGTATGAAGTGGATGGTCTGTCTGTCCACTTTTTTTGATGCAGTTGTTTGTGAACACAATCTGCAGGCGGCTGTGTTGTGAAATTAATTTTTGGAGGTGTAAGACCATTAGTGATTTAATGATTAATGAACAAATCAAGGATAAGGAAGTTCGTCTGATTGGCCAGGACGGAGAGCAGCTTGGCATTATGTCCACACGGGAAGCCATGAAGCTTGCTCAGGAAGCAGAGCTTGATCTGGTAAAGATTGCTCCGGGAGCAAAACCCCCTGTATGTAAGATAATTGATTACGGCAAGTACAGGTATGAGCTTATAAGAAAAGAAAAAGAAGCCAAAAAGAAACAGAAAACTGTTGAGATCAAGGAAATCCGTTTGTCACCGAATATTGAGACCAATGATCTCAATACCAAAATTAATGCAGCAAAGAAGTTTATTTCAAAAGGCAATAAGGTGAAAATCACCTTACGCTTCCGCGGCAGAGAAATGGCGCATATGCAGAGCAGCAAACATATCCTGGATGATTTTGCCCGGGAGCTGGAAGAGATCGCCACCGTGGAGAAGGCGCCGAAACTGGAAGGACGCAGCATGAGTATTGTGCTGACTGAGAAGAAATAACTGGATGTTAAGGAGGAACTAAAAATGCCAAAGGTTAAAACAAGCAGAGCAGCAGCAAAACGTTTCAAGAAGACTGGAACTGGTAAGTTGAAAAGAAATAAAGCATACAAAAGCCATATCTTAACCAAGAAGTCTGCAAAGAGAAAGAGAAATCTGAGAAAATCGGCGATTACAGATGCTGCTAACGTTAAGAATATGAAGAAGATTTTACCGTATTTGTAAGATTGAGTTAAGGAGGAATATAAGTCATGGCAAGAATTAAAGGCGGTTTGAATGCGAAAAAGAAGCATAACAGAGTATTAAAACTGGCAAAAGGATACAGAGGAGCGCGCTCCAAGCAGTACAGAGTGGCTAAGCAGTCTGTTATGAGAGCTTTAACAAGTTCTTATGCGGGCAGAAAGCAGAGAAAGAGACAGTTCAGACAGCTTTGGATTGCACGTATCAATGCAGCGGCAAGAATGAACGGTCTTTCATACAGTAAGTTCATGTACGGTTTGAAGCTGGCAGGCGTTGAAGTGAACCGCAAGATGCTGGCAGAGATGGCAGTGAATGATGCTGAAGGATTTGCAGCTTTGGCGAAACTGGCACAGGCAAAAACAGTTTAATAAAAAAATAAATAAGTTTTAAAAAAGTACTTGACTTTCTCGAACCTGGCATGTATAATAAACATGTTGAGTTCGAGAGAACAAGATAAAGATAAGGCTCGTTGGTCAAGCGGTTAAGACGCCGCCCTCTCACGGCGGAAACAGGGGTTCGATTCCCCTACGAGCTGTCAGCTATGAATTGAATAGCCCAACCCGAAATATACTGGAAACCTTGTTTTTATACGGTTTGCAGTATTTTTTTATTTTTAAAATAAAAAACAATGATCGCACTGCGACGGAACAGAAATATGCGCACTCGCACAAGAGGTAAAATATTGCTTCGCAATTGTGCTCGGCGCGCAAAGTGTTCAGGCCCCTCATGAGTGAGGGGGTAGGGGAGCTGAAGTGGGCCTGCCCACTTTGTTCCTGTGTGCAGGCATCCCAATGAAGTTTTCCTTGCTTTTCCCGGTATTAAGTGCTATCATGTATATGATAACTAGATAAATTCAGACTTGAGAGTGGGTAAAAGCCCACTCTCAATTTTATGTGCAGGCGGATACTTGTCCAGAAAAGCAGAAGATCAGCAAAGGACAGAGAAGGAAGGTGTAGCAAATGTCAAGAAGAGAAATATATGAACAAAAAACAGAGGAATTGCTGATACCAATTATAGAGGAGCAGCAGTTTGAGCTGGTGGATGTAGAATATGTGAAGGAAGGCGGAACCTGGTATCTGCGTGCCTATATAGATAAAGAGGGCGGAATAACCGTGGATGACTGTGAAATGGTCAGCAGAAGGATGAGCCAGCTTCTGGATGAAACAGATTTCATAGAAGAATCTTATATTTTTGAAGTGAGTTCCCCGGGACTTGGCAGACCTTTGAAAAAAGAAAAAGATTATGTCAGGAGTATGGGAAAAGAGATAGAGATTCGCACGTACCGCGCCATCAATAAAGAAAAAGAGTTTTATGGAATATTGAAATCTTTTGATGAGTCCACCGTAACCATTGAAATGGAAGATGAGACAGAGATGGTTTTTGCAAAATCGGAGATTGCATTGATTCGTCTGGCTTTTGATTTTTAAAATGCGTCAAATAACAGAATAACTATTCAGGAGGATAAAAAAATGAACAATGAGTTATTAGAAGCGTTAAATATATTAGAAAAGGAAAAGGATATCAGTAAAGATACTTTGCTGGAAGCCATTGAAAATTCACTGATCACCGCCTGCAAAAACCATTTCGGGAAATCTGACAACATCCGAGTGGATATGAATCCTGAGACCTGCGAATTTCATGTATACGCAGCAAAGACCGTTGTAGAAGAAGTCGAAGACGAAGTGATGGAAATCAGCCTTGGCAATGCAAGGATGATTGATTCCAAATACAATCTGGGGGATGTTGTGAATATTGAGGTTAAGTCCAAAGAGTTTGGACGGATTGCCACTCAGAATGCCAAAAACGTAATCCTGCAGAAAATCCGCGAGGAAGAACGCAAGGTATTGTTTGACCAGTATTATGGAAAAGAGAAAGATGTGGTAACGGGCATTGTCCAGCGGTATGTGGGAAGGAATATCAGCATTAATCTGGGTAAGGTGGATGCTGTCCTGAGCGAAAATGAACAGGTGAAGGGCGAAGTATTTCAGCCCACAGAGCGTATCAAGCTCTATATCCTGGAAGTGAAATCTACTTCGAAAGGGCCTAAAATTCTCGTATCCAGAACACATCCGGAATTGGTAAAGCGTCTTTTTGAGTCAGAAGTGACGGAGGTAAAGGACGGAATTGTGGAAATAAAGAGTATTTCCAGAGAGCCGGGAAGCAGAACGAAGATTGCTGTATGGAGCAATGACCCTGATGTAGATCCGGTGGGGGCCTGCGTTGGTATGAATGGCGCCAGAGTCAATGCGATTGTCAATGAACTGCGCGGAGAGAAAATTGATATTATCAACTGGAGTGACAATGCGGCAATGCTGATAGAAAATGCTTTAAGTCCGGCAAAAGTTATTTCTGTAATTGCCGATGCGGAGGAGAAGACTGCTAAAGTGGTAGTTCCCGATTATCAATTGTCACTTGCCATTGGAAAAGAGGGGCAGAATGCCCGCCTTGCCGCAAGGCTTACTGGTTTTAAAATTGATATAAAGAGTGAAACTCAGGCAAGAGAAGCCGGAGATTTCATGGATTATGAAAATGATTACGAAGAATATGAGGAAGACGATTATTCAGACGATTATGCCGGAGACTATGAAGAAGCGTCGGAGGACGGTTATGCCGGAGACTATGAAGAAGCGTCGGAAGACGGTTATGCCGGAGATTATGAAGAAGCGTCGGAGGACGGTTATGCCGGAGATTATGATGAAGTTTCGGAAGATGATTATACCGGGGACTATGAAGAAGCGTCAGAAGACAGTTATGCCGGAGATTATGATGAAGTTCCAAAGGAAAATTATGCAGAACTAAACGAAGAGCCGCTTTCCAAAGAATCCACAGGTCAGGGGGAATCCGATGAATAAAAAAATCCCAATGCGTCAGTGTGTGGGCTGCGGAGAGATGAAAAGCAAAAAGGAGCTGCTTCGCATTATCAAGAACGCAGAAAATGAAATTTTTCTGGATATAACAGGAAAAAAGAATGGCAGAGGGGCATATATATGTCCGAATGGAGAATGCCTTGCACGGGCGATAAAGACCAGAGGTTTGGAACGTTCTTTGAAAACTGCCATACCAAAAGAAGTGATTGAGACTTTGGCAAAGGAGATGGAAACAGTTGCAGAACGATAGAATATTATCTATGCTTGGTCTTGCAGCAAAAGCGGGAAAAGTTGCCAGCGGTGAATTTTCTACAGAAAAAGCAGTAAAATCAGGGAAAGCATTTCTGGTGATTGTATCACAGGAGGCTTCGGAAAATACAAAAAAAATGTTTCGGAATATGTGTTCCTACTATAAGGTTCCTATCTATTTATATGCTCCTAAAGAAGCGCTGGGAAATGCAATTGGCAAGCGGTTTCGTGCATCCCTGGCGGTGCTGGATCAGGGCTTTGCCAGAAGTCTTGAAGAGAAACTGAAATTAGCAGAGAAAACGGAATAACGGAGGTAGTAAAAGTATGGCAAAAGTCAGAGTGTATGAAATTGCAAATGAATTAAATATACAGTCCAAAGAGGTGATTAAGTTTTTAGAGGAAAAGAACATTACCGGCAAAGTGGCGAGCAGCTCTATAGAAGATGAAGCGATTGCCCTAGTGAGAGCAAAATTTTCCGCTAAAGCTGAACATAGCGGAAAAGGAGGCGTATCCAAAGAGACAGTCTCAGATCATACCAAAAAAGTTGAGGCTTCCAAAGAGAATCCGGCAAAAGCTGAGTCCAAAGAAGCGGCAGCCAAGGCTCCGGAGCGTCCGCGCAAGAAATCCAGTATTACGGCGGTGTATAATCCCCAGAACAGTAAAATAGCCAAACGGCGCCCGGCGAGATCCCAGGGAGATCGAAATGGAAACGGAAGACCTCAGGGAGAAAGAACTCAGGCAGAGCGTCCGCTCAGACCACAGAGGGAAAAACCGGCAAAACCGCAGACGGAACGGAATATCAGAGCTCAGGAAGAAAGACCGCTGAAACATCAGGAAGAAAACGTTGTAAAATCCCAGAGCGAGAACACCGCAAGACCTCAGGGTGAACATAGTGGAAGACCTCAGGGAGACCGAAATGGAAACGGAAGACCCCAGGGGGACCGGAGCGGAAATGGAAGGTTCCAGGGAGATCGAAATGGAAACGGAAGACCTCAGGGAGATCGAAACGGAAACGGAAGACCTCAGGGAGATCGAAATGGAAACGGAAGACCTCAGGGAGACCGGAATGGAAACGGAAGGTTCCAGGGAGACCGCAGCGGAAATGGAAGGTTCCAGGGAGATCGAAACGGAAACGGAAGACCTCAGGGAGACCGGAACGGAAGGCCCCAGGGAGACCGGAATGGAAACGGAAGGCCCCAGGGAGACCGGAATAACCGGAATTATCAGAATGGACGCGGCGGCCAGAGAAACCGTTTTGAGCAGGAAATTAATAAGCTGAATCAGAATAGTCCCGCGGCTTCCATGGAAGAGACAAGAGGCAAAGAAAGCAGGGAACGCGATAACCGCAAAGGAAACAGCCAGCGTCATGAGAAGGATCTGATGGGCAAGAAGAAGGAGCGTTTCGATAATCTGGAGAAGAAAACCAGAGGCAAGAAAAATCAGCAGCCGGCTCCTCAGAATCACCAGAAAGAGGAAGAGACGATTAAGAACATAACCCTTCCGGAGAAGCTTACCATAAAGGAACTTGCAGACCGCATGAAAGTGCAGGCTTCTGCAATTATCAAGAAATTATTCTTACAGGGAACTGTGGTAACGGTAAATAACGAGATTGATTTTGCTGTGGCAGAAGAAATTGCACTGGAATTTAACTGCATTTGCGAGATGGAAGAGAAGATTGACGTGATTGCCGAGCTTCTGAAAGAAGAAGAGGAAGAAGAGGCAGTACAGGTAAAACGTCCTCCGGTAGTCTGTGTTATGGGGCATGTCGATCATGGTAAAACGTCTCTGCTGGACGCGATTCGCGATACGCATGTAATTGATAAAGAAGCAGGCGGTATTACCCAGCATATCGGCGCCTATATGGTAGAATGCAATGGGGAAAAAATCACCTTTCTGGATACGCCGGGACATGAGGCGTTTACTGCAATGCGGATGCGCGGGGCAAACGCCACAGACATCGCTATTTTGGTAGTGGCGGCGGACGACGGCGTGATGCCGCAGACCGTGGAGGCAATCAGCCATGCCAAAGCGGCAGAAGTAGAAATCATAGTTGCGATTAATAAAATAGATAAGCCCAGCGCCAATATTGAGCGTGTCAAACAGGAACTTGCAGAGTATGAACTGATTCCGGAAGATTGGGGCGGAAGTACGATTTTTGTACCGGTATCCGCGCATACCCATGAAGGAATTGATTCGCTGCTGGAAATGGTATTGCTGACGGCGGAAGTAAGCGAATTAAAGGCAAATCCCAAACGTAATGCCAGAGGTCTGGTGATTGAGGCGCAGCTCGACAAGGGCCGCGGTTCAGTAGCTACCATTCTGGTGCAGAAGGGAACCTTAAAAGTAGGCCAGCCAGTCGCATGCGGAAGCTGCTACGGCAAGGTAAGGGCGATGATTGACGACAAGGGCAGAAGAGTAAAAGAAGCAGGACCGTCTACCCCGGTGGAAATATTAGGATTGAATAATGTGCCCAATGCAGGGGAAATCTTTGTATGTACCGATTCAGAAAAAGAGGCTAAGAGCTTTGCAGATACCTTTATTTCTGAGGGGCGCGAAAAGATGCTGGAAGATACCAAATCCAGAATGTCCCTGGATGATTTGTTCTCGCAGATTCAGTCCGGCAATATCAAGGAACTGCCAATTGTCGTCAAGGCAGACGTACAGGGTTCTGTGGAGGCAGTAAAACAGAGTCTGGTCAAATTGTCCGATGAGGAAGTGGTGGTAAAAGTAATCCATGGCGGCGTAGGAGCGATTAATGAGTCTGACGTCAGTCTGGCATCCGCTTCAAACGCGATCATTATTGGATTTAACGTGCGCCCGGACGCCACGGCGAAAGCAACTGCTGAGCGTGAAGGCGTGGATATGAGACTGTATAAGGTAATTTATAATGCCATTGAAGATGTGCAGTCAGCCATGAAGGGAATGTTAGATCCTGTATTTGAAGAGAAAGTATTGGGCCATGCAGAGATCCGTCAGATTTTCAAGGCGTCCGGCGTTGGAAATATTGCAGGTTCCTATGTGCTGGACGGTGTGTTCCAGAGAGGATGCAAAGTACGTATTTCCAGAGAAGGAGAGCAGATTTTCGAAGGAGACCTTGCTTCACTGAAACGTTTTAAGGATGATGTGAAGGAGGTAAAATCCGGTTATGAATGCGGTCTGGTATTTGAAGGCTTCAACGATATTCAGGAGCTTGACGTAGTAGAGGCATACACTATGGTAGAAGTACCGCGTTAAAGAACGCCGTCCTGCAAAACCTGCAGGAGGCAAATAAGGAGTAAGGCAGAATATGAGAAAGAACAGCATTAAGAATACGAGAGTCAATGAAGAGGTGCTGCGGGAATTGAGCAATATTATCCGGGGAGATATCAAAGACCCCAGAATAAATCCGCTGACCTCAGTGGTTGCTGTGGAAGTGGCGCCGGATCTGAAAACATGCAAAGCATATATCAGTGTGTTGGGAGATGAAGAAGCCCAGCAGAACACGCTTGCAGGCTTAAAGAGCGCGGAAGGCTATATCCGGAGCAAACTGGCAAAAAATATAAATTTAAGGAATACCCCGGAAATTCGCTTTGTATTGGACCAGTCCATCGAATACGGCGTGAATATGTCAAAACTCATTGACGATGTAAATAAAGAACAGAACTAACTATGCATAAAATAATAATCAGGGAGCGTTCTATATGAAAGATTTGGCTTCTCAGTTTGCACAGGTGAAAACAGTTGCCATTGCAGGTCATGTACGGCCTGACGGCGACTGTGTGGGTTCCTGCCTGGCAACTTATAATTATATCACAACCTGGTTTCCGCAGATTCAGGCTGATGTGTATCTGGAACCCATTCCAAATATATTTAAATTTTTGAAACATTCCGATAAGATTCGCAATTCCTGCGAGAGCAATCAGGTATATGATCTTTGTATTGTGCAGGACTGCGGAGATCCCGGACGTCTGGGAGCGGCCATCAAGTATTTTGAAACCGCTGGAAAGACGGTTTGCATTGACCATCATGTGAGCAATGGCAGCTTTGCAGATGAAAATTATATTTTTCCGGAGGCCAGCTCCACATCAGAATTGATTTTTGAGCTGCTGGAACAGGAAAAGATAACCAAAGAGATCGCTGAATGTATTTATGTGGGGATGGTGCATGATACAGGCGTATTTCAGTATTCCTGCACCTCGGCAAAGACCATGAACGCAGCGGGCGTCCTCATGGAAAAAGGTATTAATTTTACGAAAATCGTGGATGACACCTTTTATACCAAGACTTTTGGGCAAAATAAGATTTTAGGACAGGCGCTGTTAAACAGTCGTTTGTTTCTGGACGGCGCAGTCATTGCCACGGCGGTGACTCAGGAGGAAATGGAGCGGTTTCAGGTACTGCCGAAACATTTGGACGGCATTGTCAGCCAGCTTCGGGTGACAAAAGATGTGGAAGCGGCAATATTTCTTTATGAGAATGAAGATCATACCTGGAAACTGAGTCTGCGTTCAAATGGAATCGTGGATGTGGCTGAGATTGCCATGAAGTTTAAAGGCGGCGGGCATGTGAGAGCTGCCGGAGCCACGATGGAAGGAACGCCGGATCAGATCATAGAAACCGTATGCGGGGAAATTAAGGGGCAGCTTCATGATTAGTGGAATTATCAATGTATATAAAGAAAAAGGCTATACCTCCCATGACGTGGTGGCTAAGCTGCGCGGAATCTTAAAGCAGAAAAAGATCGGGCATACCGGAACACTGGACCCGGATGCAGAAGGGGTGCTCCCGGTTTGTCTGGGCAAGGCAACCAAGGTCTGCGATCTGCTTACGGAGAAAGACAAAGAGTATGAAGCAGTGCTGCTGCTGGGAAAAACCACAGATACCCAGGACATTACCGGAACGGTCTTAAGTCACAAAGCCGTGGACTGCAGCGAGCAGGAGATTCAAAATATCATCATGAGTTTTACAGGCAGTTACGCCCAGATTCCGCCTATGTATTCCGCGCTGAAAGTAAACGGAAAAAAGCTTTGCGATCTGGCAAGGGCAGGGGTAACGGTAGAGCGCAGCCCCCGTACGGTACAGATTTACGAGATTACCATTTTGGAAACCGCACTTCCCAGAGTGCGGATCAGGGTGCATTGTTCTAAAGGAACTTATATTCGCACTTTGTGCCATGACATTGGAGAACAAGCTGGCTGCGGCGGCTGTATGGAATCGCTGGTGCGCACGAGGGTTTCAGAGTTCAGGATGTGTGATGCGCACAGGCTTTCAGAAATAGAAGAGCAGGTTCGCATAATCCGTCAGCGTCAGCCCGGACGGGAGCTGCTCAAATCAGATTTGAAAAACCTGATAAAAGATACTGACAGTGTTTTTCTGGAATATCCCGGCGTCTGCGTGAAAGAAGAATTTTCCCGTCTTTTGTATAACGGAAATCCTCTTTGTCAGGAATGGATCAGAGACTGGAAAGATGCTTATAAAGAAGAGACGTTGCGCGTCTATGATGACAGGCAGAATTTTGCGGGAATTTATCAGTGGAAGGAATCCTGCAGGGATATCCGTCCAATTAAGATTTTTATGGAATAGGACAGGAAAGATGAAATACATAAGGCAGAGTTTGACATTTTTTATAGAAGAACCCACCGTGCTTTCTTTGGGGAAATTCGACGGACTGCACCGGGGGCATGAATTGCTTCTGGAGTATATGGCAAAAAAGAAACAGGAGCAGACAAAGTTAAAGGCCGTGGTATTTACCTTTGATATTCCCCCGCAGGAGCAGATAGAAAATGTCCGCTTTCAGGTGCTTACAACCAAAGCAGAAAAGGAGCGGCTCTTTGAGAACAAAGGCGTTGATTATGTGATTGAGTGTCCGTTCACCAAAGAAATTATGTGTATGGAGCCGGAGGAATTTATCCGCAGGATTGTGACGAATCTCCATGTGAAGTATATGGTGGTGGGAACGGATTTTCGCTTTGGGTATCAGCGAAGAGGAGATTACCGGATGCTTATGGAGTACGCGGCACAATATGGATATGAGGTAGAGGTACTGGACAAAATCCAGGAAAATGGAAGAGATATCAGCAGTACCTTTGTACGGGAGGAAATCGCATCAGGAAATATTGAGAAGGCGAATGAATTGCTGGGATATGAATTCTTTGTGGATGGAAAAGTTCTTCACGGCAGGAAAATGGGGAAAGCAGTGCTTGGGATCCCAACCATTAATCTGCAGCCTTCCCTGGACAAGCTGCTGCCTGAGAACGGGGTTTATGTGACAAAGACGGAGTGGAAGGGAAACTGTTATCCGGGAATTACCAATGTAGGATGCAAGCCTACCATCCAGGGAGAAAATCCAGTGGGCGTGGAAACGCATTTATTTGATTTTACAGAAGATTTGTATGGAGAAGAGGTTCGTGTCTGCTTTTTAAAGCATGTGCGCAAAGAGCAGAAATTCAGTTCTCTGGAGGAACTGAAGGCACAGATGACACAGGATATTCAATATGGAAGGGTGTATTTTAACACAGGAAAAGGAGTTCAGAAGAACTAAAGGGTGAATCACATGGAATTAATATTAAATTTGCTGGGTGGTCTGGGATTATTTTTATTTGGTATGAATTTTATGAGCCAGGGCTTGCAGAAGGCGGCGGGAGCGAGGCTTCGTTCCATTTTGGAAGCCATGACGAAGAATAAAATTGTGGCGGTGCTGTTTGGAGCTTTGTTTACGGCGATTATACAGTCCTCGGGAGCGACTACAGTTATGGTGGTCAGTTTTGTAAATGCGGGAATTATGACGCTGGCGCAGTCGGTGGGCATTATTTTTGGGGCGAATATCGGAACTACCATTACTTCTCAGCTTGTCGCGTTTAACCTGACCGGGGTTGCGCCTTTTATTTTATTTGTGGGAGCGGTTCTTATCATGTTCGGCAAAAAGCCTATGGTAAAGAAAATCGGCGAAGTAATCCTGGGATTTGGCGCTTTGTTTATGGGAATCAGCATGATGAAGGACGCCATGACGGATTTAAGAGATTATCAGGTGGTGCTGCATGTATTGAGCAGCATGGATAATCCGCTGCTGGGAATTTTGCTGGGAACAGTAATTACCGTGATTGTACAGAGCTCTTCCGTAACAGTCAGCATTTTACTGCTGATGGCAAGCCAGGGGCTGATTAGTTTATCTGTCTGCTTCTATGTAATTTTAGGCTGTAATATTGGTTCCTGTACCCCGGCGGTCCTGGCCAGTTTAGACGCCAAGAAAGACGCCAAGCGCGCCGCTGCCATCCATGTAATGTTTAATGTTTTGGGTATGGTGATTATTGGAATTTTGCTTGCATTTGGAATGGAACCTTTTGAAAACTTTATTTTACATATTTCCGGCTCTGATGTGGGACGCTGCGTAGCGAACGCGGACACATTTTATAAAATTTTCCAGACATTAATATTCCTGCCGGTGTCCGCGCAGTTTATCGCCATGACCCGCCGGATCATTCCGGGAGAAGATCAGATGCAGAACAAGTACCAGTTTATGTATATTGGAAAGCAGACGATATTCTCTCCTTCCACAGCCGTAGTAGAGACGACGCAGGAAATTGAACGTATGGGAACTATGGCGAGAGAGAATTTGCAGCTTGCCATGGAGGCGTTTTTTGACAGAAATGAGAATAAAATCGCCCAGGTTTATGAAACGGAGAAACAGATCGATTTTCTGAGTAAGGAAATTACAGACTATCTGGTAAAAATCAATCAGCTGCAGCTGCCGGTGGTTGACGCCAAGCGCATCGGCGGATTGTTTCATGTGGTCAGCGACATTGAGCGCATTGGGGATCATGCGGAAAATATCGCTGACGCAGCGGTAAAAGGCGCGGGGGAGAATCTGGAATTTACGAAAAAGGGGCAGAAAGAAATTAAGGAAATGCATGAAAAAACCATGGGGATTCTGGAAAAGTCCATGGAAATGTTTACCACGCTGGATCAGAAAAATCTTCCGGATATATTAGATCTGGAAAACAGTATTGATAATATGGAACGCCAGCTGCAGCAGAATCATGTTAAGCGTATGGCAAAGGGAAAATGTTCTCCTATGGCGGGGATTGTGTTTACAGATCTGGTGACAGGCTTAGAGCGTGTGGCGGATCACGCCACAAATATCGCGTTTTCCATTTTGGAAAATAACCCCAAGGAAGCAAAACAGCCTGTTTAGCCTCGTTACTGTCCGGCAGAGATTTGAGTATATGAAGACAAATTTTATCGAAAATCTCTGAACTGTTACAACATATTACACAAATATTACAAAAATCTTGACAACATATACATGCCTTGTTATAATGACGTAAGAAAAATAGTAACAGTCTTTTCCTGGAGGTAAACAGATGAGGAATTACATAAAAAATGAATGGAAGAAAGTAATTGCAGGATGTTTGGCGGGAGTAACCGTATTCAGTATGTCCCATATTTCATTACAGGCGGCAAATCAGGCGAGCGCAGGTGTTTCCGCTATGCTGAATGAATGCCTCGTGAAAGATACAGACCGTGAACCGTCTGTTCCTTCGGAACCGGAGACTATATGCGGCTACACCAATCTTGGAATTGCGAATGTGGAGAATCATTTGAATATCAGAGAGGGTGCCGGAGAAGAAAGCGAGCTTGCAGGGAAACTTCCCAGGGACGCAGGATGCGAGATTTTGTCACAGGATGGCGAATGGTTCCAGATTCGGTCCGGCGATGTGACAGGGTATGTTAAGGGAGAATACCTGCTGACCGGCGAGACCGCAGCCCAGAAGGCAGACGAAGTGAAATCCATCGTTGCCGTTTCCAATACCCAGACATTGAATGCGAGAGTAGAACCCAATACGGACAGTACAATCTGGGTTACGATTGCAGAGGGTGAAGAAATGCAGATGGTGGAAGATATGGGCGCCTGGGTAAAGGTTGATATAGATGGCGATGAATGTTATGTGGCCAGGGAGTATGTGGAATTATCCGAACAGCTTCCCAAAGCCATGACCATGACAGAGATCCGTTATGGCGAGGGTATATCTGACGTCCGTGTGGATATGGTTCAGTATGCATGTCAGTTTGTGGGGAACCGTTATGTCTGGGGTGGGACAAGCCTTACAGGCGGTGTGGACTGTTCCGGATTTACGATGCGTATTTATGAAAAGTACGGCATTTACCTGCCTCATTCCTCCAGCGCGCAGTCTGGGTATGGAACCAAAATTGATCCATCTGAGGCAAAGCCGGGAGATCTCTTCTTCTATGGCAATGGCGGTGGAATCAATCATGTGGCGATGTATATCGGCAATGGACAGATTGTACATGCCAGCTCTGCCAAGACCGGAATTAAGATTTCCAACGCTTTTTACCGGACGCCGATCTGTGTGACGAGATTAATTAGTGAATAAGAATATTATATAATGTGAAGAAAAGCGAACTGTCTGGTTGGGGAGCGGGATCCCGGATCAGGCAGTTTTTGCAAATTATGATTGAATCATTCCGGGCTTCATCTTACGAATCCTGCTGAGATCAGACCCTGATTGTGCGATAACAAAATCAGCTAAAATCAGGAAATAATTTCTTTACAAGCTAAAAACCATATGATATAATATCAACTGTTGAGTGTTTTTTGACAGTCAGCGCAGCTTTTGAGAGAGCCCATATTCAGTAACCGGATACTCCGACCATTACTTGATATCTCTAAGCTTTTCAGAATAAGGAAAAGAGAACGGGCGATACTAATATTTAAGGAGGTTATCATTATGATAGCAAAGGAAAAGAAACAAGCAATTATCACTGAGTATGCAAGAACACCTGGCGATACAGGTTCACCAGAAGTTCAGATTGCGATATTAACTGCAAGAATCCAGGAGTTAACAGATCATTTGAAAGAGAATCCCAAGGATCATCATTCCAGACGCGGGCTTTTGAAAATGGTTGGTCAGAGACGTGGTCTGCTGGCTTATTTAAAGAAAACGGATATTGAGAGATATCGTTCATTAATTGAGCGTTTAGGACTGAGAAAATAATTTCTTCAGTCCCATAATAGAGCGGTTTTCCGCTCTATTTTCTTATTCTATAGGAAAGACCTTGTTACGCTAAAGTGTGAAAGTATCTTGCTATAGAAAAAACAATCTGCGCACGCATGCGAAGGGTATGACGTCGCTGAGGCGGCCGCACGCGTCGCGTCAAAGCGTGCAAATCCCTCAAGATTGAGGAAGCAGTGGAGTGGAAGCGGACTTGCACGCTTTGTTCTTTTGTTTTCTTATCGGGAAAGAAATTGTATTGCGGCGGATGAGTCCGCTTTGTTTAAGGAGAAAGCTTATGTATAAACAGTTTACCATGGAACTGGCAGGCAGGACGCTGAGGGTTGATATCGGCAGAGTGGCTGCTCAGGCAAACGGCGCGGCATTTATGCATTACGGCGATACCGTCGTATTGTGTACTGCAACCGCATCGGACAAACCCAGAGAGGGGATTGATTTCTTTCCTCTGAGTGTGGAATATGAAGAAAAATTATATTCTGTTGGAAAAATTCCGGGAGGCTTTAACAAGAGGGAGGGAAAGGCGTCTGAGAATGCCGTTTTAACTTCCCGTGTAATCGACCGTCCCATGCGTCCTTTGTTCCCCAAAGATTACCGGAATGATGTGACCTTGAATAACCTGGTTATGAGCGTGGATCCGGACTGCCGTCCTGAGTTGGTGGCAATGATAGGTTCCGCGATTGCGACCAGTATCTCGGATATCCCTTTTGCAGGTCCCTGCGCTACTACCCAGGTGGGTATGATTGACGGTGAGTTTGTAATTAATCCTTCTCAGGAACAGTGGAAAAACGGCGATTTGAATCTGACAGTGGCGTCTACCAGTGAGAAGGTTATTATGATTGAAGCCGGAGCGAATGAAATTCCGGAAGACCAGATGCTTGACGCCATTTATATGGCTCATGAGGTAAATCAGACCATCATCGCATTTATTAATGAGATGGTAACAGAGATTGGCAAGGCAAAACATTCGTATACAAGCTGTGCGGTACCGGAAGAATTATTTACCGCTATAAAGGAGATCGTTCCTCCTGCACAGATGGAAGAAGCTGTATTTACCGATGTAAAGCAGGTGCGTGAAGAGAATATTAAGAACATTACAGAGAAGCTGGAAGAAGCATTTGCAGATAAGGAAGAATGGCTGGAAGTGCTGGGAGAGGCGATTTACCAGTATCAGAAGAAGACTGTGCGTAAAATGATTTTAAAGGATCACAAGAGACCGGATGGGCGTGCGATTGACCAGATCCGGCCGCTTGCCGCTGAGGTGGATTTGATACCCAGAGTACATGGCTCCGCGATGTTTACCCGCGGACAGACTCAGATTTGCGATGTGGTAACGCTGGCGCCATTATCTGAAGTTCAGCGGATTGACGGGCTGGATGAAAATGAGATCAATAAGCGTTATATGCATCACTATAATTTCCCTTCCTATTCGGTAGGAGAGACAAAGCCCAGCAGAGGCCCGGGACGGCGTGAGATCGGACATGGCGCGCTGGCAGAACGTGCGTTAATGCCGGTACTTCCTTCCGAAGAGGAGTTCCCTTATGCAATCCGCGCCGTATCTGAAACTTTTGAATCCAATGGATCCACCTCTATGGCGTCTACCTGCGCTTCCTGTATGGCATTGATGGCGGCAGGAGTGCCTATTAAGAAAATGGTGGCTGGTATTTCCTGTGGCCTGGTAACAGGAGATACAGACGATGAGTATCTGGTATTGACAGATATTCAGGGACTGGAAGATTTCTTTGGCGATATGGACTTTAAGGTGACAGGTACGCATGACGGTATCACAGCAATCCAGATGGATATCAAGATTCATGGTCTTACCAGACCGATTGTGGAAGAGGCCATCCGCAGAACCAGAGAAGCAAGACTCTACATTATGGACGAGGTCATGTCTAAGGCAATCGCACAGCCGCGGGAAGAAGTAGGTGATTTTGCGCCGAGAATCGTACAGATTCAGATCGATCCCGCCAAGATTGGCGATGTGGTTGGCCAGAGAGGCAAGACCATTAATGCGATTATAGAGCAAACGGGCGTCAAGATTGATATCAGTGATGAAGGCGCGGTTTCGATCTGCGGCACAGATAAGGCCATGATGGACAAGGCGATCAATATGATAGAAATCATCACGACCGACTTTGAAGCCGGGCAGATTTTTACAGGCAAGGTCATCAGTATCAAGGAATTTGGAGCGTTTCTGGAGTTTGCCCCGGGAAAAGAAGGCATGGTTCACATATCCAAGATCTCCAGAGAGCGTATCAACCGCGTGGAAGATGTGCTGACGCTGGGTGATATAGTGAAGGTTGTCTGCATGGGAAAGGATAAAATGGGAAGAATCAGCTTCTCTATGAAAGATGTGCCCAGGGAGGCAAAATAAGAATATAGACAGATTTTTACTGGGACTGTGCGTTTGTGGCGGCAGTCCCGGTTTTTCTCTTGTAAGATATGCCTTGTCACGCTGAAGCGTGAAAAGATCTTCCGATCACAATGTAACAGTTCTAAGGAATCCTCAGGCTGGCAGCCCTTAGGGCGAATTTGCATTCGGCGCGGCAAAATGCACAAGCCCCTTTCCCAAGATTAGTGGAAGGGGCTTGATAAGTGCTTGTCTATTTTGTTCTGAGTGGTTTTTTACATGATGGTAGTAACAATTTCGGAAGGTGATTTTTTCATGATTCGGATTAAAGAGAGCAGAGCAGAAAACCCGCAGAGAATCCATACGGCAATTCCGGCTATGAAAATATCGCCCAGAGATAATGCTATATGTTCTATAGAACCAAGATTCCCTATAAGGAGGCTGCAAAGTAATGTAAGAGGGACAGCCATGAGAAATCCGGTGAGAAATAAAATGCTGTTTTCTAAGAGGAGCTGAAGCACAATTATTTTCTTTTTGAGTCCTAAGGATAACAGCACGCCGATTTCTGGCATTCTCTCATAGTTCCACATGGAGAGTATTGCGATTAAAAATACGGCTCCGATTCCTGATATGGCTGCCAGAAAAATAAACAGGATTTGCTCGGTTTGATGCATAGGCTGTGAGGAATGGTCATATTCTGCACGGTTGGATTCCATATGATAATATTGCGGTGCAAATTCGGGAGTATCTTTTAGAATTTGCATGGCATGTTCCAGCTTTTCAGGGTCTTTCAGCCACAGGGTGAGTCCGTTTGCGTAATATGGTGATTGGTTCCAGATCTTTTTTTCTATCTGAAATCCAGTGGACTCATCTATGTAGAGGGCGTTATCAAGTATGTCGCATTCCGCTCTGGAATCAGAACTGCCTTGTTTTTGTTTTACCTGATAGATGCCAGCGATTTCAAATTCATATTTGCCGCCCAGTCCTGTTTTTGCATTCGTTACGAGATCGTCGGTAACGACGCATGTAATCCGGTCGCCAAGCTCCAGCCCGTTCATCTCTGCCAGATTTTCTGAGATCAGCGCTTTCCCCTTGTCATCAAAAGCCAGGTGGCGTCCTTGGGAAAGAGAAAGTGCGTCGGTAGTAAAATCTCTGGCAAGGCTGCTGTCGCGGCAGGAATTTAATCTTGTAAGATACATGGCAGGTTCGCCGGAAGATGTAAATCTTCCGGGGATCAGAGAAATATTTTCTACAGACAAATAACATATGGTAACGCCTGTAAAGCCGTCAGCCCCGATTTTTTCTGCAGCAAGCGAAGCCAGATTCGGTGTGAGGGGAAAATTTTCATCACCTACGGCATTTACATTGATACATCCATAAAATTGTTCCCGCAGCTCTTTCAGAGCGTTTTCTATAGAATGGTAAATCAATATGCCGGACAGCATGGTGACGGATAGTACGAGAAAAACGGTCGTCAGTATTATCGTTTTTTTACGTTTGCGTGTCAGGCAGATCAAAGCTTTTGTTGTTATTTTTTGCATATTATGCATGTATGTCACCATCTTTCTTGTTCCGGTTAATATGGATCGTTTCCGGCACGTTTTCGGTATCGGAGAAAATGGCTAAATCATAGTCTTCTGTCTGGAATCCGGAGTCGGTATAACGGTAGATTTCATCTGCCTCCGCCGCCAGCGCGGATGAATGAGTGACCATGATGACGCATCGTCCTTCTTCGTGCGCGCTTTTCTTTAAAATATCCAAAACGGCCTGTGCAGAATCTTCGTCCAGATTTCCGGTAGGTTCATCTGCTAAAAGGACGGGCTTATCGCTTGCCAGCGCTCTGGCAATGGCAACTCTTTGCTGCTGTCCACCAGATAATTTTAATACGTTTTGTTTCCATAAATCTTTTTCAAGCCCCACCTTTTGCAATGCTGTTTCTGGAGACTGTTTTGCGGTCAAAGCGACATTTTCCGCCACGGTCATGTATTCAATCAAATTATATCCTTGAAAAATAAAACCAACGTGGTCCTGTCGGTGGCGTTCCAGGCCGTACTCTGCGATATCCGTTCCTTCATAGAGGACTTTTCCAACTTTGGGCGTCAGTAATCCTCCCAGGAGAGAGAGCAAAGTGCTTTTTCCGCATCCGGATGCTCCCAGTATTGCATAAAGATTTCCTTTTTCAAACGTAATGCTGACATGTTCCAGAATCTTTCGGTATTCATGGTAATAAAATGTTAAATCTTCTGTTTTAATCATTCTTTTTCCTCCATACATTGTGATAATTTTTCATTTTTAATTTGATTCATTGGCGCGGTATTTTATCATGTCCGTTTACGATATGATGGAGAGTATCTTTGAAGGATCTAAACGCAGCGTTTTTTGCATTGCTTCGCTGACGCACAGATAAATCAAAAGCGTCATGCCCAATCCTGTGATAAGGATGCTTAAGGGGTTGATGCGCACGTTTAAGCTGTCTGGCCCTTTGGCGCCGTCATTTTGTACGGCCTGCATTTTTTCAAGCGCTTCATAATCCCTGCGGTTAATGGCCGACTCAATCTCTTCGTCCGTATATGCCCGCTGCTCTTTTTGTGGGCTCAGGGTATGTAATACGGAATCTCCCAGTGACGGAGCGACAGCGGAGGCAATTCCCAGAGCCAGGAAAAAAGCGATGGATCCAAGGATCAGATTTTCCACGAAAAACTGTTTTCTGATGGATGTTCCAGTGACGCCCAGGGCCATAAGAATGCCGGTTTCCCGATTTCTGCGGCTCATGTTGTGTTTGAGTGCCAGATACATCAGCGCCGCGCCCGCAATGGCTGCGGCAGCGATACCCGCCGCCATGAGCAGGCGGATGGTGCGGATAGGAGCAGCGGCGTTATGATAAGAGCTGTCGTCTGCTTCAACGCCGTAGTATTTCTTATCCAGCCAGTCCAGGTTTTTTACCTGTTCCATGATTTCCCTGGTCATGGAGGGATCCTCCACATAGATGGTGGCGCCCAGTTTTGCGCCCGACCATCCGGCAGTCTTGTCCATCTCTGAGAATGTTTTTAAGTCAAAGAGAATCCAGTTATTTACAATGTCCCGCTCCATGGTGTATGAATTGACAGGCTGTTCATAAGTTGGTTCAAATATGCCGACAATGGTAGCGTTTATAGTCCCTAAAACGCCTCTCTTAAAGCTTGTGGCGGAATTTGTAGGACTGATCATCAGCGGGAAGGTGTCGCCAATCCTGAGGTTGTTGGATTTGGCGAAGGTCGGCGTAATCATCGCCACATGGTAATCAGAGGGCGAAATATGGCGTCCGGACACCAGGCGGAAGGAACCGTTGCGAAACTGGTCCATGTAGCTGCTGTCATTAAAACCATAACCAGTTGTCTCATAGCGGCCATGTTTGCAAAGTTCATAACTTTTTTCATAAAATGTCTGCCACTCATCCTCTGGAATGGTTCCGGACAGCCGCTTTTTCTGATAGTATTTGTAGTCATCGTCTGAAGATCCGGGAATAAGCTGAAAGCCCTCCTGAAACAGATGTGTCTTGGTGGACATTCGATATTCATAATTGATAATGCCGTCCACTTCTTCAGAGACGCGGTCCAGCATTTCAAGCGTGACTCTGGGTCCTATGTAGACGTTTGCGGAATAGCTTTCATCAAAGATCTTGTATTCCATGAAATCTGGATTGCTCCGATCCTCAAAGGCTACCAGCTTAAAACTGCTGCCGTAGGTTTTTTCTAATTCTTTCACGCTTTGCAAAGACGCCTGCCAGATTAATACGCCGGTAAAAATCAACGCGGTCAGAACCGTCAGCAGTAAGCACATAAACCAATTGGTTTTTCTCCGTAAGAGAGACAGAAAAATTCTGTTTTTTGCCATGTTTGAGACCTCCTTTTCTGTATAATTTTGTTTTAATATGATAATTTGTTTCTCTGTACTATCCAGAAATTTTTGCGTTTCTGAGCGTAATTTAAGAGTTGCAAAAATTCAGTTACCCACAATGCCTGACCTTCATTTTATATTACCTTTTTCCGAGAACATACCTGCATTCTGTCTGGTATCCAAAGCGGTATGCTTCAAATTGTCCGCGTTCCATGGGGATTGACAACCATTCTTTTAACTGATTTTTTAATCCTTTTTTGGCTGGAATGAATGGCTGGGATTCATATGTATAGTTCTGAAAACTTTCTCCTAGGCGGTAGGCGTTTAGAGAATAATTATACATGACCAGACTTTCCTTACAAAGTTTTTGCGGACGGGGATTTTTCAGTTCTGCCAGACCAGGATCAAAATCCCGTTCAATTCCCAATATCCAGTTTAAAAAGGGATTATATAAAAAATAGGCAGATGAATTATAGGGCAGTTTTAAGGTGCGTAGTTCGTTTTCTTCCTCATAGTAGAGGACAAATCTGGCATTAAGAAGTTCTTGAAATGTCAGAACTTCCTGGATTTGATGTCTGTCAAGCTCAATCTGCTGAATATTTATTTTTTCGCCTCCTTTTTTCCCGATTTTACATATGTTTTCTTTTATATACAGGAGCTGATCTTCTCCATAGCCAAACAAATAGGCAAAAGAATCCGGATTTGTATATTGTCTGGGAACATAAACAAATTCATACTTTGCAAAGTCGCTTTTTATCCAGCTAAGCGCCTGTTCACGGAATTTTCCCGGTATTTCATATATGTTCCAGATTTTCACAGGCCAATCCGCAAAAGCAGTGTGATGGCTTTTCATCATCATACTGTCGGAATGAGCAGATCCGGTAATGTTTTCTTCCATTTTCAGCAAACCGCTGTAAATCATATCAAGAATTTGTGGATCAATTCCCTGTGTGAGCTGTATATTAAAACAAAGTATTTCATTTCTAACCGCGGATTCCAGTTGTTGTGCTTTTTTTGTTGGATATATTCTGTTTTGCCGCTTATCGTTTTCATCCTTCAACCGGATCAGATAACCTTTTGCCTCTAAAGATTTCAGAGCGCGGGTTGTAGCTGCTTTGTCTACGCATACAAGTGCGGTGAGTTCCTCCTGAGTAAGTCCTTTTTGATGATTCATTTCTAAGAAGAATGGTTGTTCTGCAACAGTGATATCATATTCTTCGAGCATATTGCTTAGATAAACCTGATTTTTTCTGGCGAGCAATGCAATGATTTGTGAAATACTCTTTTCCATTTCTCTTCTCCTAACGTTTTTGTTGTATTTATTATAACCCTGATTGATTGAGCGGTCAACAATTTTTATTGAGAAATCAAATAAGAGTGAACTGGCAAAACAAAATAAATGCTGCGGCATATATTAATAGAAAAAGGAATCCATATGGACAGAGTCAGAAAGATTTTGAATGCCCATGCAGCATATAACAGAGGGTATTTGGGAGAAAATATAGGAGTGGCGATTCTGGATACGGGAATATTTCCCCATGCAGATTTTGGAGAACGGATTAGCTGCTTTTTGGATTTTATTAATGGAAGAAAAAGAGTATATGACGACAACGGACATGGGACGCATATTGCAGGAATTATCGGCGGAGATGGAGGAAGCTCCGGCGGGAAATATATGGGAATTGCTCCGCGCTGTCATTTTATAATTTTAAAGATTTTAGATAAAAAGGGCAATGGAAATACGGAAAATGTAGTACAGGCAATTCAGTGGCTGGTGCGTTACAAGGATCTGTACCGGATACGGATTGTCAATATTTCCATTGGAATGGTGCTGCAGGCAGAGAGTCAGGAACGTGTACGTCTGTTAAAGGCGGTGGAGTTTGCCTGGGACAATAATCTGGTGGTGGTAGCGGCGGCAGGGAATAATGGGCCGAAAGAGCACAGTGTTACAGTGCCGGGGATCAGCCGTAAGGTGATTACGGTAGGATGCTACGATGACAACAGAGAGCAGATCGGCAGAACTATGCTGAAACCGGAATATTCCGGACGCGGTCCTACCGAACATTGTGTGGTAAAGCCGGAGCTGGTAGTGCCTGGGACAAATGTGGCGAGCTGCGCCAATCAGCAGGGACTTTATACGAAAAAGAGCGGGACTTCTATGGCAGCGCCTATGGTAAGCGGCAGTATTGCGCTGCTGCTGAGCAAATATCCCTGTTTTTCTCCGGCAGAAGTAAAACTGCGTTTGTATCAGAGAGCCGTGGATTTGGCACTGCCCCTGTCAAAACAGGGCTGGGGAATGGTAGACATTGGAAGACTCTTATGATAAAATGGACTGGTTAATACGAGAGGATGAATCAGATGAAGAAAATCAAGAAATTTTTACTGGGAAGAGCGACGATTGTAGCATTGGCGATTTTGCTTCAGCTTTTATGGATTTTATCGTTTTTGCAGGGATTCCGTATGAGGTATTCTTTTTTAAATTCCATCATTGATATTATAGCAATCTTTGTCGTGCTTGTAATTGTCAATAAAAAGAGCAATCCTTCCTACAAGATTGCCTGGATGGTAGTGATTCTTGTTATTCCTATTGTGGGGCTTTTGGTTTATTTTATTTTTGGGCGTTCGGAATTAACGCGTCCGACCCGTAAGAGGATGGAAGCCATTAATAGTGAGATGGAATTGAAACTGCCGGACAATGCGGACGTTTTGGCGAATATTCGGGAAGAGGATAAGGCTGTGTACCGCCAGGCAAAATATATCCGGGACTGGGCGAAGTTTCCGATTTACCAGAATACGGCGACCAAATATTATAAGACCGGAGAAGAAATGTTTCCTGACATTTTAAAAGCGCTGGAGGAAGCGCAGCACTTTATTTTTATGGAATTTTTCATTGTGGAAGAAGGCTATATGTTTGGAAAGATTCTGGAAATATTAAAGCGCAAGGCGGCGCAGGGAGTGGATGTAAGATTTATTTATGATGATTTTGGCTGTGTGACCACACTTCCGGCAAAATATTACCAGAATATGCAGGAATGGGGAATTCAATGCGTTCGTTTTAATCCGTTGTATCCGGTGATGTCTGTAATTATGAATAATCGCGATCACCGCAAAATCCTGGTGTCAGACGGTAAGGTGGGCTTTACCGGAGGCATTAATCTGGCGGATGAATACATTAATAAGGTGGAACGGTTCGGATACTGGAAAGACGCCGGACTGAGGCTGGAAGGAGAAGGCGTCTGGAGTTTTACGATTATGTTCCTGGAAATGTGGGACTATATCAACCGGAGCAGCGAGACCGATTTTGCCAGATTCAGTCCCGGATGTTATCAGGAAAAACCGTTTGCCAACGACGGTTATGTTCAGCCCTATGCGGACAGTCCTCTGGATTCTGAGACTACCGGAGAAAATATTTATATGAACATGATTGCAAAAGCAAAAGATTATGTTTATGTGTTTACCCCTTATCTGATTTTGGATAATGAAATGATCCGCACGCTGCAGAATGCGGCAAAGAGCGGGGTCGATGTGAGGATTATCATGCCGGGCATTCCCGATAAGAAGGTGGTTTACTGGATGAGCCAGTCGTACTATGAACCTTTGATTGAATGCGGCGTGCGCATTTACCAATACAAACCAGGATTTCTTCATGCGAAATGTTTTGTAAGCGACGACAGTCTGGCGACGGTGGGAAGTATTAATATGGATTACCGGAGTCTGTACCTGCACTTTGAATGCGGTGTTTTCATGTATAAAACGGCGGCGGTTTTAGATGTAAAGAAGGATATGCTGCAGACCATGGAAGAAGCGGAAGAAATTAACATGGAATTTTGTCAGAAACGTCCGGCGGCGATTCGTACGTTTCTGGGGGTGGTGCGACTTTTTGCCCCGCTTTTATAAAGTTCAGAGCGCCAAAAAATGCGGTGTCAGAGAGTTTGGCACTCCGAACGGCTATAAACATTTATACAAAGAATGCGTCTAATGCTTTGAGAAAATAATCTTTGAACTGCGCTTTTTTTACAGATTCATGAAAAAGTACATTGACGGAGCCGATTTCCTGATTATTTAATTTGTATACCAGTTTTCCGGCAACCTGCCCCTTTTTTACGGGAGCGTCCGCATGTTTGGGAAGTTTTAGTTCTTTTGTGATCTGAGACAGGTCTGCTCCGGTGACGTCCAGATAAGAAAAGTCGTTTTCATAGCCGAGGGAAACCTGCTCGGCAACACCGCCTGAAACAGCAAGTTTTGGGAGTTTTTCTTTCGATGTATCTGTGTAGACCTGGCATTTTCCAAAGCCGTAGTTGAGAAGCGTTGTGGCGTCCTGGAAGCGGACTTTATGGTCTGGCGCGGCCATCACTACGGCGATGAGTTCCAATCCATCTTTTTTTGCAGTGGCGGAGACACAGTATTTTGCCTGATCCGTAGATCCTGTTTTTAAACCAGTGGCATAGGGATACTGCCGGATTAGTTTATTGGTGTTGGTCAGTCCGAATTCTGAAGAACCTCTTCTGGTTACATGGGTGATGTTTTCCATCCAGATCGTACAGTAGTCATGAATCTGGGGATATTTGGTAATCAGTTCGCGGGACATCAGGGATATGTCTTTCGCAGTCGTCATATGTCCTTCCACATCCAGTCCGCAGCAGTTGACAAAAGTGGTGTTATTCATGCCAAGGTTTTTGGCGCGTTCGTTCATGTTTGCCACAAATTCCTGCTCGCTTCCGCAAATGTGCTCCGCCATGGCCACACAGGCGTCATTGGCGCTGGCGACGGAGATACATTTGAGCATAGTTTCGACTGTCTGTGTTTCACCTGCCTCCAGAAAAACCTGAGAACCTCCCATACTGGCTGCATATTCTGAAACAGTTACTGTGTCGTCCAGGGAAATTTTTCCGGCTTCCAGGGCATCGAAAATCAGAATCATGGTCATGATCTTAGTGATACTGGCGGGATGCCGCAAAGTGTCCGGGTCTTTCTCATAAATAACCTGGCCAGTGGAAGCTTCCATCAGTACCACGGAAGGGGCAGAGACGGAGACTTCCTGGGCCGGCGCCTCCTGCGGGTCTGTCAGGGAGGCGGAAAGCCAGGAAGAGAACGGCAGAACAATGGATAATAGTAAAGATAACATACAATGCATAGCATAACCTCCGGGAAATGCGGCTAATTTTATAGCACATTTAATATACTATAATGTAAGCAGAGGGCGTGGACAATATGACTGTTTTACTAATAATTTTGCTTGCCGCAGTGGGATATATCCTGTGGCAGAAATGGGAGCTGACGAAATTTCAGGTTACTACCTGTCAAATACGTTCCCCCAAACTGCAGAAACAGGCTTCGGCAGTGGTGATTGCGGATCTTCATGGATTTTCATACGGGAGAGAAAACAATAGGCTTTTGCAGCAGATTCGGTCGATAAATCCGCATGTGATCCTGATTGCCGGAGACATGCTGGTATCTAAATATGAAAAAACCTATCAGACCGCGTGGAAAACGCTGGCAGAACTTGTGAAAATTGCTCCGGTTTACTATGGTTACGGCAACCATGAGAGCCGTCTCAAAGATCCGGAGCGGCTCAATCATCTTCCGTTTTTGCAGTATATAAAACAAGTGCAGGAATTAGGGGTGCATGTTCTGGAAACAGAGAGCAGACAGGTTTCTCTGGGTGAAAATCAGGTTATGCTGTCTGCTCTGGAACTGGAGATGACTTATTATGAGAAGGGCAGAATCGTGCCAATGGAGCCTTCGTATATCAAAGATCGTCTGGGCGGGCCAGAGGAAGAAATGTTTCAGATTTTGCTGGCCCATAACCCGGCTTATGCCGAGTATTACGCGCAATGGGGAGCTGACGTGACTTTTTGCGGCCACAACCATGGAGGACTGATCCGTATTCCCGGGATTGGGAGTGTGATATCTCCGCAGTATACATTATTTCCCAAATATGACGCAGGGGACCTTCGCTTTGGCAATCGCCATGTAATTGTCAGCAGAGGACTCGGCACCCATACCTTTCATGTGCGGATCTTTAATCGCGCCGAGCTGCTGGAAATAAAATTTTTGCCGGAAAATTCTTGAAAAAGAATGGAAATACAGGTAGAATAGTAGACAGCGTTTTGGGACAGGCAATGATTGAGGTATTTTTATGGATTTGAAAGTGAAACTGCAAGTATTTGAAGGTCCGCTGGATCTTCTTTTGCATCTGCTGGAAAAAAATAAAGTAAATATATACGATATTCCAATTGTAGAGATTACCAATCAGTATCTGGAATACATCAATGAGATGAAACGGCACGATCTGAACATTGTCAGCGAATTTCTGGTAATGGCGGCTACTTTGCTGGATATCAAGTCCCGGATGCTGCTTCCGAAAGAGGAGAAAGAGGAAGAAGAACAGGACCCAAGGGCAGAACTGGTACAGAAGCTTCTGGAATATAAGATGTACAAATGTATGTCCTATGAACTGAAAGACCGCCAGGTGGACGCTCAGAAGGTGATGTTCAAGACGCCGACGATACCGGAGGAAGTCCGCCAGTATGAGGAACCGGTGGATTTAGAACAGTTGTTGTCAGATATCACATTAAAAAAGCTGAATGCCGTTTTTAAATCTGTGATGCGCAAAAGAGAAGACAAAATTGATCCCATTCGTTCGAAGTTCGGTAAGATTGAGAAGGAAGAGGTGTCCCTGGAGGAGCGGATGGATTATCTTTTGCAGTATGCACTGACCCATCAGCGTTTCAGTTTTCGCGGGATTCTGGAAACGCAGAGCACGAAAATGGAAGTCATCGTTACATTTTTATCCATTTTGGAACTGATGAAAACGGGAAAGATCCTGATTTCTCAGGAATACATATTTGACGATATTCTCATAGAATCAAAAATTGCGGCATGACAGGGCAAAAACAGAATGGAGCGTATATGAAGGCAGAACAATATCAGGCAATCATAGAAGGAATCCTCTTTACTATGGGGGATACAGTAGAGATCACGAGGCTGGCGGAAGCTCTGGAGCTGGAAACAGAGCAGGTGCGCAAGCTCGTACGCCGGATGACAGAGCGGTATGAGCAGGAAGACCGGGGAATTCAGATTATGGAAATCGGGGACGCAGTTCAGATGTGTACGAAAAAAGAACTGTATGAATACCTCATAAAAGTTGCAAAACAGCCCAGACAGCATGTACTGACAGACGTCCTCTTAGAGACGTTATCCATTATCGCTTATAAGCAGCCGATTACCCGTCTTGAGATTGAAAAAATCCGGGGGGTGTCCTGTGCCCATGCCGTCAATAAACTGGTAGAATATAATCTGGTCTGT
Source organism: Lachnospiraceae bacterium (assembly GCA_910575155.1). Classification (GTDB taxonomy): domain Bacteria; phylum Bacillota; class Clostridia; order Lachnospirales; family Lachnospiraceae; genus Petralouisia. The sequence continues at coordinate 130,836 of CAJTDX010000003.1, forward strand.
GAATTGGGAAGGCTGGACGCCCCCGGACGGCCTCTTCTTTTTGGGACAACAGAAGAATTTCTTCGCAGCTTCGGCGTTCAGTCTATTGAAGAACTTCCCGTACTGAATCAGGATCAGATGGAGGAATTCCGGCAGCAGGCAGAGGAGGAGATGAATCTCAAACTGAATGTATAAACGTTGTCTTAATCTATACATAAAACGTCAGATTTCTCATATAATGAAGGGAAATCAGGAAGCGGAAGTGAAAAGACGTTTATGAAAATCGCTAATCTGCAGATAATTTGCCATCAGAAAGGAAACAGGAGAGAACAGGAGCTGCAAAAAAAGTACAAACGTTGGAAAAAAGCAGGATTCGGCAGCCGTATCCTGCTTTTTGCGCTGTGTGCGCTGATAGGAGCAGGCAGCAGATGTATTATTTCAGCGGAAAACCTTGAAAGGCAGGAAGAAAAAGTTCCATTGCAGTCATCTGCGGGGAATGCGGGCGAACATCAGGCGGCAGCCTTGCCTCAGCCCGATCTTACCCTGTATGCCAAATCGGCAGTTTTGATGGATGCCGACAGCGGAAGGGTGCTTTACGAGAAAAATGGTTACGAGCATCTGCCGAATGCCAGTACGACTAAAATTATGACCTGTATTCTTGCCCTGGAACAGGGAGATCTGGATGCTGAAGTGAAAGTCAGCAGCTATGCGGCCTCCATGCCCAAAGTACGTCTTGGAATGACCGCAGACGATACGTTCCGGCTGAAGGATCTTTTGTACTCCCTGATGCTGGAATCCCATAATGATTCAGCCGTGGCAATTGCAGAACATATCGCCGGAAGCGTGGAACAATTTGCCGAAAAAATGAACCGGAAGGCAAAGGAACTTGGCTGCAAAGATACATATTTTATTACGCCCAATGGACTGGACGGGCAGAACGAGGCGGGCGTACACGGCACGACGGCGGAAGACCTGGCAACAATTATGAGCTATTGCATTAAAAATGAAGCTTTTCTGGAAATTACCAGAACCGCGAGCCATCAGTTTACGAATCTGAAAGGGACGAAGTCTTATAGCTGCAACAATCACAATGCATTTTTGCAGATGATGGAGGGGGCGTTGTCTGGCAAAACCGGATTTACCGGGAATGCGGGGTATTGTTATGTAGGGGCGCTGAGACGGGAAGACCGGACCTTTGTGGTAGCGCTGCTTGCCTGCGGCTGGCCAAATAGCAAGACTTATAAATGGGCGGATACCAAAGTATTGATGAATTATGGGCTTGAGCAGTATCAGAAGACGGACGTATATGAGTATGGCAAAACATTTTCACCGGTGAGCGTGTTGGATGCAGAGCCGGAGAACGGCAGACTTTACCAGGATGTAACGCTGCCGCTGGAGATTGCAGAAGAACAGCTTGTAGTGCTTAAGCGTGCGGATGAAGAAATAAAGACCATCTATGATATTCCGGAGACATTGGCGGCTCCTGTGGAGGCAGGGCAGAAGGTGGGAAGCGTGCGCTACTATCTGGGAGAACGGCAGATCGCGGAAATTCCAATCTGCGCCGGAAAAACGGTAAAGAAGCAGGAATCTTCCTGGTATTGGGATTATCTTTTAAAGCTGTTTTTTATGGAACAGGAGTTTCACGGCGATGCAGCGGCAAAATAGTGAAAAAATTAGCAGAATTATGTAAATATCTATTGAAAAAAACTGTTAAAAGCGATACAATTACAATTGGAAGAAAATTTTTTTAAATTTTAAAAATACATGATGGAGGTTTAAGTAATGAGTAATTCTACGAACTCAGCAAGACAGAGAATCGCCGGTCTTCTCGATGAAAAAAGTTTTATGGAAATCGGTGCTCTGGTAACTGCAAGAAGTACAGATTTTGATTTGAGTCAGTCAAAGACGCCGTCGGATGGAGTTATCACCGGATATGGTTTGATTGATGGAAATCTGGTATACGTGTACAGTCAGGATGCTTCCGTGCTGAATGGAACGATTGGTGAGATGCACAGTAAGAAAATTGCCGCGGTTTACGATATGGCAATGAAGATGGGAGCGCCGGTCATTGGTCTGATTGACTGTGCAGGTATGCGTTTGCAGGAATCCGTAGACGCTTTGCATGGTTTTGGCGAAATTTACGCCAGCCAGGTAGCAGCAAGCGGCGTGATTCCGCAGATTTCCGCAGTGTTTGGCACCTGCGGAGGCGGGTTGGCTGTGGTTCCGGCATTGAGTGATTTTGCCTTTGTGGAAAAAGAAAAGGGCAGGATGTTTGTGAACTCTCCCAACGCTATTAAAGGGAACCATACGGGAAAATGCGATACTGCCTGCGCCGCGTTCCAGGGCGGTAATAACGGATGTATTGATGGAGTTGGAACTACGGAAGAGATTCTGGCGGCAATCCGCCAGCTTGTCTGCGTAATTCCGGGCAACAATGCAGAATGCGGCAGAGAAGACGAATGCGTGGATGATCTGAACCGTGTCTGCGAGAATCTTGCCGGATGCAAAGAAGACACCAGACTGCTTCTTGCTAATATTTCAGACGGCAATTTGTTTATTGAGACCAAAAAAGATTTTGCCAGAAATATGGTAACTGGTTTTATTAAGCTCAACGGCATGACTGTAGGAGCGGTGGCAAATGCTTCCGCAGTATATGACGAGAAGGGGGAGAAGGCAGAGAGCTTCGAAGCTGCGCTTTCATCCAAAGGATGTAATAAAGCGGCAGAATTTATTAATTTCTGCGATGCCTTTGATATCCCGGTATTGTCCCTGACGAATGTGGAGGGATTTGTGGCCACAGAGTGTTCTGAGAAGAATCTTGCCAAGGCAATGGCGCGTATGACAACAGCGTTTGCAGGGGCTACTGTGCCGAAGGTGAATATAATCATCGGCAATGCATACGGAAGCGCTTATGTGATGATGAACAGCAAATCTATCGGAGCGGATCTTGTTTACGCATGGGAGGGAAGCAAGATCAGTATGATGGACGCAGCGCAGGCGGCTAAGATTATGTATGACGGTGAATCTGAGAAAGTGATTGCAGAGAAGAAAAAGGCATATGAAGAATTACAGTCGTCTGTTCAGACAGCAGCCAGACGTGGACAGGTTGATTTGATTATTGCACCGGAAGATACCAGGAAATATGCGGTGGCTGCATTCGAAATGCTCTACACCAAAGGAACGGGTGCGCCGGTTAGAAAACATACAGCAAAGTAGAAAGGTGAAGTTTATGAAAAAGAAAATATTGCTGATGATCAGTATGTGTCTTATCGTACTCGGACTGACAGCATGTGGAGAAGCGGATCCTACAACAGTGGATTATAACGGTCATTCCTATGACGAATTAAAACAGACATGCGAAGGAACTGTGGAGTCTCTCAAGGAGATGCCGGATGAGCAGAAGCAGGTCTATCTTGCCATGGAAGATATGACGGATGTTCAGAAAAAAGCATACATTCTGTCTCTGGCCCCCACAGCTACTGAGAAAGATATCGAAGAGATTATAAGACAGACGAATCTGCTCATCCGCTGGGAAGAGGCAATGAAAGATGTCGGAGAATTTGTAGAATTAGGTGAGTTTACCATTACAAAGTCCGGTAAGACATTGACCTGTGAACAGAAGATTATTTATGAGAAACGTCCGGTTCTGTTAAGCTATGTATATCAGTATTATAATATGGAGCTTGAAGATATCGGAGTAGAGGCAGTACAGACATTAGGTGAGAAGATGACAAATGCCGCTTTAAATACCTTAATGGGTATGGGCGTAGTGTTTACAGTCCTTATTCTTATCAGTCTGATTATTTATGGATTTAAGATTTTCCCATATCTGGAAGAAAAGAAAAAGGCAAATGCAGTAGCGGATCTGCCCAAGGCAGCTCCGACCCCGGCGCCTGCGCCTACTCCGGTTGTACAGGCACAGGACGATTTGGAACTGACGGCAGTGATAGCGGCAGCGATTGCTGTATCTACCGGAACTTCTACAAGTGATTTTGTAGTGCGTTCCATCAAAAGAAGATAAGAGAATATTCAGGAGGAAATAAAAATGAAAAGTTATACAATTACTGTAAATGGCAACGTATATGATGTTACTGTAGAAGAAAATGGAGCAGGCGGCGCTGCGCCCGCAGCAGCTCCCGTAAGAGCAGCGGCTCCCGCAGCAGCTCCGGCAGCTCCCGCGGCGGCTCCGGCATCATCCGGCGGCGCAGGAAATGTAAAAATCGAGGCCGGCGCGGCAGGAAAGGTATTCAGCGTTGACAAGAAATCCGGAGATGCTGTAAAACGCGGCGATACGATTCTGGTATTGGAAGTTATGAAAATGGAAACCCCTGTGGTAGCGCCGGAAGACGGAACTGTTGCCAGTATTGATGTAACGGTAGGGCAGTCTGTGGAAGCAGGCGCATTACTGGCAACCATGAACAATTAATTTTTTGGAGGTAAAATATGAGTTACGTAGGAGAAACTTTATCTAACCTCCTGCATCAGACAGCATTCTTTAACCTGACCTGGGGCAATTATGTGATGATTTTGGTTGCATTTATCTTTCTGTTTCTTGCAATCAAAAAAGGATTTGAGCCTCTGCTGCTGGTTCCGATTGCGTTTGGTATGCTGCTGGTAAATATCTATCCGGATATTATTGCATCCCCGGAAGAGACCAGTAACGGCGTAGGTGGTTTACTTTATTATTTCTATAGTCTGGATGAGTGGTCGATCCTTCCTTCCCTGATTTTTATGGGTGTTGGAGCCATGACAGACTTTGGTCCTTTGATTGCAAATCCGATCAGTTTCCTGCTGGGAGCGGCAGCACAGTTTGGTATTTTCGGCGCTTATTTCATGGCAATTCTTCTGGGATTCAATGATAAGGCAGCGGCGGCCGTGTCCATCATCGGCGGTGCAGACGGACCGACTTCCATATTCCTTGCCGGTAAATTAGGACAAACCGGACTGATGGGACCTATTGCGGTGGCGGCATATTCATACATGGCATTGGTACCGATTATTCAGCCCCCAATTATGAAATTATTTACAACGAAGGCAGAACGCAGAATTAAGATGCAGAATTTAAGACCCGTGTCCAAACTTGAGAAGATCTTATTCCCGATTGTAGTTACGTCAGTGGTATGTATTCTTCTTCCCACCACGGCTCCTCTGGTAGGTATGCTGATGCTGGGTAACCTGTTCCGTGAATCTGGTGTGGTTCGCCAGTTGTCTGAGACTGCTTCCAATGCGATGATGTATATCGTGGTTATTTTACTGGGAACTTCTGTAGGAGCAACCACCAGTGCAGAAGCATTCCTGAATATCACAACTTTGAAGATTGTAGCGCTTGGTCTGATTGCATTTATGTTCGGTACTGCAGCCGGCGTATTATTCGGTAAGATACTGTGTAAAGTTACCGGAGGCAAGATTAATCCGCTGATTGGTTCCGCAGGCGTATCAGCCGTACCTATGGCAGCCCGTGTATCTCAGAAAGTGGGAGCGGAAGAAGATCCTACCAATTTCCTGCTGATGCATGCAATGGGTCCCAATGTTGCGGGCGTGATCGGTACTGCGGTAGCAGCAGGTGTGTTTATGGCAATCTTTGGAATTTAATAGAAGAAAAGGGTGAGAGAAAAAATAAACGAAGAAAGGAAAAATATGCAAACACATCTTTCACCCTTTGTGTTTGCGCCTCAAATGAAAATGCATATATTTTCACCTGAGGCTTGGTGCAGATTATGGCTAACAAGAAACCAGTTAAAATTACAGAAACCATATTGCGGGATGCACATCAGTCTCTGATTGCCACACGTATGACAACAGAACAGATGCTGCCGATTATTGATAAAATGGATAAGGTAGGCTATCATGCCGTAGAATGCTGGGGTGGAGCGACGTTCGATGCATCTTTGCGTTTCTTAAAAGAAGATCCATGGGAGCGTTTGAGAAAGTTAAAAGCAGGATTTAAGAAAACCAAACTGCAGATGTTGTTCCGTGGACAGAATATTCTGGGATATCGTCCTTATGCAGACGATGTGGTGGAGTATTTTGTACAGAAATCCATTGCAAACGGAATAGATATTATTCGTATATTTGACTGTCTGAACGATTTGAGAAACCTTCAGACGGCAGTGACGGCTACCAATAAGGAAAAAGGACATGCACAGGTTGCGCTTTCCTATACATTGGGAGACGCTTATACATTGAAATATTGGACCGATATGGCTAAGAAGATAGAAGATATGGGAGCGAACTCAATCTGTATCAAGGATATGGCGGGTCTGTTGACGCCTTATAAGGCTGAAGAGCTGGTGAAATCTTTGAAAAAAGCAACCAAACTTCCGATTGAACTTCATACGCATTATACTTCCGGCGTTGCTTCTATGACTTATATGAAGGCAGTGGAAGCCGGCTGCGATATTATTGATACGGCAATGTCTCCATTTGCACTGGGAACCAGCCAGCCTGCGACAGAGGTTATGGCAGAGGCGTTCCGCGGAACACCTCTGGATCCGGGATTTGATCAGATGCTGTTAAAAGAAATTGCAGATTATTTCCGTCCAATGAGAGAAGAAGCATTAAAGAGCGGTCTTTTGAATCCCAAGGTACTGGGAGTGGATATCCAGACTTTGTTATACCAGGTGCCGGGCGGTATGCTCAGCAACATGGTGTCACAGTTAAAAGAGCAGAACGCAGAAGACAAATATATGGATGTGCTGGAAGAAATTCCACGCGTGCGCAAGGATCTGGGCGAGCCGCCATTAGTTACGCCGTCTTCCCAGATTGTTGGTACGCAGGCCGTATTCAACGTATTAATGGGAGAACGTTATAAAGTTGCCACGAAAGAGACGAAAGACGTACTTCTCGGAAAATATGGCCAGACAGTGAAGCCGTTTAATCCGGAAGTTATTGATAAGGTTCTGGGTAAAGATAAGAAAAATGCCATTACCTGCAGATATGCGGATCTCTTAGAGCCTGAACTGCATAAGATTGAGGCAGAAATGAAACAATGGAAACAGCAGGATGAAGATGTTCTTTCCTACGCGCTGTTTCCGCAGGTTGCTACTGAGTTCTTCAAGTACAGGGAGGCACAACAGACAAAAGTGGATGCGTCAGTTGCAGATACAAAGAACGGAGCTTATCCGGTCTAAAGGAATGCATCTAATAATGAGAAAAGATACTGTTCTTTTGGACAGTATCTTTTCTGTATCACAGAAGCAGGAAGGAAGCCACAGAACATGAGCAGTGCCAGTGATTTAATGAACAGGCTTAATGAGCGTTATTCGGTATTAAGTAAGAGACAGAAGCTGTTGGCGGCTTATATTATAGACAATTACGACAAAGCAGTATTTCTTACGGCAGAAAAGTTGGGAGAAATGGTGGGAGTCAGTGAATCTACGGTGATCCGTTTTGCCATGCATTTAGGTTACAAAGGTTATCCTCAGTTTCAGCAGGCGCTTGCGGAGCTGGTCCGGGGAAAGTTAAATTCCGTACAGCGGATGGAAGATGTATATGGGAGAATCTCTCAGTCTGAGATTCTGGCAACGGTACTTCAGTCAGACGCAGACCGTATTCAGAAGACACTGCAGACGCTTGATGAACAAATTTTTGAACTTGCAGTGGAAACTATTTTAAAAGCCAGAAGGATTTATGTGATAGGAATCCGAAGCTGTGCGCCTATTGCGGAATTTCTGGCTTTTTATCTGCATTTGATGACAGAGCATGTGCAGCTTTTGCATACGACCAATTCAAGTGAGCTTTTTGAGCAGATGCTGCATATCAGTAAGGAAGACGTAATTATCGGCATCAGTTTCCCCAGATATTCCATGCGCACCCTGAAAGCGATGGAATTTGCCAACAGCCGGAACGCTAAGGTAATCACTCTTACGGACAGCGTGCATTCTCCGATGAATCTCTATTCTTCCTGCAATCTCATTGCGCATAGCGATATGTCTTCCATAGTGGATTCTCTGGTGGCTCCCTTAAGCGTTACCAATGCGCTGATTATGGCTGTCTGTATGAAACGGCAGAAAAAGGTGGTAGAGAATCTGGAATTATTGGAACAGGTCTGGGAAGAGTATCAGATCTATGGCAAAGATGAGATTGATTATATTGACGATTCCGTTAAAATGCGTTATAACGGAAAGGAACGGAAAGAGAGCGGTACATGAAAAAAGTGATTGTTATCGGCGGCGGTGCGGCGGGAATGATGGCGGCAATTCAGGCAGCCGAAAAAGGACATCAGGTGCTGCTGCTGGAAAAAAATGAGAAACTGGGGAAGAAAATTTACATCACCGGAAAGGGAAGATGTAATATTACCAACGCGTGTGATACAGAAGATTTATTTAAACATGTGCTTCGCAACAGGAAATTTTTATACAGCGCTTTTTATACGTTCAGTAATTGGCAGGTGATGGATTTTTTCCAAAATCATGGACTTGCCCTGAAAACGGAGCGGGGAGAGCGCGTGTTTCCGCAGTCAGACCATTCCTCGGATGTGATACAGACGCTGCAGCGGGCGATGAAGCAAAAAGGCGTAAAGGTGCGGCTTTTTGCGCAGGTAACGGAGATTTTGGAAAAGGAACAGAGCATTGCCGGAGTACGCCTGAAAGATGGAGAATCCATTGACGCGGAAGCGGTGATTATTGCCACAGGAGGCTGTTCTTACGTATCTACCGGGTCTGATGGAGACGGGTATAAATTTGCGGAACGGTTGGGGCATACCGTAAAAAAGCCCAGGCCTTCTTTAGTGCCTTTCGAGGTGTTAGAGCCATGGGTCAGGGAATTACAGGGCCTGTCATTGAAGAATATAAAAATATATATACGCAAAAATAAAAAGCTCTTATATGAAGAATTTGGAGAAATGCTTTTTACCCACTATGGCGTCAGCGGGCCGTTGATCCTCAGCGCCAGCGGCGTGGTGAACGACTATATGGAAGATCTGCCATTGTCTTTGGATATTGATCTGAAACCCGCGTTGTCAGAGGAGCAATTGGACAAACGTATATTACGTGATTTTCAGGAGAATCAGAACCGTCAGTTTAAAAATGCAGTTCAGAAACTGTTTCCGGCAAAACTGATACCAGCGATCATAGATAGAAGCGGCATTCATCCGGAGCAGAAGGTGAATGAAATTACAAAAGAAGAACGGCAGCGTTTTGTCCGCCTGATCAAAGCGTTTCCTCTGACGTTGTCTGGCTTTCGCGATTTTAATGAAGCGATCGTTACCAGAGGAGGCGTTAATGTCAGGGAACTCAATCCTTCAACCATGGAGTCCAGGCTGGTACAGGGATTATATTTTGCCGGGGAAGTATTGGATCTGGACGCTCTGACAGGAGGATTTAATTTACAGATTGCTTGGTCTACCGGATATCTGGCCGGAGACAGCATCAGATAAAAGCAGAAACAGGATGGAGGAACTATATGGCGTTTAATATAGCGATTGATGGCCCTGCAGGTGCGGGCAAAAGCACCATAGCGAAACGGGTGGCGAAAGAATTGTCTTATATCTATGTGGATACGGGAGCCATGTACCGTGCGATGGCATTATATTTTTTGAGAAAAGGAATTGCCCCGGAAGATGAAGGAGCAGTCAGCGCAGCCTGTGACGAGATCACAGTGACTATTTCCAGCGAACATGGCGAGCAGCAGGTATTTTTAAATGGAGAAAATGTAAATAGTTTTATACGAACCGAAGAGATTGGCAAAGTCACGTCCACCGTCAGCGCTTACGGCAAAGTAAGGCAGAAATTGACGCAGCTTCAGCGGGAAATGGCTGCCTCCACCGACCTGATTATGGATGGCAGAGATATCGGAACCTGTGTGCTGCCGCAGGCGCAGGTAAAAATATATCTTACGGCGAGCGTGGAAACCAGGGGAAAACGCAGATTTCTGGAACTGCAGGAAAAAGGCGCAGTCTGTGAGCTGGAGCAGATATGTAAAGATATCCGTTTGCGGGACGAACAGGACATGAACCGGGAGATTTCTCCTTTAAGACAGGCAGAGGACGCCGTGCTGATTGACAGTTCCTTTATGGGAATTGAGGAGGTTGTAAATGAAATTTTAAAGCTTGTAAGGGAAACATCAGATAAAAAAATCCAGGAAAAATCGGTAAAGGGGTTGTAAGACAGCCGAAAACAGCCGATATTGACAGAGAGGAATTTGTATCATATGGAAGTAATTCTGGCAAAAAGCGCAGGTTTCTGTTTTGGCGTTAAGCGTGCGGTGGATACTGTTTACATGCAGACGCGGAAGAAGGAAGGGAAGATTTATACCTTCGGTCCGATCATTCACAATGAAGAAGTGGTGAAGGATTTGCAGGAAAAGGGCGTTTGCGTAGTGGAAACAGAAGAAGAATTGAAAAACTGCAGGGATGGAACAGTTGTCATACGTTCTCATGGAGTAGGGAAACGTATTTATGACCTGTTGAACGGGGAACAGATTCCTTATGTGGATGCGACCTGTCCGTTTGTACGTAAAATTCACAGGATTGTGGAAAAATACAGCAGTCAGGACTGTCATGTGGTGATTATCGGAAATGAAAATCATCCGGAAGTGGAAGGAATTAAGGGATGGAGCGGCAATCCTTCGGGGACGAGCGTAATTTCTACGGCAGAAGAAGCGGAGAAATTTGTTCTGGGAGAGGAAAAAACAGTCTGTGTCGTATCGCAGACGACATTTAACAACAAGAAATTTCAAGAATTAGTTGAAATTTTTGAGAAAAAAGGTTATGATATAATTGTTTTGAATACTATTTGCAATGCCACCCAGGAACGGCAGAATGAGGCGAAGAAGATTGCCAGTGAAGTGGACGCTATGATTGTGGTCGGCGGGAAGAGCAGTTCCAATACGCAAAAGTTATTTGAAATATGTAAAAAAGAATGTGAAAATACTTGCTATATACAGACACTGGGAGATTTGGATTTGTCTGAACTACAGTCCATTAATAGCGTAGGTATTACCGCAGGGGCTTCTACCCCAAACAAAATTATTGAGGAGGTTCAAAAAAATGTCAGAAATGAGTTTTGAACAAATGTTGGATGAATCATTTAAAACAATAAGGAATGGAGAGGTAGTCGAAGGTACCGTTATTGATGTGAAACCAGACGAGATCATCTTGAATATTGGTTACAAATCCGATGGAATCATTACCCGGAATGAGTATACAAACGAACCGAACGTTGATTTGACTACTGTAGTTTCTGTAGGCGACACTATGGAATCAAAAGTTCTGAAAGTGAATGACGGAGAAGGACAGGTAATGCTGACTTACAAACGTCTTGCTGCTGAAAAGGGAAATAAGAAGCTGGAAGAAGCATTTAACACCCAGGAGGTACTGACTGCAAAAGTGGTGCAGGTATTGGAAGGCGGCTTAAGCGTTGTAATTGATGAAGCCAGAATCTTTATTCCGGCAAGTCTTGTGTCTGATACATACGAGAAGGATCTTGGAAAATATAAGGATCAGGAAATTGAATTTGTAATTACAGAGTTTAATCCCCGCAGAAGAAGAATTATCGGCGACAGAAAGCAGCTTCTGCTTGCGAAGAAGGAAGAACTTCAGAAAGCATTGTTTGAGAGAATCCGCGTGGGCGACGTTCTTGAGGGAACCGTTAAGAATATTACAGATTTTGGAGCGTTTATTGACCTTGGCGGAGCAGACGGGTTACTGCATATTTCCGAGATGTCCTGGGGAAGAGTTGAGAATCCCAAGAAGGTATTCAAAGTCGGAGATGTGGTAAGAGTATTTATCAAAGATATCAATGAGAAAAAGATTGCATTGAGTATGAAATTTGAAGATGAAAATCCCTGGAAAGATGCGGCTGAGAAGTACGCAGTGGGCAATATTGTAACAGGCGTAGTTGCCAGGATGACAGATTTCGGCGCCTTTGTTGAACTGGCTCCGGGTGTGGACGCGCTGCTCCATGTATCTCAGATTTCCAGAGAACATGTGGAGAAACCGGCAGACGTCCTGAATATCGGTCAGGAAATTGAAGCAAAAATTGTTGACTTTAATGAAGAAGAAAAGAAAATCAGCCTGAGCATCAAGGTATTGCTTCATGCGGCAGAGGATGCGCAGGAAGAAGGGGAAAACGTAGAAGAATAGAGGAATTTGCCATGAATGGGTATGAAGAGTTCAAAAAAGATATTTTTGGGTTAACTAAAATAGATCTGAATTCTTACAAAGAAAAGCAGATGAAGCGCAGGATTGAGACCCTTATTTCTAAGAATAAGATTGACAGTTATAAGAATTATGTGGCATTGATTAAGAAGGATAAGGAGAAGTTTGAGCAGTTTGTCAATTTTCTGACAATTAATGTATCAGAATTTTATCGGAATCCGGAACAATGGCAGCTTTTGGATAAGGAAGTATTTCCTGCATTAATTAAAAAGTTTGGCAAAAATCTGAAGATTTGGAGTGCGGCATGTTCCACTGGAGACGAGCCATATTCTCTGGTGATGGCGTTGTCTAAGCATCTTCCGCTTAATCAGATTAAAATTACGGCAACAGATATTGATAAGCAGGTGCTGGATAAAGCGCGTATGGGACTTTACAATGAGAAAAGTATTGCAGCCGTTCCCCCTGAATTTAAGAAGAAATATTTTACCCAGATTGGAAATTCTTACCAGATTTCCAATGAGATTAAACGCCAGGTGGAGTTTAAGGAGCATAATCTGCTGAAAGATCCTTACCCCACTGGATGTCATTTGATCGTGTGCAGGAATGTACTGATTTATTTTACAGAGGAAGCAAAAGAAGAGATTTACAGAAAATTTAATGCTGCTTTGGCAAATCAGGGAATTTTATTTATCGGAAGTACAGAGCAGATTATGAATTATAAAGATCTGAATTATAACAGGATGCAGTCATTCTTTTTCCAGAAGAATTAGCACACAAAAGTATATGAGAGAAACCAGTCTGTTCCCACAAGGGAAGGACTGGTTTCTTTCGTCTTTGAGAAAGATAATTATCGTATTTTAGAGAGCCATGTCAGGATGTGCAGGGCATAGTTTTTCAACCGTTCTGATGACGCCAGAAAATCGTTCGTCAGCTCAAACCAACTGACCTTGCCGGAGTATTCCTCTTTAAAACAGGGGGTGTTGAGTTCCAGATACTGGGGCAGAAAATCACCTGTTTTCCGGATATAGCAAGTGGAAGTTTTGGCTTTTGTACGAAAGTTCCTGTCCACATAAAGGGCGACGCTTTTATGAATGGCGCGGTCTTCATGGGGAAGATAATAGTATTCCCTGTAATTGGGATAAAAATGTTTCAGCTCTCCCTGATATACAGGAAGCTTCAGTTTTGCCAGATGTTCGGAGGCAGTGAGATAAATATTTTCATTGCTGCAGGAAATATGTTTTGGCAGAGGGTATGCGGGAGAAAGAGTCAGAATCAGTTCCTTTGCCTGCTGGTAATCACAGGTTTTGCAGACACGTTCCTCATAAGAAATCACTTCAAACTGTCCTGCAAAAAATTCAGGATAAGCCAGAAGTGGAAGAATCTTTATCATTCCCAGCAGATCCTCATAATTGTGAAGCAAAAGCAATGCGCCCTGTTCTTTTGAGGGATGTTTTGTATAATCCAGGTAGAGTTCAATCAGCTCGCCGCCTGAATATTGGTCTTCTCTTCCCACGTCTGCAAATTGTTCCAGAGATTTTTGTTTCAGGTTTTCTAATTTAAGAATAGATTTAAACGGCGAAAGTTTGTGATAAATATCGAAATGGGATATGTTATCTAAAGAATGCGTAAGATTGTATAAGGCGCAGCGTTCTTTGAGATAAGGTATGTCAAATCCCGTTCCATGAAAGGAAATGATTTGTTTATATTGGGAGGAAAATTCCAAAAATGCGCAGAGGATTTGTCGTTCCTCATTGGGGGTTTCTGCAAAAAACTGGGTAAGTTCTGTCATATATTCCCGCTTTGCTGCACAGCCAATCAGATAGACATGTGTATTTGTTCGCGAAAATCCGGTGGTTTCAATATCAATGAAAAGAGAAGAATCTGTAAAACATGTCTCAATGATGGGAGCGTCGCAAGGAAGGTTTATCTGTTTTTTCAGTATTTTCATAGGTTTCTCCATGTTTCTATAATAAAAATGTGATGACTGCTTTTTATTATAGTATATTTTTTCGTATATTTCCAGAAATTGATAAAAGGTATATTTACTGAAGTTTTCACGGATAATTTGTATTTTTTATTTTCGTGCGGTATATGTTCGTTCAGTTCTTAAGAATTTGAAGAAATATACAGATAAGCTGAAATACAGTCTGTTGGCGGTATACATATCCTGGAACTCATGTTAAAATGAATATAAAATACAAAACTGCAGAGTGTGCAGAGAATGGAGGAGGTATGGAGCAAAAACGGAGGGAACGGTTTTGGAAAAAGGCAGTCAGCCTGGCGCTGTCTTTGGCGATTAGTTTTGGCGGAGTGGGGACGCCTGGAGGGACTATGGAAGTGAAAGGGGAGACGGGGGTAATTCCAATTGCCAGCGCCTCAGATCTGGCAAAAATTGGCAAAGATGCCGGATATCCTATGGACGGGGATTATGTGCTGACGGCAGATCTTGATCTGAGCGGCGCGGGAAGCTGGACGCCGATTGGAGGGGCGTGCGGGCCGGAATATGCGCTGGTAAGCGGAGAGCGCGTATTTTCCGGGACATTCGACGGCGCGGGTTATGTGATTGACGGACTTACGATTCAGTATAATGGCAGCAGCAGCGGGCAGAGCAAGAATGTTTCGGGTCTGTTTGCCATGATTGGCAGCGATACGGCTTCAGATTATGCGGAAGTGAAAAATATTAATTTCACAAATGTATCAATTGTACATACACTTGGCGGAGGGGATACGGTTGGCGTGCTTTCCGGGGATGTAAACGGATATGCCAGGATTGACAATATTGCGGTAATGAGCGGAGATATTCAGGTGAAGGGCAGCAGCAATGGCGATCTGATTGGCGTGGGCGGCGTTGTCGGACAGACGAGGACAAACAGCGCTGCCGTGCATATGACAAATCTGTATAACGCGGCGTCTGTGACGGTAGATTCTGCGGTATCAACTGTCTGGGAGCGCTGTGGGGGAATCCTCGGAAGAATCCATCAACAGGGAACGATCGGCGCGCTGTCTTCCAGTGTGAATGTGGGCGCGGTTACTTTTAAGGGGGCGGCCGGCTATGCAATTAACGGTTACAGCGATTCCGTAGGAGCAGAAGCCAACAAAGCAAATATATCGAATTGTTATTACATAGCGGGCAAAGGCAAAGATTTTGGCGCGTCGACCGCTGTTTCAGAAGCAGAGCTTGCAAGCGAAGCAACGGTAAAAGCTCTGGGAGCCGATTACTGGACAATTTATAAAGGGACATTGATGCCGGTCATTGGCGAAGGAAAAGTTGTTACGCCAATTCCCCTGCCGCAGTTTGCAGAGGGAGATTCGGCGTTTTCTGTAACCAAAAACTTTACGCTTCCGCTTACATTTTTGTCAGAGGAAGGGGAGGAAGAGATTCACTGGACAAGTTCAGACTCTGACATAATTTCCATTGACAGTGAAAGCGGGACTGCCACAGTAGCAGAAACGCTTGCGGATACCAATGTGACGCTGACAGCGGTTACTTCAATTTCCGGGCGGACAAAAAGCATAGAAGTGACCGTGCGTTCCAATCTGAGGCTCTCTGTGGATCAGGAGTATGCAAAACCAGGCGTGGCGATGACCGCATTTGTAGAACATGCGCCTGCGGGAGCTTCGTTTTCCTATTCCTGGGATGTGTCCGGCAAAGCGGTCAGTGACCGTGCGTCCTATACGCCGGCAATCTCAGATTTAAACAAATGGATTACGGTAAAGGCGTCGCTGAACGGCGCTTTGGTAGATGAAAAGAGCATATATTGCAGCAAGCTTCCCGTGGTGTATATTGATACTGCGGACGGTTATGGAATCACCAGCAAAACGCAGTATAAGGATGCCACGATGCGCGTGCAGGGAAACGATACTTTTAACAGCGGGACAACGGCGTTGTATGACGGCGGGATTTCCATACGCGGACGCGGGAACAGTACCTGGAATACCGGTTTTAATAAACTGCCGTATAAGATCAAGCTGGATAAGAAGACCGATCTTCTCGGCTTTGGGACAAGCAAGCATTGGGCGCTTCTGGCAAATTATATGGACGAGTCTCTGATCCGCAATACAACTTCGTATGATTTAGCGGGTGAAATGGGCATCGCGCCTCATTTGAAATCAACGCATGTGGAATTGATTTTAAACGGCGTCTATGCCGGAAATTACCAGTTGGTGGGCAATGTCCGCGTGGATAAAAGCCGCGTTAATATTTATGACTGGGAAGATCTGGCGGGAGATGTGGCCAAGGCCATTGGAAAACAGGAGAATATCACGGGAGAAGCTCTCGATACTTTTGAAGATTATTTAAACGAGCATCTGCAGTGGATCACCAGCGGCAGCGTAACGTATCAGGGCAGGACGTATCAAATTTCAGATTATTTTACAGATATTCCAAAGAATGCAGACGGGAGCGTCAATGTGTCCGGAGGATTTCTGTTTGAGCTGGATGAATATTACGATGAAGTATCAAAATTCAGAACCAGTTATAATCAGCCGATGATGTTTAAAAGTCCGGAATTTGCCAATACGAACACGACATTATTCAATTCTGCGAAAAATTATATTCAGGCAGTAGAAAACAGCGTCCATGCGGGGGATTTTTACACGGAATATGCAGGGGAGAAAAAACATTATACGGATTTGGCTGATCTGGATTCTCTGGTAAATTACCTGGTGCTGAATGAATTTTACTGGAACACAGAAACCATGAAAAAAAGTACCTATATGTACAAAGATCTGGACAGCAAACTGATGATTGGCCCGGTATGGGATATGGACTGGACGTCAAACAGTCTGGTCAGTGCCGGGGAAACCGGGAATTACAGCGTCTGGATGGTTTTAACTGCCGGGCAGGGCGCGCAAAGCGAGTCCTGGTATCGTTACTTAATCGGAGATCCTTATTTTGTGCAGAAGATGTATGAGTGTTATCACAAAAACCGCCAGAATTTTGAGAACATTGTGAAAACCGGAGGAATTATTGACCAGGACATTGTATATCTAAAAGAGTCCGGGGAAGCGAATTATAATGCGGGATATTTACAGAGGCGTTCTCCCTTTGTGACAGAGGCGGAGCGGCTGCGTACCTATCTAAAGAACCGTTTGAACTGGATGGACCGGCAGTTTGCGTCTCTGGATGTACTGTTAAATTCTCTGGGCAGGTACAGTGCCTCCGGCCAGATTTCTGTGACTGTAGACAAAGGCGGAGCAACATCCACTACATATACGGCTGACGTGACGAGCAGTCTGGCAAAAAAAGTTGGATTTTATATCAATGGCATTCTGGCGGGTACGGCAGATGTATCTGGAGGAAAAGCGGTTTACACGGCAGAGGACCGCTATCTGGACAAAACAAAAGAGGCTGTAAATATCGTCCAGGTAAGGGCAATGAATGCGTCCGGCGCGTTATTGTCAGGGGGAACGGTTACCGATTATGCAGCCTTTACAAAGGACGTGCAGGCAGAGCCTCTTACGGGCGTGGTTACGATTAGCGGGCGGGCGCGGGTAGGCTCTGAGTTAAAAGCAGAGCTTAGCGCATCCAATCACACAGGTTCTCTTTCTTATCAGTGGAAAGCGGACGGTGCGGCGATTGCCGGGGCAAATGCGCAAACATATCTGCTGACAGACGCGGAGGAAGGAAAATGCATAACTGTGGAAATCACCTGTTCCATAGAAACCGGAAGCCTGGTGAGCGAGGCTACCGGCGCAGTTGTTAAGGCGGAATGGAAAGACGGCCATATCATTATCAACCAGGTATACGGAGGTGGTGCAAATGACGGTACGCCCGTATCGCACAGTTTTATTGAGCTGCATAATCCCACAGATGAAGAGCTCAGTTTAGAAGGATGTTCATTAGGGTATCAGTCCGGAGGAAAAAATGGTGCGGCAGCGCAGGAAGTAAAACTTGCGCTTACCGGAGCAATCCCGGCACACGCGTCTTATCTGGTCCGCTGTGAAGCGCAGGACGAGGGGACGCCGGAGCTGATTACGCTCCGTCTGCAGGTGTCTGACCAGGAGTGGACTCAGAATATTGATAATAAACGTTACCGGATCATACTGTATCAGGAAGAGGAGATGGTAGACGGCGTATCTGTCAATGAGACCGCAATTGAGGGGCCGGCTCTGGCAGACGGAACGATCAGCAAACAAAAGGCGATCCGCCGCAAAGCGTTTGCTGATACAGACAATAATCAGGCAGATTTTGAAGTGATCAGTTATCAGGGCGCAGACTCCGCTATGGTAGAAAAATATCGTCCCAGAAGTCTTGCGGACGGTTCCTGGGGAGCACAGGGAGATAATCCAAAACCGGAGCCGGAGGAGCTTTCCGGTATGATTTCTATTCGCGGCAACGCCATTTCAGGGGCGATTCTGTATGCAGATGGCACTACGAATAATACCGGAACGCTTTCTTACCAGTGGAAAGCGGACGGTACAGATCTTGCAGGGGAGAACGGACAGTTTTATGCGACGGAAAAGTCCTGTCTGGGAAAACAGATTTCTGTAACAGTTACCAGCAGCATAGAGACCGGGGAATTAGAGGCTGTTATGGAACAGCCTCTGACAGCGGTTGAATCGCAGAATGAGCATCTTATCATCCATCAGGTATATGGCGGGGGTGGAAAGAGCGGTACGCCAGTTTCTCATAGTTTTATGGAACTGTATAATCCAACGCCGAACGAAATTTCGTTAGAGGGATACCGTATCCTCTACCTTTCAGGCGAACAGAGCGCAGAATTTGCACTTTCTGGCAGCATTCCGTCTGCATCTTCTTATCTGATACAGTGTGCCAGGGAGGAAAGCGGAGAAAACGCAGTTGTCATTTCCAGCCCGGATTGCAGTTGGGATTTGGCGGTTTCCAATAAGCGTTACTGCGTGCGTCTGATGCAGGGGGAGACGCAGATAGACGGTGTTTCTGTAAACGAAGATCCCGTAGAAGGCGCTGCGCTTTTAAATCCGGCAGGCGATGAAATTATTTCAAAAAACAAGGCCGTTCGCAGAATTTGTTTTATTGATACGGATGATAATGCTTCTGATTTTGAAATCTTAAACTATAGTAAACTGCCGCAAAATCTGCTTGATTCAGTGGTTCCGCGAAGCACGGCCGATGGGGCATGGGGACCTGAGCCAAAACCGCAAAAGCCAGACCAGGAATTGATACAGAATCTGAAAGATGCAATTGCAGAAGCCGGACTTACGGAGCAGGAGAAGTATACGGCAGATTCCTATGAACGTGTGATGCGCGAACTGGCAGCGGCGCAAAAGGTTCTGGAACATCCGGACGCCGCGCTTCCGGATGTGCAGAAGGCATTGGAACATCTGCAAAAAGCAATTTCAGAATTACAGAAAAAACCAGAACAGAATCCCGATGATGATCCAAATCAGAAACCGGACGATCAACCGGATGATCAGCCAGACGACGATCCAAATCAGAAACCGGACGATCAGCCCGATGATGATCCAAATCAGAAACCGGACGATCAGCCGAATCAGAATCCAGACGGCGGAACGAATCAAAATCCGGGTGATCAGCCGCAGGATCCAGACGGCGGAACGAATCAAAATGATGGCGCAAATAGCAGTTCCGGGAAAAAACCTCTGGCAGTTGGAAGCAAATTCCGTTCCGGAAAAGGCTGGTACAGGGTTACGAAATCAGCAGCCAAAGGCGGCACGGTGACTTATCTTAAACCGGCGTCCCGGAATTACCGGACAGCGGTAATTCCGGCAGCGGTCAAGCGCCGGGGCATAACGTATCAGGTGAAAGCTGTTTCGGCAAAAGCCTTAAAAGGCAATAAACGGCTGTCAACAGTTACGGTTGGGAAAAATGTAGAAACGATTGGCGCGTCTGCATTTGAAGGATGCAAAAAGTTAAAGAAAATTATAATTAAGACCAGGACGCTCAAAAAAGTCGGCAGGAATGCGCTGAAAGGAATTAATAGAACATGTAAAATAAAAGTTCCGAAGAAGATGCAGAAAAAATATGCCGCGAAGTTTAAGAAAAAAGGACAGAAACCAGGCGTTAAAATTGTGAAATAAAAATGGCGGCAGAAGTCAGCCGGGAAGACAACGCAGATCTTTGTTCTCCCTGGCTGTACTGTCGGCTGAGGCAGAAAAAGAACGAATGCGTTTATCGCTGTTTTAAAAGAATTATGTCGAAAAAATGCAAAAAGTATGTACTAGTGGAAATAAAATGTGATATAATTAGAAAAATGATTTGTCCTGTTTCTACTATGCTGAGACAAGGGATAAATTGTAATACTAATCTATAAGAAAGTGGGGCACGAAAAATGGGTTTCATGACATTTAAGGGCGGCGTTCACCCGCACGATGGAAAAGAATTTTCCAAAGACAAGCCGATACGTGAACTATTACCCAAAGGTGAACTGGTATTTCCTGTTTCACAGCATATCGGAGCACCGGCAAACCCGGTAGTGGCAGTGGGTGATTCTGTGCTGCGTGGACAGAAGATTGCAGAGGCGGGCGGTTTTGTATCCGCTCCGATTTATTCTTCCGTATCAGGTACGGTAAAGGCAATTCAGCCGCGCAGAGGCGCAGTGGGAGATCTGGTGAATTCGATCATCATTGAGAATGACGGAGAGATGAAGGAAGCAGAATTTTCTCCGGTCCAGGACATAACGGCGCTTTCCAAAGAGGAAATTATCGCTAAGGTAAAAGAAGCGGGCGTTGTGGGAATGGGAGGAGCAGGATTTCCGACTCATGTAAAATTGTCGCCAAAGGAACCAGGGAAAATTGAATATATTATTGCAAACTGTGCGGAGTGCGAGCCGTATCTGACTGCAGATTACCGCCGTATGCTGGAAAATCCCCAGGAACTGATTGAAGGTATGCGTATTGTGCTGCAGTTGTTTGATCATGCCAAAGGATTGTTTGGTATTGAGGATAATAAACCGGACTGTATTGCAAAAATGCAGGAACTGACGAAGAATGAACCGCGGATGGAAGTCTGCCCGTTAAAGACAAAATATCCTCAGGGCGGCGAGCGTCAGTTGATTTATGCGACTACCAAAAGAGAGATCAATTCCACAATGCTTCCGGCAGACGCAGGATGTATCGTAGATAATGTGGAGACTCTGATTTCCATATACAAGGCGGTTAAACTGGGAATGCCGGTGATGAATCGTATTTTCACTGTCACCGGAGACGCCGTGGCTGAGCCGGGGAATTTTGATATTTGCTTGGGTATGAGCTATGCAGAGGTATTAGAGGCGGCAGGAGGATTCAGGACGCAGCCTGAGAAAATCATTTCCGGTGGTCCTATGATGGGATTTTCCATGTTTGGACTGGATATTCCAACGACAAAGACCTCTTCCTCACTGTTATGTCTTGTAAAAGACGATGTGGCTGCAAGTGAGACGACCGCTTGTATTAACTGCGGCCGCTGCGTATCTGCCTGTCCGGAACAGATTATTCCCACGCGTCTTGCGAAGATGGCAGGTTATGGAGATATGGCAGGCTTTGAAAAATGGAACGGTATGGAATGTATTGAATGCGGAAGCTGCAGCTATATCTGTCCTGCAAAAATACCGCTGGCACAATCCATTCGAACCATGAAGAAGCAGATTCTTGCAGAGAGAAGAAAAAAATAGTTTTGAGATCTGAGGCTCTGATAACAGCAGAGTTTTAAGTGAATAAAAGAGAAAGAGGTGTCTTATTGTGAGTGATTTATATAATGTATCATCATCATCACATATCCGTGCCAAAGATACATCCTCCAGAATTATGCTTTATGTAATCATTGCATTATTGCCGGCGACTGTGTTCGGGGTGATTAATTTTGGTATACAGGCTTTGGTGCTGATTTTGATCTGTATTGCAACCTGTGTGGCTTCGGAATGGATTTTTGAGAAGCTGATACATAAAAAGAGTACTATAAATGATTTCAGTGCAGTGGTAACGGGTCTTCTGCTTGCACTGAACCTGCCCCATACGCTGCCCGTCTGGCAGGCTGTGTTAGGCAGTGTGTTTGCGATTGTCATTGTGAAGATGATGTTTGGCGGACTGGGTCAGAACTTTATGAATCCTGCGCTGGGAGCCAGATGTTTTCTGCTGGTATCATTTGCGGGAACAATGACAAGCTTTACTTACGACGGTGTGACAGGTGCTACCCCGCTGGCTCTTTTGAAGAGCGGTGAGAGCGTGGATACTATGAAAATGCTTCTGGGAACGACCGCGGGAACCATCGGTGAAACCAGTGTGATCGCGATTCTGGCGGGAGCGGTTGTATTAATCATGCTGGGTGTGATTGACCTTAGTATTCCGGCAAGCTACATTGTATCTTTTGCTGTATTTATTCTGCTTTTTGGCGGACATGGGTTTGACGTCAACTATCTGACCGCACACCTTTGCGGCGGCGGACTGATGCTGGGCGCTTTTTTCATGGCAACCGATTATGTGACGTCTCCGATCACGCCTATGGGTAAGATTGTGTTTGGTATTCTTCTGGGCGTTCTTACCGGATTGTTCCGTATTTTTGGCGCCAACGCAGAAGGCGTATCCTTTGCAATTATTCTGAGTAACCTTTTGGTGCCGATTATTGAGAAGTTTACCATTCCACGGGCATTTGGACAGAAAAAGGAGGTAAAGCAGCATGAATAAGAAAATTGTACATGACGCCCTGATTTTGACCGCCTTTACCCTGGTATTGGGATTTCTCCTGGGCGCTGTCTATGAGATTACAAAAGAGCCTATTGCGGCGGCGGAAAAAGCAGCCCTGGATGAGGCGTATAAAGTTGTATTTGCAGATGCGGCGACTTTTGAGGAAGATACAGAATTTGATGCGGCTAAGGCGGCGGAAGTTTTGGCGGCCAATTATTCCAAAGATGAAATAACAGCGGTAAACAGGGCATTGGATGATTCCGGCAATGTTTTAGGATATGTGATAAATGTTACTTCCCATGAGGGAAGCCAGGCGGATATTTCGTTCTCTGTTGGAATAACGGGCGATGGAACCTTGAATGGATATTCCATTACCGCAATCAGTGAAACCCCGGGTCTGGGCGTACTCGTTCAGGAAGAGCCTTTTTATTCTCAGTTTGAAGGCAAAGCAGAAGAGACGTATACAGTGGTAAAGACAGAACCGGCGGCAGAGAATGAAATTCAGGCGGTTACTGGAGCGACCATTTCTTCCAGAGCAGTCACCAATGGCGTCAATGCATGTCTGGAGTATTTCAGAAGTGCTTTGCAGGGAGGTAACTAAGTATGAATAAATATGTTGAACGTTTATATAACGGAATTATCAAAGAAAATCCTACGTTTGTGTTGATGTTGGGAATGTGTCCGACACTGGCGGTTACTTCTTCCGCAGTCAATGGCGTCGGTATGGGACTTTCCACGACGGTGGTGCTTGTGATGTCCAATCTGCTGATTTCCATGTTTCGCAAGGTGATTCCCAACGGTGTGCGTATGCCGGCCTACATTGTGGTAGTAGCGTCTCTGGTTACGATTGTGCAGTTTGTTATGCAGGCATATACGCCGGCTTTGTCGGCGTCATTGGGTGTATATATCCCCCTGATCGTTGTAAACTGTATTATTTTAGGAAGAGCAGAGAGCTATGCTTCTAAGAATCCCATTACTCCCTCCATTTTTGACGGGCTTGGCATGGGACTTGGATTTACGGTAGGTTTGACCTGCATCGGTCTGATCCGCCAGATTTTGGGCGCGTCTCTTGGAATTACCGTATTTATCATGGCTCCGGGCGCATTCCTGGTTCTGGCATTCTTGGTTGCGGGAATGAATGTGATCCGGGATAAGATGGAAAAGAAAGGCAAACCGCTGGCAGCGCCTTCCGGATGTCTTACCGGAGACTGCGCAAGCTGTTCCCAGTCTGCAATGTGTACTGGTAAATTACCGGAATCTGCAAAAAAGGCAGAAGAATAGGAGGCAGAATAGATGAAAGAATTATTGATCATTGCAATCGGCTCTGCCATTGTAAATAATGTAGTATTAAGCCAGTTCCTTGGGATCTGTCCGTTTCTGGGCGTATCTAAAAAAACGGAGACTGCGGCAGGAATGGGCGGCGCGGTTATCTTTGTTATAACTCTTGCATCCTTTGTAACCGGGCTGATATATAAATATATTCTGGAGCCATGTCATGTGGAATATTTACAGACGATTGTATTTATTCTGGTTATTGCATCATTGGTTCAGTTTGTGGAAATGTTCTTAAAGAAGAATATGCCTCCATTGTATGAATCGCTGGGAGTTTTCCTTCCTCTGATTACTACCAACTGTGCGGTATTAGGTGTTGCTCTGAATAATGTCAGCAAGGGATACGGCCTTTTGGAGGGCGTGGTAAATGGTCTTGCCACTTCGGTTGGATTCTTTATTGCTATTGTAATTATGGCGGGTATTCGTGAAAAAATTGAATATAACGACGTTCCTAAGCGTTTTCAGGGAACTGCAATTGTATTGATCACGGCCAGCTTAATGTCAATCGCCTTCATGGGATTCTCAGGTATGATATAGTTTAACAGATCAGTCATTCTCTGAACTGTTAAAAATTAAGGAGGAAAGTAACATGAATATAACAGCAATTATCATTGCCGCCCTGGTAGTGGGCGGAACGGGTATCTTCCTTGGCTTTTTCCTGGGGATTTTCGGAGAAAAGTTTAAGGTGGAAGTGGATGAGAGAGAAGAAGCAATTACAGGCGTTCTTCCCGGAAATAACTGCGGCGGCTGCGGTTATGCAGGATGTTCCGGTCTTGCAGCGGCAATCGTAAAAGGAGAAGCTCCGGTAAATCAATGTCCTGTGGGCGGCGCGCCCATTGCGGCTGAAATTGGCAAGATTATGGGAGTTTCTGCCGGAGAAGGCGTGAAAAAAGTTGCTTTTGTGAAATGTGCCGGAGACTGTGAGAAGGCAAAACAGGATTATGAATATACAGGCGTGGAAGACTGTGCGGCAATGGCATTTATCCCAAATGGAGGCGCTAAGTCCTGTAATTACGGATGTCTGGGATATGGAAGCTGTGTGAAAGCCTGCCCCTTTGACGCGGTACATATTGTCAATGGCATTGCCGTGGTAGACAAGGATGCATGTAAGGCATGTGGAAAATGTGTGGCGGCTTGTCCTAAGAATTTGATTGAACTTATACCTTATGACGCAGTGCAGAAGGTGCAGTGCAACTCCAGGGATAAGGGAAAAGATGTGATGGCGGCTTGTTCCGTGGGATGTATCGGATGTCATCTCTGTGAGAAAAACTGTCCGGAACATGCAGTTACCATTACCGATAATATCGCTCATATTGATTATGAGAAATGTACCGGATGCGGAACCTGTGCAGAGAAATGTCCGAAAAAGATTATCACTAGAGTTTAGGCTTATTTTCAGTAATGAGAACCGTTTCTTCTTTGTGGTCTGATATTGTGCCGACACAGAGAAGAAGCGGTTTTTTAGGAGAGAGAACATGATATACACTGCATATGAGCTGATATGGCTCTTTTTTATTTACAGTTTTCTGGGCTGGTGCCTGGAAGTGGTTTATGCGGCGGCAGCACAGAAAACGTTTGTAAACCGCGGATTTTTAAATGGAATTTTATGTCCGGTTTACGGCTGTTCCATGGTGTTTATGTTAGTCTTTATGGATTCTTTGAGGGGAGAATGGTTCTATCTGTTTTTGGGCTGCCTGATTGTGGGGACAGTGACAGAGTTATTGACAGGTCTGATGCTGGAGAAAATTTTCCGCTTGCGTCTCTGGGACTATTCTGGTAAAAAATTTCAGGCGGGAGGGTATATTTGCTGGTCGGCGTCTTTGATCTGGGGACTGCTTGGCGTTGTGGTGATGAAATTTTTAAATCCGTTATTTCTTGTGATTATACGGGAATTTCCGGGGATTTTCGGCATGGTTCTGCTGCTCTGCCTGCTGGCGGTTTTTGCGGCGGATACAGTGACCACCGCAGCGGCAGTGATGAAAATGAAGAATCAAAACCCGGCGTTTCAGGAAATTGCGGAAGGATTTCATCAGGCTTCCAGATCTCTTCAGGGAGTTATTATTAAGGTGGTACACCGCCGGATGTATCGGGCTTTTCCGAAGTTAAAAAAGGAAGAACCCACAGAGCAGGAACGAGAAGAGCTGATCCGCCAGAAAACTATTTTTGCATATGGCTGCAGTTTTCATAAAGTGTTGTGGATTTTTATTTTGGGAGCTTTTCTGGGCGATTTGACTGAGACGGTGTTCTGCCGGATTACCATGGAGCGGTGGATGAGCCGCAGCAGTGTGGTTTATGGTCCCTTCAGTCTGGTATGGGGATTTGGAGTGGCTGGGGCGACCATTTTACTGTACCGTTACCGGGAGCATGAAGACCGCTACATTTTTCTGGCGGGAACTTTGCTGGGAGGAGCTTATGAATACATATGCAGTGTGTTTACGGAGCTGGCGTTTGGAACCATATTCTGGGATTACAGCGGTATACCTTTTAATCTTGGCGGGCGCATCAACCTTTTATACTGCTTTTTCTGGGGGATTGCCGCTTTGGTATGGATGAAAATCTGTTATCCCAGAGCGTCAAAATGGATTGAACGGGTACCGAAAAGAGCTGGAACCTGCATCAGTTATCTTATGCTTGTATTTATGTTCTGTAATATCATTATTTCAGGCTTTGCCATGGGACGTTACAGTGAGCGGGCCATGGGGATTCCCGCGCAAACCAAAGCGGCGCATTTGCTCGATGAACGGTTTCCGGACGAGCGGATGGAGCAGATTTATCCGAATATGAAAATGACGAAGTAGCGGTTCGAACTGGCAGTAATTTTGACTTTTTAACGTATTTTCTATATAATTGCATCAGAGCATATTTGAAAAATGCAGGGCGCAATCTGGAGGAAATGATATCAATATGGAGATAAAGGAATATTTTGGAACTAAAAAGAGAGTGGTGGTAAAGATTGGTTCATCGTCTCTGAATCATGAAGCTACCGGAAAGCTGAATTTTACAAAATTGGAAAAACTGGTGCGGGAGCTTTGCGATATCCGCAATCAGGGGATCGACGTGTGTCTGGTAAGTTCCGGCGCGATCGCCGTGGGACGCCAGGTTATGGGATTTCAGGAGCGTCCTAGGAATATCGCGACCAAACAGGCATGTGCGGCGGTAGGTCAGGCAAGGCTGATGATGACATATCAGAAAATGTTTTCAGAATATCATCAGGTAGTGGGACAGGTGCTGATGACGAAAGGGACCATGCTTGATAATGTATCGCGTAAAAACGCACAGAATACCTTTGAAGAACTATTTCGTCTGGGGGCGATTCCGATTGTAAATGAAAACGATACCGTGTCTACTTATGAAATGCGGTTTGGAGACAATGACAGTCTGTCAGCCATTGTGGCGGCTCTGACAGGAGCAGATTTGCTGATTCTGCTTTCCGATATTGACGGACTGTTTACAGATGACCCTCATGACAATCCCAAGGCAGAATTGATTGAGGTAGTGGACAGGCTGGATGAAACGGTATTATCCATGGCGAAAGACAGTACCGGAAGCGATGTAGGGACCGGGGGAATGGAAACAAAGCTGACCGCAGCGCGGATTGCAACGCTGTCCGGAGCAGATATGGTAATCGCCAATGGAGCAGATGTGGGAATTTTACACGAGATTTTTCAGGGAAAATTTGTAGGGACATTGTTTCGCCAGCATTATGATGAAGATTTTTATCTGGCAGATTTTATCGAACAAAGCATGATTTAGGATGCAGAGGAAGAGGGACGCGCGAAGCGAAACGATCCCGACGATCTGCATGATATTAAAATAATAAAGAAGCAGGAGGACATGATGGAACAGAGCAAGATTGACAGAATTAATGAATTGGCGAGAAAATCAAAAGCGGAAGGTTTGACGGAAGCGGAGAAAAAAGAACAGGCTTTGCTGCGCAAGGAATATATTGCAACTATACACAGGAATCTGCGCGCCCAGCTTGACAATATTGATATGATAAATCCGGACGGGAGCATTGAAAATCTGGGAAAAAAGCGTCGTATGTGATATGAGAACATCCTGTAATCAGGATAGAACATCATGTAAACAGATACGGGAGGATGTACAATGAAACAGGATAAGAGACAGATGCGTCTTACCTTTGGACAGAAGAGGAATGCGCTCTCAGAAACGGAGGTCCGTCTCAGGTCTGAAAAAATCTGTGATATGTTACAGCAGCAGTATTGGTTTCGGAAAGCGGAAAAAATATGTTTTTATTATCCGCTGGGGAAGGAAGTAAATCTGCTGCCGCTGGCTGCCGCCGCACTGGCTCTGGGAAAACAGACGGCATTTCCCAGAGTGAACGGCGCTGACATGGAATTTTATCAGGTGCATGATCTGTCGGAGTTTGCTCCGGGAACATTCGGCGTTATGGAGCCTGTTGGCAGGGAAAAGGTCAGCGCCGAAAACGGGCTGGTTTTGGTACCTGGCCTTGTTTTTGACAGGGAAGGAGGACGTATGGGTTATGGAAAAGGATATTATGACCGGTATTTTTCCAGAGTTCCGGCGTGCTGTAAACTGGGAGTCTGCTTTGAAATGCAGCTCATTTCCCAAACGCCCTGTGACCGGCATGATATTTTCATGGATGGAGTGGTCACAGAGCAGAGAATAATTAGGCATTAGTTCAAATAGCCGTCCTTTACAATATCCTTGAGAATCTCGGTGGGAATTTCAAATGAGACGATCCCCATGGAGCCGGGGGCAACCTGGTATTCGTCAAATACAATCGTCAGTTTGCCAGACTCATTGATATAAAAATTGACGTCTGCGGAGATTTCCTGAAAATTCCATTCCGGCACATCGCTGTCCAGCCAGTAAACTTTTGTTTCATCTTCTGCCATTTGCTGTTTCATCTGCGTTTTGATGTTTTCAGAAATGACGGTTTGATAATCCGCCTGGTCTGCAAACAGGTCCTCAAGGGTAATCATTTTTCCGGTGGTTTTGTCAATATGATAAATTTTCTGGCTTTGGGCAGCGCCAGCCATGACGATACATTGCTGGAAACGCAGAGAAAACAGTTTGTCATTGTCAGTAACAATATCGTAATCGAGCGTTAAATCTTCTATTCCTTCTCCTCCGGCAGCTTTTACATCAGATTCATAGGCGGCAATAATTTGATCTGTGTATTTCTGGATTGCGTCATTCAGATCTTTGGTGGCGTCTGGTAAGACGTTTCCTTCTTTATTTTCCACCTGAATTTCCGGGATTTTCAGATCCGCCTGCATGTTATGTTCTTTGTGCTGGTATTGGCGGAACGTAACCACTCTGGCAATCGTGCCGATTATGGGAATTTCTTCCATGGCATGAGCGATGCTGGCGCTGGAATTTGCCAGAACAGCGATAGTAAGAACGGCGGCTGCAACTCCGCCTGCGCCTCCCAAAGCAAAACGGCGGAATTTCGATGGTCTGGGCCATTTTTGCCGGGCGGGTGAAGAGACGTCCGCAGCTTGTTCGTTGTCCTTTTTTGCCCGGAAAATAGATTGTTCTACCCGTGTTTTCAGTTCCGGGGGGATGGGAATATTCTGGTAATCATGTTTCATTTCTGTTAAATTATGTTTCATTGCAAATATCTCCTTCCGTTAATTCAATGCGCAGTTTCTTCAGACTGCGGTATAAGATACTTTTGACCGTGCTGAGGTTTTCTTTCATGGCGTCGGCAATATCCTGCAGCCTGCAGTCTTCAAAGTAGCGCAGGATGATGACGGCGCGTTCTTTACTGTTTAAAACATTTAAGGCTTCGATCGTATCAAAATCGGTATACTGGTCGCTTTCGCCCTGCTCCACGATTTTTTCAGCAGATATCTCATGAGATTTCTGGCGCAGCTGCGAGAGGGCGGTATTGATGACGATACGGAAAATCCAGGTGCGGATATAATCCGGATTCCTGACAGTGGAAGCGTTTTTGATGGCCAGATAGGCGCTTTCCTGCACAATATCCATGGCGTCGGCTTCGTTTTTGACATAGGTATAAGCCAGTCGGTACATAGAGGCGTAATGAGAGAGAAGTTCCTGCTCGATCAGCTCTTGCATATTTGGTAAACTCATTGCATTTGATTGCTCCTTCCTTTATTTATACGTTAGACGCAAAACAGAACGAAAAAGTTTCAGAATGAGGCATAAAAAGATAATTTTAATTAAGGATGACAAATGGAGAAAGAATTGATATACTGATAAGAAGAACAGAACACAGCAGAACTTCCGCAATGGAACGATGCAAATGGAGGAAAATTATGACAAATCTTACGTTAGAAGAAATTGGAAGGCGGGCAAAAACGGCAGAAGCGGTACTGCGCGTTTTACCCGCCGGACAGAAAAATAAAGTACTGATAACTTCTGCAGATTATCTGGTTGAATATAGAGAACTTCTCTTAGAGGCAAATGAAAAAGACGTGGAAACGGCAAAGGAACATCAGATGCCCCCGGCGCTGGTCGACCGTCTGCTGCTGACGGAAGAACGGATTGCACAGATGGCGGAGGGGCTGCGCCAGATTTCAGAACTGGAGGATCCTGTGGGCGAGGTTTTGTCTATGAAGCGCAGACCGAATGGGCTGATGATTGGACAGAAGCGCGTGCCGCTGGGAGTGATCGGCATTATTTATGAATCCCGCCCCAATGTGACGGCAGATGCTTTCGGACTTTGCTTTAAAGCTGGAAATGCCGTAGTGCTCCGGGGGGGAAAGGATGCCATAAATTCCAATCGCGCCATTGCCGAAATCCTGCAGAAGGCATTGATATCCTGCCAGCTTCCCGCAGACGCTGTTTTACTTATTACAGATACCAGCCATGAAACGGCAGAAGCATTTATGCGTCTGAACCGTTATATTGACGTCTTGATTCCACGAGGAGGGGCAGGGCTGATTCGTACGGTGGTGGAACATGCCACCATACCTGTGATTGAAACCGGTACGGGAAACTGTCATGTGTATGTAGACGAAACGGCAGATCTTGATATGGCGGTGAATATTATTTTTAATGCCAAAACGCAGAGGATTGGCGTATGCAACGCCTGCGAATCTCTGGTCGTTCATGAGAAGGCAAAGGATGCGCTGCTTCCTCTTCTGGTTGAGAAGATGAAAGAAAAGAATGTCGAACTTCGCGGGGATGAGGCCAGCCGCAGTGTCTGTGCCGGGATTCTTGCGGCTTCTCAGGAGGACTGGGGCACAGAATATCTGGATTATATTTTATCCATTAAAACCGTTAAAAATATTGAGGAAGCCATAGCGCATATTAATCAATATAATACCGGGCATTCCGAATCCATAATTACCAGAGATTATGAAAACGCTCAGAAATTTCTGGATCAGATTGACGCGGCGGCAGTATATGTGAACGCTTCCACACGTTTTACGGACGGATTTGAGTTCGGTTTTGGAGCAGAAATTGGAATCAGTACCCAAAAGCTCCATGCCAGAGGGCCTATGGGCTTAAAGGAGCTGACCAGCACCAAATATATTATATATGGAAATGGGCAGGTGAGACCGTAAGATGGAAAAGTCATATCACATATTTTCTGAGGCTGAAATTGTACGAAATTTGTTTCAGGGATTTTTGCGGTATCAGGAGGTAAGAAAACGCTGGCAAAAAGAGCCGGAAGGCTGGGTTTTAAAAAATGTTTCCTATACAGAAGACTGGAATGACGAACAGTATGAGTTTTTGGTGAAGTGCCTGAAAAATACAGTGGAAACAGGCGGATTTGTATTCGGTGTGTTTGAGGGCAGCCGGATGATCGGATTTGCTTCTGTGGAGAGCAGGCGTTTTGGTTCCGGCAGGCAGTATGTTCAGTTATCGTGTATTCACGTGTCATGGGAAAGCCGGGGAAAAGGACTGGGGCGCGGCCTGTTTCAGTGTGCGTGCAGCGGCGCGCGCAAGCTGGGAGCAGAAAAACTTTATATTTCGGCGCATCCTTCTCAGGAGACGCAGGCTTTTTACCATGCATTGGGATGTGTGGAGGCGAAAGAGTACAATGAGGAAATCGCGGCGGCGCAGCCAGGCGACTGCCAGTTGGAATATATGTTACAGTGAAAAGCAGTATCATGTTATGGCAGAAAGACGTTTGAAAAGAATATGACAGAAAGGAAATACGTCAAGGGAAATGTATAATGAAATCGACTTAGATAAGATAGATATAAATTCAGAGCCGCCGACAGAGGAACCGGTCCGTCAATATTATTTTATGGCAAAATGCCGTCGTTATGTGACGGAACTTGCAAAAGAGCTGGGGCGCAAACCGACTTTTTTTGTTCAGACGTTCGGCTGCCAGATGAACGCCAGAGATTCGGAGAAGCTTACCGGGATTCTGGAGCAGGTCGGTTATGCACAGGCAGAGAGCGAGGAGGCCGACTTTGTGATCTATAATACCTGCACGGTGAGAGAGAACGCCAATAATAAGGTATGGGGCAGGCTTGGGTACCTGAACGGCTATAAGAAAGAACATCCGCATATGAAAATTGCGCTCTGCGGCTGTATGATGCAGGAAGCGGAAGTGATTGAAAAATTGAGAAAAAGCTACCGGTTTGTGGATTTGGTGTTTGGAACCCACAATATTTATAAATTCGCAGAACTTCTCACGGGCTCTTTTACACAGAAGAAGATGCTGATAGATATATGGAACGATACGGAGCGGATTGTGGAAAATCTGCCGGTTGAGCGCAAGTATAATTTTAAATCTGGCGTAAACATTATGTTTGGGTGCAATAATTTCTGCAGTTACTGCATCGTTCCCTATGTCAGGGGAAGGGAACGGAGCCGCAGACCTGAAGATATTTTAGAAGAGATTAAAAAACTGGCCCGGGACGGCGTGGCAGAAATTATGCTGTTGGGACAAAATGTAAATTCTTACGGCAAAAATCTGCCGGAACCGGTGACGTTTGCAGAATTGCTTATGAAAATCGAGGAAGTGGAGGGCATTGAACGCATTCGTTTTATGACTTCTCATCCGAAAGATCTTTCCGATGAACTGATTAAGGTTATGGCAGATTCCAGAAAAATATGCAATCATCTGCATCTGCCGCTGCAGTCTGGCAGCAGCCGTATTTTAAAGAAAATGAACCGTCAGTATGATAAGGAACAGTATCTTGCCCTGGCAGACAAAATTCGCAGGGCAGTTCCGGATCTTGCGCTGACTACAGACATTATTGTGGGGTTTCCGGGGGAAACAGAGGAAGATTTTGAGGAAACCATGGATGTAGTGCGCCGGGTCGGCTATGACAGCGCCTTTACGTTTATTTATTCCAAACGTACGGGAACTCCGGCGGCAGCCATGGAGGATCAGGTGCCGGAAGATGTGGTGAAAGAACGCTTCGACCGTCTGTTAAAGGAGGTTCAGAGAATTGCGGCCAAACGGGCGGAGGCCCTGACCGGAAGGACCGAACAGGTTTTAGTGGAAGAAGTGAATGCACAGGATAAAACCCTGGTGACTGGAAGGATGGGCAATAATTTTGTCGTTCATTTTCCAGGAACGGAACATCTGATCGGCAGGATCGTTAACGTGAAGTTAAAGGAGTGCAAAGGATTTTATTTTTATGGAGAAATGACGGTTTAGAAAGGCGGCATTATGTATTCATATATAAAAGGTGAACTGGTTGAGATTCTGGATGATACCATTGTACTTGAAGTGAACGGCATTGGCTACAATATCCATATTCCGGCGAGTATGATCGACAAGTTCAGCGGGACAGGGCAGAATATAAAGATTTATACTTATTTTCATGTAAAAGAAGATTCTATGAAACTTTATGGATTCCTCACCCGGGATGACCTGAGGATCTTTAAGCTGCTGCTGGGCGTGAATGGAATCGGTCCCAAAGGAGCCCTCGCCATTTTGACCGTAATGACGCCGGATGACCTGCGTTTTGCCATACTGGGAGAGGATGCCAAAACGATCGCAAAAGCTCCCGGCATTGGAACAAAGACGGCGCAGCGGCTGATTTTGGAGTTGAAGGACAAGCTGGATCTGCAAGAGGCTTTTGCAGCAAAACTTATACATACAGAAGAAACTGCCGCTTCTGACACAGGCATAAAAAATGAAGCTGTGCAGGCGCTGACAGCTCTTGGATATTCTTCCACAGAAGCCTTAAAGGCGATCAATGCAGTAGAAGT
The DNA here is from genome assembly GCA_910575155.1 of Lachnospiraceae bacterium. Classification (GTDB taxonomy): domain Bacteria; phylum Bacillota; class Clostridia; order Lachnospirales; family Lachnospiraceae; genus Petralouisia. Next base: position 164,983 of record CAJTDX010000003.1, read on the forward strand.
TACAGAAGAGATTACGGTGGAAGAGCTGTTGAAGGCAGCCTTGAAACAGATGGCGTTCTTATAAAAATTTCCGAAACTATATTTGAAGACAGAAGGGATTTAGGAGGTATCATAATGATTACGATAAAGAAAATGGAAGAGCGGGATACACAGGATGTATTGGAGATGATGCGGGATTTTTATGATTCTCCGGCAATTCTGCATGAAGTATCAGAAAAAGTATTGAGACGGAATATCGCGGCCTGCACAGGGGATCATCCTTATGTTGAAGGATTTGTGTTCCGGGCGCATGGAGGGATTGCAGGCTATGCCATGCTTGCCAAGAGTTATTCTACGGAATTTGGCGGGACATGCATGTGGATTGAGGATCTTTACATGAAGCCGGAATACCGTGGCGGCGGTATCGGCACGCAGTTTTTCCAGTACCTTGAAAATACTTATAAGGGTGAGGCGGTTTTGCTGAAACTTGAGGTGGAACCGGGAAATACCTGGGCAATCGAGGTATACAAAAAGTGCGGGTACCGGGAACTTCCCTATATGGAAATGATTAAGGAACTGTAGCGAAAAGATCTTAGTACATCGTTGCGCAAATAACTACACCAACCACTTGCCTGCTTTTCTGAGTGATTGATCCAGTTATTTGTACTAGAGTACAGTGGCTTTTGGGAAGAAAAGTAACAGATCAACAGACAGAGAGGAACAGCTTTCATGGAAAAACGTGTGATATCTACTCAGATTCAGGACGAAGACCAGAAGATCGAAACCAGTCTGCGTCCCCAGCGTCTGGAGGAATATATAGGACAGGAAAAAGCGAAAAAGACCCTGAAGGTTTATATTGAAGCGGCAAAACAAAGAGAGGAATCTTTAGACCATGTGCTGTTCTATGGACCGCCGGGTTTGGGGAAAACCACGCTTGCAGGGATTATTGCCAATGAAATGGACGTACATATGAAGGTGACTTCCGGTCCTGCCATCGGAAAACCAGGCGAAATGGCGGCTATCTTAAGCGGGCTTCAGGAAGGGGATCTCCTCTTTGTGGATGAAATCCATCGTCTGAACCGTCAGGTGGAAGAGGTGCTTTATCCGGCCATGGAGGATTACGCAATTGATATTATGATAGGCAAAGGCGCCACGGCGCGTTCCATCCGCCTGGATCTTCCGCATTTTACGCTGGTGGGGGCAACCACGCGCGCGGGCCTGCTGTCGGCTCCGCTGCGGGACCGCTTCGGAGTAGTGCATCATCTGGAATTTTATAATCCGGAGGAATTAAAGACGATTATCCTGCACTCAGCAGAAAAACTTGAGGTTGAAATTGATGATGAAGGCGCCTTTGAGCTGGCAAGACGTTCCAGAGGAACTCCGCGGCTTGCCAACCGCCTGTTAAAGCGTGTCAGGGATTTTGCCCAGGTGAAGTACGACGGCAGGATTACCAGAGAAGTTGCTGTTTTTGCCCTGGATTTACTGGAAGTGGATAAATTCGGATTGGATCAGAACGACCGTAATATTCTCCTGACTATGATTGAGAAGTTCCAAGGCGGTCCCGTGGGGCTTGACACGCTGGCGGCGTCTCTGGGCGAGGATTCCGGAACGATTGAGGACGTATATGAGCCGTATCTTGTGAAAAATGGCTTTATCAACCGCACGCCGAAGGGAAGAGTGGCAACAGATTTCGCATATGGGCATTTTGGAATTGCAAAAAATGTCTCACAGTGTTAAAATAGTAAAAGTCAGGATAATGGGATATGTCCGTAATTTCAGGGAGGATTCATATATATGTCAGTGAAGACCAGTGCAGATGTATTGATCGGCGGGAAAATATATACCCTAAGTGGTTATGAGAGTGAAGAATATTTGCAGAAGGTTGCAAATTATATCAATAGTAAAATTAATGAATTTGATGAAATGGAGCAGTTTCGGCGTCTTGCGGCAGATATGAAGTCCACATTACTGGAGCTTAACATTGCAGATGATTACTTTAAGGCAAAGGAACAGGCGGAAAAACTTGAGGAGACTGTCCGGGAAAAGGAGCGGGAAATTTACGAGCTGCAGCATGATTTGATTTCTGCCAAAATACGGGTGGAAAGCAGCGAGAAACTGGCTGGCGAACTGGAGAAAGAGAACAGGGAGCTTCTTTTAAATAAATCCAAGCTTGAGGCTTCTTTGGAGGACGCGCTGCTGGGCAAGGTGAAGGGACAGGTTGTTCAGAAGGATTCGGAGACGTTGAACCAGGGCGAAGATCAAGCTCCTGTAAAACAGGAATCTGAGAAGGGTAAGGCGGGCAGGTCCAAATCAGATACACAAAATGGGAAATAGTTAATCCTTGTACCAGTTTTGTTTATAGAATGCAAATAGTAAGGGTGGCTCAGAAAAGACAATGCTGAGCCACCCTTCTGAACCCGCGGAAAGAGGAGGATTATAAGCTTGAACATAAAAACAGAGCTTTTAGCACCGGCAGGTTCCTTTGAGATTTTAACTGCTGTGATCAATGCTGGCGCCGACGCGGTATATACTGCTGGCGCCAGATTTGGCGCCCGCGCCTATGCAGACAATCTTACAGAGGAAGAGCTGCTGAGAGCTATTGAATTTGCGCATATGAAGGACAGAAAACTGTATCTTACGGTGAATACGCTGTTAAAGGAAGCGGAGATCGGGGAACTTTACGAGTATCTTTGTCCGCTTTATGAAGCGGGGCTGAACGCAGTGATTGTACAGGACCTGGGCGTTATGCGGTTTGTCAGAACTCATTTTCCGCAGCTTTCCATTCACGCCAGTACCCAGATGACCGTTACCGGGGCATATGGAGCGAAATTACTGCTCGATCAGGGCTGCAGCCGGATTGTAACGGCGAGAGAGCTGTCTTTGGAGGAAATTTCCAACATTTACCGGACGACCGGGGCGGAGATTGAAAGCTTTGTTCATGGAGCGCTCTGTTATTGTTACTCCGGGCAGTGCCTGCTCAGCAGTATGATTGGAGGCAGGAGCGGAAACCGGGGAAGATGCGCGCAGCCATGCCGCCTTTCTTATGAGGTGTTTGACAGTAAAAGCGCTGCCACAGCAGGCAGAACGCAAAAAGAACATTATCCGTTAAGTCCCAAAGACCTGTGTGCCGTTCATTTGCTTCCGGAGCTGACTGCGTGCGGGATTCATTCATTTAAGATTGAAGGAAGAATGAAACAGGCGGCATATGCGGCGGGCGTCACCAGCATTTACCGCAAATATATAGATTTGCTGGAGTCAGGAGAACCATACAAGGTATCGGAAGAGGATTATCAGAATCTATTGGATCTTGGCAGCCGCTGCGGATTTACAGAAGGGTATTACCGAAAACAGAACGGCAGGGATATGATTACTTTTGAAAAACCCTCCCATGAAAAAAAGAATGATACGCTGCAAAAACAGATACGCAGCCTGTATGTGGAAACAGAAAATAAAGAAAAAATAAAGGGAATCTTAAGACTTTTTCCGGGGAAAGCCGCAAGTCTTGTGTTACAATATAAAGAAATAGAGGTGGAAGCGACGGGAGAGCTTGTGCAGCCTGCCGAGAAACAGCCCCTGTCAAGAGAAACGGTTCTGGAGAAAATGAAAAAAACAGGCAATACTCCATTTGAGCTGGAACATCTTGAAGTAGAGCTTGGAGCGCATAGTTTTCTGCCAGTGAAAGCGTTGAACCAGCTTCGAAGAGCAGGTCTTGAAAAGCTGACAGAGGCAGTGACAGCAAACGGTAAAAGAAACAGGCTCAATCCGCCGCAGGCAGAACCCGCGGAATATGCAGCGGATAAGAGAGAAAACAGGAAGTCGGAGCCGCGTTTGTCCGTTTTGACGGAAACTCTGGAGCAGTTTTATACGGTGCTGCAGCAGCCGGAAGCAGACCGTATCTATTTGGAAGCCTTTGCCCTGCCAAGAAGAGAGAATTTTTCAGAACTGAAAAAACTGGTCTGCCAGGCGCATGAGGCCGGAAAAGAATGTTACCTGGCATTGCCTTATCTGTTTCGCATGAAGACGGCGCAGTGGTATGAGCAAGGCTGGGAAGCGGTCAAACGGGCGGGAGCGGACGGGTATCTGGTGAGAAATCTGGAAGAACTTTCCTTCCTCAAAGAAATGGAAGAGGATCTTTCCTGCGTTCAGGGAGATTACAATATGTATTGTTATTCCAATGAGGCGGTGCGGGGCCTGGCGGATCTGTCCCTGCGGCAATATACCCTCCCGGCAGAGCTTAATTTCCGTGAATTAAGAGAATTGGACTGTTCTGGCGGGGAACTGCTCCTCTACGGATATCAGCCTTTAATGCTCAGCGCCCAGTGTCTTTTGAAGAATACTGTGGAATGCAAGCGCAGACAAGGAATTTTTTATCTCAAAGACCGTTACGGTAAACTGTTTCCAGTGAAAAACCGATGCGAAGATTGTTATAATGTGATATATAATATCAGTCCCCTGGCGTTATTCCATCAATGGAAGAAGCTTCCATCCCTGTCTCTGGCAGGCGTGCGTATGTCCTTTACTCTGGAGCGTCCCCGGGAGATTGCAGAGATGTTTTGTTATTTCAGACAGGCAAAAGACCATAAGCTGGATCAGGAAAATTATCTGAAAAATTTTACCAACGGACATTTTAAGCGAGGAGTCGAATAAAATATGCTGCATTTGATTACAGAACTATCGAAATACACAATGATCATTCTGTTTGCGCTGTATACCTACCAGTGCTTTTCCGCCTTGAAGCGGAGTGTGGATAAGGAAGAACAGGCAGAAAAATATAAAAGCCAGGTACTTTATATGTATTTGTTCCATCTGAACGCCTATGCAGTACTGTATTTGTCTATGGATAAAAATGTGGAGATTTTGAAATTTTATCTGATGCAGGCGGCGTTTTTTGCGGTTGTACAGATTTGCTACAGTCTCTTTTACAGACGGGTGTCCCGGCTTGTGGTCAATAATATGTGTATGCTGATGTGTATTGGATTTGTCATACTGACGCGGCTTTCCTACGACCATGCCGTTAAGCAGTTTCAGATTGCAGTGGCGTCGATGGCCGTCACCATGCTGATTCCATATTTTATCAGCCGTTTTAAATACCTGAAAAGCCTGACCTGGCTGTACGCCCTTGCAGGTATCACGATGCTGGGAGTGGTGGCGGTGCTGGGGGCGGTCTCCCATGGCGCCAAACTTTCGTTTTCTGTTGCGGGAATTGCGGTGCAGCCTTCTGAGTTTATCAAGATTATCTTTGTATTTTTTGTCGCCTCTATGTTCTATGAGTCGACGGAATTTATACAGGTGGCGAGGGCCACTGTGATTGCGGGGCTTCATGTCATAATTTTAGTACTCTCCAAAGATCTGGGCGCGGGTCTGATCTTCTTTATTGCCTATATGGTCATGCTGTATGTTGCTACCAGGAAACTGTATTATTTTGCGGGAGGTCTGTTTTGCGGCGCCGTAGCTTCCGTGATTGCCTATCATCTGTTTAATCATGTGCGGGTGCGGGTGGTGGCGTGGCAGGACCCTCTGGCTGTCTTTGAGAGAGAGGGAAACCAGGTGGCAAATTCACTGTTCGCCATTGGAACCGGAGGATGGTTCGGTATGGGACTCAACCAGGGAATGCCGAATAAAATTCCGGAAGTAAAGCAGGATTTTATTTTTTCGGCGGTGGCGGAGGAACTGGGCGGCATTTTTGCGATCTGCCTGATTCTGGTATGCGTCAGTTGTTTTCTGATGTTTCTCAATATTGCCATGCAGATGAAAGATTCCTTTTATAAGCTGGTAGCGTTGGGGCTGGGAACGATTTACGGGTTCCAGATTCTCCTGTCTGTGGGCGGCGACATCAAATTTATCCCGTCTACAGGCGTGACGCTGCCGCTGGTAAGCTACGGGGGAAGTTCCCTTTTGAGCACCCTCATTATTTTTGCCATTATCCAGGGCCTGTATCTGCTCCGGGAACGAACGGAGGCGGAGCGGCTGGCAGAGCAAAAACAGAAGGGCAAGACGGCAGGAACGAAAAACAGCGGGAAAAAGAAACCCCCGAAACGGAAAGGAGGGATAACATCCCATGAAAAAAATATCCACGGAACAAAAGTCGAAGACTTTGACTAAGAGAAGCAAGAACCGGGAATTTGTGATTATCACCTATCTGTTTGTGGGCGTGTTTATTATGATGATGGGATATTTTGCCTACTTTCAGATTTTCCGCAGCGAGGATTTTATCAACAGCCCTTATAATACCAGGCAGAATATGTTTGCAGAGCATGTGGTGAGAGGCGAAATCCGCTCGTCGGATGGGAAAACGCTGGCGCAGACCATTGTCGGGGAAGACGGAACAGAAACCAGGTATTATCCTTATGGTTCCATGTTTGCCCATGCGGTCGGCTATGACAGCAATGGAAAATCCGGCATTGAGTCGTTTGGGAATTTCAGTCTGCTGCGTTCCCATGCATTTTTCTTAGAGCAGGTGCTGAACGGCATACAGGATAAAAAAAATCAGGGGGACAATATTGTCACGACTCTGGATTACCGTCTTCAGGAAGCGGCTTACCAGGCTTTGGGAGGAAACCGGGGCGCGGTGGTGGCGCTGGAGCCGTCCAGCGGAAAACTTCTTGCCATGGTGTCCAGACCGGATTTCGACCCCAATACGATAGAGGCAGAGTGGGACAGCATAATTTCCAATACAGACAGTGAAAATTCCATCCTGGTAAATCGCGTGACCCAGGGGCTTTATCCGCCCGGTTCAACGTTTAAGATTCTGACAACACTGGAATATCTCAGGGAACATCCCGATTATGAGGACTATTCTTATGAATGTACCGGAACGATTGCCATGGAGAATACGGAGATTCACTGTTATGCCAATGCCGTTCACGGCACGGAGGATCTGCAGACTTCTTTTGCGAAATCCTGCAATACTTCTTACGCCAATATTGGACTGGGACTTGATAAGAAGAAATTTGCAAATCTTTGCAACGACCTTTTATTTCAGACCAATCTTCCTATTTCTTATCCCAGCAACCAGAGCAGTTTCAAATTAGAACAAACATCCAATACAGACGAAGTGACGCAGATGGCAATCGGACAGGGGGAAACCCTGGTAACTCCTCTGCATATGGCGCTGATTACCTCTGCCATCGCCAATAACGGCATACTGATGCGGCCGTATATCATCGACCATACGGAAAATTATAAAGGCGTTGCGGTGAAGAATTATAAATCTTCCGCCTATGGCGCGCTGATTACAACGGAAGAGGCGCAGAAGCTTCAGGGATTTATGTCCAAAGTTGTCAGCGAAGGAACCGGCTCCAAGCTCAGCGGACAGAGCTACCAGGCGGCGGGAAAAACAGGTTCTGCGGAATTCAGCAACAATAAGGAGGAGAGCCACGCATGGTTTACGGGCTATGCTTCTATGGAAGACAAGGGCAGTATTGTGGTGACGGTAATTGTAGAAAATGGAGGAGCGGGCAGCACGACCGCGGTACCAATTGCAAAACAGGTTTTTGATACTTATTTTTCCAGATAAAGAAAAATCTTGCAAGATATTCTAAAAAGGGGTATACTATTTTTAAAGTCGTTAAACCACATCAGGAGGTATTGCAATGATTGAAGCAACAAGTTGTGGTGGTGTGGTAATATTTCGCGGGAAGATTTTGCTTTTGTATAAGAATTATAAGAATAAATATGAGGGCTGGGTTCTTCCGAAAGGAACCGTAGAGCCGGGCGAAGAATACAGGGATACAGCAGCGCGTGAAGTGCGGGAGGAGACGGGAGTCGACGCCCTGATTATAAAATATGTAGGAAAAAGCCAGTATTCTTTTGCGATCCCGGACGATACGGTGGAGAAGGATGTCCATTGGTATTTGATGATGGCGGACAGTTACTACAGCAAACCACAACGGGAAGAATATTTTGTTGATTCAGGGTACTACAAATTTCACGAAGCATATCATTTACTGCGTTTTGCAAATGAGAAACAGATACTGGAAAAAGCATACAATGAATATCTTGATTTGAAAAAGAGTAATCTTTGGGGCAGCAGAAAGTATTTTTAACTTTTGCGATTGCAAAAGGTTAAGCCAGCAGGAGAAAGATACAGAGAGAAAAGGCGCTCACGGAAAGCGGGCGTCTTTTTATATCATAAGATTGGAAAATTGTTCAGACACGCTCTGGGGAATCAGGGAAAAAGGAACTTTGCGTAGATATTTTCAGTATTGGAATGGAGAAGGAAATGATCTTTTACAGGGATTTTTATACAGGAGAGAGCATTGCCGGGAAAAAAGAAAAAGTAAAATGGAAGATTCTTCATGACGCGGGCCAGTTGGGTATTTATGTGATTGCGCTGGGCAGTAATCCGGAAAATCTTATGGATATTATTCCTTCCTGGGAATTGATGCAAGCATGTTATCCCAGACAGGATACGCTGGTGATCGGTGTGGATCAGGGGTATGATAACGCCATGGAGCTGGCAGGAAAGATTGTAATGGATGTATTTCAGAAAACCGGAAATCTGAATATCAGGGAGTATTTCCTGGAAAGGCACAGAGAAAATCTCAGGAGAGAGCCTGTATGGAAATCCTGTTCCTGATTTTAAAAATCATTGGTATTCTGCTTGCTGTTATCATTTTCCTGTGTTTTGCGGCGCTTGCGGTTCCGGTTCGTTATAGCGTCTGTATGGAAGTACAGGAGGATCTCGCTGGCACGGCGGCGTTTTCCTGGTTTTGCCGCCTGCTTTGCCTGAACATAAATTATAAAGAAAAAAGTATGGCGTTTCGTCTGCGGATTTTTGGTATTCCCGTTTCTATTGGCAGACAGAAGAAACGTTCTCCAAAAGCAGGCAGAACAAAAGCACGAAAGAAAAAGCGTGAAACAGATCCCGTCGTTTCACAGACGAAAGAGCCGCAGGTACAGGAAGCAGCTGTTTGGGATGATACAAAAGCCAGAAAAGGATCGGTTTCAGAAAATCTGCCGGAACAAGGCTCCGGCAGAAGGAAAACCAAAGCAAAGAAACGGCGAAAGAAATTTTTCTCTGGATTTGAGGCGCTGCGGCAGTGGATTTCAGATGTGAAGGATAAAACCGTCACAGGAAAAGAGAAGTTTGAGAACATAAAAAAGCTGATTTCGGAGGAAACTAATAAAAGCGCTTTCCTGCATTTGTTTCAGGAACTGAAATTTCTGATGCGCCATTATTCTCCCCGCAGGGCTTTTGGGGAACTTGAATTTGCGGTTGGAGATCCGGGCGGCACAGGGCAGGTACTGGGAATGTTCAGTCTGTTTCCATTTTGGTCAAGATACCGGATCAATATAATACCGGATTTTCAGGCCGAGAATTTTTATGTAAGAGGAAGGCTGCAGGTGAAAGGACATATCCGGGCGTGGCATTTTTTGCGCACAGCGTTCCGGTTGATCAAAGATAAAAATATAAAAGCATTGATAACGAGTGTTCGAACATAACAGGAGGTATGATGGATTATGCAGGATAATAATTTTAACACAACCGTTCAGTCTTTGTTCAAAGGCATGGACAGTTTTATTACGACGAAGACTGTGGTGGGAGAAGCCGTACACATAGGCGATACGATTATCCTTCCGCTTATCGAGGTATCGTTCGGCGTGGGAGCCGGCGCATTCTGCCAGGATAAGAAAAACAATGCCGCCGGAGGTCTGGGAGGAAAAATTTCTCCAAGCGCTGTGCTGGTGATTCAGGATGGCTGTACCAAGCTGGTCAACGTGAAAAATCAAGACAGTATTACCAAGATTCTTGATATGGTGCCGGATCTGGTCAATAAATTTACCAATAAGAATACGGCGAAAGAAACAGCGCAGGCGGACGAAGCTGCCAAACAGGCGGCGGCAAAAGACCTGGCTGAAAAACTGAATGTAACAGAATAAAAACATACAGGCGTCAGAAGCGCCGGCGGCAGACTCCCATAAAAAAATGGGCATATACTGTATGAAAACAGAAAACAGAGCATATATTAGTAGTAATAATGTATGCTCTGTTTTCTGGTGATAATATGAAACGAATGATCGGTTTTATTTTGTTTTGGATTGCAGTGGGAATGGCGATTATGTTTTTTCTTCCCAGTGAGGTGCTGGGAGTTTTGATTATTTTTGTATTGCTGCTGCTGGGTTATAATTTGTTTTGCTGTTAGGAGAGGTGTTCTCTGTGGCATTTTGCCTCAAGATGCGCATGACCGCGAAGTAAAACCGTTTTCGTTTCGCCAGAGCAGGCTTTAAGCATCCTGCCTGGAAGGCTTTTACTCTGCAGAAAGACACTTACACGCTTTAGCGGCATATTTCTTTTCCGTTGCAGTGCGATCATTGTTTTTTATTTTACAGGGAATCTGAAGGAATTTCTTAGTAAAAGAACAAAGTGGGCATGCCCACTTCAACTCCCCTACCCCCTCAATCATGAGGGGCCTGGACACTTTGCGCGCCGAGCACAATTGCGAAGCAATATTTTACCTCTTGTGCGAGTGCGCATATAATTTTTATCTTATAGGAAAGATACTTTCACGCATTAGCGTGACAAGGTCTTTCCTATAAGATAAAAAAAGAACAGTACACTGGCATGGCCGATGGACTGTTCTCCGGTGACTATTTGAAATGAACTACGCTCTTTCAACTTTTCCGCTTCTTAAGCAAGAAGTACAAACATACATCTTCTTAGCGGCTCCATTTACTTTACATTTTACGGATTTGATATTAGATTTCCACATTCTGTTGGATTTTCTATGAGAATGGCTGACATTCTTTCCGAAATGCGCGCCTTTGCCGCAAACGCTACATTTTGCCATAATTGCACCTCCTTGCAATTTATTAAACCTATTAATATACAGGCTCACAACAAGAGTATTCTAACAGAAAGAGCATCATATTGCAAGGGCAAAATGAATTTTTTATAAAAAACAGAAATATGTGTTTCTTTTTTTTGCAGAAAAGGGTATAATATGACCTAAGATATAGAAATATTGAACCGAAATAAACGGAGGTTACAGTATGAAAGGACAATTAGACACACAGTATGGTAAAGTGTTGATTAATACGGATGTTATCGCCACATATGCCGGTTCCGTGGCAGTGGAATGTTTTGGAATCGTAGGGATGGCCGCCGTGAATGTTAAGGATGGTCTGGTGAAACTGTTAAAGCGCGACTATCTGAATCATGGAATAAATGTTTCCCTTAAGGAGAATAAGATCACTTTGGATTTCCATGTGATCGTTTCCTATGGAGTGAGTATTTCTACAGTTTCTGATAATCTGATCAGTACGGTGAAATATCAGGTAGAGGAATTTACAGGTATGGAAATCGAAAAAGTCAACATCTTCGTGGAAGGTGTCAGAGTGATTGATTAAGGAGGAGGCAAAAGTGGCAGTTACTACAATAGATGCGCCTATGCTTGCTAAAATGTTTTTAGCGGGTGCAAAGAATCTGGAAGCAAAAAAAGAATGGATTAACGAATTAAATGTATTTCCGGTGCCGGACGGCGATACCGGAACGAATATGACTATGACCATTATGTCGGCGGCGGCAGAGGTAAGCAATCTTGGGCCAAATCCGGATATGAAATCCCTTGCCAAGGCAATTTCATCTGGTTCCCTGCGGGGGGCGAGAGGAAATTCCGGCGTTATTTTGTCTCAGTTATTCCGCGGTTTTACCAAGGGAATCAGTAAGTATGAGCAGCTTGACGTAGTGATTTTGAGCGATGCGCTGCAAAAAGCGGTGGAGACGGCGTATAAGGCGGTTATGAAGCCCAAAGAGGGAACCATACTCACTGTGGCAAAAGGCGGCGCGGACAAAGCGTTAGAGCTGATTGGTGAGACGGAAGATCTCACCGTGTTTGCAGATGAAGTGATTAAACATGCAGATTATGTGTTAAGCCAGACCCCGGAAATGCTTCCGGTGTTAAAACAGGCGGGCGTTGTGGACTCCGGCGGTCAGGGACTGATTACGATTTTAAAGGGGGCATACGACGCTCTTACAGGGAAAGAAATTGATTATACCATTGAGGGCGCGGGTACAGGCAGCGGCGTGGTAAAGATTTCCCAGCAGACGGAACAGGATATCAAATTTGGTTATTGTACAGAGTTTATTATCGTGCTCAACAGGCCGTTAGAAGAGAAGAATGAATTTGATTTTAAGGCGTTTCTGGAATCTATTGGTGATTCTATCGTGGTGGTTGCTGACGATGAGATTACAAAAGTCCATGTACATACCAATGATCCTGGACTTGCAATTCAGCGGGCGCTGACCTATGGTTCTTTGAGTAAGATTAAAATTGACAATATGCGCGAGGAGCATCAGGAAAAGCTGATTAAGGACGCGCAGAAGGCTGCGGCGGAACAGAAGGCTGCAGATGAGAAAAGACGCCTGGAGCAGGACGCCATGGTGCAGAAGTCTCAGGCTCCTAAGAAGGATATGGGATTTGTATCTGTCTCCATCGGCGAGGGAATCAATGAAATTTTTAAGGGGCTTGGCGTAGATTATATTATTGCCGGCGGTCAGACCATGAATCCCAGTACGGAAGACATGCTGAACGCGATCGAAGAAGTGAACGCAGATAATATTTTTATTCTGCCGAATAATAAGAATATCATTCTGGCGGCAAATCAGGCGGCTTCTCTGTTGGAAGAAAAGAATATTTTTGTGATTCCCACGAAAACGGTTCCCCAGGGAATTACGGCGCTGATTAATTTTATGCCGGACAGTACGCCGCAGGAAAACGCACAGCGCATGACCGAAGAACTCGCCAATGTAAAGAGCGGACAGGTAACGTATGCCGTGAGGGATACGCTGATTGATGATAAATCCATTAATCAGGGAGATTATATGGGCATCGGCGACAGTTCTATTCTCTCTGTGGGAAAGGATATGGATACTGTTACCAAAGATATGGTTGCGCAGATGGTGGATGAGAATTCAACGATTATCAGTATTTATTACGGCGAGGAAGTGAATGAGGAGGATGCGCAGAAGCTTGCCGCAGAAGTGGAGAAACAGTATCCGGACTGCGAAGTGGAAGTACATCCGGGCGGACAGCCTATTTACTATTATGTGATTTCCGTAGAGTAAGGAGCGGCCTTATGGAAAAAACATCTGGTATTGCGACATTGAAAGGGATCGGCGCGAAAACAGAACAGTTATTTCATAATTTAGGAGTATACACCATAGGTGATATACTCCTAAATTATCCGAAAGATTATGATAAAATGCCCCCGGTTACGCCGTTGTCAGAACTTTCTGCGTTGCTGGAATCTGCTGGGGACGCCCATAATCTGATGCATACGGGGCAGGAACCTGCAGCGGGAACACAGGAGCCTGCCATTACAGCGGCGATTGCGGCAAGAATTGATAAAGCGCCTTTTGTGCGGGCGGCAAGAAATATGCAGGTAACTTCCCTTACCTTACAGGAACAGCATGTGAAGGCAGACCTGGTCTGGTTTCGTATGCCTTATCTCAAAAGTACGCTGAAGCTTGGATCATGGTTTGTGTTTCTCGGTAAAATGACTCGAAAAGGCGGAAGTTTCCATATGGAACAGCCGCAGATTTTTACGCCGGAAAAGTATCAATCCATGCAAAACAGCCTTTGGCCCTGTTATGCGCTGACGGCAGGGCTGGGGAAGAACAAGGTTTCTCAGACCATACGCCAGGTTCTGGACGGGCTGGATTTGTCCGTGGATTATCTGCCGGAGGAAATTCGTCAGAAGTACGGGCTTGCCGAGTACAATTATGCCATAGAGAATATTCATTTTCCGGAACATGAGAACGCCCTGGAACAGGCGAGAAAACGTCTGATTTTTGATGAATTTTTTCAGTTTATCCTCTCAGCGGGAATGCAGAAAGAACAGATGGAGGAGATTGTCAATGATTTTCATTTTCTGCCTCTGGAACAGAAGGGGCTGTGGGCAGAGCAAGTGATGGAAGACCTTCCCTATAAGCTGACGGAGGCGCAGAAGCGGACGCTGCAAGAAATCCGCAGAGATTTGAGAGGAAGAAAGGTCATGCAGCGGCTGGTACAGGGAGACGTTGGTTCTGGCAAGACGATCGTGGCTTTTCTGGCTATGCTGGACGCCGCGCAGTCAGGGTATCAGTCTGCGCTGATGGCTCCCACAGAGGTGCTTGCCATGCAGCATTACCAGAATTTTACAGAATTATGTGAAAAATATGAGATACATATTCCGGTAATTTTACTGACGGGTTCTCTGACCGCAAAAGAAAAACGCCGCGCTTATGAAAGAATGCAGCTTTATCAAAACGCTATGGTTGTGGGGACGCACGCCCTGATTCAGGAACAGGCTTCGTATGATAATCTGGCGCTTGTAGTTACGGACGAGCAGCACCGATTCGGCGTAAAGCAAAGAGAGTCTCTGTTCCAGAAAGGAAGCCAGCCGCACGTACTGGTAATGAGCGCAACCCCGATTCCGCGGACGCTCGCCATTATTCTCTATGGCGATCTGGATATTTCTGTGATCGACGAAGTTCCGGCCAGACGGCTGCCGGTGAAAAGCTGTGTGGTGGGAAAAACGTCCAGAAATACGTCCTATGAGTTCCTGAAAAAAGAAATTGCCAAAGGGCATCAGGCTTATGTGATTTGTCCCCTGGTGGAAGAAAGCGAAGGGCTGAAAGCCGAGAATGTAACAGATTATACGGAAAAATTAAAACAGCGCCTGCCTGCGGAGATTACCGTAGAATGTCTTCATGGAAAAATGAAGTCCGGCAGAAAAAATCTCATTATGGAACAATTTGCCCGCAATGAAATTCAGGTGCTGGTTTCCACCACAGTAATTGAAGTGGGCGTGAATGTGCCCAACGCTACGGTAATGATGATTGAGGACGCGCAGCGTTTCGGACTTGCCCAATTGCACCAGCTCCGCGGAAGAGTGGGGCGGGGACAGGCGCAGTCGTATTGCATCATGATCAATACGACAGATTCTGATAAAGCCAGGAAGCGTCTGGAAATATTAAATCAGTCAAACGATGGCTTTTTTATTGCGGCAGAGGATTTGAAGCTCCGGGGACCCGGCGATTTTTTTGGAATCCGTCAAAGCGGTCTGCTGGAATTTAAGCTGGGGGATATCTACCAGAATGCAGATTTACTGAAACAGGCATCTGAGGAGGCGCACCTTATTCTGGAAGAAGACCGTAAACTGAAAGCAGAAGAACATCAGAAGATTCGCGCGCAGATCGGATATTATCTGGAGAGCCAGTCAGAGATTGTAAATCTGTAAATAAAGCACTGGAGCTGCTGCAAAATGCGGCCTGTATACAGGAATGGATAAGACGTGTTGTCTTTAAATTCCACAATCTGTATACAATGGCTATTTTGCGGCAGCTCCGACTGCAAATGCTTATGCTGATTTGGGCAAATAATCCAGCCAGCTAAGGACTGTTACTTGCCGGCCATCTGTCTTTCCTGGGCCTCGATCATTTTCTTCACCATATAACCTCCCACAGAACCATTCTGCTTAGAGGTCAAGTCTCCGTTATAACCGTCTTTTAAAGGTACACCAATTTCGTTTGCAACCTCGAATTTGAACTTATCCAATGCACTTTTTGCTTCCGGTATGACTGCTTTGTTAGATGAATTTGACATTATCGTTCCCTCCTGTATCTTTTGTCAGATTTACCGTAGAAGTTATCTCCGGTGTGTTGTAATCACTCGATTACAAGGATAGTATATGCAGCAAATGAGGGAATAGACATGCAGTTCTTTCCGATTTTTACAAAAAATGTCATGAAACCAGAAAGCACGTTTCAAACACGTTCCGGAGTTTTAATCAGAAAGCAGTTTCAGCCCGCTGATGTCGGGAGAAGCCACCAATGAGTAATTGGTATAGTAAACCACAAAGCCAGGTTTGCTGCCATTGGGCTTTTTTACATGTTTCTTTTCCAGATAATCAATTTCTACCTTGTCATTTTCCCTGCCTTTGGAATAATAGGCGGCAAGACGTCCGGCTTCCTCAAAAACGCGGTCCGGCAGTTCCTCTCCATTGGTTTTTACAATGACATGGGAGCCCGGCATACCTTTGGCGTGAAACCACCAGTCGTTACCCACTGCAAATTTAAAGGTGAGATCGTCGTTTTGAAAATTATTTTTTCCTATATAAATATGGAATCCGTCTGAGGAAAGATAATGAAACGGCCTGCTTTTGATTTTTTCTTTTTTACCGGTATGTTTTTTGCGGATGTAGCCATACTGGGCAAGTTCTTCCTTAATCTGAGTCAGATCTTCCTCTGAAACGGCGATGTCCAGAGAAGTGGAGATGGATTCCAGATGTTCTGTTTCCTCATGCGTTTCCCGCGTCAGATCCGTAAGGGCTTCGAACGTCCGTTTTAGTTTATTGTATTTGTCGAAATACTTTTTGGCGTTTTCCTGCGGAGTGAGCTGGGGATCCAGCGGAATCGTAATCATTTCGCCGTTATAGTAGTTCTCGGCAGTGAGTTGTCTGGCGCCTTCTTCGAGATTGTAGCCATAAGTATTAATCAGTTCTCCATATACCTTATATTTTTCCCGTTTTTCGGTATCTTTCAACTGCTTGAGCTGCAAATCGTATTTTTTACGGTTCCGTTCCAGGATTGTGGAGATTATTTTGCGCAGATCTGCAGATTTCTGGCGGATGCGGGTGTAGGCGTTCTTGTCGGCATAGTATGTTTCCAGGACTTTAGAAATGTCCGGATATTCGTTGACCGTAAGGTCGCCGTACTGCGTCAGCGCCACAGCGGCAAATTCCACAGGTTCTTTGCCGTTTTTTATAATATTGGGGCAAAATCTGCCCTTGCGTACATCCTCCATCATCCAGGAAAAATGATGGAAAAGATGCAGCTTCTGCTCCTGTGACAAAGCGCTGCAGGGACGGTCGCCTTCCAGGCCGGCGCGGAAGCACAGTTCGGAGGCGATTACCGGGCTGACGCCGGTGTAAGTGGTATAAATACTTTTCTGTAAGCTTTGTGGTTTGGAAAAAACCTTTTGATAAAATTCTTCCTGGGAAGTCTCTAAAGGATTGCATTTTTCCTGAGTTTTAGGGATAAAATAAGTCCGTCCCGGAAGTACCTCCCGCACAGAACTGACCTGCGCGGAAATATGTTTGATGCTGTCGATGATTTTATAATTCTCATCGCAGAAAATGATGTTGCTGTGTTTGCCCATAAGCTCTATCATCAACTGTTTCTGACATAAGTCTCCGAGTTCATTGAGATGTTCGATTTTAAATTGAATAATCCGCTCCATCTGGGGCTGGCAAATGTCTGTAATTCTTCCATTTGCAATATGTTTTCTTAACAGCATACAGAAATTGGGCGCCGTCATTGGGCTTGGTTTATTTTCTTTTGTCAGGTAAATAAGCGGAAGAGAAGCGCTGGCAGATAAGGCCAGGCGGATTTGCCCGCTGTTCCCTTTGATGGTCAGCAGCAGTTCGTCATGTTCCGGCTGTGCAATTTTACTGATTCTTCCATTTAAAATAGTTTCTTTTAATTCTTTTATGAGATTTGCAATTACAATTCCGTCAAAAGCCATGGCTGTTGTTCTCCTTTATGTAAAAATAATATCTGTGATCCGTTACTTGTGTTTGCGGTGCTATTGTTTAGTATATACCAACTCAGGTAAATAGAAAACCATAATCCTCAAAAAAGAAAATTTGACTATTTCCCAAAACTGTTTTATAATATAAATACTTATGTGAAATAGGAAAAAGATTCCAGAAATGGTACGCAGGAGGAAGTATATGATAAAGAGCATGACCGGTTTTGGGCGCTGTGAGAAGGTCAATGAGACGCAGAAGGTCACAGTGGAGATGAAGTCGGTAAACCATCGTTATCTGGACATAGGCATTAAGATGCCAAAAAAATTGAATTTTTTTGAACATGCAGTCCGTACCCTTTTAAAAGACTATATTCAGCGGGGCAAGGTTGATGTTTTTATTACGTATGAGGATTGTACCGAGAATCAGGTATTGTTAAAATACAATGAATTTCTGGCGGGAGAATATGTAAGATATGCGCGCCGGATGGCGGAAGATTTTGAGCTGCCTTTTAACCTTGGCGCGGCAGAACTTTCCAGATACCCGGAGATTCTTACTATGGAGAACCAGGAACAGGATGACGAGGGATGGTGGAAGCTGTTAGAGCAGGCCGTCCTTGGCGCGGCAGAGCAGTTTGTGGCAGCCAGGATTCAGGAAGGAGAACGGCTCAGGGACGATCTGTTTGGCAAACTGGAGACAATGTCCGGTTATGTGGAGCAGATTGAACAGCGTTCGCCGCAGATTATAAAGGAATACAGAAGCAGACTGACGGAGAAGGTGCAGGAGCTTTTGGAGAGTACGCAGATAGATGAAAATAAGATTCTGGCAGAAACGGCCATATTTGCAGATAAGATCTGCACCGACGAGGAGATCGTCCGTTTAAAAACCCATATCAGCAATATGAAAGAGACGCTAAAGCAGGGGGCGGGCATTGGACGGAAGCTGGATTTTATTGCGCAGGAGATGAACCGGGAGGCAAATACCATTCTTTCCAAGGCAAATGATATGGAGGTTTCGGAGCTTGCCATTGATTTAAAGACGGATATTGAGAAAGTCAGAGAACAGATTCAGAATATTGAATAATGACCGCAGAGGAGAAAATATGAAAAGAAAAGGGATTTTAACAGTAGTTTCCGGTTTTTCCGGTTCCGGGAAGGGAACTATTATGAAACAGCTCCTTACAGAACACGCAGATACTTATGCGCTCAGCATATCTGCGACTACAAGAGCGCCGCGGCCTGGAGAACGCAATGGCAGGGAATATTTTTTCGTGTCCCAGGAAGAATTTGAAGAAATGATCCGTCAGAAAAAACTGATTGAATATGCCCGGTATGTGGATAATTATTATGGAACGCCCAGGGACTATGTTTTTCAGCAGTTAGACCAGGGACGGGATGTGATTCTTGAGATTGAGATTCAGGGGGCGCTTAAGGTAAAAGAAGCGTATCCGGATACGCTTTTGCTGTTTGTATCCCCTCCGGATGCGGAGGAATTAAAACGCCGTCTTGTAAACCGGGGAACCGAAGAGGAAGCTGTCATCGCCTCACGCTTAAGCCGTGCCTGGCAGGAAGCGCAGGGGGTGGAGAATTACGATTATTTCGTGATCAATGATGATTTGAAAGAATGTGTACAGGAAGTACATTCTATTATAAAAAATGAACATGCCCGCGCGGCAAGAAACCAAGCATTAATTGAGAATATCAGAGCGGAGCTTAAAAGCTTTGCGAAAGGAGAATGATAATTATGATGTTGCATCCCTCTTACACAGATTTGATGAAAGTAGTAAACAGCGGCGTTGAAATTGGAGAAGAACCTGTGGTAAACAGCCGTTATTCGATTGTGCTTGCAACGGCAAAGAGAGCAAGGCAGATCATCGGGGGCGACGAACCTGTGATTGACGGCATGTCCAATCAGAAGCCGCTGTCCGTTGCGGTAGAGGAAGTATTCAACAGCAAAGTGACCATTGTCGGCGAAGACAATGATCAGGAACAGGAGTATACAGAAGAATAATAACAGCTATGTCACACCATCCTGCAAATACAGAGAATTGTTTGTACTTTGCGAATGGTGTGTTCTTGTTAGAGAGGAATCTATGAAAATATTATTTGTTTCCCTTGGATGTGACAAAAATCTGGTAGACACAGAGTTTATGATAGGGGCATTGGGAGCCGGCGGTCACACATTTACCAATGAGGAAGAACAGGCGGAAGTCATTGTAATTAATAGCTGCTGTTTTATCAATGACGCCAAAGAAGAAAGCGTCAACACCATTCTGGAGATGGCGGAATATAAGGACAGAGGCAGTTGTAAAGCCCTGATTGTCACAGGATGTCTGGCGCAGAGGTACCAGGATGAGATCAGGAAAGAAATTCCCCAGGTGGACGCGGTGCTTGGCACCAATTCTTATGAGGAGATTAACGAAGCTTTAAAAGAAATAGAAACTGGCGGGAACTATGAGAAATATCTGCCTCTTTCAGGACTGCCCAGCCACAAAGCAGGACGAAACTTGACCACCGGCGGTCATTACGCACATTTAAAAATTGCTGAAGGCTGCGACAAACACTGCAGTTACTGCATTATTCCTCAGATTCGCGGTTCTTACCGCAGCGTGCCAATGGAAGAACTGCTGAAAGAAGCGGAAGAACTCGCGCGGCAGGGCGTAAAAGAACTGATTCTGGTGGCGCAGGAAACTACGCTGTACGGCGTGGATCTCTATGGAGAGAAATCGCTGCATCTTTTGCTGGACAAGCTGAATAACATAGCGGGTATCCAGTGGATTCGGATTATGTACTGTTATCCGGAAGAAATTTACGAGGATTTGATTCTTTCCATAAAGCGCAATAAAAAAGTGTGCCATTATCTGGATATGCCCATTCAGCACATCAACGATACGATTCTCAAACGGATGGGAAGAAGGACGAACCGGGCGGAACTGACAGAAAAAATTGCCAGACTGCGGGAAGAAATTCCGGATATCACGCTGCGCACCACCTTAATCTGCGGATTTCCAGGAGAGACGCACAAGATGCACGAGGAGCTTATGTATTTTCTGAATGAGACAGAATTTGACCGTTTGGGCGCGTTCACCTATTCTGCGGAGGAAGGGACCCCGGCGGCAGGATTTTCCGGCCAGGTGGAAGAAACGCAGAAAGAAAGCTGGCGCGACGAGATCATGGAGCTGCAGGAAGAAATTATTTTTGACAAAAATGAGGAGATGAAAGGCCGGGAGTTATTGGTGATGATTGAGGGCAGAGTGGAGGACGAGAACGCCTATGTGGGCAGAACTTACCGGGATGCGCCGGAGATCGACGGTTATATTTTTGTAAATACGGATCTTTCTCTGATGACTGGTGATTTTGTAAAAGTTCGTGTTACAGGGGCTTACGAATATGATTTGATAGGAGATATGATACCATGAATTTACCAAATAAACTGACTGTTCTGCGCGTGATCCTGATTTTGCCGTTTGTGGTATTTATGCTGGTTCCGGTTTGGGGAGATACTCTGAGCATGTATGCAGCGGCGGCGATTTTCATTATAGCGAGTTTTACCGACCTTCTGGATGGAAAAATTGCCAGAAAGTACAATCTTGTTACAAATTTCGGCAAATTTATGGATCCCCTTGCTGATAAATTATTAGTAGCGGCAGCATTAATTTGTCTTACGGCAGGCGGCAGGTTAAACGCCTGGGTTTCCATTATTATCATCAGCCGGGAATTTATCATCAGCGGTTTTCGTCTGGTAGCTTCCGACAATGGAATTGTAATTGCAGCGAGCTACTGGGGCAAATTTAAGACGACGTTTCAGATGGTGATGATTGTGATGCTCATCTTAGATTTCGATAACGGGCTTTATCAGATTTGCGCCGTAATCGTCACCTATATTGCGGTGATTTTGACCGTTATTTCTCTGATTGACTATATAATAAAGAATAAAGACGTTCTCAAAGAGCAAAAATAAAAATGGTTAAAACAGAACATCAGGGAAAGGGATGATGAAATGACAGTAGAATTAATTTGTGTGGGAACCGAACTGCTTCTGGGGAATATTGTGAATACCAATGCGGCGTTTATCGCTGAAAAGTGCGCTATGTTGGGATTATCCATGTATTATCAGAGCGTGGTTGGCGATAATCCGGGTCGTTTGGAAGAACTGCTCTTGACCGCCATCGGGCGTTCCTCCGTCATCATTTTGTGCGGAGGTCTCGGACCTACTCAGGATGACCTTACCAAAGAGACGGCAGCCAGGGTAATGCGCCGTAAGCTGAGAGAGGATCAAAGGGCGCGGCGGGAAATTCAGGAATTTATGGAAAAACGGGGATGCCGGATTACGGAAAATAACTGGAAACAGGCGATGGTTCCGGAACATGCCAGGGTATTGTACAATGCAAACGGCACAGCCCCTGGAATTATTATGGAGGAAGGGGACACCAGAATCATTCTTCTTCCGGGCCCGCCCAATGAACTGGTTCCCATGTTCGAAGAACAGGTATTTCCTTATCTCCATAAGCTGCAGCCGGAGACGATCTGTTCTAAAATGGTGAAGTTATGCGGCATCGGAGAAAGCTCTGCGGAGACAAAAATACTGGATTTAATCGAAACGCAGACGAATCCTACCGTAGCTCCCTATGCCAAGACCGGAGAGGTACATTTGCGTATTACGGCCAAAGCTTCCTGCGAACAGGAGGCATACGCTTTGATCGAGCCTGTGGAGCAGGAGTTACGGAACCGTTTTGGAGATCTGATCTATACCGACGACCCGGATGTGACGCTGGAAACGGCTGTGTACGAGCTGTTAAAAGAGAAACATCTTACAGTTACCACCGCAGAATCCTGTACGGGAGGACTGCTTGCCGGAAGGCTGATCAATGTGCCCGGGATCTCTGCGTACCTGAAAGAGGGATATATCACATATTCCAATGAGGCAAAAGAAAAGCTGCTGGGCGTTCCGGCAGAAATCCTGAGAGAATATGGAGCGGTCAGTCCGCAGACCGCAGAAGCCATGGCAGAAGGCGGCGCCAGAGCGGCGGACGCTGATTTATGTATAGCGGTAACTGGAATTGCCGGGCCTGACGGCGGCACCAGCCAGAAGCCGGTAGGGCTTGTGTATATGAGCTGCTATTGCAGAGGAAAGTGGTACACAGAAAAGAACCTGTATACAGGAAGCCGCAGCAAGATTCGGGAATACTCGGTGGCAGGCGCGCTGACGCTGCTCCGGCAGGCAATCATAAAACAATACAAATAAGATGATAAAATGCGAATGATAGCAGGAACCTGCTGACGCTGCTCCGGCAGGCAATCATAGAACAATACAAATGAGGTGATAAAATGCGAATTATTGCAGGAAGCGCAAGAAGCCTGCCGCTTAAGACCATATCCGGTACGGATACAAGACCAACGACTGACCGCATCAAAGAAACTTTGTTTAATATGCTCAGTCCATATCTTTTGGACTGCAGGTTTCTGGATTTGTTTGCAGGAAGCGGTCAGATTGGACTGGAGGCAGTGAGCCGGGGAGCAAGAAACGCTGTTTTTGTGGAGAACAATAAGAAAGCGGCGTTATGTATTGAAGAAAATATAAAATTTACGAAATTTACGGAAAACTGTACTCTGTTGGTGAGAGACGCCGTCACAGCCATTCACCAGATGGAAGGCAAAGAGCCTTTTGACGTGGTATTTCTGGATCCGCCTTACGGTAAGGGCCTTGAGGCGGAGGCTCTGCGTGCTCTGGCTGACTGCAGTCTGCTTCTGGAAGGTTCGGTGATTGTACTGGAGACTTCTCTGGACACAGATTTGTCTTATGCAAAACGTTGGGGATATCAGATTACAAAAGAGAAAACCTATAAAAATAATCAGCATATTTTTATGAAATTTGCCAAGGAAACAGTATGAGGGATGCATATGAAAAGAGCGATTTATCCGGGCAGTTTTGATCCGGTAACATTTGGACATATCGACATGATTGAACGTTCCGCTAAAATAGTAGACGAACTGGTGGTTGCAGTTTTGAATAATAGTGCAAAAAATCCATTGTTTTCTGTAAAAGAACGTGTTAGTATGTTAGAAGAGATTACAAGTCATCTTCCAAACGTGAAAATTACTTTTTTTGACGGACTTTTGATAGATTATGCAAGGAAGGTTGACGCAGCGATTATCATCCGGGGGCTGCGCGCCATTACAGATTTTGAATATGAACTGCAGCTTGCACAGACGAACCGGATCGTTGATTCGCGGGTGGATACCATATTTCTGACTACCAGCCTGGAATATGCGTATTTGAGTTCTACCATTGTCAAAGAGGTTGCTTCCTATGGAGGGGATATTTCCCATTTCGTACCGGAACAGCTTATGGAAAGGATCTACCGGAAATATGCGAACGTTCAGAATCCGGAATGCGCAGAGAGTGTTTGAGATGGTTCAGAACCATATACAATATAAAAAGATTATTAAGGAATAGGAGCATTATATATGAGTAGCAGAATTGAACAAGTGATCGATGAGATTGAAGATTTCATTGAAAACTGTAGATATCAGCCGCTCTCTAATTCGAAAATTATTGTAAATAAGGATGAGTTGGAGGATTTGTTGTCAGAACTTCGGCGGCGGACACCAGATGAGATTAAGCGTTACCAGAAGATCATCAGCAATAAAGAAGCGATTCTTGCAGATGCTCAGACGAAAGCGGACGCCATTATTGCCAAGGCAGAAGTACATACCACAGAGCTGATCAGTGAACATCAGATTATGCAGCAGGCTTATGCCCAGGCAAATGAAGTTGTAATGATTGCCACCAATCAGGCTGAGGAAATTTTGAATAACGCCACCAATGATGCCAATGCGATACGTATGAGCGCCATTGAGTATACTGATGGCCTTCTGACAGAGATAGAAGGAATTCTTGGCAATGCCATGGAAACTACCAGAGCCAGGACTGAAAATCTGCTCAGTTCTCTTCAGGGGTACTATGAACAGATTGATACGAACCGCAGATCATTGGTTCCTTCGGAGATGGAAACGGTTCCGTCACAGGAAGGGGCGCCAGAACCTCTCTCTGAAATCCAGATGACAGATATCAGTTAATACAGGCGGCCCCGAAGCGTCAGAGGGTATGAACCAGAAGCAGAGCCAGGCCAAAAGAAAGCGCAGTTGCCAGCAGCTTTATCAGTAAGTAGGGGATCATGGAAAAGCCCGTATCTTTTACCATGGACGCAGTCTGGGCGAATCCGGACAGTCCGCCAAATGCCGTATACGCCATCATCAGCGGGTAGGCAAGGGAAAAATCTAAATTCTGCCCTGCAGTATAAGAAATCCCATTGGTGATTTCGGTAAATCCGATCATCAGGCATTTTAATACAGGGCTGCTGACAGGAATCAGGGTGGTCATCTGGGCCAATATGGCAAACATGACGATATAACCTCCCAGTTTTGCCAGGGTTTCAAATCCGTTCATTATACCGGCGTCTATGAGTTGAAAGTTCATGGATGCTGTTTTTTTTGATTTGTCTGCGGATGACCGGAAGCGGCGGTTTCTGTTCCAGATCATATACAGCGCCAGAGGCGGAACATACAGAATCAGATAAGTGGCAAGACGCAGCTCTGGTCTTTGAAGAGTTTCATTTAAAAGAAAACTCCCAATAAACATAGGGCTGATGTTATTACATGCGCAGAATAAACGCTGCCCTTCCTCACGGCTCATTTTACCGGACAAAACCAGATCAGCCGTAATTTTACTTCCCAGAGGGAAGCCGAAGAGCAGTCCCGCTGTGAGAGGATAAATTCCGGCGCTGCTGATTGGAAACAGATGTTTTAGAAACCTGTGCGCTTTTTGGGCAAAATTATCCAGGAGTCCGGAGTGAATCAGGATATAGGAAAGTATGGAAAAAGGCAGCAGCGTGGGCAGCATTTTTTCATACCAGAGATTCAGCCCGAACGCGGCGGCCTGAACCGATTCTTCGGGAAAACCCAGTATATAAAATAAAAAAAATGTTAAAATAGTAATACAAAAGATTTTTTTCATAGTTTATTCTATGAACCAATTACATAAATATACCAGTATAGGAGGTTATCATGAGAGTTTGTGAGCAATTAAAGCCAAAGAAAGTATTTGAGTATTTTGAGGATCTCTGTCAGATCCCGCATGGTTCCGGGAATACCAGGCAAATCAGTGATTACTGCGCAGCTTTTGCAAAATCCCATGGGTTAAAGTACATTCAGGATGAAGACAATAACGTAATTATTTTCAAAGACGGGTCAAAAGGGTATGAAAATGCGGATCCAGTGATTATTCAGGGACATCTGGATATGGTCTGCGAAAAAGAGAGCGGAGTGGATATTGATTTTGAAAAAGATGGATTGAGACTTTACGTAGACGGCGATTTTCTGAAAGCGGAGGGAACCACTCTGGGAGGAGACGATGGAATCGCAGTCGCCTATGCGCTGGCGATCTTAGACGACGATACCCTGGAACATCCGCCTCTGGAGGTTGTATTTACGGTGGATGAAGAAATCGGCCTGCTGGGAGCAGAGTCTGTGGATTTATCCATGCTCAAAGGCAAAAAACTTCTGAATATTGATTCTGAGGAGGAAGGAGTTTTTCTTACAAGCTGTGCCGGAGGGCTTGGAGCAGTATGTGAACTTCCGCTAAACAGAACAGAGCAGGAAGGCGTATGTTATGAGATTAAAGTTACCGGACTTCAGGGCGGGCATTCCGGCGCTGAGATTCATAAGGAACATGGAAACGCCATTGTTCTGATTGGAAGAGTATTACAGTCATTGAATCTCAAACTGCCTTTTGCCATTGAACGTCTGGAAGGCGGGTTAAAGGATAACGCTATTCCGCGGGAGACTGCGGCAGTTATTATGCTGCCGGCAAACGGGCAGGAACAGGAATTGTACGCGCAGATTGCAGAACAGGAAGAGAAATTAAAAAAGGAGTATCATACCTCTGACCCGGATGTTTCGATTCAGTGCCGGAAGCTGGGCGAGCAGAAAAAGCTGGTTCTGCACAGTTCTTCTGCCACGAAAGTATTGTTTTTCCTGCGCAATATGCCAAACGGCATACAGCATATGAGTATGGATATTCCGGGGCTTGTGGAAACTTCTCTGAACGCCGGGATTATGAGAATGTCAGATCAGACGTTTTCGGTAAGTTTTTCCGTACGAAGCAGTGTTACCAGCAGGAAATATGAGCTTACAGACCGTCTGGCCTTTCTCATTGAATTTCTGGGAGGCAGCATTTCCGTAAACGGAGATTATCCTGCATGGGAGTATAAAAAAGAGTCGAAGATTCGCAGTCTGATGGCGGAAACTTATCAGGATTTATTTCAAAAGGAAGCCAGATTCGAGGCTATTCACGCCGGATTGGAATGCGGTATTTTATCCGGAAAAATAGAAGATTTAGACTGCATTTCATTTGGTCCGGATTTGATGGATATCCATACGCCGAAAGAGCGGCTGCGTATTTCTTCGGCTGAGAGGATTTGGAATCTCATCATTGAATTTTTAAAACGTTCACGTTGAATATGAGACAATAAGGAGCTTATGAAGTATTGTAAAAGGATTGTGATTCATCTGCTGATTCTTACCGCGCTGCTGTGTTTCATCACTACATTGCTTGAAAATATGCAGCAGACCGCAAAGATCGCCAACCTTTTGAAAGGGGAAGATACGAAAGAGCTTCTGCGCCGGCAGCAGGTTCCGGCAGAACTGTATGAGGATATGATAACGTATGAGGAAGAATCCGATTTTTCCAGATATGATTACCTTTTGGCGCATGTTTTGACAGAGAAAACAGAAAAAAAAGAGCTGGATGCGTATCTTAAATTGCTGTATCAATACCATCCGCAGAATATTCGAAACATGGAGCGTGTGGAAACGGCTGTCTGGGGAGATTTATCATACTTTCCCATTCCGCTTCCGCAGCTGGAAAATGGAATGAGCACATCGTTTGAAAATTCCTGGATGTTTGAACGCAATTTTGGCGGAAACCGGGGGCATGAGGGAACGGATCTCATGGCTTCTGTGAATGAACGGGGCCGTTATCCGGTACTCAGTATGACGGACGGCGTTGTGGAAAAGGTGGGCTGGCTCAAACTGGGCGGTTACCGCATCGGTATCCGTTCCCCGCATGGCGGGTACTTCTACTATGCGCATCTGAACGATTATGCCAGGGATTTTCAGGAGGGCGATGAGATAAAGGCCGGAGAATTGCTGGGATTTATGGGCGACAGCGGTTATGGGCCGGAGGGAACCACCGGACAGTTTGCCGTGCATCTGCATGTGGGAATTTATGTGGAGGATGAGACAGAAGGAGAGATCAGTGTCAATCCTTACTGGGTGTTAAAATGGCTCGAACAGCAGAGATTGTATTATCAATACTGATATCTTACAAAGCGGGAGAGAGGAACAGATATGCAGCTGCGACTGGATAAATATCTTGCTGATCTGGGGGTGGGAACGCGCTCTCAGGTAAAGCAGTACATACGCAGAAAACAGGTGACGGTCAATGATTTTTTGCCCAAAGGCCCGGAACAGAAAGTAGTTCCGGGAAAAGACCGGATTAGGTTTCAGGGAACAGAGCTTTGCTATCAGGAGTATGAGTATTTCATGCTCAATAAGCCGAAAAATTGTGTCAGTGCGGTGACTGATCCGTACTATAAGACGGTGCTGGATTTGATTACAGAGAAAAACCGCAGGGATTTGTTTCCGGTGGGAAGACTGGATCTTGACACAGAGGGCCTGATGCTTATTACAAACGACGGTTCTCTGGCGCATGATCTGCTTGCGCCCGGAAAACATGTGCCGAAAACTTACTATGCAAAGGTGGCGGGAAGCGTCACAGAGGAGGATGTAGAAAAGTTTGCGGCCGGATTGGAAATCGGAGAGAAAAAACCTGCGCTTCCGGCAGAACTTCGGATTCTTTTTGAGGATAGAGAAACTTCTGTGGAACAACCGGTGTCTGAAATTGAACTGACCATTACTGAAGGAAAGTTCCACCAGGTAAAACGGATGTTTGAAGCGGTGGGAAAACATGTAATTTATCTAAAGAGGATTTCCATGGGGGCATTAAAGCTGGATGAGGCGCTGCAGCCGGGGGAATACCGAACACTGACAGAAACGGAGATCAATCTGTTAAAGAAGCAACGAAAGACAGTGGCCGGAAAGGAGAAGTCATGAGGAAAATTGGAATGAATACGCACAGGGAGGATTGGGGACCGGCTTTTGCAAGGAGGCGTCTATGTTAGATCATATACAATCCGTTATTTTTGATCTGGACGGGACGCTGGTGGATTCTATGTGGTTATGGCATGATATTGATGTGGAATTTTTAGAACAGCGCGGGCTTACCCTGCCGGAAACGTATCAGCATGAGATTGAAGGCATGAGCTTTACCGAAACGGCCAGATACACCAGAGAACTGTTTCAGCTTGAAGAGAGTGTGGAAGAATTAAAATCCATCTGGAATCAGATGGCGGTTGAAAAGTATACATATGAAGTAAATTTTAAACCAGGCGCCCTGGAATTTTTAGCTTATTGCAGACAGCAGGGGATTTCTCTGGGAATTGCCACCAGCAATTCCAGAGAACTGGTGGAAGCGGTGTCGCTGGCGCTGCATTTGGGAGATTATATTCAGGAGATTGTAACTGCCTGCGAGGTGGAACGTGGAAAACCTGCGCCGGACGTTTATCTGGAGGCGGCAAGGAGACTTTGCGCAGATCCCAAATACTGTCTGGTATTTGAAGATGTGCCTATGGGAATCCGGGCGGGCAAAAACGCCGGTATGCAGGTATGCGCTGTGGAAGATCCTTTTTCTTCGCAGCAGACCCGGGAAAAACGCAGACTGGCAGATTATTATATTTCAGATTATAAGCAGGTATTGAACTGCACTTATGAAATCTTGTAGGAGATGATTATGGAAGGAACATTTTTGCCAGTCTGCCGGGAGGATATGCAGGCTCGCGGTATCAAACAATTTGATTTTGTGTATGTGATCGGGGATGCCTATGTGGATCATCCCTCTTTCGGACATGCCATCATCAGCCGTATTCTGGAAGCGCACGGATATTCGGTGGGAATTATTTCTCAGCCGGACTGGAGAACGAAAGAGAGCGTTTCCATTTATGGAAAACCGCGGCTTGCTTTTTTGGTCAGCAGCGGAAATATGGATTCTATGGTAAATCATTACAGTGTCTCGAAACGTCTCAGAGAAAAAGATTCGTTTTCACCTGGAGGGGTTATGGGAAAGCGGCCGGATTATGCCGCGGTGGTGTATGGAAACCTAATCCGGCAGACCTATAAAGACGTTCCTGTTTTGATCGGCGGTGTGGAGGCAAGTCTGCGCCGGCTGGCGCATTACGATTACTGGAGCAATAAAGTGAAACGTTCCATTTTATTGGACAGCGGCGCGGATCTTTTAATGTATGGTATGGGAGAACGCAGCGTTATTGAACTTGCGGAAGCTTTAGACAGCGGCCTGGAGGCAAAGGACATCACGTTTGTCCCCGGCACGGTCTATAAAACCCGCAAAAAAGAAGATATTTACGACGCCATATTCCTTCCGGAATTTGAACGCGTGAAAGCGGACAAGTCCGCATATGCCAGAAGCTTTTATCTTCAATACAGCAATACGGACCCCTTCCATGGGAAAAGACTGGCTGAAGTTTACCCAAACCAGATTTATGTGGTGCAGAATCCCCCGGCAAAACCCCTGAGCCAGGAGGAAATGGACGATGTATATGCCCTGCCGTATATGCGCGCCTGTCATCCATCTTATGAGGCGCAGGGAGGCGTGCCAGCTATTTCAGAAGTGAAATTCAGTCTTACCAGCAGCCGCGGGTGTTTTGGCGGCTGCAGTTTTTGTGCCCTGACCTTTCATCAGGGACGGATCATCCAGGCCAGAAGCCATGATTCAATTGTGGAGGAAGCAAGGCTTCTGACAAAAGATCCGGATTTTAAGGGATACATCCACGATGTGGGCGGCCCCACAGCCAATTTCCGTTCTCCTTCCTGCGAGAAACAGCTTGCGCACGGCGTATGCGCGCAAAAACAATGTTTGTTTCCAAAGCCGTGCAGGAATTTAAAGGCGGACCATAAGGATTATGTGGCATTGCTGCAAAAACTGCGGAAGCTGCCGGGCGTAAAAAAAGTTTTCATCCGTTCCGGCATCCGTTTTGACTATCTGCTGGCAGATCCGGACCGCAGTTTTTTGCGGGAATTGTGTCAATATCATGTCAGCGGGCAGCTGAAAGTGGCCCCGGAACATATTTCTGATAAAGTCCTGGAGAAAATGGGAAAACCCAAAGCAGCCGTTTATCATCAGTTTGTCAGAGAATATAAGGAAATGAACGCAAAGCTTTCAAAGAAGCAGTATCTGGTGCCCTATCTGATGTCTTCCCATCCTGGCTCCACGCTCAGGGAAGCTGTGGAACTGGCTGAATTTCTCCGTGATCTTGGCTATATGCCGGAACAGGTACAGGATTTTTATCCCACGCCTTCTACGATATCTACCTGTATGTATTATACAGGCCTGGATCCCCGCACCATGAAGCCTGTATATACCGCTCAGAATCCGCATGAGAAAGCTATGCAGCGCGCTTTGATCCAGTACCGTGACCCCAGAAATTATGATTTGGTGAAAGAAGCTCTGCAAAAAGCCGGGCGAACAGATTTGATTGGCTTTGACAAACATTGTCTGATTGCGCCCAGAAAGATAAACGGATCCGCTAAAAGTTTTGCGTCAGGTAAAGATACAGGTAATAAGAAACAGAGCCGGAACAAAAACAATAAGAACCGTAAGACGATTCGCAATGTGCATAAGAGGAAAAGGTAAATGGATGAATTAGCTGAAAAGATGATGCTTGAGGCATATAAGAGAATTAAAGAGTATGAGAGCCGGGATTCTTATAAGAAATTAAAAGATCTCACAGAGGAAGGCCGGGAACTATTACGAAGATATTATAAAAATTATCGGGATCAAGGACAATATTTCCGGGAACAGGCGCAAAAACATACAGATCATGAACGATGTTCCACAGGCGGAACGATTCACAGAGGCGTCTTATGTCCGGGAATTGCGGAAGCGCTGGCAGCTGGAAATGCCAGGAGAGGGCGTTTTACAAAAAAAGCGGTATCATCCGGTTATATTTACGGGTATGATAACGAAGACTGTTTACTATGGGCGGACATGACAGAAGGATCGATACGGAACCGGGAATATATTTTCTGGGAGGACGCCGCAGTACAGGTGGGCTTGAAATTTGCCGGAAGAAAGCTGGAACTGGAAGAAATTGCCCTGGCAAAATACGACAGTCAGGGGAGGATTTCCTATTATCTACACGGCAGTTTCTATGAAGGAAAAGTTTCTGCGGCAAACATTGAACGATACCGGTATGAAGAAAACAAAGCATATATCACATTTATCATTTCTGATTTACCCGATAAGGAGATCTCAGCGTTGTTTTGCGCCGGCAATGCCCCAAAAGAAGCGGATGAAGATAAACCTTATGATATTTTTTCCGATTACATCTACGGAGAGCATATGGTTCTGGATCTGGACGATAACGGTATGGTGACGAGTTATACAAGATGTGCGGATGAATATCCGGACGATATCGAAGAACATGTACCCAAATATAAGATTATGCTGTCTGGACAAGATCCTTCTGATACAGCGCCGTCAGAGCATTCCTGCCAGGAACGCTGCAAAGAACGGCAATACTGCAGGGAGCTTTTAAACTGTTTAAAAGCACAGGCGGGACGGAAAAAGAAACTGTGGAAACTGGTAGATGCATTTGAGCGCATGTGCAGAGTGCCTGCTGATACTGCGGAAGAGATGCTGCTGTTTGAGACGGGGATTTTTGATTTTACCAAAGAACCGCTGTTTTATTTTTCTCTGACGCGTCAGTTTCCCAATGGAGAAGGAGAATATATACAGCTGCATTTAGACGTAATGTTTCTGCCAGACCGGAAAAACAGTCGTTTGTGCGGATGTTTTCAGGATGAAGAATCAGACGAAGCTTTTTTTGAGTTTGTCAGAAAATCAGAAGCTTTTTTATTGCTGAGAGATCAGACGGCGCAAAAGGTTCATATGTACCTGGATGAGACATAACTAAAAACATCAGGAGGAAATCCATGCAATACTTTCAAATTAATAAAAATGAAGCCGGACAGCGATTCGATAAGTATTTGAAGAAGCTTCTTTCTCAGGCTCCGGGAAGTTTCATTTATAAAATGCTGCGCAAAAAAAACATAACCCTAAACGGCAAAAAAGCAGATGGTGCGGAAAAATTGAATGCCGGGGATGAAGTAAAGATGTTTCTTGGCGCAGATACGTTTGAAAAATTTGTCTCTCCATTGTGGAAATCGCCGGATCAGCGGGCAACAGAAAAACAGGCATCTGAGAAATATCCATACATTCCTCTGGATATTGTTTACGAGGATGAAGATATCGTGATTATAAACAAACCTTCCGGTATGTTATCTCAGAAAGCTGAGCCGGGAGATCTCTCAGCGAATGAATACATCATAGGATATCTGTTGAAGACGCAGGCACTTTTGCCGGAGGAGCTTGCCACGTTCCGCCCCTCTGTCTGCAACCGCCTTGACCGCAATACTTCAGGGCTTCTGATTGCCGGCAAAAGCTTAAAGGGACTTCAGGAGATGTCCAGGCAGTTAAATGACCGTTCCCTGAAGAAATATTACCGCTGCCTGGTAAAAGGGCGGATTAGCAAACCTGAGACGTTCGAGGGCTGGCTGACAAAAAACGAAGCTGACAATCAGGTAAAGATCTGCCGCCGGGAAGAGCCTTTCGGGAAATTTATCAAAACGGGGTATCGGCCAGTGTCCTGGTATACTCCGGCAGAATCAGAAAAAACAAAAAAAGTGATGCTGCGACAACTGCAGCCTTTGCAGTCGTGTCCGGGAATGGAAATCTATACATTGCTGGAAGTGCATCTGATCACAGGACGCGCACATCAGATTCGCGCGCATCTGGCGTCTTTGGGACATCCTCTTGTGGGAGACCGCAAGTATGGGGATCAGCAGATCAACCGCTGGTTTGCGCAAAACTTTCAGATTCACGATCAGATGCTTCATGCCTGGCGGATGATTCTGGAAGACGGCAGGGAACTGACAGCTCCTCTGGGGCAGGATTTTCAGACGGTTCTCAGTGGAAAAGAGGAACGATCCGCAGAACGGAAAAGTTGAAAGAAGATCCGTTCTCTGTTATAATGAACGATATGTCTGAGAGGAAGTGAAGTATGGCGACATGGAATTCAAGAGGGCTTAGAGGCTCTGCGCTGGAGGAATTTATCAATCTTACCAATGAAAAGTATGCGGATCATGGACTTGCCCTGATTCAGAAGGTGCCGACGCCGATCACGCCGATTAACATAGATAAAGAAAATCATCACATTACGCTTGCTTATTTTGACCAGAAGAGTACCGTGGATTATATTGGGGCCGTACAGGGCATTCCCGTCTGTTTTGACGCCAAGGAATGTCATACTGATACGTTTCCCCTTCAGAATGTTCATTCCCATCAGGTACACTTTATGGAAATGTTTGAAAAACAGCAGGGGATTGCGTTTCTGCTGATCTTTTATTCTCATCGCAGTGAAACGTATTATCTGCGCTTTAAAAAATTGATGGAATTCTGGAAGCGCGCCAAAGAGGGGGGAAGAAAAAGTTTTCGTTATGAAGAACTGGAAGCGGAATATTTTCTTTCTTCAAAAGGCGGGATCTTAGTTCCCTATCTGGACGCTATACAGAAGGATTTGGATCAGCGGCAGTGAAATTTAGCGGTTGACAGTTGCGTATTTCTCCGCTATAATGTGGATAATTTGTTTTGTTAATATGGTAGTGCGTTAAAGTGCGAAGGAAACAGGTACAAGCATATAAACGTGTACATGCTGCGAACGGTCTGTTTGAACTGAGACGGAAACAGAATGGAGGAAACTATGAAACGAAAGTTATTACATACACCGGAAGGAGTCCGGGATATCTATAATATGGAATGTGCAAGAAAGCTTGTTTTGCAGGAACGTCTGCATCATCTTCTGAAACAATACGGCTATCACGCAATTGAGACTCCGACTTTTGAATTTTTTGATATTTTCAGCAGGGAGATTGGAACCACGCCCTCAAAGGATCTCTATAAATTTTTTGACCGCGAGGGAAATACCCTGGTCCTCCGTCCGGATATGACGCCTTCCATTGCCAGGTGCGTAGCGAAATATTATGGTGATGAAGAATTTCCGGTGCGCCTTTCCTATATGGGCAATACGTTTATCAATAACGACAGCTACCAGGGAAGATTAAAAGAAAACACCCAGCTTGGAGCAGAGTTAGTCGGAGACAATTCTGTGACGGCGGATGCGGAAATTCTTGCGCTTGTGGTCAACGCCCTGAAAACTGCCGGATTGAAGGAATTTCAGATTGGCGTAGGACATGTGGACTTTTACCGGGGACTGGTGGAAGCGGCCAGGCTGCAAGAGGAAACGGAGCAGGAACTTATAGAACTGATTTCCAATAAGAACTTTTTCGGAGTGGAAGAGTTCATAGATTCCATGCATCTGCCTGGCGAGTTAAGAGAGCTGTTTTCCATGCTGGGAACGCTTTGCATGACAGACGAGATGTTAAAAAGGGCAAAAGAGCTGGCGGCAGATTTTCCGGTGATTTTAAAAGCGTTGCAGCGGCTGGAAGAGCTGATGCAGATTCTGTCCTGTTATGAAGTAGAAAAATATATTTCCATTGAGCCGGGGATGCTCAGCGCGTATCATTATTACACGGGCATTATATTTTCCGGCTATACATTTGGAACAGGCGAGCCGATCGTCAAAGGCGGCCGTTATGACAATCTGCTGGATTACTTTGGCAAACCTGCGCCGTCCATCGGATTTGCAGTCGTAATTGACCAGCTTCTTGCGGCCCTGTCCAGACAAAATATTGAAATTCCGGTAGATCACAAACAGATTTTGATTGTGTACACACAAGAAAAACAGGCGGAAGCCATTCAAAAAGCAATTTCAATGCGCAGTCAGGAAAAAGGCGTTTCTCTCGCAGCCTGGAAGCAAGAGAAAACAGAAGAAGATTATCAGAACTATGCAAAACGTATGCACATGCAGGAGGTTCTTTTTATATCATAAAATGGAGGAACAACATGAGATATTTGACATTTGCTCTGGGGAAGGGACGTCTGGCAAAGCAGACGCTGGCAACGTTTGAAAAAATAGGGATTACCTGCCAGGAAATGAAGGATAAAGATACCCGGAAGCTGATTTTTGTAAATGAAGAACTCAAGCTGAAATTTTTCCTGGCCAAGGGGCCGGATGTGCCAACCTATGTAGAATACGGCGCGGCAGATATCGGCGTGGCGGGCAAAGATACGATTCTTGAAGAGGCGCGGAATATCTATGAAGTGCTGGATCTGGGCTTTGGAGCGTGCAGGATGTGCGTCTGCGGACCTCAGAAAGCCGGAGAACTGTTACAGCATCATGAATTGATCCGCGTAGCCACGAAATACCCGAGAATCGCTAAGGATTATTTCTATAATAAGAAGCATCAGACGGTGGAAATTATCAAACTGAACGGATCCATTGAGCTTGCCCCTATTGTGGGCCTGTCCGAAGTCATTGTCGATATTGTGGAGACGGGATCTACGCTGCGGGAAAACGGATTGAGCGTGCTGGAGGAAGTCTGTCCTCTTTCCGCGCGGATGGTGGTAAACCAGGTCAGTATGAAAATGGAAAACGAACGTATCACTAAATTAATTCATGATTTAAAAGAAGTCCTTTAAGCTTAAAAACAAGGAGAATACTTTATGAGAATATTGAAATTAACAAAAGATACCAAAAAAAACATCCTGGAAGACCTTCTGAAACGAAGCCCGAACAGCTACAAACAGTACGAAGCCCGTGTCAACGAAATGATTGAAAAGGTGCGCAGTGAAAAAGACCGCGCGGTTTTTTCCTATACCAGACAATTTGACGGAGCCGAACTCAATCGTGACAATGTGCGAATCAGCGAGGCGGAAATTGCCGGGGCATATCAGATGCTGGATGAAAAGCTGATTGCTGTAATGAAGAAATCTCTGGAAAATATCAAAGCTTATCATGAGAAACAGAAACAGTACAGTTGGTTTGACAGCCGTCCGGACGGCGTCCTTCTGGGACAAAAAGTAACGCCTCTTGCCAGTGTGGGCGTTTATGTGCCCGGAGGAAAAGCGGCGTATCCTTCTTCCGTATTGATGAACGTACTGCCCGCCAAAGTGGCAGGCGTTGAAAAGATTGTTATGACGACCCCCTGCAGCAAAGAAGGAACGGTAAATCCTGCTACGCTTGTGGCTGCGGATCTTGCGGGAGCAGATGAAATCTATAAAGTTGGCGGCGCGCAGGCAATTGCCGCCCTTGCCTTTGGGACAGAAAGTATTCCCAGAGTTGATAAAATTGTAGGGCCTGGAAATATTTATGTCGCGCTTGCCAAAAAGGCAGTATTTGGCCATGTAAGCATTGATTCTGTCGCAGGTCCCAGCGAAATTCTGGTACTTGCGGACGAAAAGGCAAATCCCAGATATGTGGCGGCAGATCTTTTATCACAGGCAGAACATGACGAGCTTGCAAGCGCTATTTTAATCACCACCAGCCAGAACCTTGCAGAGCAGGTTTCAGAGGAAATTGATCATTTCACAGAGAAACTTTCCAGGAGAGAGATTATTGAGAAATCTCTGGAAAATTATGGCTATATATTAGTAGCGGAGACCTTATCAGACGCCATTGATACGGCCAATGAGATTGCCTCGGAACATCTGGAAATACTCACTTCAGATCCTTATGCAGTGATGATGCAGATCAGGAATGCCGGCGCGATATTCCTGGGAGAATATGCCAGCGAGCCATTGGGAGATTATTTTGCAGGACCGAACCATGTACTGCCCACCAATGGGACCGCGAAGTTTTTCTCTCCCTTAAGCGTGGATGATTTTATCAAAAAATCCAGTATTATTTCGTATTCCAGAGAAGCGCTGGAGCCTGTATACAAGGATATTGTACAATTTGCTGAGTCAGAACAACTGACGGCGCATGCAAATTCCATCAGGGTAAGGTTTGAAGAATAAGGAGGAACGCTATGTCAGCAGACAGAATCGGCAGACAGCGCCGCAAGACAAAGGAAACAGAAATCAGTCTCACCCTCAATCTTGACGGAAGCGGCGAGGCTGAAATTGATACCGGAATTGGTTTTTTTGATCATATGTTAGACGGATTTGCACGTCATGGTTTTTTTGATCTGGATGTTCAGGTAAAAGGGGATCTGATCGTAGATACTCATCATTCCATTGAGGATACGGGGATTGTCCTTGGAAATACGATCCGGTATGCCTTAAAAGATAAAAAGGGAATTAAACGTTACGGAAGCTGCATTCTGCCCATGGATGAAACGCTGGTGTTATGTGCCATTGATCTTTCCGGCAGGCCGTATTTCTCTTTTGAAGGAGAATTCAGCGCAGAACGGGTGGGGTATATGGAAACAGAAATGGTGCGTGAATTTTTTTATGCCGTATCTTATGCCGCCGGAATGAATCTGCATATGAAACTATTATCCGGCGTCAACAACCATCATATGATCGAAGGGCTTTTCAAGGCGTTCGGGCGCGCGCTGGATGAGGCGACCTTCCGGGATCCCAGAATAAAAGATATTATGTCGACGAAAGGTAGTTTATAGGTGAAGCGATGGAATATAAGAACCTGATTGCTGTTATGTACCTCAAAAACGGTATGGCAGTCACAAGCAGGGAAAATTTGGAAATTGCCGGGGACTGGAAAGAACTGGCAAAATTTTATAACGAGAGCGGCGTAGATAAACTGTATGTGTTTGACTTATCCGATACGGATATGGAACATGAGATTAATCTGCATACGATTAAGGAATTGTGCCGTATTATTGAAATTCCCATATATGGAGCCGGAAATATCAAACAGTTGGAAGACATTAAGAAGATTCTCTATGTCGGCTGTAAAGGCGTCATTTTGGACAGCGGGGATCACCACCTGATTCCCCTGGCACAGGAGGCGGACCAGCGCTTTGGCAGAGAAAAAATTCTGGTTTCCATGGAAACCGTAGATCTGATTTTTAAACATGGAAGAGAAGTAAAAGAACACATCCATAAACTGGTCGTATTAAATGAAGAAATCGTAGAATCTCTGGAGAATATCACAGATATTCCATTCAGCGTCATTATTCGCGGATGTGATAAGAAACGCTGGACTGAGATTTTGAAAAAAGACTGTGTTACAGGCATCGGCGGAGAATATGTCAGCAATCCCGGTACGGACGTTATGAATCTGAAAAGATTTCTGTCCTCTGCGGGGATTCAGACGCAGAAATTTCAGTCCTCTATGGAATGGTCTGAGTTCAAGCTTAATGCGGACGGGCTGATTCCGGTGATTGTTCAGGATTATCAGACCTGTGAAGTACTGATGCTGGCATATATGAACGAGGAAGCTTACAATACCACCCTTGCGCTCGGCAAAATGACGTATTACAGCAGAAGCAGGAAGGAACTTTGGGTAAAAGGTGAAACCTCCGGACATTACCAGTATGTAAAATCTTTGACCATCGACTGTGATAAAGACACGATTCTCGCCAACGTCTCTCAGGTCGGAGCAGCGTGCCACACTGGAAATCCCACCTGTTTCTTCCAGGAACTGGTTAAGAAAGAATACATCACGAAGAATCCTTTGAAAATATTTGAAAACGTATATAATACCATTCAAAACAGGAAAGGACTGCCACAGGAAGGTTCTTACACCAATTATCTTTTTGACAAAGGACTGGATAAGATCCTGAAAAAAATCGGAGAAGAGGCAACAGAGATTGTAATCGCAGCCAAAAATCCGGATCTGGAAGATATTAAGTATGAAATGTCGGATTTCCTTTACCATATGATGGTATTGATGGTGGAAACGGGTATTACCTGGGAAGATATTGTGGAACAATTAAATCAGCGGTAGATGTTTGCCGGAAACAGACAACAGTTTACATAATTATTTTATGTAAACTGTTGTGCTTTCTAACGAACAAAGCGGACAAGTCTGCTTTGGCTCCCTGCTGGCTGCTTTCACTGCGTGCGGCCACGCAGTGACATGTTCCATGCACACGCGTCACATATTTAGAAGAAAAAACATGCATTTTTTCTCCCTGAAACTACTAAAATAGTACAAAGCAGTTTCAGGAGCAGGAAATGGTAAAATCTGTAGAAGAGAGCGCCAGAGAGCGCAGAAGCTATATTGAGCAGGCCAGGGCTTCCTTCCAGACCCCGGGCCGGGAGTATGAGGCAAAGCAGGAGGATGAGATTATTCCGGCAGGAAATTCAACGCTGGGCATCCGCTTTGTGATTGCAATTCTTTTGTTTGCCTGTTTTGTGTACTGTGACCAGGAAAAAGTCACCGTTCAGGGAATCGGCGCTCAGGAGGTCATAAAGCAGATCCAATGGAAACCCTTTCCCACAGAAAAAGTGGAAGAGCTTTTGGGGAATATCAGCATTTCCAGTCAGCAGGACCGCAAAAAACAGTGATTCTGCGGTTTGGGACACCTGTTCAAAGTGGACTTCTCAGACGTTGTGTGTTAGAATAAAAGAGTTGTAACTCAGGCACAAAAGTAAAGGAGCACAATGTATGAACAAGCTTGCTTTAAGCGACGAAATTTTAATGTCTGTTGATAAACCTGCCAGATATATCGGCAATGAAGTAAATATGGTGCGCAAGGATCCCGGGAAGGCGGCAATCCGCTTTGCCATGTGCTTCCCGGACGTATACGAAATTGGAATGTCCCATTTGGGAATCCAGATTTTATATGATATGTTTAACCAGCGGGAGGATGTCTATTGTGAACGCGTGTATTCTCCCTGGAATGATCTGTACAAAATTATGAAAGAGCAGCAGATTCCTCTGTTTACACTGGAGACACAGGAACCGGTAAAACAGATGGATTTTCTGGGAATTACCATTCAGTATGAAATGTGCTATACCAATATTTTACAGATTCTCGATTTAAGCCGGATTCCTCTGCTGTCAGAGATGCGCACCGAAGAGGATCCGCTTGTGATTGGCGGCGGTCCCTGCAGTTATAATCCGGAGCCGTTGGCTGATTTCTTTGATCTGTTTTATATCGGGGAAGGGGAAACCCAGTATTTCCCCTTGTTTGATCTTTATAAATCAATTCAGAAACAGGGCGGGAGCCGCCGGGATTTTTTGCGCGCAGCCTGTAAGATCCCGGGAATTTACGTGCCCTCTCTGTACGAGACATCATATCGTGCGGATGGCACGATTGTAGCTTTTACGCCCAAATATGAAGACGTCCCGGCAACTGTGCAAAAAGAGATTCAGATGGATCTGACACATGCCGTTTACCCGCGCAAACCCTTAGTGCCGTTTATAAAGGCCACTCAGGACCGCGTGGTACTGGAAATCCAGCGCGGCTGTATCAGGGGCTGCCGTTTTTGTCAGGCGGGTATGATCTACCGTCCGACCAGGGAACGTGATGTGCAGATGCTGAAAGAATGCGCCCGCGATATGCTGGAACATACGGGGCATGAGGAGATCTCTTTGAGTTCTTTAAGCTCCAGCGACTACAGCCAGCTTCCGGAGCTTATTAATTACCTGATAGAATCCAAAGAAAAAGGGGTCAATATTTCTCTGCCCTCTCTGCGCATTGACGCATTTTCCCTGGACGTAATGAGCAAAGTTCAGGATATTCGCAAAAGCAGCCTAACCTTTGCGCCGGAAGCAGGCTCTCAGCGTCTGCGGAATGTGATTAATAAGGGGCTGACAGAAGAAATGATTTTACACGGAGCGGGACTGGCTTTTGAAGGGGGCTGGCAAAAGGTAAAGCTGTATTTTATGCTGGGACTTCCCACAGAGACAAAGGAGGATATGAGGGAAATTCCGCGGCTTGCAGATCAGATTGCCCGCCGTTATTATGAGATTCCCAAAGAACAGCGCAATGGCAAATGCCAGATTACCATCAGCACTTCCTTTTTTATCCCTAAGCCTTTTACCCCCTTCCAATGGGCGCCCATGTATGAGAAAGAGGAATATCTGGCTCGTGCGCGCGTCGTAAATGAGGAGATGAAAGAACAGTTAAACCGCAAGAGTTTAAAATATAACTGGCATGAGGCGGATGTCACAGTACTGGAAGGCGTTTTTGCCAGAGGCGACCGCAAATTGGGACAAGTCCTGTTAAAGGCATATCAAAAGGGCTGCATGCTTGATGCCTGGAGCGAGTGTTTTGACAATCAAAAATGGATGGAAGCGTTCCATGAATGCGGCGTGTCTATTGATTTTTATAATTTGCGTGAGCGAAGCCTGGATGAGATACTGCCCTGGGATTTCATCGACTGCGGCGTGTCCAAAACATATTTAAAACGGGAATGGCAGCGTGCCAGGGAAGAACAGGTTACACCCAATTGCCATATACAGTGCGGCGGCTGCGGTGCGGCCAGGTTTCAAGGAGGTGTCTGCGTTGAACATCAGAATTAAATTTCAAAAATACGGCGTGATGAAGTTTATCGGGCATCTGGATATGATGCGGTACTTTCAGAAAGCGATCCGCAGGGCAGGC
Source organism: Lachnospiraceae bacterium (assembly GCA_910575155.1). Lineage (GTDB taxonomy): Bacteria > Bacillota > Clostridia > Lachnospirales > Lachnospiraceae > Petralouisia. The sequence goes on from CAJTDX010000003.1 coordinate 207,084, forward strand.
ATTGATATTGCTTACTCTGAGGGCTACAGCCCCCATCAGATTATGTCGTTTGCAGCGCCGCTGGGCGTTGGCGTTACCAGCGACGGGGAATACTTTGATATTGAAGTACATTCCTCCCTGTCCAGCCGGAAGGCTGTGCAGGCATTGAACGAGACGATGGTGGAGGGGATTTCTGTTTTGGAATATAAACGGCTGCCGGATACCGCAAAGACTTCCATGTCTCTGGTTGCGGCGGCAGATTATCTGGTTTATGAAAAGCAGTCCTGCCGTATTCTCCCGGAACGTATTGTGGAACTTCAGGAAAAAGTTCAGCAATTTTATGAAGGTCAGAAAGCGGTCCGCATTACCAAACAAACAAAGAAACGGGAAATTGAAATGGACTTAAAGCCCTTAATCTATGAAATGAAGGCCCTGAACCTTAAGGATGTACAGACGTTACATGATCTTAAAGTGAAAAACCCGGAAATTTTAACATTATCTGAGGACAGCCAGAGGGATCCATATCCTGCGCTTTTCTTAAAAATCAGTACCGGAAGCGCCGATAATGTAAAACCAGAACTGATTCTGGAAGCTTTCTGCCGTTTTCATCATTTGCCTTATGAAGATCTTAACTTACAGGTACATCGCCTGGAGGTTTATGCAAACGCAGATGAGGTTCCGGTTAAAGGAGAACGGGAACGCAATTCTTACCAGGCTTACCTGAATAAGCAAAAAAAACAGTATCGGCAGAAGGGCATGGCTTTTCCGCAGTTTTTTACACTGGGAGAACTTGGAAAAGATATAGACTAAAATTAATAGTATGATTTTAAAGTGAATTAAATTTTAGATTTAATTTATTAAGAGTGTAAGTCATTGTATATACTTGAATATGATACTATAAACAGAATGATAAGACTTAAACGCAGGGGAACAAATATGGGTTACAAAGTATTAGTCACAAACATAAACAGAGAGAAAAAACGGTTTATTGCCACAGCCATTTATCAGGAACAGAAACTTCTGGAACTTCATCTGGATTCCAGGGAGGAGAAGCGCATACTCGGCAATATTTACGTAGGGAGAGTGAAGGATGTTGTAAAAAATCTCAACGCGGCATTTATTGAAATCGCTCCCGGAATGCCCTGTTATTATCCTCTGGAAAATATCAGGCAGCCGCTTTATGTAAAAAAAATCAACAGTCCGCGGTTGGTTCAGGGGGATGAAGTTGTGGTTCAGGTGATACGTGAAAGCAGCGGCAGCAAGCCGCCCAGGGTCAGCACGAATTTGAATTTTTCCGGAAAATATCTGGTATTAACCAGTGAAAATACGGTTCTTGGTATTTCACGAAAACTGGAACCTGAGGTTCGGGAGAAATTAAGGAAAAACTTAACTTTTGATGAAGATCGTGAGTTTGGAGTGATTGTCCGCACGAACGCCGCGCTGGCGACCATGGATGAAATCACAGAAGAATATAAGAAATTAAAACAGGAATATCTTTCTCTTAAAAACAATGCTGTTCACAGGACAGTATTCAGTTGTTTAAAGCAGGAGGAGCCGGAATATCTGCATGTGCTCCAGAATCTGAATCCGGAGCTGGTGGACAGTGTTTTCACAGATGACCAGATCTTATTCCGGCAAATTCAGCAGTTTTTTGCAGAATATTGCACAGAACTTACATCTAAACTTACTTTTTATGAAGATAAACTGTTAAGCCTGAATAAACTTTACAGTTTGGAGATCCGGTTGAAGGAAGCTTTGCAGGAGCGTGTGTGGATGAAATCCGGCGGCTATCTTGTGATCCAGCCTACAGAAGCTTTGACAGTGATCGATGTGAATTCCGGGAAAAGCATTGCAAAAAAACATGCGCAGGAACATTACCTTAAGATTAATTTGGAGGCTGCCGAGGAGATTGCCCATCAGCTCAGACTGCGCAATCTCTCCGGCATCATTATCGCAGATTTTATTGATATGGAATCTGAAAAAGACAACCAGACGTTAATGCAGGTTCTGCGGGCGAGCGTCCGTACAGACTGCGTTCCGGTACAGGTGGTGGATATGACAAAGCTTCATCTGGTAGAGATAACCAGGAAAAAAGTGAAAAAGTCTTTGACAGAACAGCTTTGCGGTTCTCATTTAATAAAAAGCAGTTGACACAGCCGCTTTTTTATGCTAGTCTTTATGAGTATGCCGCACAGTGAGGTCGTAAGTCTGCCAGACGTGTTTGGAATATAATTTTGCAAACACACGCCGGGGCAGCACCGTAACTGGCGAGTAATGATAATAGGAGGTGCCATATGTACGCAATTATAGCAACAGGTGGTAAGCAGTACAAAGTATCTGAAGGCGATATCATTACCATTGAAAAGCTTGGTGTGGAAGCTGGTGAGAAAGTTACTTTTGATAATGTGTTAGCAGTGAGCGACGGTTCTTTAAAGGTAGGAGCTGACGCAGCAAATGCAACAGTGGAAGCTTCTGTAGTGGAAAACGGCAGAGGTAAGAAAATTATCGTATATAAGTACAAGAGAAAAACCGGCTATCATAAGAAGAACGGTCACAGACAGTCTTTTACCAAGGTTAAGATTGAAAAGATTAATGGCTGATGAATTAAGGAATTGTTATGATTCGTGTAACGGTTTATGAAAATAAGACGAAGGAATATACAGGATTTTGCTGTACAGGCCATGCGGAATTTGCCGATCCCGGCGCGGACATAATTTGTTCTGCAGTTTCCGCACTGGTGATTAATACGGTTAATTCTGTGGAACAGCTTGTTTCCGATGAATTTGAACTGGTTACAGATCAGAAGAGCGGTTTGGTTGACTTTTCTCTGAACGACGGTTATTCTCAGGAATCTGTTTTGCTGATTCGTTCGTTGGTTTTAGGTTTACAGGGAATACAGAAAAATTACGGAACTGAATATATTATGCTTTTATTTGAGGAGGTGTAGGACATGTTGAATATGAACCTTCAGTTTTTTGCTCATAAAAAGGGAGTTGGTTCTACCAAAAACGGCAGAGATTCTGAGTCAAAAAGATTAGGTGCGAAGAGAGCTGACGGACAGTTTGTAAAAGCAGGGAATATCTTATACAGACAGCGCGGAACCAAGATTCATCCAGGTGTAAATGTAGGAATCGGCGGCGACGATACCTTATTTGCCAAAGTAGACGGCGTACTGAGATTTGAAAGAAAAGGAAGAGATAAGAAACAGGCTTCCGTATATCCGGTAGCAGGCAACGAATAATTCGTGCCGCAGGATATTCGACACAATACGACTGATAGACTCGACTGCATAGCCGGGTCTATTCTTTTCATGAGGTAAAACACAATGTTCGCAGACAGCGCAAAAATTATTATAAAATCAGGAAAAGGCGGCGACGGACACGTATCTTTCCGCCGGGAAAAATATGTGCCCAACGGCGGGCCGGACGGAGGAGACGGAGGTCATGGCGGCGACTTAATCTTTATGGTTGACAAAGGATTAAATACTCTTGCAGATTTCCGGCACAAGAGAAAATATGCAGCCGGAAACGGAGAAGAGGGCGGAAAACGCAACTGTCATGGCAAGAGCGGAGAAGATCTGATTGTAAAAGTACCTCAGGGTACAATCATACGGGACGCCGCCACCGACCAAGTCATTGCCGACATGTCGGGTGAAAATATGAGACAGGTAATCCTGCGCGGAGGAAAAGGCGGGCTTGGAAATCAGCATTTTGCAACGGCAACCATGCAGGCCCCCAAATATGCGCAGCCCGGACAGCCAGGCATTGAACTTGAAGTTCGTCTGGAACTTAAAGTGATTGCCGACGTCGGACTGGTTGGCTTCCCTAATGTGGGAAAATCAACATTCCTCTCCAGAGTAAGCAATGCGCGTCCGAAAATTGCCAACTATCATTTTACAACATTAAACCCCAATCTGGGAGTGGTGGATTTGGAGGATGCCGGAGGCTTTGTGATTGCCGATATTCCAGGATTAATTGAAGGCGCTTCTGCCGGAGTTGGTTTGGGACACGCCTTCTTAAAGCATATTGAACGTACCAGAGTCATGATTCATATTGTGGACGCGGCTTCTGTGGAAGGACGGGATCCGATTGCCGATATTTACGCCATTAATAAAGAACTTGAAGCATATAATCCGGAACTTTTAAAGAAGCCTCAGGTGATTGCCGCAAATAAAATAGATGTTATTTATGATGAAGCAGAGAGCGCCCTTCCGGCTCTGAAAGAAGAATTTGAAAAAAAAGGGATTCAGGTCTATCCAATTTCCGCAGTCAGCGGACAGGGTGTGAAAGAATTACTGTACTATGTAAAAGAACTGTTATCTTCAACTGACGATGAACCTGTAATTTATGAACAGGAATTTTTCCCTGAAATAACTGTGGTTTCGGAGGGGGCTTATACCGTGGAATACAATGAGGAAGACGATGTTTATGTGGTGGAAGGACCCAAAATCGAAAAAATGCTGGGTTATACCAATATTGACTCTGAAAAGGGATTCCTGTTCTTTCAGAAATTCCTCCGGGAACAGGGCATTCTGGAAGAGTTGGAACAGAAAGGAATCTCAGAGGGCGATACGGTTCGGATGTATGGATTGGAATTTGATTACTATAAGTAACGGATTGGAGGAAATTATGGGTATGACCAGTAAACAGCGCGCTTATCTGAAAAGCCTTGCCAGTAACGTAACCCCTGCTTTTCAAATTGGAAAGTCAAGCCTTACGCCGGAGATGGTAACGGCGGTGGATGAGGCGCTGGAAAAACGGGAATTGATAAAATTATCAGTGTTGAAAAATTGTTTCGATGAGCCGAAAGAACTGGCGGAAACACTTGCTGAGCGCACCAGATCACAGGTAGTGCATGTCATTGGAAAGAAAATTGTATTATACCGTCCGGCAAAAAAGAATCCTAAAATCCAGCTTCCGCAGCCATAAAGGAAGTGTAAGAACATGGGAACAGAGCGAAAAGAAGTCAGAGAAATGAAGAGAATTGGCATTATGGGAGGGGCTTTTAATCCGGTACACAACGGGCATTTAATGATTGCGGAAAATGCCAGGGAACAATATTCTCTGGATCAGGTAATGTTCGTGCCCACCGGGCATTCCCCGCTGTCGCATAAGCAGCGGATCACAGACGCCTCGCTGCGTTGTGAAATGGTTTCCCTCGCAATTGCGGATAATCCATGGTTTATATTAAATGAAATTGAAATTCATTCTCCCGAAACCAGCTATACGTTCCACACAATTAAAAAGTTAAAAGAAAACTTAAAAAATGCGGAATTATTTTTTATTCTTGGAGCAGATTCTTTATTTGATTTTGAATCCTGGAGAAATCCGGAATTGATTCTGGAACATTGCAGTATCCTGGCAGCTTACAGAAAGCATCAGCGGCAGGAAGAGTTTTTTGGACATATTGCGTATTTAAATCAGAAATATCCAAAGAAATTTTATCCTCTGGACACGCCGTGTCTGGAAGTTTCTTCCCAGGAAATACGCCGTCGGATTGAAGCGGGCCAGACAATTCGCTATTTAGTGCCGAACGAGGTAGAAACATACATTCATACGAATAGACTGTATGTTAAATGAAATTTCATTTTTGTGTTAAAATTGTGCAGAGTGGGGAAAAGATGTAAGAGTTGCTGTATCTTTTAATAAATACAACATTAATAGAAATGCTGTATAAGCTGCCTTTTTGAAAAGTTCACAGAGTGGAGGAAACTATGAAGCGGTTGGAAATTGAGAAAAAATTAAAGAAGGAATTAGACAAAGAGCGTTACACGCATACGATCGGAGTTATGTATACGGCGGCAGCGCTGGCGATGGCGCATCATGCGGATGTGGAGCAGGCAATGTATGCAGGGCTTCTTCACGATTGCGCCAAATGCATTTCCAATAAGAAGAAGCTGAAATTGTGTAAGAAATATCGTATCATTGTCAGTGAATCTGAAAAGCGCTGTCCATTTTTACTTCATGCCAAACTGGGGGCGTTTCATGCTGAAAAAATTTATGGCGTAAAAGATCCAAAGATTCTCCATGCCATTCAGACGCATACTACCGGGGAACCGGGAATGAATGTGCTTGACAAAATCATTTACATCGCGGATTATATTGAGCCAAACCGGAAAAAGGCTCCAAATCTGGATAAAATACGCAGTATGGCATTTGCAGATCTGGATAAAACCATGTTGAAGATTCTCTCAGACACTTTGCAGTATCTGAGAGACAAAGGCGGGGAATTAGACCCCATGACCAGGAAAACGTATGAATATTTTTATAAGAAACTGAAATAACTTCTCGGAATCTCAATGAATGAGATTCCAACCGAAGATTGACAACTGAATATCGTGCAGGAAAAGAAATTTGAGAAAAATGGACATAAACATTGGACATAGCGGGTACTATGCCTTGAAAAATCTTATGGAATCGCTTAAAATATCATTATTAGGCGGCTAAACCTAAGAATGATTCTTGAAATGCCTCAGTCGATGGCATTTCCCAGGCATCAAGATGTTGTAGCATCATGATGCCGTAGAGGCGGCAGTACCACATCTTAGTCGAGCGGTGCCTGCCGTCTTCTAATTTATAGTCCTCTTTCTCGCGCTTGTTGGAGCGCTCCA
>CAJTDX010000003.1:213680-215147 GCA_910575155.1 Lachnospiraceae bacterium
CTTCTGTCATATTCCTTTTCCCATGCTTTAGAGTCCCTTGGCGGTATGTTGAATAACCTTGGATTGTCATTGGTAAAGATGTGTACGGTTCTGCCATATTTCGCCGGTGAACAGGGGTGTTCACAGAAGCAGCCACGTTTCCGGTTTGATTTCGGGCACCGGTATTTTGCCCGGTGTTTGGCAGCTTCATATCCATCTTTATGCATACGTAAGCCCAACTTACAGACAGGGACACCATCGTCATCGATTGTGAAATCGTCCTTATAGGTAAAATGCCCGGTATGTCCGGGATTGAGGTCGATAAACGGTGTGATATGTTCCCGTCTGCAGTATTCATAAACAGCGTAAGCGTCGTGTGCAGAATCCAGAAGGAGCTTTTCAATCCGGAATTCCGGAAGATACGCTTTCATGGTGAAAAAGGAATGCAGGAAGGAAAGCATGTCATGCCGGGAGGCCCGCTCTAAAAGCGGAAACACAGGGAGATCGCTGAAGGAATCGGAAGCCACATACATGTAGAGGTGGTATCCGAAGAAATAACATTCCCGGTGGGAGTCCCATCCCCAGTTACAGTCGGGCTGGGAATAATGGCGTTTACAGTTACAGGAAGAACAGCCTTTCTCCTTACAATCGCAGATGCGCTTTTTGCGCTGCTGTGCGGCAGTGCGGACAGGGGTGCCGTCACCGGCAAGAGCCAGGTGCCGGGGATTAACCAGCCCCCTGTGGATGGACTGGTCCAGGAACTGCTGCTGATAAAGCCGGAAAATGAGGGAAAAGGGATTCTCAGGCTTTAAATGCCAGCGTTCCAGCAGGGGAAGAAGTTTTGAAGCAGTGCTGGAAGAATCGCAGGGAGTCTTATCACCTTTCTTCTTCCCCTTGGGAGTTTTCTTCATTTTAGGGAACCGGTCTTTCGGGGAAAGGTTGTTGGAGTCATGCTGCCAGATGCGGGAAAAGAAATCATAAAAAGTACCGACACCAGGAGTATCCCCGAAAGAGAACCCGCTGAGGATGGCATAAAGGGGAGTTTCCTTAAGCATGCGGCACCAGACAGTGATGGAAGTCACTTTCAGTTTCAAGGCAAGCAGATAGGAGCGCAGCATGCAGGAAGGGAGCCGTGGCGGCGGGCCAAAGACAGAGTAGCAGTCCCGCATGATGGAATCCGTCTGGGAAAGGTCGAGGTACCAGAACTGCACGATATAGTCCCAGGTGCTTTTGGGAAGCACAAAGGGATCCAGGTAAAATTTAAGGAACTGGGATACGAAAGTATCCTGAAAGGCGGCATGACCGCCAGGGTTACAAGGTAACATCAAAAATCGCCTCCAATCAAAAAATATACTTCATAATCAAGGGCGCGAAGCGCCGCATTTTTTGACTGGTTTGTCAGGTGTTTTTGAGAAAAAAGTGGGTGATTTTTTGAGACAGAGGTCTGAAAGCCCCATGAAATAAGGGCTGAAGATTCCGAGAAGTTAT
>CAJTDX010000004.1 GCA_910575155.1 Lachnospiraceae bacterium
CGGGAACCAATTAGTGTGACTGTCCAATCTGTCGGAACCGACTTGACGATATGTCTAAGATGAGGGGACTACACTAATTAGATTGTCCACGGTTATGGGTACATTATACGGCAAAACAGTGATGGCGAGATTCCGGTAGATATGGGAGAATGTGTAGCCAAAACAAAGAAAGGAAGGAGATTGTGTAATGAATAATAAAATAACAGAGTCTATTTTGGGAAAAACAGTGAATACGGAGAATTCGCCTAAAGAAGCAGATTTAGGTAAAGCCAAAGAGCAGACAGGGGGAAAGCATGCCAGTATGGAAATAAGCCTAAGGAGAAATTATAATGCCATATCAAAAAATGGTGATACCTTAGAGATCAGCGAGGCAGGCAAGTTACTGGGAGTACATACAGAGATGGAGGATCTGACCCCTTCTGGCAGAAACAGTATTGCGTGTTCTACTCAAAAGATACCAGATGTTGCTTTGGCAGGATATTCAAAAACCAAATTGAAACAATTATATGCCAGCAATAAAATTACAAAACAGCAGTATGAGCGTATGTTGAAAAAGATGAAATAATTTGGGATTGCTTTTATTTTGATAACAATAGAGAGGAGCAGAGCGTTCAGAACTGCGAGTTTATCGGGAGAATTTGTATGAATACAAAAAAGATTTTTTTGTTTGTAGCAGCGTGTTTGTGCATTGTTTGTATTGCATTGTTTCTTTTAATGCGAAAAGAACAGCCTACTGATTCTGATTATGTCCAAGCTCCCAATATTGCTTTGAATGGCACAACTTATTTTCAGGCATCACATCAAATTGCGTTTGAGAATTGGCCTGATGGTTTTGAATATGGCGGAGTGGTTGTAAGTGGCGTGGCGAAAGGCTGCGCTTACTATATCAATCAAAAAATATCGGAATGGATATATGTTGAGCAGTATACTTTCCGCAAGCACAATTGATGCTCCTCATCTTCCTGCCTGTATTTTAGAAATATCTCGGAAACCTGAAGTGATTTTGTCTTTTCTTCCAGCAGTGTTTTACAATGATTGCCCTTGATACATTCATCTTTATACGGACATCCGTTGCAGTCCTCACATTTGTAAATCGTTTTTTCACTTACATAACCCGTTTTGCTTTTGGAATGTCTGACATGGTCTGCCGTCAGTCTTTTCCCATTGCGGCAAATATAGATATCCGATTCCGCACCATACGCCATATTTTCTATTTTTCCGATGTCATTCCTGTACTTAAAGGAAACGGTTGGGCAGGAAGAAGGAATGTGGTAAAGTATAAAAAACAGTCTGCAGTTCCCGCCTGCTGAAAGCATCTATGGTAAATTATGACCAGTCAAACCCGAAAGTAAAGTAACACTATCTTTAGCGGAAGTTTTAATTGATATCCGCTCTGATTTAGGCTATAATTTTTCTGTAAGTTAATGTGTTTGGTCATACTAAATTGTACCCCTTGTCAAAGACATTTTGAATGAACTATATGCATTATTTAGAGAAAATCAACGAAATTTGACTAAATGTTTCACATCAGGGTGTGATAGGATTAGTGTATGGAGTAATTATATAAATATAAAATCTGGAATTCAAGAGGATTATTATTCGATTCAGATACTTTTGGATAAATATGTATTGTGTTGTGTTCACCTCACTTCGGATGTGCATGGTGATCGAAGTGAAGAAAGGCTGGAAGATTTACATGGCATTATGTATGATATACAGAAAACGGAGGAGGATATAAACTCACGAAAAACGATTTTTATAGGAGATTTTCATGAAATGTCATATGGCAAAGGTTGTCTGAATGCGAATGGGTATCATGGCTTACCTGAATTAAAAATTGCGGATAAGCCAACAAGATCTGTAGATAAGAAAATCAGTGATCATTTTCCTATCATGTGTGAAATAAGAGATTAGAAGAGAGAATTTATAAATGAATAAAGAAACAATTTCATTTGAGTTGGTAGATAAGGATAAACCAGAAATTGTTATTAAAAATTCTTTACGCCAAATTGATGAAGCGACACGAGGTTATGTAAAGGGAAATATTGAAAAATATGAAGTTTTTTTGACTGTAAAGGGTTTAGAACATTACAAATATAGGATGATGTTTGTTAATCATGAAACATTATCTTACCCAGTTATGATAGTAATGAATGATAACTTGGCGGTAGAATATTCAGGTGGTCAAATAAAAGATATATTTTGGATTGAATCGATGAAAGATTTAGAAGAGTTAATGAGCAGAGTTATCAATTCTGATACAATGGAATCCCTAATACAAAAACTTATAAATGAATCACTAAGACAAGAAATTAAAAATGAGAATGTTGCAATTTTATAGATGTGAGAAATTTCAGTAAAAAATCTTTCGATGTACGAACGCGCAGGTGCAGCATAATTATCCATAAATGGTATATAGGAAATAGGTGTAGACGTTATGGAAAAATATAGAAATACCTGATTGGGAACATATTTAGTAAGAGGTCTAACTAAAGAATTACTGGCACGAAATATTATTCCATTCTGTTTCTGTAACGAATATTAGCTCACAGATGTTAGCAGGCAGGTGCGGATATATACTGTTCTGGATTGATACATTTGGAACCATTCTTGATAAAAGTTTAGTATATAATGACATTGTTAGAGGTTTATCATTGGAATTTATCCAATAACAACTTCAAATTTGTGGGGAAAGATATGATGGAATTTAATGAGGATTTAGAACAATTTATATTTGAGTATAATGGACTAATTTTTGCTTGGGATGAAGAGCCAGGGGAAGAGTACATAGAACAGGTCAAGAAAATATCTGAAAATTACAATACACACTTAAATTTGATTGTACAATTTGTGATGCTCAATATTACAGAAGTTTTTGGCAAGTTCAGTTCTGATGAAATTAAAGAAAAATTGGGTAAACCTGTTATTAATTATGATAATGGACAAGTGAATTACCTTGAACAATCATTTGATGATATGCATATAATTACATTCGAATTTTTGGATGATGAATTTAGTGAATTACAGTATTTTTCAATAGATGGTTGACAAATAGATTCCAGTGTATTAAACTGGGGTTTATTTGTTAATCAATTAGTATTCATAGTAATTGAAAGCTTTTTCATATAATTCTCTACATTGTTTCTCATCCCCATATGATAAACAATCATCTGCATAGTTAAATGTATGAAATGGCTCAACTTTAGATATATGATCTGGAAGTCTGTTCCATAGTTCATACATCCTATTTCCAAAATCAACAATGTCGCTTTCATAATATATTGGTTTGAGAGCGCGCATTAATTGTTTTCCAAATTCGTCAATATTCTTTTTACTTACATTAAATGAGCTAATTGTATGTAATATTGCATCTTTATCAGTCCTGCCTTCTAAATCAAGTAATTCCTCATTAGATAAATCACTGAGAAAAAGACAGTCTAAAGACTTTTTATATTCATCGTATTTTTCATACCCTATTACACACAATAAAGAATATACAAATAATTCTTCCATACGTCCCTCCTTAGCCCCTAAATAGGAATATTACTGTCTTATTCCTATTACTTTTCCAGATGACTTTGCCACCAAAAATGTATCAAAGGAAACAGCCATAACATCATCCCAACTGTTATTTATACATAGTCCAGAACTTTCAATTATGGGCACAGCCAAATCATCCCACACAATATAATAATTCTCTTCATCACTCAATTTGATTAATTCATCGTGTGAATGCATTTCTGCATCTTTTTTTCAAAAATTGACATAAGTGTTTCTTCCATATATTTATATTCACCCCTTTGTCTCATAGCTATAAGAATATCCGGTGCTTATTATAGCAAATAAGCGCTGGATATTCTACTTGAATTTTGTCTGTTAAGAGAGAAATCGCCATTAGCGGATTCTCCTTTTTATATTATGCGTAACGATGTACTAGTCTCTTTTGTTATATCTGCGATAATGCGGCCTGGTCTGCGATCATGGTTACATCTGCATGAAGCTGCAGAACAGAAGCGGGAACTTGTGGAGTAATCGGGCCGCATAATACTTTTTTCAGGATTGCGGCTTTGTCTGTACCGCTTACAACAACCACAATTTTTTTGGAAAGCATAATACTGCGGATTCCCATGGTGTATGCCTGGCGCGGGACGTCTGTCTCAGAATCAAAAAAACGTTTATTTGCATTTATGGTACTAAAGCTCAGGTCTACGCAATGCGTACCGCAGGAGAATGCGCCGCAGGGTTCATTAAAACCGATATGTCCATTGTGTCCAAGTCCGAGAAGCTGCAGATCCACACCGCCGCAGTCTTCAATAATTTTGTCGTAATCACGACATGCTTTCTCTGAATTTTCTTCTAAACCGTTTGGAATGAAGGTACGTAATTTATTAATGTTAATGTGATCGAAAAATTTTGTGTTCATGAAATAGCGATAGCTTTGCCGGTCGTCTGGTCTGAGACCCTTATACTCGTCTAAGTTAATCGTGGACACTTCTGAAAAGTCTAAATCACCGTTTTGGTGCCGTTCAATTAATATCTCATAAATCCCCACAGGCGAAGACCCGGTGGCAAGACCCAGGACGCAGTCTGGTTTAAGAATTACCTGCGCTTGAATAATATTTGCCGCTTTGCGGCTTAAATCTTTATAATCCTTTACTTTGCAGAGTTTCATATTTTGTAATCCTTTCTCTTAGAGATGTTCTATGAAAAAACAGGTCAATAATAGTAATGTCTTTTTTTCCTGAGTATATCAATAAAAATAATATTTTCAATAAAATTCATCATAATTGGAAACACTTTCAAAGACGGATAGAACAGGCTGTAAGGAGGGAACGCAAATGACAAAGAATAAAATAGAGAGTCTGCAGGGAAAGTTAATCGTGTCCTGTCAGGCGTTACCGCAGGAACCGCTGCATTCCTCTTTTATTATGGGAAGAATGGCATTGGCGGCAAGAGAAGGAGGCGCGTATGGGATTCGCGCCAATACCAGAGAAGATATTAAAGAAATTCAATCTCAGGTAGATCTTCCAATTATTGGAATTGTGAAGAGAGATTATGCGGACAGCGAGGTCTATATAACGCCCACAATGAAAGAAGTGGATGAGCTGATGGAGATTGGGCCGGAGATTATTGCACTTGACGCTACCGGAGCGCCGCGGCCTGGGGGAATGAGTCTGGATGAGTTCTTCTGGCAGGCGAAAGAAAAATATCCAAAGCAGCTCTGGATGGCTGATTGTTCTACGGTGGAGGAAGCATTTCATGCAGACAGTCTCGGGTTTGATTTTATCGGGACAACTATGGTGGGCTATACGCCGCAGAGCAGACATGACCAGATTGAGGCTGACGATTTTCGTATCTTAAGAGAAATTATCGCGGGAGTAAAACACCGGGTCATTGCAGAGGGCAATATTAATACGCCCGCAAAGGCAAAGCGGGTGATTGAGCTGGGCGCTTTCAGCGTAGTCGTAGGCTCTGTGATTACAAGGCCGCAGCTGATCACAAAATCATTTGCAGAAGCGCTTGTTCCGTAAACATGAAATTGCAGTGACTTGTGTGCTGGATGAATGTAATGCGGACAGTACACTAGACGGCTGCACAGGACTGCACAGAAGTAATTTGAGAAAACAATGAGAGAAAAAGAAAAGGAGAAGTGTCTATGAGAAATCTTGACAAGTACAAGGGTGTGATCCCGGCATTTTATGCGTGCTACGATAAAGAGGGCAGGATCAGTCCGCAGGGTGTTGAGGATCTTACAAATTATTTTATCGAAAAAGGAGTGAAAGGGGTATATGTAAACGGATCATCCGGGGAATGCATTTACCAGAGTGTGGAAGATAAAAAGCTGGTCTTGGAACAAGTAATGAAAACGGCTCAGGGAAGGCTTACGGTAATTGCCCATGTGGCATGTAACAATACCAGCGACAGCATGGAGCTTGCCTGCCATGCAGAAGCTCTTGGCGTGGATGCCATCGCCGCCATTCCGCCTATTTATTTCCGGCTTCCGGAGCACGCGATCGCCAGATACTGGAATGATATCAGCGAAGCTGCCCCTGATACAGATTTTGTGATTTACAATATTCCGCAGCTTGCAGGAGTTGCGCTTACGCTGAGCCTGTTTGCTGAGATGAGAAAAAATCCGAGAGTGATCGGCGTTAAAAATTCTTCCATGCCTGTGCAGGATATTCAAATGTTTTGCGCAGCGGCAGGAGAGGATTATGTGATTTTTAATGGTCCCGACGAGCAGTTTATCAGCGGCCGTGTAATTGGGGCAGAAGGCGCAATTGGAGGAACTTATGGAGCCATGCCTGAATTATTTCTGAAAATGGATGCATGTGTGAAGGAAGGCGATCTTAAAAAAGCGCGGGAAATCCAGTATGCGGTCAATGAAATTATTTACAGGATGTGTTCTGCGAAGGGCAACATGTACGGAGTAATTAAAGCAATTCTTAAAATTAATGAAAATCTTGATCTGGGAGGCGTGAGAAAACCTCTTCCATCATTGACAGACGCAGATCTGGCAATTGTGAAAGAGGCTGCGGAAATGATTCGCGCGGCAAAAGAGAAGTATCTTTTGTAAGAAAAATAAAGGAGAATAAAGCTATGCAGGGATTTACAGTCATTGATTTTATCATTTTAATTGTATATCTGGCAGCAGTATTATTTGCCGGTCTTCATTTTGCCAAAAAAGACATGAAAGGGAAAGAGTATTTTAAAGGGGATGGAACGGTGCCCTGGTGGGTAACTTCCGTATCGATCTTCGCTACTTTGTTAAGTCCTATTTCCTTTTTATCCCTGGCAGGAAATTCCTATGCGGGAACCTGGATTATGTGGTTTGCACAGTTGGGAATGCTGCTGGCAATTCCGCTGACCATCCGTTTCTTTCTGCCTGTATACAGTAAACTGGATATAGATACAGCCTACCATTATCTGGAGCTTCGGTATGGAAGCAAGGGGCTTCGGGTACTGGGGGCGATTATGTTTATTGTGTATCAGGTAGGACGAATGTCCATTATCATGTATCTTCCGTGTATGGTGCTCGGAACCCTTACCGGACTCAGTGTGAATCTTCTGATTATCATTATGGGAGTGATCGCGATTATTTACTCTTATACCGGAGGGCTGAAATCTGTGTTGTGGACAGATTTTATACAGGGATCGGTATTGTTAATTGGAGTTACCTTTGCACTGGTATTTTTGATTTTGCATATTGAAGGCGGCGCCGCAACTGTGTTCACAACATTGGCGGAAGGAAAATTCCTTGCCGAAGATCAGGCCGTTTTTAACCCCAATATTTTAAAGGACAGTGTTTTTATTATGATTGTGGGAGCCGGGTTTAATACGATGAGTTCTTATGTGTCAAGCCAGGATATCGTACAGCGTTTTACCACAACTACAGATACAGGGAAACTGAATAAAATGATGCTCACAAATGGAGCGTTATCTATTTTTATAGCCACTGTCTTCTATCTGATTGGTACCGGACTTTATGTGTTTTATCAGCAGAATACGCTTCCTCCGGCAGCGGAGCAGGATCAGATTTTTGCTTCCTATATCGCTTTTGAGCTTCCGGTAGGGATAACAGGTATTCTTCTGGCCGCCATTTATGCAGCTTCACAGTCTACGTTGTCCACAGGGCTGAATTCGGTTGCCTCAAGCTGGACGCTGGATATCCAGGCACGCCTCAGCAGGAAAGAATTAAGTTTTGAAAAACAGACTAAAATCGGGCAGTATGTGTCTCTTGCCGTAGGAGTATTCGCTATCGTGGTGGCAATGGTACTGGCAAATGGCGGAGTGAAATCTGCATATGAATGGTTCAATGGATTTATGGGACTGGTATTGGGGATTCTGATTGGAATGTTTATTTTGGGAGCGTTTACCAGAAAAGCCAATACGTTTGGCGCGGCGGCAGCGTTTCTTTCGGCGGCATTGGTAATGGTGTATATTAAATATTTTGTTCCCGCAGAAGCGGTGTCGATCTGGTCATATTCTATTATCTCTATAGCTGTATCGCTGGCTGTGGGGATTCCTGCAAGCCTGATCTATCGCAGGATAAAAGGGGATGACACAGTTGCGCCGCCCAATACGACTATTTACAAATCACAGGAGGAGAAACAGTGATTTTTGGAAATATAAAAAATATGGATGAGTTTTCATTTTTGGAGGAGTCTGTAAAAGAATGCTTCGCGTATTATCAGAATCATGATCTTGCCGCGTATGAAAAAGGAAGTCACAAAATTGACGGGGAAAGACTTTTTGTAAATGTGGTGGAATATATGACAACCGCGTCAGAAAACCGGTTCTGGGAGGCTCATAAACGATATCTGGACGTCCATATTATGCTTTCGGGACAGGAACAGATCGATGTAAATTTTACTGGAAATATGCAGCTTAGGGAATATGTGGCAGAGGAAGATTTTTTGCCTGTGGAAGGGGAAAAGAACGCTTCTGTCATCTTAAAACCCGGAGATTTTCTTGTATGTTATCCTGCCGATGGGCATCGTACCGCAGTGGCGGCAGGAGAACCGGAAGCGGTAAAAAAGGCAATCTTTAAAGTGCGCATCTAAGATTGCGGAGCGTGCGGCGGCATATTATAATAAAGGACAGGCATAGGACAGATATGAACAGATATGTAAGCGTGGACATCGGGGGAACAGCAATTAAATATGGAGTAATTCGTGAAGACGGAGAAATTTTAAGGAAAAATGTCATGAATACGGAGGCGCAAAAAGGCGGTCCGGCAATTTTGAGTAAAGTACAAAAAATTGTTGAGGAGTGTTGCGTAAAAGAGGAAATCTGCGGCATCTGTATTTCTACGGCCGGTGTCGTGGATGTGAAAACAGGAACGGTCACACATTCAGCTCCGCTGATTCCCGATTATGCAGGTACGGAATATAAAAAGACGCTGGAGCACAGATTCCAGATTCCGTGCGAGGTGGAAAATGATGTAAATTGCGCGGGCCTTGCAGAGTATTATTCCGGCGCCTCTTCAGGCAGCAGAGTCGCCCTGATGCTCACAGTGGGGACAGGGATTGGCGGAAGTATTGTCATTGACGGAGAGATTTTCCGGGGAATCAGCGGAAGCGCCTGTGAGGTGGGTTATATGAACCTGCCGGGCGGCGAGTTTCAGAGCCTTGGAGCGGCGAGCGCGCTTATAAAGAAAGTGGCGGCATGGAAGAAAGAACCAAAAGAGCTATGGAATGGATATCGTATTTTTGAGGCCGCCAAAGGCGGCGATCAGCTGTGCCGCCGCGCCGTTGAGGAGATGACAGATGTACTGGGACTGGGAATTGCCAATATTTGCTATGTGCTGAATCCGGAGGTTGTAGTATTGGGCGGGGGCATTATGGCGCAGAAAACGTACCTGAAAGAGGGCATAGAACAGGCGGTGGCAAAATACCTGATCCCGCAGATTGCCTGCCGCACCAGGCTTGCTTTTGCAAAACACGGAAATGATGCGGGGATGTTAGGGGCGTTTTATCATTTTAAACATTGCCGTGCGCAGAATGAGTCGGTATAACGGGCGGTTCTGCAGGAGGGAACTGTTTTATGTTCCTGTACAGCGGGCATGGGAAGGAGTGGAAAACTTTGATTATTAAAAACGTGAAGATTTATACGGAGGAAAAGAAATTTCAGCCAGGCGGGATTGCTGTTCGTAAGGGAAGGTTTATCAGAGCGGATCAGAATCCGAAAGATGAAGAAATCATAGACGGAGAGGGCTGTTATGCCATCCCGGGACTGATTGATATTCATTTTCACGGGTGCATGGGTTATGATTTTTGCGATGGGACGAAGGAAGCTATTGCAGAAATTGCAAAGTATGAAGCGTCTGTGGGGGTGACGGGAATTTGTCCGGCGACGATGACGCTTCCGGCAGAAGAACTGAAACAGATTTTATCCACGGCGGCTTCATACAAAAAGACGGCGGAAAAAGGGCCGGCGGCGGATTTACTGGGGATTAATATGGAGGGGCCTTTTATCAGCGCTGAAAAAAAAGGAGCGCAGGATCAGCGCAATATTATTTCCTGTAACAGAGAGATCTGCCGGCAATTTCTGGATGCGTCCGGGGGGCTGGTGAAGTTTATCGGAATTGCTCCGGAGAAAAGCAGGGACGCGCAGTCTTTTATCCGTGAAATGAAGCATCAGGTAAAGATTTCTCTTGCTCACACGAACGCAGATTATGACACGGCGCTTGCAGCTTTTGAGGCGGGGGCAGATCATGTGGTACATTTATATAATGCAATGCCTCCGTTTACGCACCGGGCGCCGGGAGTAGTGGGAGCGGTGGCTGACAGTCCAAAGGTAAATGCGGAACTGATTTGCGACGGCGTGCATATTCATCCTTCTGTCGTGCGTGCAACGTTTCGAATGATAGGAGAAGAGCGTATCATATTAATCAGCGACAGTATGCGTGCCGCGGGAATGCCGGACGGCCGTTATATGCTGGGCGGATTAGAGGTAGAAGTTGCGGGCGGTCATGCCGCTCTGGTTTCTAATGGAGCGCTGGCAGGCTCCGCTACAAACCTGATGGAATGTATGAAAACCGCAGTGAAAAAAATGGGGATATCGTTGGAAGCGGCAGTGGCGTGTGCAACGATGAATCCGGCAAAAGCGCTGGGGGAATTTGAGCAATATGGCTCCATTGCGCCGGGTAAAAAGGCGGATCTGGTATTGCTGGATGAGGATTTGGAAGTGAAACTGGTTCTTAAGGAGGGGGTAAGAGTATCGTAAGTTACATCAGGTGGGACTATAGCCGTCTGCTTTTCCAGGAGCAGGACGGCTTTTATCTTTTCATAGGAAATTCCTTCGGATTCCCTATAAAAAGATAAAACAATGATCGCACTGCGGCGAAAAAGAAATATGCCGCTAAAGCGACCCGCCGCAGGCGGAGAATCCTGCAAAGCAGGATTCTTTGTTCTATAGGAAAGACGAACATGAAAATGGGCTGGAAAACCAGAACGTATGAAATAGCATGGGGGTATTTAAGGATTTATTAATAATTTCTATGATAAAGTAGCAGCAGAAAGGAGAAAGCTTATGTATAGAAAAATATTAAAAAAAGATCTGAAACGTAAGAAATCGATTAACCTGATTCTTCTGCTGTTTATTTTTCTGTCTGTCACCTTTGTGGCAGGAAGCCTTAATAATGTTTCTGTGATTCAAAATGGAATCGATCATTTTATGGAAAAATCCGGACTGGCAGATTACATAGTTGTCACGATGGCAAACAGTCAGGGCAGTGTTTCCGCAAAAGATGAAAAAATGGAAAGATTTCTGGAAGGGCAGGAACACGTAGAATATCTTGTGGACGACGTACTTTATCTCACCAAGAATCAGACAAGGCGCAGTGACGGGACGCAGTTAGAACAGAGCGATACGATAATTTTCAGCAGTTTTGATCAGAAAGGCCAGAAATTTTTTAAGGAAGACAATCAGGAAATAACGGAAATTGACGAGGGAAGCATCTATCTGGAACGGAAGAGTATGCAAAAGAATCACCTGAAAAAAGGAGACCGCTTTACGATCTGTACGGATCAGGGATTCAGGATGGTTTTCAGGGTGGCAGGCTGCTTTAAAGATGCATTTTTAGGTTCGGATCTGATGGGAACAGAACGTATGCTGGTGAGTCAGTCTGATTATGAAAAAGTGCGCCGCGAGGCTGCTCTTCCCTCCGGAAAAATCTATTCTGTTTATTGCAACGACCTGCAGGCATTTGAAACCGCCTATAACAATCAGGATTTGAACGTATATTTTGCGGTAGACAAAGAACAGGTGAAGACCACTTATGTGATGGAAATGGTGATTGCCGCGGTCATTTTAAGCGTCAGTATCTGTCTGATCGCCATTGCGCTGGTGATGCTGAAATTTACCATTGTCTTTACCGTGAATGAGGATTATAGAGAAATCGGAATTATGAAAGCCATTGGTATGAAAACCAGCGCTATACGAAAATTGTATACTGTGAAATATTTTGTACTGGCCGCAGCGGGAGCATTATTGGGATTTATAGTAAGTATTCCCTTCAGCCGGCTTCTGATTCGCCAGGCGACGCAAATGCTGGTGATAGAACATGGCGGAACAGACATTCTGCTTCAGTCTCTGGCCAGTATTGCGCTCGTTGTTCTGGTAACGCTGGCTGGTTATCAAAGTACCGGAAAAATAAAAAAGATGATGCCGATGGACGCCATACGGAGAGGAAATAATGGAGAACGTTTTCACAGGAAAGGCATATTCCGTCTGCAGGGAAGCCGCAGAACAACCACCACATTTCTGGCGTGTAATGATGTGGCCTCAGAGTTTCGCAAATACCTGGTACTTGCGGTAACAGGTTTGTTGGGACTGTGGCTGGTAATTATGCCGGTAAATACCATTAATACGTTAAGAAGCGACGGATTGCTGGAATGGTTTGGCACGCAGAACTGTGATTTCTTTTTGGCAGACGATGAGAAGATATCAGAACTGATACTGTCAGGAGAAAAACAGAAGCATTATGATTATATGGAAGAGGTAAAAACTCTTTTGCAGCAGGAGAACATACCAGTGAAAAATGTTTTTACAGAAGTGTTTTTCCGCTTAAAAGTGCGTAAAGGAGAAAAATCTTTCCAGAGCTTCTCGCTTCAGGGACTGAATACCAACATGGAAGATTATTTTTATGATGAAGGGGCGGTTCCTGTTTATGAAAATGAAGTAGCTCTGACTCATATTGTGGCAGATAAAATTGACGCTGCTGTGGGAGATACTGTTTATATTACGAGTGAGGGAAAAGAAGAGCCGTATCTTGTAACAGCGTTGTATCAAAGTATGAATAATATGGGGCAGGGGATTCGTTTTACGGAAGAAGCGGGGCTTAATTATGCTGCGCAGGCCGGGAACTTTGGAATTCAGATCTGCCTGAATGATACGCAGGAGGACTTGCCTGAGATGATTGACAGGGTTAAAAAATTATTTCCGGAAACAAAGGTTCAGACCGTTCAGGAATTTATTGATCATATGGTGGGGGGCATTTCCGCACAGTTAGATTCCCTAAAGCTTATGATTTTGCTGATTGTGATTACCATTAATATCCTGGTGGTGGTACTGATGCAGAAAATGTTTCTGATCCGGGAACAGGCGGAATTGGGGATGCTTAAAGCAATGGGCTTTTCTGACCGCGATCTTATTGTATGGCAGACCAAACGGATTATGCTGGTGCTTTTTGCAGGAATTACAGTGGGAGCACTCAGCGGGAATTATTTTTCGCAGGTTACGTCGGGAAAAGTATTTCAGATTATGGGCGCCCATAAGATCGATTTTGTGATAAATCCGCTGGAAGTTTATGGAATCTACCCACTGACCTTATTTTTTGCAGCAGTAATTGCCAGCGTTATTACGATGCAGAGAGTGCGCAGAATCTCTGTACAGGAAATAAATAATATGGAATAATTTGGAAAGCGAACGAGAGGTTATGGAATACATAATGAATATATGGAGGAAAAAAATGGAAGCATTGCGTGTTGTGGACTTATGTAAGACATATATTACGAATAAAAGACAGAATAATGTGCTGAAAAATGTGAATTTTGTTATTGAACAGGGAGAAATGGCGGCAGTTATGGGACCTTCTGGCTCCGGCAAATCGACATTGCTCTATAGTGTGTCAGGCATGGACCGCCCTACGGCTGGAAAAGTTGTTCTGGGAGGCAGGGTGATTACAGAATTAAAGGAAAAAGAACTTGCCCGGGTGAGACTGAATGAGATGGGATTCATCTTTCAGCAGATGTATATGCTGAAGAATCTTACCGTACTCGATAATATTCTGCTTCCGGCATACCAGTCACAGAATAAGGAACGCAGCCGCAAAGAGATAGACGCTTATGCAGCCGCATTGATGCGCAGGCTGGGAATCAGTGAAATTGCAGGGAATGACGTTACCGAGGTTTCCGGAGGGCAGCTTCAGCGGGCCTGCATTTGCCGGAGCATGATGAACCGTCCGCAGATTTTGTTCGCAGATGAGCCGACCGGAGCTTTGAACCGGGGATCATCTGAAGAGGTGATGAAAGAATTAAACAGACTGAACGAAGACGGCGCTACCATTATGCTGGTCACACATGATTTGAAAGTTGCCGCAAAATGCAGTAGAATATTATATATTGTGGATGGAAATATCAAAGGAGAGCTTCCTTTGGGAAAACTTTCGTTCAGCGCCGGGACTGGCGATGGCAAAGAAGAGAGGGAACAGGAAGCTGCCGGAATAGAGAAATTGCTGCGGGAACGAGAACGCAGGCTCAATAGCTGGCTGATTGAAATGGGGTGGTAACATCCCGGAAACGGAGGAGAAGATGGCAGATATTATTGTGGTGGAAGATCATGAGGAAATCGGAGAATTATTATCAGATTTTCTTCGTGCGGAAGGTTATGATACATATCTTGCTCTGAATGGGGAAGAAGCGCTGGAAGTTTATGAAGCGGAAGGAGCAAAGCTGATGCTTTTGGATCTGATGCTGCCCGGAATGGATGGTTTTGCAGTGTGCAGCAGGATTCGGGAAAACTCCAACACTCCTATTTTCATTCTCAGCGCCAGAGACAGCAAGGAGGATCAACTGAACGGCCTTTTGCTGGGAGCCGATGGTTATATGGAAAAACCTTATGATATAGATATTCTTCTGGCAAAGGTTAAGGGAATTATGAAACGCAGATATTCTTCGGAGGAAATTGAGGATGGCGATTTTCGTCTCGATAAGCCAGGACGCCGGGTTTACCGCAAGGGACAGGAGGTTATGCTTACAGCCAAAGAGTTTGACCTGCTGCTTACGCTTATGGAAAACAAAGGCAAAGTTCTGGGCAAGGAAGAACTGTTTTACAAAATATGGGGCTTTGACAGTGAGAGCGAGCCGCAGACTTTGACGGTGCATATCAAGTGGCTCCGGGAAAAACTGGAACAGAATCCCAAAAAGCCGGAGCATATCCTGACAGTCTGGGGTGTTGGTTATCGTTATATCTCAGAGGAGGAAGGTTAAAAATTGAAAGATCTGAATTGGCTGACTGGAAAAATCATACTGCTGTTTCTGTCTGCTGTCTTCGGTCTGAATGCGGCGGCATGGAACTGCCGGGAGCAGACAGAGGACGGTCTTTATAAAATATCGCTCAACCGGATGCAGCATGAGATCAAACGGTTTGAGGAAGAAAAAAGCCGCGCCGTAGAGAACCTGCAGGAACTTTTGGAATTTTCGGGAATTGCTCAATACGATCAGATTACGGGAATATACTGCACAGAGAATTTGTCCACGCCGGAAGAAAAGGAAAAATTCTGGGAAAACACCGGGGAAAACTACGCGGTTATCGCCACTTCGAAGTACTATTATAAAGTTACCTATGTTTCTCAAAATCAGGGAACAAATATTTTTTTGTGGATAAATGTCACAGCCGCATTATTTTTTGCGGGAACATTGTGTGTGCTTTTTTATATCCGGCGGAACATCCTTATGCCTTTTCATCAGTTCTGCCAGCTTCCGCACCAGCTTTCGAGAGGGAATCTGACCGTGCCGTTACAGGAAAATAAAAACCGCTATTTCGGCAGATTTCTTTGGGGGATGGATCTGCTGCGGGAGCACCTGGAAGCGCAGAAGAGAAGGGAGCTGGAACTTCAGAAGGAAAAGAAGCTGCTGCTTTTATCGCTGTCGCATGATATTAAGACGCCCCTGAGTGCGATTAAGCTCTATGCCAGGGCGCTTGACCACAATCTCTATCAGGAGGATAAGAAACGCAGGATTGCAGATCATATCAGTCAGAAGGCAGATGAGATTGAAAAGTATATTTCAGAAATTGTCCATGCGTCCAATGAAGATTTTCTCGATTTTCAGGTGCAGAACCAGGAGCTTTATATTGGGAACGTTTTGGAAGAGATCCGTGTATATTATCAGGAGAAAATGGAATTAAATCAGATTGATTTTCAAATGGAAATGTATCCGGATTGTCTGGTCTACGCAGATTCTGACCGCCTGGTGGAAGTGATTCAGAATGTAGTGGAAAATGCCATCAAATATGGAGACGGCAGGTGGATCAGGATCAGCGCCAAAAGGCAGGAGGAAGAATATCTTATTATAATAAAAAACAGCGGCTGTCAATTGCCGGCAAAAGAGCTGTCGCATCTTTTTGACAGTTTTTTCCGCGGCAGTAATGTGGCAAAACAGCCTGGCAGCGGTCTGGGACTGTATATCTGCCGTCAGCTCATACACCAGATGGAAGGTGAAATTACAGCGTCAGTGGAAGGACAGAATATTATGACAGTGGTGGCGGCGTTAAGAATTGTATAAGGGAAATCTTCAGGGAATCTCACAAAGCGGAGCATAATTGGCTGGCTTTGTGAGATTTTTTTTAAATAACTGTTGACAAATAATATTATATAGCATATAGTATTGAATATAAAATAGTAATATAGATTAAATAATATTATATTGCGAAAGGAGTGATGGAATGGTATTTAATACAGGCGCAGCTCTTTTGGATGCCATTGTTCTTGCGGTTGTATGTAAGGAAAAAGAGGGCACATATGGATACAAGATTACTCAGGATGTGCGGCAGGCAATTGAAGTGTCGGAATCAACTCTGTACCCGGTGCTGCGGCGGCTGCAAAAGGATGACTGCCTGGAAGTATATGATATGGAATGCGGCGGAAGAAACCGCAGATATTATAAAATTACAGACAAAGGCAGTGCGCAGTTGAATCTTTATCGGACGGAATGGGTAAATTATTCTTCTAAAATTACAACGTTATTTTCGGGAGGAGAGCTGGCATGAGAAGAGAAGCATTTATGAGGCAGCTGGAAGCGCTGCTTACAGACATATCAGAAGAAGAGAGGCGGGAAGCCTTATCTTATTATCAAAGTTATTTTGAAGATGCGGGAGAAGAGAATGAGGAACGGATTCTAAAGGAGCTGGAGTCGCCGGAGAAGGTGGCGGCAACCATTAAAACAGATCTGGGGATGGAACAGGATTCGTATGATGGCGTATATACAGAGCGCGGTTATGAGGATGAACGGTTTCAGCAGAAACAGAGCGTGGATTTAAAAAAGAAAAATGAACAGCATCAGAAGGACGGCCGTTCTGTTTATAATGAGAACAAGACCCTGAAAATTATTTTAATTGTGATCATTGCACTGCTGACCAGTCCGGTATGGGGCGGACTTCTGGCCGGATTGCTGGGTTGTGTATTTGGGATGACGATTGGCGTGGTTGCAACAGCGGGAGCTCTCTATATAACTGGCGGAGCGCTTTTTGGAATAGGGATCAGTCAGTTTGCAGTGGGAAGCGTAGCGGTAGGATTTGCGCTGTTAGGAGCCGGGATGCTGGTATGGGCTGTTGCCGTATTGCTGACAGTTTTTTGCGTATGGGCGTGTAAAACGGCGATTCCCTGGAGTTGTAGTATGCTGGGCAGGTTGTGGAGAAGTATTTCTTATACAATTGGAAAATAGTCGCTGTGCGGAGGGATCCGCATTGTTTCAGGAAAGGAGCAGCCAGTATGAAAGGATTTGTAAAGATTGCATTGGGATTATCACTGATTTTAGTGATTTTGGGCAGTATGTTCTGCATGATAGGGCTTGGAATCGGATTTAATTTTAATGAGTTCTGGGAAAGTGTGGAAGACGGAGAATATTCCATCGGTTCTTTGGGAAACATTCCATTTGTAGTTCAGCGGGACCGTTTGAACTGGATGGACGACGGTGAGAGCTGGCAGAACGCTGATATGGACCAGTATGAGTTTTCCCTTGAGAAAGACGGCATACAGGGTCTGGAGCTGGATGTCTATTATGGAACGGTCTGTATTGATGAAAATATGGAAAATTCAGAAAAGATTCAGGTTATGGTGGAATACCGCAAGAGTAATCACAAACGTAAAGTAGAAGCATATATGGACGGCGGCACGCTGAAAATCAAAGAGACGGGGAGCAAACGCAGCATCAACAATGACAGTACCAGAATCACCATCGGTATTCCTTCTGAAATGCAGGAAATGGATAAAATGTTCAGAGAAATTGTTTTAAAACAGGATGCAGGCGATATTATTGTCGATACGCCATTGACAGCGGAGAAAATAAGTATTAATGTAAATGCAGGGGAGTTTGAGTCTGTCGAAAAGCTGAATGCTTTAGAGAATTTTCAGGCGGATGTAGACGCCGGAGAGATTGAGCTTGAAGATGTGGAAGCGCGGCAGATCAAGCTGACTGCCAATGTGGGAAAAATCTCCGCAGAGCGGATTGCGTCAGATCTGATAGACATCAAGTGCGGAATCGGTTCCATAGAAGCGACGGCGGCAGGCGCGGAACGGGATTATAATTATGAGGTGAAATGCAGCGTAGGCGACGTAACGATTGGCGGCAGCAGCTTTGGCGGTCTTGGCAATAAGAGGAAGATAGAACATGAGGCTGCGAAAGAGATAAAGGTAGAATGCAACATAGGAGAGGTAGATGTTTCCTTTGACTGAGACTTGTAAGGAAAGGAGAACCGGAATATGGAAAAAAGATTATATAAATCCAGAAAAAACAGAGTGATTTGCGGCGTATGCGGCGGTCTTGGAGAATACTTAAACGTAGATCCCACGATCATTCGCCTGCTGGCGGTGCTGCTGGGATGCACCTCTACAGGAATTATCATTTATTTTCTGGCGGCAATTATCATGCCGGAAGAATTATAAGAGAAAGACAATCAGATTATTGAGAGAGAATCCCGTTTAGCGGGATTCTTTTTATAGGAAATTCCTTCGGATTCCCTATAAACGATTATCGCACTGCGGCGGAAAAGAAATATGTACACTCGCACAAGAGGTAAAATATTGCTTCGCAATTGTGCTCGGCGCGCAAAGTGTCCAGGCCCCTCATGATTGAGGGGGTAGGGGAGTTGAAGTGGGCATGCCCACTTTGTTCCTATAAAAAGCTTGTCACACTAAAGCGTAAAAAGAAGAATGCTAAGGAGAAGAGATTATGAATTTGCGAGGATTGGTTATTTCCCTGAAAGAATTTAATATTGCAAAGGAGAAAGATCCGGAGCGGTTCGTAATGGAAGACGGGCTGACAGAACTTTTGGACAGTCTGTACCGCTATGGGGTGCAGATTATTAATCTGGATATGTTTGAGGCTGACAGCCGCAAGAAGCTTGAGACAGTGCTTGAGTTTTATCGGATCCGGCCGGAAGAATGCCTTGTTTTGGCTGCGACAGACAGAGTTCTTTCAATCAGCGGAGACCTTGCATGTATCGGATATGTCAACCCTGGTATTCCACGCCAGAAGCTGTCTGAAGCCAGGATGATTGTGGAAGGCTTTGACGAGGTGGATTTTTCTTTTCTGGAGCGGATATATCAGCGTAAACACGGCATTCCATGGACGGTAATAGAGACAGAGAGGTGTATACTCAGGGAAATTACACTGGAAGATTTGGACGCCCTGTATGAACTGTACCAGGGAGAAAGTATTACCAGATATATGGAAGGATTGTATGAAAACCGCCAAAAAGAGGAAGAATATACCAGGGCGTATATTGAAAATATGTATACTTTTTTTGGTTATGGAATGTGGGTTGCAGTTGAAAAATCTTCCGGAACAATCATAGGAAGGGCAGGACTTGATCATTTGCAGCTTCAGGGTGAGACAATCGTGGAACTGGGATATGTGATAGGGGAACAGTTTCAAAATCAGGGGTACGCCACAGAACTGTGCGAGTCCATACTTAAGTTTGCAAAAGAGTCGTTAGAGTGTCCGAAATTGTACTGTTTGATACACAAAGAAAATCGAATTTCTGTTCATTTGGCGGAAAAATTGGGTTTTATATGGCAGGAAGAAATAAAAATACGCCAGAAGCCATTGCAAAAATATATGAAACCGTTGTATAATGTAGATTAACTCAACTAACGAAGGTATACCTTGCGAAACGTCCGGCGATACAAAAGGGCGTCCAGAGGATGCATATGGGGAAACTGCAAGAGACGGGTAAAATGGAGAGATGCGTATGGAAGATAGGAAGAGGAATCAACAGGAAGAGCAGCAGAATATAAAAATGCAGGATGATCATATCAAACCTACCAGGGAATTTGTGAGTCCGGAAACTTTATATGAGGAGCTGATTGCAAGTGTGAGAAGGTACCATCCTTCCACCGATATTTCTCTGATTGAAAAAGCGTATAAGATCGCAGAGAAAGCTCATAGGGGGCAAGTGCGCAAATCAGGCGAAGCATATATTATTCATCCGTTGTGCGTGGCTATTATCCTTGCTGAGCTGGAGCTGGATAAAGAGACGATCGTAGCGGGCATTCTTCATGACGTGGTGGAAGATACCGTGATGACGGATGAAGAGATTGCAGAAGAATTCAGTCAGGAAGTGGCCCTTCTGGTTGACGGCGTTACGAAGCTGGGCCAATTGCCCTATGAAGCGGATAAGGTGGAGGTTCAGGCCGAAAATATGCGAAAAATGTTTCTTGCCATGGCAAAGGATATCCGCGTTATTCTGATCAAGCTGGCGGACCGTCTCCATAATATGCGTACCTTGAGATATATGAGACCGGAAAAGCAAAAGGAAAAGGCAAGGGAAACCATGGATATTTATGCTCCTATTGCCCAGCGTCTCGGTATTTCCAAGATTAAGACGGAACTGGATGACCTTTCTTTAAAATATTTAGAGCCGGAGGCTTATTATGATTTGGTGGATAAGGTGGCTTTGCGAAAAAGCGTCCGCGAAGAGTATATCGGCCAGCTGGTGAAGGAGGTTAAGAAGCATATCAAAGGCGCAGGAATCAAGGCGGATATTGACGGCCGCGCCAAACATTTCTTTAGTATCTATAAAAAGATGGTGAATCAGGATAAGACTCTGGATCAGATTTTTGATCTGTTTGCCATTCGTATCATCGTAAATTCTGTCAAGGACTGTTATGCGGCATTGGGCGTGATTCATGAAATGTATAAGCCGATTCCGGGACGGTTTAAAGATTATATTGCGATGCCCAAACCCAATATGTACCAATCTTTGCATACTTCTCTGATTGGCCCTACCGGCCAGCCCTTTGAAATACAAATACGCACCTTTGAAATGCACCGTACGGCGGAATATGGAATCGCAGCCCACTGGAAATATAAAGAAGCCTCCAATGGCAATAAGAGTCAGGAGAAAAATCAGGAAGAAGAGAAATTAAGCTGGCTTCGCCAGATTCTGGAGTGGCAGAAGGATATGTCGGATAACCGCGAATTTCTGAGCCTTTTGAAAAGCGATCTGGATTTGTTTGCAGATACGGTATTCTGTTTTACTCCTTCCGGAGATGTGAAAAATCTTCCGAATGGCTCAAGCCCTATTGATTTTGCTTACAGCATCCATTCTGCCGTGGGAAATAAGATGATTGGAGCGAAAGTAAATGGCAGGCTTGTGAATATTGATTATGCGATTCAGAACGGGGACCGCATTGAAATACTTACCTCTCAGAATTCCAAAGGACCCAGTCGGGACTGGCTGAATATAGTCAAGAGTACTCAGGCAAAAAATAAGATTAATCAATGGTTCCGCAGTGAATTTAAGGAAGAAAATATTTCCAAAGGAAAGGAATTAATTGCGCAGTATTGTAAAACAAAAAATATTCAATGGCCGGAATTGAATCAGGCCTCCTATCAGGGCCGCATCATGCGCAAATACGGGTTCCGGGACTGGGAATCTGTGCTGGCCGCTTTAGGACACGGCGGTCTGAAGGAAGGGCAGATTGTCAATAAAATGCTGGAATATTACCAGGAAGACAACAGACTGGCAATTACAGACGAGGATATTTTGAAACAGGCAGAACAGGGAGGGCTTTCCGGCGCTGCTTCCGGCGGACATAGAGAAAGACGCGTCAATATGCGTACCAAAAGCGGGATTGTGGTGAAGGGTATTGATGATGTGGCAGTGCGTTTTTCGAGGTGTTGTGCGCCGGTGCCAGGAGATGAAATCGTGGGATTTGTTACCAGAGGCAGAGGCATTTCGATTCACCGTACGGACTGTATCAATGTGCTCAATCTCTCTGAAATAGACCGGGCGCGTTTGCTGGACGCGGAATGGCAGACCAGCGAAGGCGAGGAAAGCCGTTATATGGCGGAGATTAAGATTTATGGAAATAACCGTACAGGGCTTTTGGTAGATGTTACCAAAGTTCTGACAGAACGTCATATTGATATCAATGCGGTTCATTCCACGACCAGTAAGCAGGGAATCGCTACTATTACCCTTGCGTTTGGGACTAAAGGCAAGGATGAATTAAACAGTCTGGTGGATAAGATACGACAGGTGGAAAGTGTGATAGATATCGAGAGAACCAGAGGATAGCAGATATTTGCCTGTAGGTTCTCCGGTATCATAAAACAGCCAGTATCTGTACTGAGAAAGTACAAATACTGGCTGTTTTGCTGCCTTGACAGGAAAACTTTACGGAATGCGTGAAAGTATCTTCCTGTATTGTTATTTTCGCAGACGGAACATGTCAATCAGGTTCTTCAGCAGACCAGCCTGTTCGCTGAGCTCTTCACTGGTAGCGGCGCTTTGTTCAGCAGTGGCAGAATTGGTCTGTACCACATTGGAAATCTGTCCGATTCGTTCCTGTACATGAGAGACAGAATTTGCCTGAATCTGTGCGGCGTCTGCAATCTGATTGGTGGTTTCTACAATCTCATTGGCGTTGGTTACGACGGTTGCAAGCTGCGCAGCAGTTTCATTGGCAATTTTTGTGCCGTGTTCTACTGCGATAATGGAACGCTCAATCAATTCAGAAGTAGTTTTTGAAGCCTGTGAACTCTTACCAGCAAGTTCGCGCACTTCTTTGGCGACTACAGCAAAACCTTTGCCAGCTTCTCCTGCGCGGGACGCTTCCACAGCAGAATTAAGGGCAAGAATATTTGTCTGCAGCGCAATGTTTTCGATGGTTTTGATAATATTGCTGATTTCGTTGGAGCTGTCGTTGATCTCCTGCATGGCAAGGATCATTTCCTGCATTTTTTCGTTGCTTTCTGTAATCTGTTCGCTTAAGAACGTTACTTTCTGACTTG
The DNA here is from genome assembly GCA_910575155.1 of Lachnospiraceae bacterium. Lineage (GTDB taxonomy): Bacteria > Bacillota > Clostridia > Lachnospirales > Lachnospiraceae > Petralouisia. Next base: position 23,022 of record CAJTDX010000004.1, read on the forward strand.
CCTCCTGGGCATTTTCAGCGGTCTGTCCCACATGGTGAGAGATATGCTGAATACTTCCGTCCAGTTCTTCCACAGCGCTGGATTGTTCCACTGCACCCTGGCTTAAAGCCTGTGCGCCGATGGACATCTGAGAAGAACCGTTTGAGACGTAATGGGAACTCTCAGCAATCTGGGACATCGTGCCGTTGAGCTTGGTAAGTATGCCCTGCAGAGACTCCTTGATGGAAGAGAAGTCTCCGACATAATCCTGCGTAATGTTGGAGGTCAGATTGCCTTTGGAGATTTCCTGTAAAATGGAGGAGATTTCTCCTATGTAGTTGCGCAGCCGGAGGATGGTATTTTCAAACGCATTCCCCAGAACACCGATTTCATCATTGGAACGGATGTCAACCGTTAATTCCACGCCGCGGTTAAGTCCAAGATCTCCGTTTTCAATCGTTTTTGCCAGCGTTGTGATCTTTGAGAGCGGCTGGGATACGGAGCGTTTAATGAAAAGCGCCATCACAAGAGAAGCTGCTATGATCAGCGCAATGCCGGCGGCACATGACAGCTTGATGGTCAGATCAATCTGCTTAAAAGCGTCTTCCATGGAGACGCCTGCAAAAATCAAACCTGTGATAGTTCCGGAAGTATCTTTGATGGGAACATAGGAACACAAATAATCGTTATCCAGAATATGTGCTCTTCCCACATAAGTCTTGCCCTGTTTCAGCACAATCTCAGTCAGTCTGTCTGAGAGTGGGGTGCCTGTAAGGCGTTCTCCGTTCTGCTCAACAGTGGTGTACGCGCGTACATTTCCATCAAAAATGGTGAATTCACAGCGCATTTCTTCCTTCAGGTCATCCAGCATCTGGGTGATGGCCTCCGGAGTTTCCGGATGATGATTTTCAATCAGGTACGCCAGCATGTTGGTACCGTTGACACAGCGGTTTTCCAGCATTCGCATAGTCTGTTTGTAGAACATGCCCACGCACAGCATCACCATCATGGAAATGCTGACCGCCATTAAAAGTATCACCAGATTGTTTACTTTGCGCCCCAGGCGGCGAACTCTTTTGTTTTTCTTTTTCATATCTTATTCACTCCAGTGTTTTAATAATTTCTGTTACCTATATACTATATAGTATTTGCAAAAAAAGCAACAACATTTTGAAAAAAGAATAAAAAAATATCTGGTCAATTTTTCTGGTAAGAGTTATAATAAAATAACTGTTACGTAAAAAAGTGAAAAATTGTTAAAATTTCAAATTTTTGTATATATTAAAATGATTGTTTTGTAAGAAAGGAACGCACAGATTATGAAGATTGAGCAATATTGTGTCGGTCAGGTTGGAACCAACTGCTATTTTGCTGTCAATGAAGAGACAAAGGAACTGCTGGTGATTGATCCGGGAGATTCTGCGCAGATGCTTGCGGAAAAGATTCGCCGGAAAGGGCTTAGGCCTGCGGCGGTGCTGCTGACCCACGGTCATTTTGATCATGCCATGGCGGCGCAGGAGCTTGCGGAGCTGTTTGATGTAAAAATATATGCTCATGAAGCGGAAAAGAGTACTTTAGAGCAGCCGGCGCTGAATGTGTCAGCGATGATTGGGCGCAGGGACAGCTACCATGCGGATCTTTATGTGAGCGACGGAGACGTGCTGAACCTGGCGGGTATGGAGATTCAGGTGCTTCATACGCCGGGCCATACGGAGGGGGGATGCTGCTATTATCTGGAAAAGGAACAGGTATTGTTCAGCGGTGATACTCTGTTTTGCCAGTCAGTGGGAAGAACGGATTTTCCGGGAGGAAGCATGACAAAGATTGTACGTTCCATCCGGGAAAAGCTGCTGACGCTGCCGGATCAGGTGAACGTATATCCGGGGCATATGGATCTGACAACTATTGGCATGGAACGGGCGCAGAATCCGTTTCTGTAGAAAGATTTGATAAAGAGAACGAATATGATAACGGTATGTTTAAATAAAGCAGATTTTGAATATGATATCCATTCGCTGGTAAAGGCGTTTTATCCGGTTCAAGAGGTGAAAGTTTTTGCAGACCCGGAAAAGATCCACAGTCTGGAGCAGCATGTTGCGCCTTTGTTCAGGCTGGATATTTTTTATCACACAGGCGGACAGGGGCAAAAAGACAGAATAGAATTGATCCTGCGGCGTCTGCCGGCAGAGGCAGAAGAAGAGAGTCGCATTGACGTCCGCAAGGAGACGGAGGCAGATTTTGCAGACCGCAAAGAGACAAAGAACCAGTTAAAACGCTGTCTCTACCGGATGCTTTCAGAGTATACGGGTAAGAAGCTTCCCTGGGGAACTCTTACCGGAATCCGGCCGGTTAAGATTCCTATGTCAATGCTGGAGGCGGGCAGGCAGGAATCAGAAATCAAAGCCTATATAACAGAAACTTATCTGGCGTCTGAACAGAAGACAGATCTCAGCATTGAGATTGCCGGACGGGAAATGGAACTGCTGCGGCAAATGGATTACAAGGACGGCTACAGTCTCTATGTGGGGATTCCGTTTTGTCCCAGCATCTGTTCTTACTGTTCTTTTTCTTCCTCGCCCATTGCAGTCTGGAAAGACAGGGTGGAAAGCTTTTTGAATGCTTTGGCACATGAAATTGATTCTGCAGCGCAGATCTGTTCCGGCAGAAAACTGAACACGATCTATATTGGAGGAGGAACGCCCACTACCTTAACGCCGTCGCAGCTGGAGCGATTATTAAGCAAGATAGAGACCAGCTTTGAGTTTTCACATCTGGCAGAATATACGGTGGAAGCCGGAAGGCCGGACAGTATAACCAGAGATAAGCTGAATCTTTTGAAAATCCACGGAGTTTCCAGAATTTCGATCAATCCGCAGACCATGAAGCAGGAGACGCTTAATATTATCGGGCGCCGTCACACTGTAGAGCAGACGACAGAGGCGTTTTGGCTTGCGAGAAAGCTGGGGTTTGATAATATCAATATGGATCTTATTTTAGGACTGCCGGGAGAGGGCATAAAAGATGTGGAATATACTATGGAATCCATAAAAACCCTGTCTCCGGACAGTCTGACCATACATTCTCTTGCGATGAAACGGGCGGCAAGATTTCAGATGTTTCCGGAAGAATATCAGAAATTTTCTATGACAAATAGTTGGGAAGCGGTAGATTTAACGTCTGAGTATGCCAGGAAAATGGAATTATTTCCCTACTACCTCTACCGGCAGAAAAACATGGCTGGCAATTTTGAGAATGTCGGATATGCGAAGTCCGGAAAGGAAGGGATTTATAACATTCTGATGATGGAGGAAGTGCAGGACATAGTGGCGCTGGGCGCCGGAAGCATTTCGAAAAGAGTATATCCTGACGGGCGGATCGAGAGATGTGAAAATGTCAAGGATGTGGCTTCGTTCATAGAACGCATCGACGAGATGATTGAGAGAAAACGGAAGCTGCTTACGGATTTTTAAGCGTTTTTCCATTCTCGCAAAGTACAGGAAATGGTGGAACGTACATCAAATTTTTACTTGATAGTACAGAATAATACGCAATAAATGTGAAAATCTGAATATTGTGCTTTAAAGGACAATCTTGTTCAAACGAATAGGACTGTCCTTTTTTATAGTCTGACAACAATTTTATTTTAAGGAAGTTCAGGTGTGAATAACACAGCGTTAAGAGCAGGGGCGCAGAGCGCCAATAACACACACATGTTTTTTGCAAACGAGGAACATGAGAAATTTTACTTGGAAAAATTGCAACAGACGAGGTATCAGGACTGCTATCACAAGGCTTTGATCTATATATTCGGTATTTCTGATGACACGAGGAACCATTTCAGCCAGATTTACGATATTAAGTCCGGGTACATCAAAACGGAGCGTCTGCATCAGGGCTGTGTTTGCATGTCAGCGTGGAGTACATATTTTATATTATAATACTTGCCGTTCATCCTATAATACGGTCAGCACACTGGTTTTCTCAGTTTGGTCACATTACCGTCCCCATAGATATTATTTTGCACCATTTTTCCGTAGGGACGAATCACACACAATATAGTATTTGCCACAGAAATTTGGTATACTATAAAAAAGCGAATTCTAACGCATCGTCAATTGAGAGGAGGATTTATATGACAACTCTGGAAAACACAATCTCTATGATGCAGTCGCTTCGGGGAAATGTATGGACGCTGCCGGAGTACGACCGGGAATCAAGAACCTATACTATATGTATCACATGATGAAGATGATGGAATGTGGCAATTCTTATGTGGAAAAACACATGAATAAATTTTTGAAATGCTGAAATCCAGATGGAGAGGGCGGAGAACGACACCCAACATAAGAAACAGCCCTGCGGCGTATTCCGATAAAAAACGACAAAAGAAAAACCGCAAAGGCTGTCACCATATAAGGAAGTAATTTGAAAACATTATTGGAATACAACTTATGGGGGATAGCAAAGGCAAAAGCCAGCGTAAGAAGCAGAAACGCTTCTTGCACTGGCTTTCTTTAATGTCAACAATAAAATCGCACATTCGCAAAGGGAGAAATCCTTTGCCATACTTTAGGGGAAAGAGATCGGGAAATATGAGATGTCAAAAATACCATAGTGATTGACGAAAAAGAACGGAGAATTATTTCCAACGCTCTCAAAATCAGAATGACGGGGGGTTACTTATGGAAAAAACAATATTTGAACAAATGGGCGGCACTTATTCAAAAGTTGGCGATTATAATCTGCCAAATCTTATACTGCCACAAGAAGCCAAGCTAATCGGCTTATGAGGACAGCGGCACGCAAAGTATTTGGAACAACGCCATAAGGTTTTGTATATGAACCTACTAACAGGTGGAAAGCTGAACGACTACCTTGATGATATTGACAAGCGAGCAGATAAAATGTTTTCTCGGCTGGTAACGGAATATTCCGACAGGCAGGGTGTGACAGAACAATTGAAAACCGAAAATCAATTCTTATGGCTTCAAAAGATGAATAACATTCTGGCGTATGTAAGAGAAATTGTTGAAAATGAGATAATTTATTCATAGTTGAATGATAGCGTTTCCGCAATAAGCGACAATGCCATTCAAACTTAAGCAAGACAGTTTGTGAATTGAAAAATCTCATGTTTTTGTGTATAATAGGAAAAAAGTCAAACTGAGAAGTCGAGTAGGCAATTGCGAAACAAGTTCAAAATCTTGATTCCAATAGGGCAAAGGCCCGGTTGAGCCGGACTTACAGGAGGTGGATGTGGATAACAAGGATTTTAAGACATGAAAACAAAGCAGATAAGGATATCTGCCCGTGAAATGGTATGCGGTATGTAAGGTTATGCAATCAGAGGTTTTTCGAACATGGATTGTAAGTCCGATAAAAAATCCTGTTTGAACCGGGTGAATTTAGAGGCATCCGGGACAACATCAAACCCGCAGAAGTCCCGCAGTTCCTGAGAGTATTTCAGGAATACGATCAGCAGGGATGTTGTTGGGATTGAGAAGATAAGCTGTAGTAACAGAGCCTTCAGCATTGGGTAAAGATTATCAAATTTATTTTGGCAATCGGTAAAAATATCTGCCAAAGAGAGCTGTTTATGTGTTATCATATAGATACGGCTCCTTTACTGGTGGATATGGATAATTGTTACTGGAGATTTCAATTATACCACAGACCAGTGAGGAGTTGTTTTATTTTGTAACAAAGAGAATCCCGTATTTATGCGGGTTCTGGCGTTTCGCAAACGCCTAGAGAAGTCGAGATTTGAAAGGAGTAACAGACATGAAATTTCCTTTTTATGATTCACCCGATACTGCTACGATTATCTGTTGCCATATATTGGAGCGTCAGGCACCTATTCTATATGTATCGCATGATGAAGATGACGGAATGTGGCAATTTCTATGCGGAGAAACACATGAAACAGATGAAGCAAAGTTAGTATCTTTAAAATGGGTTTTTGGTTCAGATAACTCTGTCAGTACCTTAAAGGATATGCCTTGCGGTTACTATGCAGAGAGAAAAAACCAAGATGACGATTGGATTATCAGAAAGCGATAACTTCCAGTTTATCGGGGAGCTAAATAGAACGAAGAATCGGTATTTGGAGGTTGACCATGATCGCTATTATAGGAGCAGGTGTCTTTTCAATAGTGATTGTATTATCATTTCTTATAGTTTGTGGTTTTCCATTAGGAGAGTTGACAATGGGAGGGCGATATAAAATTTTCCCTAAGAAATTAAGGATTGTTTTGGTAATGCAGCTTATTATACAGATATTTTTGTGGTCATAATATTGCAAATGGGAGGCCTTATACCATTTTGGTTTTCAGAGAACGCAACAAAGATAATCTGTATCATCATGACAGTATATCTCTCATTCAATACAATTATGAATTTTATATCCAAAAGCAAAAAAGAAAAGTATATCATGACACCGCTTTCTGCAATTTCAGCAGTATGTTTTGCATAATCACACTGTAAAAAATATAAAAACCCTCATCTGTAAAGGAGATTACCATGTCAGTCAATATAGCAGAAACATTTGAATTACTGTTTAATAAGAATAATAATGTTGCATACAAGGCGTTGCAGACATTGCAAAAACAAAGCGAAGAAACTGATTGTGTCTATCCCTATATGGATAGATTAAGCGATATGCTTGACAGCGATAATTCGTATATTCGCACAAGGGGACTTACATTACTTGCTTATAATGCGAAATGGGATAAAGATTATAAGATTGATGAGGTTATTGATAAGTATTTGAAACATATAACAGATGTCACCCTATTACAGCAAGACAATGTATTAAATTGTTACCCATTATTGCAAAACATAAGCCTGAATTGAAGAGTGATATTCTTTCCAAACTTCATAAAGCAGATATTTCTATTTATGAGGATAGTATGCAGTCATTAGTTTATAAGGATATTCAAAAATCACTAAAGGTTATACAGTAATCATAAAAAAACATTTCTATTTGCCAAAAAAAGGAATACTAAGCATATTAGGAAAGACTTAAATCGAAATAAGTTGATTAACAAAGCGGGAAATCGGGATTTTCCGACACAACAGTAAGTCAAAAAGGATATGGATATGAAAAATACGAAACCAAAATCTAAGAAGAAAAAGATTCTCTTTATTATATTATCTATTGTGGTCACACTAATAATTGCTGGCGATTGGATATTGACTGTAATGGTATATAACGAGAATTTTAACCAGCGATTTGAGAGCTATGAGCCGCTTATGCTCTACGTTGATGACTTTGACGGATTGCACCGCACGAAATATGAGTTTAGTTCCAACGGGGGGCAGAAACTGGCGGGATATATGTATAGTTCGGGAGAAAACCAGCGTGGTATCGTTGTAATGGCACATGGCTTTGGTGGAGGTGGACATAATTCTTATATGGATTGCGTGAATTATTTTGCCTGTCATGGATATTATGTTTTTTCCTATGACGCTACGGGAAATGATGAAAGCGAGGGTGAGGGAGTCGGAGGGCTTCCACAGGGAGTAATTGACCTTGACTATGCAATTACATTTGTGGAGGAAAGCGGGAAATTCCCAAGTCTGCCAATCGTTTTATTCGGGCATAGCTGGGGAGGTTACAGTGTTTGCAGTGTGCTTACATACCACCCCGAAGTAAAAGCCGTTATAGCGTGTTCGGGTTTTAACGCTTCACCGAATCTGTTTGAAGCCGAGGGGAAAAAACAGGTAGGAAATGGTATTTATTTGATGTTACCATTTGTGAAACTGCATGAGAGAATTCAATATGGCGGTTATGCCTCAAATACTGCGTTGGACGGCTTCTCAAAAAGCAATGCCGCTGTTATGATTGTGCATAGCTTTGATGATGAAGTTGTTCCAGCCGAATACGGCTACGAAATTTATTACGAAAAATACAAGGACGATTCCCGATTTAGCTTTATTCCTCTTGAGAATAAAGGACATAACTATTTCAATGACGACACATATCGCAATGAGTTTAATGCGAAATTTGATGAATGGCTCAAAACGCTTGACTATGACTATAACACAGAGGAAAACAGGGAACGGTTTTCGGAGGATAAAGCTAATTATATATATCAAAACCTTGACAGGGAAAAATGGTGTAATTCATTGGATTTGGAGTTGTTCGAGGATTTTGTTGGGTTTTATGATGAACATATACATTAACCAAATTCATAATTTGTCGGGAAGGCAAGTATAAAAGGAAAACGAAATTTCATAAGGTGAGGATAATGGTTAGAGAAGTAAAATGGACAAAATATTTATGGCTGAGCCTGCTCTCATTTGCAGCATTTATGCTTGAATATCTGTCAATATTCGGAATTGAAGTGATATTTCTACATGTAGATATACAGAATTATACAGCGCACCAAAGAAGTATTCATTGTATTATAATGGTTTTCATGTGGGCGTTTTTCATTGGCGCTCTCCTGCTTTTTTCAAGGAAACAGTATCATTTCCCAGTAAGAGGAAACAAAAGAGACATCATTTCCTTGAAAAATTGGATCGTAACGCTTGCTTGTTTTATTGGCTGCAAAATTATGACTTTCATTGATTGGCATACATTAAAGATTATTGGAGAAGCACAGGGTAAAACCGTATTTCAATTTTGTGCGCAATATTTATACTATATATTTGAAGTAATGCTTGTCATGTTAATCATAATATATGGGCAAAAAGCGATTGAAACCTTGTTGAAAAAAGAAATCCTCATTCCTTTTGGTGGTATTATTTTAGCTATCACATGGGGGGCTTTTCATTTCGTATCAAGAGGAGTAGGACTAGAAATATGGAACGGAATTTCTACTATGATATTTTCTGTTCTTAGTGGGGTAATGTATTTAAGATTAAATAGAAAATGCTTGTATAGCTATCTTTTCATCGCTATGGGGTATTTGCTGTAATCTCCCATTTATCGGGCGGACAACATATCACCAAAAAGCCAGACACATAATACGCAGAGTTGGCAGGCTTGTGAGCAATCACAGCCTGTCGGCTCTGCTCTTTTATCCAAAGATAAACGAACATGATTTTTATTTGAAATTAAATAGTATTCCCCACCAGCCGAAAAAGTATTCAAAAACTTGTTGGAAAGTATTGACAAACACTTGTTTTCTCCAGTATAATAAAATACCTCTTAGGAGAAGCACAACCAATTACATATCTTCACAGAATTTTGGAGTACAGCTTTACGCCGTACACGCCTGCGGTATGCGAACAGTAGATACCGCCGCTTTTGAAACTGCTTTGAACTGTCGGCAACGGATAAGCGTAACAGACAGTTTCGACTTTGAATCTCAAAGCCGGTTACATCATTGTGAAACCAAAACCGCAAGGGATAAGTCTATCCTTTTGTATTGGTCGGTACACATTGATGTACCGGCTTTTTTTCGTTGCCCAAACGCCGGTTACAACTGAATGACCGGCTGAATGGGATATGATTTTGCGATAACCTCTTTTTTCGGAGAGTGAGCGAAACAACGCCGCCTGAGATAGGGCAGGGACAGAAAAACGACATTCAGACAAACCGGCGGAAAACAACAGACCGTATGCGACAGAAAGAGTGTCGCATACCGCAGCAAGCAGGGAAACTGTATTGACAGTTTCCACCCCAACCGGCTTTAAGAGCCAATTGCCCTTTGGGGAATCCCCCCAATCCCCTTAAAAAAGTCAAGAAAGGGCTGATGTTATGAACGAAGCCAAGAACAAAAATTTATTTATCCGTGTGAGTGAAAAAGAGAAAAAAATCATTGTGCAGAACGCCAAAAAGTGCGGGCTTTCCGTATCAGAGTATCTCCGCCAGCGTGCTTTGGGATATATGCCGAGAGCCGTCCTGCACGAAGTATTTTTCTCTTTTAACAATAAACTGGACGAACTCTGCGTCGCTGTCGAGGGGAAAATTACAGCGGATACGGAAGAAAAAATAACCGCCCTGATTGATGGAATCACAGCCGAGTTAATTCTCCCTCAAAAAGAAAAGGCGGTGGTATAAATGGCGGCTACCGGCTTCTGGCCTGTCAAAGACAGGCTGAAGGAAGTGATTGACTATGCGGAGAATCCCGACAAAACCATTGATAAAAAGTATATGGACAGCGATTTATACGCCGCTCCTTACGCTTGAAATCAAGTACCGTAAAATACAGCGCATGGACGGCATACAGATACTTTTCGCCCTTGTGACTGAACTTTGCAGGCTGATTACGGGAAACAATATTGCCCCCGAAACTCCCCGCCCACTGTCCCCCGCCATGCGGCAGGAAATTGTAAAATTAGATAAAACGCTGAAAGAATACAAGTTCCTATGCGGGAACAACATTGATTCCCCGCAGGAGCTTGTTTCTTTTATCAAAGAAAAGCGGGAGCAAATCGGCGCATTGGAAAAAGAAAGGCAGTCAGTTTACAACCGCAACCGCCATAAGAAAAGCGGGGAATTGAATGCGCAGGCAAGGGAAATCTTCGCCAGGATAAAACCTCTGCGGGCGGAATTGTCCCTTGCAAAGGCCGTCCTGAATAAAACAAGAGAAAGAAGGCATGCACGATGACAAATACAGAAATTAAAACCAAGAACCAGCCGAAGAAAAAAGCGGCGAATATCCAAGTAGATAAACTCCGTACTTTTGAGGGACATCCCTTTAAGGTACTGGATGATGAAGATATGGGCAACCTTATCGAAAGCATCAGACAGCAAGGCATTCTCTCCCCGCTGATTGTAAGAGCAATTGAAAGCACAGATGAATATGAAGTGATAAGCGGACACAGGCGTTTACACGCTGCCATAAAAGCAGGGCTTTCCGAAGTTCCAGCCTTAATTTATCCCCTTGACCGCAGCGAAGCGATGATTGCAGTTGTAGACAGCAACCTGCACCGTGAAAGGCTGCTCCCAAGCGAAAAAGCCTTTGCCTACAAAATGAAAATGGATGCAATGAAAGCGCAGGGCAGGAGAACGGATTTAACTTTGTCGCAGCTTGCGACAGAGTCGGATACCGCCGCCGAAATAGAAAAATCACAGAATGAGAGCCGCGACCAAGTGTTCCGCTATATCCGTCTGACTTATCTTATCCCCGAACTGCTTGACAGGGTTGACGAGGCCATTGTCGCACTCAGCCCCGCCGTGGAACTGTCCTACCTCTCCAAAGAACAGCAGAAAATACTGCTTGACGCAATGAGCCTGAATGACTGCACACCCTCCCACGCACAGAGTATCCGCATGAAGAAACAGGCGCAGCAGAATACTCTTTCTTCGGACGGTATTTATAAAATCATGTCGGAGGAAAAAGGCAACCAGACCGAACGTATCAGCTTTAAAGTACAGGATTTGAAAGGATTTTTCCCGAAAAACTTTACGCAGAAACAGATGACGGACACGATTCTGAAGCTGCTTTATGAGTACAACAGAAAACTAATACATCGTCGCATAAATAACAGTGAATTAAATTGTTATTTATGCAATGCTGTACTAGAAACAGCCCTGCGGCACATTCCGATGAAAAACGATAAAAGAAAAACCGCAAAGGTTCTGTGACCTTTACGGTTATAAGCAATATTAATTCTGTTTAGTGGAGATTCTACTTCTGGTTTCATGGTGAGAAGCAGCGTTGCATGGGCAGGAATTTTTTTAACTGGCTTCCTTCCAGTCCCCGATATGCTATGTATAAGCCAAATCTGCGTTGTATGAACAGATAGATTACTGCCCGAAAAAAGGCCATAAAAAACCCCTCCATACTCTAAAACAGCTCTGGAAAGTGTTTGTTAAGTCTTTTCGGGCATTGCAATACCGCCCCTCATAACACTGTTTTTTTATTTGGCGGGATGAAAAGAACTCTTTTAATTCCATATAAATATTTTTAATTCGCTAACAGCAAAATAAAATTTACCTGCCCGCTCAATAATGCTTCAGCGGGCAGGTATGCAGCAAAATAAGATACGATTTTTTTACGGAACACTGAATATAAATCTATATAATTTATTGGAAAACAGCGCTTATTTCCTGCACAATGACTTTGCATCAAATCAACGGCATGGTTATGTTTCTTTAGTCGCCGATTGTTGCAATATCATTAGGATTGTAAGATGCCATTCCTTTACTGTCGCCGTCTGCAGATTTAGAAACAAGCAAACCATTTTTAATATCTTCAAGAATCTGCTCGTTCTCTGCAACAATATCATCTGTCATTTCCTGTGTCCACACAACAGTGCCTTCGCTGGTTTCCACAACAGCCTTTTCATCAGCCATCTTCTGCATTTCAGCTTTCTCCTGCTCTGCCCATGCCTTGTACTCATCGTAAGTCCACCATTCAATAGCTGAAACAGGGTTTTCTTTCTCATAATCAGATTCAGAAACCCATGTTTCCCCATTGTTTTCACTGCACCAGATGTTGCCGTTATCATCCGTGTATGACATTACGCCGTCTGATTCAGTATCAATGATGGTTTTAACACTTTTGGCATTTGCCGCAGCCACGCTTACCACACTGCCTCCCACAAGGGCTGTTACGGCAAGTGCTCCCAACCATTTTGCTTTAAACATTTTTCTACCTCGCTTTCATTAAAATAGTCGCTCCATTGGAACGACTACATTTTACTAAGGCTATTTGTATTCTTGTTGGAATTTATATGGATTTCCTGTGGATTTTTGACGCTGTAAGACAAAACTGGAATTTTACACCTTTATCTGTATTGCAGATTCCATAAGAAGCATAATGGTTTTCTAATAATGTCTTTATAATATACATACCTAATCCGTTACTGCCATTCTCTCTGCTTCGTGAGGCGTCAATACGGTAAAATGGCTCAAATAGATGGGACAGTGAAGCATTCGGAATGGCAACGCCAGTATTTTCTATTTCAAATTTTATGATTTCATTCCGCTCTTGTGACATAGATATGGCTATGCTCTCCTTAACAGGTGAATATTTAATGGCATTTTCCAAAAGGTTTTTTATTACACGCTCCATCATGCCACTGTCAAACCAACAGATAGCCTTATCTGGGATATTAACAGATAACTGCTGTCCTTTATCTTCAATCAAACAGGACATCTCCCCCACGCTGCGCCGAACCAGCTCTGCAAAATCTGATTTTTCAAACACTGGGGCAACTGTACCATTTTCTACATAAGCGATAAACAGTAGGGACTGTACCAGTTGATTCATCTGTTCCGCTATTGCAATCGAACGCTCTATATATGGTTTTGCGTTCTTATAATCTCCAACGCCATCCAGAATCCCATTTAAATGTCCTATCAAAATAGCAATCGGCGTTTTAAGGTCATGGGATGCGGACGCAAAGAAATTCCGTTGTTTTCGCTCAAGTTCCCTTTCCTTTCTAATCTCACTTTCCAGCTCATGCAATGTCTTTTCAAGATTCCCCGAAAGGGCGTTTAGACTTTCCGACAAAACGCCTACCTCGTCATTCCTTTTCAAATCACTTTTCATGCTAAAATCAAGCTCTGCCATCCGCTCTGACACTTTGCTTATTTCTATAATCGGATTTGTTATATAATGCGAATAAAAAAGGGAACATAAGATAGACAATATAAAAATCCCTGTCAATATAGTGGGCAGTGTTTCTTGTATTGCGGACGCCGCCTGATTTATCGGCGAGGATTTTCCATGCACTTCCAAAATATACTCTTCATTCGTATTTTGTATTGTGAATGAAAACATGATTCCCGATAATAGTTCATCCTCTATAGCCTGACTGTTTTCATCTTCATCTTTCATAACTGCGACTGTATCATCTGACAGATCTATCTTTCCAACCGCTTCTGGATAAATAATACCCCCATCTTGGTCATTGATGGAAGCCAGTGCATCCATTTCCAGCGAAAAGGAATCCACGAATGCATAGCAATCTTCAAGATTGCTGCATTCCCCTAATTCTTGGACTAACTCTTGGGCTTCGTTCTGTAAACGCTCAGATAATTGACTGCCATAGGTTTCTGGAATGTACTTTGCCATACATAAAACGGAAATGCTGCAAGCTGCAACCAACAGAGCCATTGTTATTAAAAATATTTTCACTGTAAGGCTTGATTTATTTTTCCACATCAATCCGATACCCCACTCCCCTTATTGTTTTGATATAACTGCCGCTCAATTTCTTTCTTAGATTTTTCAGATGGCTGTCCACAATCCGTTCCTCCACATAAGCGTCAATCCCCCATATCCTGTCTAACAGCATTTGGCGGGTGAATACCTTGCCCTTGTTTTCAAGCATGATTTTCAGCAGCTCAAATTCTTTTTGTGTCAAAACAACCTCTGTTCCATCACAAAACACATGATGACCAGTCAAATCCATTTTCAAATTATTGTAAATCAATTGCTCCCCTTCATCCGAAGCACATCTGCGCCGCAAGATGGCTTCCATTTTACAAAGCAATATTTTAGCCGAAAATGGCTTTGGAATATAATCGTCAATTTTTCCTGCATATCCCTTTAACTGGCTTTTTTCATCTGCCAATGCCGTAAGCATAATGATTGGGACATCTGACTTGCTCCGTATCACTTCACAAACACCAAACCCGTCAATTTTAGGAAGCATGATGTCCAAAATCACCAGACTTATTTTTTCGTTAAACCGTGCAATTCCCTCTACACCATCTGCGGCAAAAACCAACCGATACCCCGCATCTTCCAAGTAGTTTTTCAATATTGACTGAATATCAAAATCGTCCTCAACAACTAATATTTTCTCATTCATAAACATACACCTCACATGACAAATATTCCTTTCAATTTTAGCACGCAAAAATGAAGATTACATGGATTTTTCAACATTTCTTCATCCACAATCTCTCGCACACATTCTTACGTTATTCATTCTTCCAACCCGTTCTAAGGCGTTTTCTTCTTTTAGCTGCTCTAACACCACCGATAGAATATCCATTCCTCCAAACAAACGAATTGAGAAATATAAAGAAAAATGGTGCGCGTAAAAAATGACCACGCATAGCAGAAAGGATTTTGACCAGTTGTGTTTTGAAATCAACCAACTATCGCAGATCCATTGAAACTATGATCTGCTTTGCTTATAATGGCATTGTAAAGAAAAAGAAAGAGGTGATTATCATGCAGGTCGAAATTAAAATTGACAGTTCATATATTGACCCCAAAGTAATCATACTGACTGATTCAATGACAGAAGATGTGAGTAACATTGTAAAAAAACTTTCAGAAAATGCTTCACAAATAATTTCTGGGTATAAAGATGAAAAAATTGAAATATTGGAACAGACAGATTTGATTCGTATTTATGCAAATTCTGAAAAAGTTTTTGCAGTTACTGACAAAGGGGAATATATTCTTCGACTTAGGTTATATGAGACAGAAAATCGATTACCCTCTAATCAATTCATTCGTATATCAAATTCAGAAATTATTAACTTAAAAAAAGTCAATAATTTTGACCTGAGTTTTACAGGTACAATTTGCGTTAAATTATCAAATGGAATAACAACATATGTATCCAGACGTTATGTTCCAAAACTAAAAAAGATATTAGGAATATGAGGTGAATGTTATGAAAAAGAAAATTATTAAGCGTAGTCTTTTAGGGTTTCCACTTGGAATTACAATGGGCTGTTTAATTACAATCTTGATTTCTCTTGGTTGGGCAAATGGATATTACTCGCCTTGTGTACCCGAACTCATATCAATTATGGGAAATGAAATTAATGCTGTCATTTTGCAAACAATTCTTTGTGGAATATTAGGTGTGGGATTTGCGGCAAGTTCAGTAATATGGGAAATGGATAGTTGGAGCATTGTAAAGCAGACAGGAATTTACTTTTCAATTATTTCCGTAATAATGCTACCAATCGCTTATTTTGCATATTGGATGGAACATAGTATAATTGGATTTTTAATCTATTTTGGGATTTTCGCTTTAATTTTTGTAGTTATATGGATAATACAGTTTGGTATAGGCAGATATAATGTAAGAAAAATGAATGAGAAATTGTTTCAGACGAAGGATAATAGAAATGAGTAAGCAACAATGGATACTATGTCCTGTCTGTGGAAATAAAACTTGAATAATGATACAAGAAGATACCGAGATGAGAAACTTTCCTCTCTATTGTCCGAAGTGCAAGAAAGAAACGATTATCAATGTTCATGAAATGAAAATTACGCTTGCAGTCAGTAAATGATTATGTATGCCGCCGTTATGGGTAACGCCATAACGGCGGTTTTTCAATGCCCATCGGCTATCTTCATCAAAGGATTTTTTACGCTGTTTTTGCTTCGCGTTGTTTCCCAATGTTTGCCTTACATTGGTTATTCGAGAAGTCTGAACGAGATCGCCTGTATTGATAAGGCGGTGGAAGCAAGAAAGGAGCCATGCCCAGATCATACAGTGAAAACACTTTTTCCTATGGGAAATTTCAATGAGGCGTATGCGAAATACTTTGTGGGACAGAGTTATCTGAATATGCTTTTGACATGGAAGATGAAACGGCGGATTCGTCAGAGGAAGATACTGGAATACCGGAATCCTTTTTAATAGGAGAGGCAGGAACAACAGAGCCGCAGACAGCAGAGCAGAAACCGCCCGTGCCGGGAAAAACCGGGAAACCGGAAACTATGCAGGATGCTGGAAAGCAGACGGGAATGGAAAGGCAGACGATTCTATTTCCTACCGTATGTTCCACTGGAAATTTACCGTGGAGCAGAAAGAGGAGGTAAAGCGGGCAATGGCTGTTCGTGTGCCAAAGGAAGTCATACGGTCGTATTTCTACCCGGAAACTTCGGTGGTAAGAATGATGGAGATACGCAGGAGGTATGAATAAAAATAATTGTTGGTTGTGTATTGGTATCACTGCATGTTACAATGGTTTTAACATAACAGGGAGGAATGTCATGGAAACACTGGAAATCGCACTGGATGAAAGCGGCAATAAAGTTGTTGTTCTGCCGGAGATTATCTTTTCCAACAAACAGAAGATTGACTGGAATGAGGTGGAGGCAACCGTCAAGGGATATTATCTGGCGGGGAAAATCAGCCGGGCAGACCTGGACTGTATTTTTCAGAAGTATGGGATTTTGTAAAAGAAATCTGTTAGGAAATGGAAAAGGAGATTATCTATGGAAAATCCGGTAGAGCAGATAAACAATATAGCGAATATGGATGACTTTTTGAATTTTGTTGTACAGTTAGCAATGGATTCAAAAGAACATCCTGAGGAATGGGAAAATACGACGATTACCGATTATCTGGGACAGATGGCAAGCTGGGTGGATGACTGTTCTGCTTTTGATGATACGGTAGATTGGGAAAAGGTGGATTACAAGACATTTGCGAAAATATTGTATATGGGAAAGATATATGAATAAACAGAGGAATGTGGTTTTGTGTTTCAGGGCAGAAGGAGGTAAATGGAGTGGCAGTTACAGTATACATTTATTATAGCGGTGTGAATGGAAATGCAGTAAAATTTGCGGAAGAAATGGTTTCAAGCGGCACTGTCAGCGACATCCGTGCGGAAGATGGAAATTTAAGATATGAATATTTTTTCCCAATGGATGATAAGGAAACCGTGCTTTTAATCGACAGTTGGAAAGACCAGTATTCTTTAGATCTTCACCATGCCTCTCCCATGATGGCAAAGATTACCGGACTTAGGGAGAAATATGAACTGCATATGAGGGTGGAACGGTACGTGTCTGATGAAACCGGGATTCCTGCGGCGGACAGGACATTTATAAAGGAATAATGGGCAGTCGGTTCCATTTCCTGCTGTCTGTTCCACTGGAAATTCAGTATGGAGCAGAGAAAGGATATAAAGCGGGCAATGGATGTCCGTGTGCCAAAGGAAGTCATTTTGCCATATTTTTACCCGAAAACATTCCGATACTACTGGAAAGGAAAGATGGAAAGGGAGGCAGACATGGATTTTAATACAGATATTCTTGGATGGACAAGAGAGCCTGAGCAATACAGGATTGATAAAGATAAAATAGAAATAGTAACCATGCCACAGACAGACCTGTGGCAAAGGACATATTATCATTTTAGAAATGATAATGCGCCTGTATTACAGTTGGAAACAGAAGAAAAGTATTTCTCCTTTATCGTAAAAACGGATTTTACAGAGAGCCATCACCGCTTTGACCAGTGTGGCGTTGTTATGTATCTTGATAGTGAAAACTGGCTGAAAGGTTCCGTGGAATATGAGAATGATGAATTCCAGCATCTTGGAAGTGTCGTAACAAATCATGGTTATTCTGATTGGGCAACAACAGCGATACCGGCAGATGTCAGGACGATGTGGTATAGGTTCAGCCGCCGGGAAGATGATTATTGCATCGAATGTTCAACAGATGGACGCTCCTTTACACAAATGCGTGTCTGTCATATGTGGGAGGGGGCAGGAAAGATAAAATTCGGGATTTATGCCTGCAGCCCCGAACAATCAACATTCAAAGCGGTCTTTACCGATATGCAGGTTACGGAATGCATGTGGAAAGCACATGACGGGCAGGTTCCTGATATGGAGTGACACGCTTTGTTTGATTGCCGGATGAAAAATAAATTAGGAGGTAAAGGCAGTGAAGAAAATTCTTGTGCTACAGGGCGGCGGCAGGGCAAATGGAAATACGGCACAGCTTGTCAGCTATTTTGTAAAAGGGGCAAAGGAGAGCGGGCATTTGGTGGAAGTCGTTTCACTGGTAAAGAATGAAGTCAAAGGGTGTCTTGGCTGCAATGCCTGCCGCTATGGGAAACCGTGCGTGCAGAACGACGCATTTAACGGCATGGTTCCAAAAATAAAGGAGGCGGACTGTATTGTGTTTGCCTCGCCACTGTATTTCTGGACGGTATCTTCCCGGATAAAGGCTTTTATTGAGAGGTTTTACTGTATTGCTGAGGAGGATTCCAATCCGCCATTGGGCAGGTATGAAAAATATCCGGTTAAGGACTGTGCGCTGCTTATGACTTCGGCAGATGATTTCTTCTGGACGTTTGAGCAGGCGGTTTCCTATTACCAGTTTACAATGGTAAATTATATTGGGTTTACAGACAGGGGGATGTTGCTTGCCGGGGGATGCGGGGACACGAATGGGAAACCGCAGATAGATAAGACAGCTCATTTGCAGGAGGCGTATGAATTTGGAAAGAATATTTATCTGGAATAATACGTCAGTTTGATATTTTGGAAATAGGGAATGTCAGGGATTTGCTGAAAAACAAGGCCTCCCATTTATACGGGGGCCTTGCCCTGCAAAAATCATTTTTTCAGTTTCAGTCCATCTTTGAAGGCTTCGCCAACCCGTTCCGTTACCTTGTAATAGCCGTGTGTGTAAGGGTCAAAAGCAATGGCGTTTACAAGGGAAATATCAATCTTGTCGCCGGACATGACGCTCTCATCTGCCGTGGCATTTACAACCCTGCCGATAACACCGCATCCGTATGGATTGTCTTGGTATTCGATAAATTCACACTCTAAACAGAGCGGGAATTCATTGATGACAGGTGCATCCACTGTCTCTGCTTTGCTGGCAGTGAGGCCGCTGTTCCCAAATTTATCTGCGTTTTTGTTGCCGGACTCTACGCCGAAATAATCTGCCTCGGCTACATGGGCAGCGTCAGCAATGCTTACCGTAAAAGCGCCTCTTGCTTTGATATTCTTCACTGTTTTGTGCGTTTCAGTTAGGTTGAGGGCGACATTGCCCCTTTCCTGCATGGTGCCCCATGCGGCGTTCATGACATTAACGCTGCCGTCTTCATTGTAAGTTGCAACCATTAAGACAGGCATTGGGAAAATGCCTTCTGTGATATTGAGTTTTTTTCTCATTGCATCTACCTCTTTTCTTTTATGGGATTGACAGGACTTATGCCCGTAAATATAATTATAGTTGGTAACGGGGAAAATACAAGTACTGTTTTTTGGGAAAGGTACTATCATAAAGGAAAGCGTAAAATGATAAAGAATTATATTGAGAAGGCAAATTTTGAAGATACCGGGTTCAGTTATGCACTGTCGCTGATATCCGGTAAGCACAAGATGGTTATCTTATACTGCCTGATGGAATTTGAGGTGGTGCGGTTCAATGAATTGAAACGGTATATAAAAAACGTGTCGGATAAAACGCTCAGCAGCAACCTGAAGGAGCTGGAAATAAACAGGCTCATTATCAGGAAAGAATATCCGCAGATACCGCCAAAGGTCGAGTACAGCCTGAGTGACAGGGGGAAATCCCTGATGGGCGTATTAGACCAGTTATGTGTATGGGGCGAGGAGAACAGGGAGAAATAACATGGTTATCAGGGAATACCAACCCACGGACTGTAAGGAAATACTCCGGTTATTTTATGATACAGTCCACAGTGTAAATTTAAAAGATTATGCGGAAGAACAATTAGCTGTATGGGCAACGGGCAAAGAGGATCAGGAAGAATGGAACCGGTCACTGCTGGGGCATTATAGTCTGGTTGCAATTGCAGATGAAATTGTAATCGGCTTTGGGGATATAGATCAGTCTGGCTACCTTGACCGTCTGTATATCCATAGAGATTATCAAAGGAAGGGAACAGCTTCTGCAATATGTAATAAACTGGAGCAGACGGTGATAGGAAAAATCGTTACCCATGCGTCTGTTACTGCAAGGCCTTTCTTTGAAAAGAGGGGTTATAAGGTTATAAATGAGCAGCAGGTAGAGCGCAAAGGAATTGTCCTTAAGAATTATGTTATGGAGAAATATAGATATAATAATGGATTATAAAACATGACATCAGCCATTTATTCAGGTTGGTGTCTTTTTTGGTTTCAGGAAATGAAAGGGGGGTTATCGCATTAACGTGCCGGGGAAAGCCCGGTTTCTGCAAAAAGGTTCTGGTTCCGTCCTTTGCCGGGGCGGTATATGCCATGTCACAGATGCCAGCAACGGTCTTTGCGGCAGGTCGCTGATCTGCCTGTCCGTTATGCTGGCGATCACACTCCGGTCATGGAGGTCTATGATGGCGCAGTTATAACGTACTTCCCCGTTCTTCAGAAACAGGTATGTGAAATACGTACACCACTTCTGGTACATCGTTCGACAAATAACTGGATCAATCACTCAGAAAAGCAGGCTAGTGGTTGGTGTAGTTATTTGCGCAACGATGTACTAGTTTGGCTTGTCCGCATGGACGAATCGTTGCGCTGCCATCCGATAAGCGCAAAAGAAAACGGAATTACAAAAGAGGAAATTGCGGAGATTTTCACTCATGCTGCTTTTTACTGTGGCTGGCCGAAAGCGTGGGCAGTGTTTCGCATGGCAAAGGAAGTATGGACAGACGAAGAAACCTTGCCGTGGAGATTCCCGGAGAACATACAGGCAATGAATGGCCGGAGCCGGTAGAGGATGCTTTCTATGACGCCCTGAAATAAGAGTTGTGGTATCTTCAAGAATTGAAAACAGAGAAGCGGCGGATGCAGTTTTCTTAAGGAGAGCGCATCTCGCTGCTTTTTTAACGGTAATTAATCAAGTGCTCACGTTGGTTTTTTAGAATAATGCGGATTTTTCAAAGCGTGGGCCACATAAGGTTTTTTAAAATATAATTGACTTTTTTGTCATACAAAAATATAATAGATTCCGAGGAGGGATCAGTATGTCAAAGGCAGGTCGTCCAAAGGCGGAAACAAAAAAAGAAAAGATTGTAAGCGTAAGAATGAAGCCGGAGGATTATGCGAAAATAAAAAGGTATGCCGAGTCCTCAAACAAGACCGTTACACAAGTGATGCAGGAAGGCGTTGCAAAATTACTGGAAGGG
This sequence comes from Lachnospiraceae bacterium, assembly GCA_910575155.1. Lineage (GTDB taxonomy): Bacteria > Bacillota > Clostridia > Lachnospirales > Lachnospiraceae > Petralouisia. The sequence continues at coordinate 44,769 of CAJTDX010000004.1, forward strand.
CAGGCAGAAGAACGCTAAACAGAATCAGACAGACGGAAAAAGAGAAGATGGAGGAGACAATATGGCATTGGCAAAAAAGCCTGTGAACGGCATGAAAGATATTTTACCGGAGGAAATGCAGATTCGCGATTATGTGATGAACGTAATCAAGGATACTTACCGCAGTTTCGGTTTTACCCCGATTGAGACTCCCTGTATGGAGAATATCGGGAATCTTACCAATAAGCAGGGCGGAGAAAATGAAAAATTAATTTTTAAAATATTAAAGCGCGGAGAGAAATTGAAGCTTGATACAGCAGAATCAGAGCGGGATGTGGTGGATTTTGGGATGCGTTATGACCTGACGGTACCTTTGGCCAGGTTCTATTCTAATAATTCCAATCATCTGCCGTCGCCTTTTAAGGCTCTGCAGATGGGAAATGTATGGCGGGCCGATCGTCCCCAGCGGGGAAGATACCGCCAGTTTATGCAGTGTGATATTGATATTCTGGGAGAACCGGGAAACCTTGCGGAAATTGAACTGATTCTTGCCACAACCACAACGCTTGGCAAATTAGGTTTTCGTAATTTCCAGATCCGCATCAATGAGCGCAGAATTTTAAAAGCTATGGCAAAATACAGCGGTTTTGCAGAAGAATCTTACGATACTGTGTTTATTATTCTGGATAAAATGGACAAAATTGGTCTGGAAGGCGTGGCTGAGGAATTGAGAAAAGGCGGTTTTGCCCCGGAATGTATTGATAAATATCTTGAACTGTTCCGGAACATGGAAGGGAAAAAAGAGGTGGAAGCCTGCGTTACCTATCTGACAGAAACACTGGGAGACGCTCTGGATCAGGAAGCTGCGGTAAATTTAAAAGAGATTGCAGCCAGCGTCAACGCCACCAAAGCGGCAGAGTTTGAACTGGTATTTGATCCAACTCTGGTGCGCGGCATGTCCTATTATACAGGGACTATTTTTGAGATTGCCATGCCGGAGTTTGGCGGAAGCTGCGGTGGAGGCGGACGCTATGACGGAATGATCGGCAAATTTACAGGAAAAGATGTTCCGGCCTGCGGATTTTCCATTGGATTTGAGCGTATTATCCTGCTGCTGCTGGAGAACGGTTTTCAAGTGCCGGGGCAGTCGGAAAAAATCGCCTATCTGATTGAGAAGAATTATCCGTCCGACAAGCTGATTCAGGTGATGGAAGAGGCGCAAAAAGAGCGCGGCGCAGGAAAGCAGATTCTGGTGGCGCGTATGAATAAAAACCGTAAGTTTCAGAAGGAAAAACTGGCGGCGGAAGGATATTGTGAGTTTAAAGAATTTTTTAATGATTAGAAAAACAGTTCAGAAAGTGAATAATATACTGGAACACAAATAAGGAGGAAAAAAATAATGGCGGAATCAATGAAAGGGCTGCACAGAACCCACAGATGTACGGAGGTTTCCCATGGCAATATCGGACAAACCGTCACAGTTATGGGATGGGTACAGAAAAGAAGAAATCTGGGGAGCCTGATTTTTATAGATTTGAGAGACCGTTCCGGGCTGCTTCAGATTGTGTTTGACGAGCCTAAAGTGGGAAAAGAAGGATTTGCCAAAGCAGAAACTCTGAGAAGTGAGTTTGTGGTGGCGGTAACCGGAACCATTGAGAAAAGGTCGGCGGCTGTCAATGAACATTTAAAAACGGGAGATATAGAAGTCATTGCGTCAGATATTCGTATCTTGTCGGAATCCGAGACGCCTCCCTTTCCCATTGAGGAAAATTCTCAGACCAAAGACGACCTGCGTCTCAGGTACCGCTACCTGGATCTGAGACGACCGGATATTCAGAGGAATCTGATGATGAAAAGCAAGGTGGCAATGCTGCTGCGCAGCTTTATGGCGCAGGAAGGATTTCTGGAAATTGAAACGCCCATATTGACAAAATCCACGCCGGAAGGAGCCAGAGATTATCTGGTGCCCAGCCGTGTGCATCCGGGAACTTTCTATGCGCTGCCTCAGTCTCCTCAGTTGTTTAAACAGCTTTTGATGTGTTCCGGTTATGACCGCTATTTTCAGATTGCCCGCTGTTTCCGTGACGAGGATCTGCGCGCGGACCGTCAGCCGGAATTTACCCAGGCGGATATGGAATTATCGTTTGTGGATGTGGATGATGTTATTGACGTCAATGAGCGTCTCTTACAGTATGTATTTAAAGAAGCCGCAGGCGTGGAGATCAGCCTTCCGATTCAGCGGATGACCTGGCAGGAGGCTATGGACCGTTTTGGTTCTGATAAGCCCGATACCCGTTTTGGTATGGAGCTGGTAAATGTATCTGAGACAGTTGCAGGCTGCGGTTTTGGCGTGTTTACAGGGGCATTGGAGCAGGGCGGATCTGTCCGGGGCATTAATGCCAAAGGTCAGGGAAGTATGCCGAGGAAAAAAATTGACAAACTGGTGGAGTTTGCCAAAGGCTATGGCGCCAAAGGGCTTGCCTATCTGGCGGTAAATGAGGACGGAAGTTATAAATCTTCTTTTGCAAAATTTATGACAGAAGAGCAGCTGCAGGCTCTGGCGCAAAGAATGCAGGGAGAACCGGGAGATCTGCTTTTGTTTGCAGCAGATAAAAATAAAGTAGTCTGGGATGTGCTGGGTGCGCTTCGTCTGGAACTGGCGCGGCAACTGGAACTGATTGATAAGAATCAGTATCATTTTCTGTGGATTACAGAGTTTCCGCTGTTGGAGTGGTCTGAGGAAGAAAACCGCTTTATGGCGATGCACCATCCGTTTACCATGCCGATGGAAGAAGATTGGGATAAAATTGATACGGATCCCGGCGCTGTGCGCGCCAAAGCCTATGATATTGTGCTGAACGGAACAGAGCTGGGCGGCGGCTCTGTGCGTATCCATCAGGATGATATTCAGGAAAAAATGCTGGAAGTGCTGGGATTTACCAAAGAGAGCGCTTATGAGCAGTTCGGATTTCTGCTGAACGCTTTTAAATATGGAGTACCGCCTCATGCCGGGCTTGCTTATGGACTGGACCGCATGATTATGCTGATGATGCATTGTGATTCTATTCGCGATGTGATTGCGTTCCCCAAGGTGAAAGACGCCTCCTGTCTGATGACAGACGCGCCCAATGTGGTGGATGAGAAGCAGTTGGAAGAGCTGGCGCTGTCCGTTGAGGCTTTGCAGGAGAAGGAGCAGTGATGAAAACAGGAGTTTTATTTGATCTGGACGGCACTTTGTGGGACTCCTCGAAAGAGGTGGCTGATTCCTGGAAAGATGCCCTGGATAAACGCCCGGAAATCCATAAAGAAATTACGACAGAGCTGATTCAGTCTGTTATGGGAAGGAGCATGTATGAAATTGCAGATCTGTTGTTTGCAGAATATGATCTGAATACCAGAAGGGAACTGCTGGATTACTGCTGCCAGGAAGAAAATGAATATATACGCCGCCATGGAGGACGGCTGTTCGAAGGTCTGGAAGAAACGTTAAAGCGGTTAAAAGAGCAGGGGTATGATCTGTTTATTGTAAGCAACTGTCAGGTGGGTTATATTGAGGCGTTTTTGCAGTACTATGGACTGGCGGGATATTTTGAGGATTTTGAGAGCTTCGGCGCAACCGGCAGGGAAAAAGGGTATAATATCCGTCTGGTGGCAGAGCGGAACCATTTGCAGCAGGCGGTGTATGTGGGAGATACGCAGGGCGATTATCTGGCTGCCACGGAAGCGGGACTCTCATTTATTCATGCCAGGACAGGCTATGGGAGTGTGGAAGCAGAGGTAAAATTTATTACGCAGCTTCAGGAACTGCCCGAAATGTTAAAGACATATTTTGCAGACGGTTATGGAACGATTGCCGTGCAGGAACATGTGAAAGGAGAATAAAGAATATGGAAAAAATTGCAAGTTTTACCATTGATCATAATAAATTGCAGCCTGGTGTTTACGTATCCAGGAAAGATCATATAGGAAAAGAGGTTATTACTACGTTTGATTTGCGTATGACTTCTCCGAATGAGGAACCTGTGATGAATACGGCGGAAATGCATACCATAGAGCATCTGGCGGCGACTTATTTAAGAAACGATCCGCAATATAAGGATCGGGTTATATATTTTGGTCCTATGGGATGCCGGACAGGTTTTTATTTGCTGCTTGCCGGAGATTATGAATCCGCGGACGTAGTGGAACTGGTTACGAAAATGTATGAATTTATCCGGGATTTCAAGGAGGAAGTGCCGGGCGCAAGTCCCAGAGACTGCGGAAATTATCTGGATATGAATCTGGGAATGGCAAATTATCTTGCAAACCGTTATCTGACGCAGGTCTTATATGATATTGATGAGAATCATCTGGTGTATCCAAAATAGAAGGAGGAGCAATGAAAAAAATAGGGATTATTGGCGCTATGGAGCTGGAAGTAGAGGCGCTAAAAGCGAAAATGGAGATTCACAGGACGGAACAAAAAGCGTCTATGGAATTTCAGGAAGGAATCTTAAATGGAACAGAAGTTGTGATTGTGCGAAGCGGCATTGGAAAGGTGAACGCAGCGCTCTGTACCCAGATTCTCTGTGATGTGTTTGAGGTCAGTCATATCATTAATACAGGTGTGGCAGGTTCTCTGAAAAATGAGATTGATATCGGGGATATTGTGGTTTCAGCAGATGCCCTGCATCATGATGTGGACGTTCGGGTATTTGGCTATCCTCTGGGGGAGGTTCCTCAGGTTGGCTGCCTTGCATTCCAGGCAGATGAACGTCTGGGACAGCTTGCAGTTTCCTGCTGCCGTGAAGTGAATCCCGATATCAGTGTATATCAGGGAAGAATTGTCAGCGGAGACCAATTTATCAGTGATAAGAACGTAAAGGACGCGATTATAGAGAATTTTCAGGGATTTTGTGTGGAAATGGAAGGGGCGTCTATTGCCCATGCGGCCTTTTTAAACCAGATCCCATTTGTGATTATCCGTGCGATTTCGGATAAAGCAGATGACAGCGCAGAGATGGATTATCCTGCTTTTGAAAAGGCGGCTGCAGCGCATTCTGCAGCTTTGGTTGAGCATATGCTGCCTTTGATTTAGAATATCTTACCGGCAGACTCCATATAATTGGCAGAGGCTGCCGCAGAATATGACTCAGACAAATATACGGATATATTCTGTCTGATCTTCATTCTGCGGCAGCCTCTTTATGTACTGAAAAGCCTGTTCAATACTTAGAAATCAATTTCTTCGTCATAGAAACATGCTTTTAACAGCTGTTCCATTTCTTCCGGCGTGGGAATCCTGGGATTAGAGCCGGTGCAGGCGTCGGAAATCGCCAGTTTTGCAACTTCTGGAAGTTTATCCATAAATTCTTTCTCATCAATGATACCGCCCTCGTAATCTTTAATACAGGAAGGAATTTCCAGCGAAGCGTTCATAGATTTTAATTCTGCAATCAGAGCGTCCGTCAGTTCTTCATTGCTGCTGCCTTTTAAGCCGATAAAGGAAGCGATCTGTGCATAACGTGCGGCAGCCTCGTCATTTTTGGAATTGTATTTGATGACCTTGGGCAGATACATAGCGTTTGCACATCCGTGTACAATATGTCCGCCGCTGTAGGCGGCTCCGGTCTTATGCGCCATAGAATGTACAATTCCCAGCAATGCGTTGGAGAATGCCATACCAGCCAGGCATTGTGCGTTGTGCATCCGGTCGCGGGCTTCCATATCGCCGTCAAATGAGGCTTTCAGATCCTGGTGGATCATCTTAATTGCATGGAGCGCCAGCGGGTCTGTATAGTCGCAATGAAGCGTGGAGACGTAAGCTTCAATGGCATGAGTCATGGCGTCCATTCCGGTATGTGCCGTCAGTTTCTGCGGCATGGTCTCAGCAAGATCCGGATCTACGATAGCAACGTCCGGCGTGATGTTGAAATCTGCGAGAGGATATTTGATGCCTTTTGCATAATCAGTGATTACAGAGAATGCAGTAACCTCTGTAGCAGTTCCGGAAGTAGAAGGAATGGCACAGAATCTGGCTTTGGTTCTCAGGGTTGGGAAGCTGAAAGGGGTAATCAGATCCTCAAAGGTTGTATCCGGATATTCATAAAACGCCCACATGGCCTTTGCAGCGTCAATCGGAGATCCGCCGCCCATGGAAATAATCCAGTCAGGCTCAAATTCGCGCATTTTCTCAGCGCCTTTCATTACAGTTTCCACACTGGGATCAGGTTCTACATTCTCAAACAGCGCGACTTCCATGCCTGCCTCTTTCAGGTAGTTAACTGCACGGTCCAGAAAACCGAACCGCCGCATAGAGCCGCCGCCCACTACAATAATAGCTTTTTTTCCATTCAGGTTTTTTAGCTCTTCCAGTGAACCTTTTCCGTGATATAAATCTCTTGGTAATGTAAAACGTGCCATAAAGAACCTCCTAAAAATAATGATAATTTTAAATTTTGATAGCTTTAATGAGATGGTATCATCAAATTGCATAAAAGTCAATGTGAAATTTCTAAAATTATAAGTAAATTATACAAATAATCACACGAATGTTTTTAGTAAAATACAGAGTTCTTATGACTGACGTCAGTGAAAGAAATTGTAACAATTTTTTAATAATTTCTTAAATCAGAAGAAATCCCATTGTTTCTCTGTACTTCCTGTGCTATAATGCATTTTACTTATGTATATAATATTGGAATGAAATGATCAGCAGGAAGTGAAAGGTTTTTATGAAAGAGAAATTAAAAGAGTTTTTGTATCGTTATCGGCATGGATGGATCTTGTCATATTTTCTGATCTATGTTACGTGGTTTGCCTGGCTTGAACAGACAGTAACCAGGCGGTTTCATGTGATTCATTTGGCGGTGGATGATTATATACCCTTTGTTGAGATCTTTATCATACCATATCTGTTGTGGTTTGGATATGTGGCGGTTGCGGTTGCGTGGTTCTTTTTCAAAGACGTCCAGGATTATTATAAGCTGTGTATTTTTCTGTTTGTGGGCATGACGGTATTTCTGGTGGTTTCGACCGTTTATCCTCATGGCCATTATCTTCGTCCCAGAGTTTTTGAGAGAGATAATATTTTTATAACGTTAGTGAAGGGCTTATATCTGATTGACACGCCTACGAATTTGTTTCCCAGTATTCATGTCTATAATTCTCTGGGCGTTCATCTGGCAGTAATAAACAGTGAAAAATTAAAAGAAAAAAGATGGCTCAGGAGAGGATCGTTTGTTTTGATGAGCGCAATTATTGCTTCCACCATGTTCCTGAAGCAGCATTCTGTATTTGATGTGATTACCGGATGCGTGATGGCGCTTGTAATGTATACTTTAGTATATGCAAAAGACTGGCAGTTTGGCAGAAAACATGTTTATGGAAGAAGAGAACGAGTGCCCGGAATCAGATAAATGACAACGTTTTGATAGAAGCAGAAAGCTTGTTGGTATGCGTTTCATGTTGATTTTGTGAAAAAAAGAAGCGCCGCCGGAGAATCCTGCAGAGCAGGATTCTTTGTTCTCTTATAGGAAAGACCTTATCACGCTAATGCGTGAAAGTATCTTTCCTATAAGAGAAAAATAATATGCGCGTTCATACGAATAGTGCATGTCGCTGTGTGACCGCATACGATGCAGAAAAGCAGCCAGGACCCTCAAGAATGAGGGATCTGGCTGCTTTGTTCGTTTGAAAATTGAGTAACAAAAAATCGGGGTAACAGGATTCGAACCTGCGACCTCACGGCCCCCAGCCGTGCGCTCTAGCCAAGCTGAGCCATACCCCGAAACAAAATCTATTATATCATCAGGTTAATAGGTTGTCAACGGTAAATTTTGATAAACAGAAATTGTTTGACTTTATGTAAAATAGAATTATAATGGTAGAGTATACTAAGAAGAAGGGCAGAAATAAAATATGGATACGACAGAAAAAATGGAGATAAAGCAACGGATTTTTTGGGGTATTATAGGGATTGTCCTGATATTTTTTCTGATATACTTAGGATTTGCGGCTTTTTACAGTTCCCATTTCCTTCCGGGCACTACAATCAACGGAGTGGATGCTTCCGGGAAAGATGTGAGAGCAGTGGAGGAGCAGATTGCGCAGGAAATGAACGCGTATGAGATTAAGATTGAGGCGCGGGAAGGCAGGACGGAAGTATTAAAGGGCGAAGATATCGTACTAAAACCGATTTTTGACGGATCTATTCAAAAGGAATTAAAGGATCAGGACTGTTTTATATGGCCGGCGTCATTTTTTCAGGAATTCCCGATTCAGATAGAGACGATGGTATTTTTTGATAAAAATGCATTGGAACGTAAAGTGGGAACGCTGAAGATTTTCAATAAAAATAAGATGAAGAAGCCGGAAGACGCGGTGATATCTGCATATTCCAAAGAAGAGGGCTACAAAATTATTCCGGAAAAAGAGGGTACGACAGTTCAGACAGAGAAGTTTATGGATGTGCTGCGAAGAGCGATCCTGAAACTTGAGGATTCGGTTTCTCTGGAGGAAGCAGACTGTTATGCGAAACCCAGACGAACCGCTCAGTCCAAAAAGCTGAAAAAGCTGGTAAAAATTATGAATAAATATGTGGGGACCGCTGTTACATATCAATTTGGAAAAAAAGAAGTGGTTTTAGACGGGGAGACGATCAGCCAGTGGATTTCCATAAATGAAAAAGATGAGGCGGAATTATCGGTGGAACATGTTGCGGCTTATGTAAGCCAGATGGCAGAGAAATGGGATACGGCGGGGAAGCCTAAGAAGCTTAATTCTTCTTATGAGGTGGAAGTTACAGTCGATGGCGGAGATTATGGATGGCGGATTGATCAGGAAAAAGAGACAGAGATTCTGGCGCAGATTATCAGAGAGGGGCAGACTGTTACCAGAGAGCCGGAATATTCCAAATGGGCACACAGCCGTGGGAAAAATGATTATGGAGACACATATGTGGAAGTAAATCTTGGTCTGCAGCATTTGTTTTACTATAAGAACGGGGAGTTGGTTCTGGAGACGGATTTTGTATCTGGGAATGAGGCAAAAAAGTGGAATACTCCGGAAGGAGCTTTTGGATTGTATTATAAAGAGAGAAATCGCACGTTAAGAGGAGAGGGATATGCTACGCCGGTTTCCTATTGGATGCCTTTTAATGGCGGCGTCGGGTTCCACGACGCAAAGTGGAGAAGAAGCTTTGGAGGAAGCCATTATAAGCAAAACGGTTCTCACGGATGTGTCAATCTTCCCTACAGCGCTGCAAAAACGCTGTATGAAAATATTGAAGCAGGATGTGCGATACTGGTCTATGATCTGCAGGAAGCTGAGATTGCAGAGGCGAAAGAAAAAGCCGGGAAGACGGCCGAGATCACTGCGTCCGCCCGTTACTAAAGTAATTGTGAATTCAATCAGACCAAAGTTGTGATTTATGTAGAAAATATTCTCGTTCAGGCGGTTGTATTTTGTGCAATTACACGGTATAATAATAGCAGACAAAAAAATATATTTTATTTGCCATGCGCTTGCAATAATAATGCCGATGAATTTTATGATTGGGAAAAGGGTTTGTTTTTTCGGCGGCAGGCAAAGGCAGCTGCGTCGAAAAGGTGTCGTTCAGGCGTCTCGTCGGAGTTAAATTTGACGGGCATTTGTGACAGTATTCAAAAGAAAAAGAGGTAGAGGGTTATGGGAAAGATTTCAGAAAAAATGAAATTTATCAAAGGAATGGACGTTTCCACGCTTTTAGAACTGGAAGCATTTGGAGCTAAATTTCAGGATGCAGATGGGGATGAAAGGGATGTATTGTCTGTTTTACAGGAATATGGTACGAATGCGGTAAGGCTGCGATTGTGGAATCATCCATATTCCCAGGAGGGAGAACCTTATGGGGGCGGCACCAATGATATGAATTCTGTGATTTCTCTGGCAAGGCGGGTCCGGGAGCGCGGTATGTATTTTTTATTGGACGTGCATTACAGTGATTTCTGGGCAGACGCAGAAAGACAAATCAAACCAAAAGCGTGGGCGGATTTTACGGGAAAGCGTCTGGAATATGCGGTCTATGATTATACCCTTGCTATGCTGCGGAATTTCAGAACAGAGGGAGTTTTTCCGGATATGATCCAGATCGGCAATGCGTTGTCAAACGGTTTGCTGTGGCCGGATGGGAAGTATCCTAATTATGAAAATATTGCCTGGTTTGTCAGCGCCGGGATTCGTGCTGTGCGGGCAGCAGACCGGGATATGCCTATTATGATTCATTTGGGAAACGGCGTCAGCAACGCTTTGTACCGGGAGTGGTTTGACAATTATTTTGAAAACGATGGTCTGGATTTTGATATCATAGGTTTGTCTTATTTTCCTCGTTTACATGGTTCTTTAAAGGATCTGGAGCATAATATGTGTGATCTGGCAGAACGCTATGGTAAGGAGCTGATTATAGCGGAGGTTTCTGCCGGGTATACGATGGAAGATGATACTCAAAATAAGAATCTTAAACCAGGCGGGCATATGGAAATGGCAGAGAATCCTGTTTTGACAAAACAAATGGAATATCCAGCGACGAAAAAGGGTCAGGCAGATTTTATGGAAGTATTAATGAACAAGATTGCCAGAGTGCCCAAAGGACTGGGGAGGGGATTTTTCTACTGGGAGCCGGCATGGATTCCCGTGGAAGGCAGCGGCTGGGCAACACAGGCTTCTCTGAAATATATAAAGGATTCAGAACCGTGCGGCAATAAATGGGCGAACCAGGCGTTGTTTGATTATGAGGGGCGGCCTCTTCCGGCATTGGATGTGATTAAAAAATTTAAAATCTGATTAAAAGTTGATTGTGTGAAAAAACGGTAGTATACAGAAATATATCAGATGTTGCAATTGAACTGCTTATGAGGGCGTCAAAAGAGTATTTAAGTTTATGTTCTTTTGGCGTCTTTCCTTATGAAAAGTATGTTTTGTTGTCAGATCTGTAATATGATTTCTCAATTAAAAAGTTATAGCAAATCAACAGAGCCTGCACTCTTTAGCGGCAGTGTTTATGCAGATGTGATCATAGCGGCAATAATTCATGCTGCTTTAGTAGTTCAAGAACTGTTTCCATTTCATCATCAAGTTTATGGAGATCGCGTCTGATGTCTCTTTCGGCTATTTTTACATCAAGTTTCAGATCATCAAGTTTTTTTGATGTAATGTCTTGTTTCATCTCCATTACAGCTATTCTGCCTTCCAGCTTGTCCAGCCTGATGTCCGTCTTATTGAGTCTGTTTTCTACGTTGCCGAGTCTGTTTTCTACGTTGCCGAGTCTGTCTTCTACGTTGTTAAGTCTGTTCTCTACGTTGTTGAGTTTGTCCTCTACGTTGTTGAGTTTGTCCTCTACGTTGTTGAGTCTGTCTTCTACGTTGTTGAGTCTGTCTTCTACGTTGTTGAGTCTGTCTTCTACGTTGCCGAGTCTGTCTTCTACGTTGCCGAGTCTGTCCTCTATATTGTTCAGCCTGATGTCCATCTTGTCCAGTCGTTCATTTATAGGGTGTAAGCTGTTATCAAGCAGTTGGCCAATTGCTTTTAAATCTTCGTTTGTCAGCGCCATATGATTCCTCCTTTCAGAAATTTTATTTAAGTAAAAGCAGTATACCATATTCAAGGCATGAAGTCTACAGAATTATATGCTGTTTTGACAGTTAAATGCGGGTGTTTTATTTACTGGGACAGTTCTGTTTTTTATTGAGGGAATGTACCTCTTTTTTTTTTCAATTATTCGTGATAGAATGGAACAGTATTGTTTGAAAAATCACAGAAAGAGGATGATGAGATGATATCTAAGAAAATGCAGGAAGCAGTGGCAAACAGCTCGGCGATCCGCGCCATGTTTCTGGAAGGAAAAGAAATGGCGGCGAAAGTCGGGGCAGAGAACGTATATGATTTCAGTCTGGGGAATCCTATGACGCCAGTTCCGGCAGAATACAATCAGGCGATTATAGATGCAGTAAAAAATGAGAGTTCCCTGGAACTTCACGGTTATATGGATAATGCAGGATATCCGGAAACCAGGAAAGCGGTGGCAGAAAATCTTAATAAACGTTTTGCAACAGCGTTTGAAGAGAAACAGATCGTGATGACAGTGGGCGCGGCGGGAGCGCTTAACGTGGTTTTTAAGACCATTTTGGATCCGGGAGATGAAGTACTGGCCCTGGCGCCCTATTTTGGAGAATACCGTGGGTATGTGGCAAATCATCAGGGGATTTTAAAGGAGGTAACACCGGAACTTGAGACGTTCCAGCCGGATTTTCAGGACTTTGAACAGAAAATTACAGAGAAGACCCGCGCTGTGATTATCAATAATCCGGTAAATCCCACAGGAGTTATCTATTCAGAGGAAACGATTCAGAAAATGGCGGCAATTCTGGAGAAAAAGCAGAATGATTATGGACGTGAGATATTTATGGTATCTGACGAGCCTTACCGCGAGCTGGTCTATGATGGAACTCAGGTTCCATTTCTGACAAACTATTATGATAATACGTTTGTGACCTATTCGTTCAGCAAGTCCCTTTCGATTCCGGGAGAGAGAATCGGTTATATTGCAGTCTGCCCGCAGATGGCGGATTGTGAGCAGGTATGCAGCGGTCTGTCCGTGGCAAACCGGATGCTGGGATTTGTCAATGCTCCCTCGCTGATGCAGAAAGCATTAATCAGGGCCATTGATTCTACGACCGATGTGGCATATTATGACAGAAACCGGAAATTGATTTATGGTAAATTGACAGAGCTTGGATTTCAGTGCGTGAAACCTCAGGGAACGTTTTATCTGTTCCTCAAATCTCCGGATGCTGAAGAGAAAAAATTTGTAGAAGAGGCCAAAAAATATCATATTCTTTTGGTCGGAGGCGCTACCTTTGCCTGTCCAGGTTTTGTGCGCCTTGCCTATTGTGTTTCCTATGAGATGATCGAGCGTTCTCTGCCGGCTTTTGAGAAACTGGCAAAAGCATATGGGCTGACTCGACAGAAGTAAAATAGCCGGGAGGGATAATATGGCAGCATGGGAAGAAAATGTGCGGAAGGTAATTCCCTATACGCCGGGTGAACAGCCTCTTCGTACAGATATTATTAAATTAAATACCAATGAAAATCCATATCCGCCGTCGCCAAAAGCGCTGGAGGTTCTGCGCAGTATAGACAGGGAGGCGCTGAGGAAATATCCTGATCCTGAGGCGAAAGAGCTTACAGAAGAGCTTGCCGGATATTATAGTGTAAAGCCCTGTCAGGTTTTTGCAGGAGTAGGGTCTGACGATGTGCTGGCAATGAGTTTTCTAACTTTTTTTAATGGAAAGAAACCGATTTTATTTCCCGACATCACGTATTCTTTTTATGATGTATGGGCCGATTTGTACCAGATTCCTTACGAGTGCCAGCCGCTGGATGATAAGTTTGAGATCCGGCCGGAGGATTATAAAAAAGACTGCGGGGGTATTGTGATTCCCAATCCCAATGCCCCGACCGGAGTGGAAAAAGATTTGTCAGAAATAGAAGAGATCATAGCTGCAAATCGTGATGTAATTGTGATCATTGACGAGGCATATATTGATTTTGGAGGAACATCTGCAGTAAAGCTGCTGCCCCGATATGATAATCTGCTTGTAGTGCAGACATTTTCCAAATCCAGAAGCCTTGCGGGCATGAGAATTGGCTATGCATTTGGAAATGAAAAATTGATAAAATATCTCAATGACGTGAAGTATTCGTTTAATTCCTATACGATGAATACAGTTGCCGCGGCCATGGGAGCTGCCGCTGTAAGGGACGACGTATATTTCAGGGAAACCATTGATAAAATTGTTTCCACAAGGGAGTGGACAAAGAAGGAACTTGCCAGGCTGGGATTTACATTTCCGGATTCGAAAAGTAATTTTATCTTTGCAAGTCATGCCGGATGCCCGGCCGCAGAACTGTTTGAGGCATTGAAGGCCCAGGGGATCTATGTAAGGTATTTTGCTAAACCGAGAATAGATAATTATCTGCGGATTACCATTGGGACAGATCGGGAGATGAAGGTGTTGGTTGAATTTTTAGAACAGTTTTTAGGAGAAAATGTATGATTAAAATGATTTTAAAAGGCGTGATGATGGGAGTGGCGAACATTATTCCCGGAGTCAGCGGCGGAACAATGGCAGTCTCTATGGGCATCTATGATAAAATGATCCATGCGGCAACACATTTGTTTTCTGAATTTAAAAAGAGTATGCAGATACTGATTCCGATTGTTATTGGAATGGCTCTGGGAATTGTAGCGCTGGCGCGGATTATAGAGTATATGTTTGATAAAGTGCCTTTTCAGACGAATCTGCTGTTTATCGGCCTGATTGTGGGAGGGCTTCCGGCGATCACTGGAAAGGTGAAAGGCAAAACCATTCGTCTCAGTCATATCCTTGCGTTTCTTTTATTTTTTGCATTGGTGGCGGGGCTTGCTCTGTTGGGAGAACAGGAGGGAACTGCGGCTGATTTGAGTTTTAGCGCGGTAAATGTTGTGAAAATATTCGGCGTGGGGATTGTGGCCTCCGCCACTATGGTAATTCCCGGAGTCAGCGGCTCTATGATGCTGATGCTGATGGGATATTATAATCCGGTGTTAAGTGAAATAAATGAATTTATTGATAATCTCATTTCATTTCATGTGCCGGGCCTTTTAGAGGGATGCAAAGTGCTGGTGCCCTTTGGGCTTGGCGTAGTTGTGGGAATTTTTGCGATTGCCAAAGCAATTGAGATTATTTTTGAAAAATTTCCGGAGATTGCGTATTGGGCAATTATTGGTTTGATTGTGGCGTCGCCGGTAGCAATCTTTCTGATGAACAGTTTTGGAACCATTACGTTGCTGACTGTGATTACAGGGATCGCTGCTCTGGCGGCAGGCGTGATTATTTCCCTGAAATTGGGGGAAGAGTAGAATATGGCAGTATTTCAGATAGATGTAAAGTATTTATTTCCAGGATATGTGTGCCTGATGAATGCGGCGGGATTTCTGCTGATGGGAATGGATAAATGGAAGGCGAAACATAAAAAATGGCGGATTGCAGAGAAAACATTTTTTATGGTCGGCATACTGGGAGGAAGTCTGGGTACCTGGGTCGGAATGTATGCGTTTCGCCATAAAACCAGACATTGGTATTTTGTGGTGGGAATGCCGCTGATTTTAGGTCTGCAGATTTTATTATACAGCATTTTATGATTGACATTTAAAATGTAAAATTATATCATTAATGCGAAATATGCATTTGCCAAAAGAGTTACAAAAATATACAGAGATGAAAGGAAAAGAAACATGTATTCATTTGATGAGATTAAGAAAGCGGATGCAGCAGTGGCGGACGCCATTACAGCAGAGATGGAGCGGCAGAACAGCCATATTGAACTGATTGCCTCCGAGAACTGGGTGAGCAAGGCAGTGATGGCAGCTATGGGAAGCCCAATGACGAACAAATATGCGGAAGGGTATCCGGGGAAGAGATATTATGGCGGCTGTGAGTGCGTGGATCTTGTGGAGAATCTTGCCAACGAACGCGCCAGGGAACTGTTTGGCTGTGATTATGCCAATGTGCAGCCCCATTCCGGCGCCCAGGCGAATATGGCGGTGCAGTTTGCCATGTTAGAGCCGGGAGACACAGTAATGGGAATGAATCTGGACCACGGCGGACATCTGACACATGGAAGCCCTGTAAATTTTTCCGGATCTTATTTTAAGATCGTACCTTACGGCGTGAACGACGACGGTTTTATTGATTATGACAAGGTAAGAGAAATTGCGCTGGAGTGCAGACCCAAAATGATTATTGCCGGAGCCAGCGCTTATGCCAGAACCATTGATTTTAAGAAATTCCGTGAAATTGCAGATGAGGCGGGCGCTTATCTGATGGTGGATATGGCGCATATTGCCGGACTTATTGCCGCAGGTCTTCATCCAAGTCCGATTCCTTATGCACATGTGGTAACTACCACCACGCATAAGACGCTCCGCGGACCGAGAGGCGGTATGATTCTGGCAAATCAGGAGATGGCGGACAAATTTAATTTTAACAAGGCGGTATTTCCGGGAATCCAGGGTGGTCCGCTGATGCATGTAATCGCGGCAAAGGCAGTTTGTTTCAAGGAAGCTTTGGATGACAGCTTTAAGACTTATCAGCAGAATATCGTGGCCAATGCCCAGGCATTGGCAAAAGGACTGATGAACAGAGATGTGAAACTGGTATCCGGCGGGACGGACAACCATCTGATGCTTGTGGATCTGACGCCATATGATTTGACGGGCAAAGCAGTGGAAAAGCTGCTGGATTCTGTTAATATTACCTGCAATAAAAACACAATTCCCAATGATCCCAAATCTCCATTTGTTACCAGCGGTATCCGTCTTGGAACGCCGGCGATTACTTCCAGAGGATTTACAGAAGCGGATATGGATCAAGTGGCAGAATGTATTGCAAAAATGATCAAAGAAGGAGAAAGTGCATCTGATACCGTACGTGGAATGGTAAAAGAGCTGACAGATCAGTATCCATTATAAACATATAAAAAGGACGTTCATGGAGATAATTTCTGTGAACGTCCTTTTAAGTTCAATGACAAATGTGTTATTTGCGCAGCTGGAATCTGTTTACGGAAACTTTCAGATCCGTAGATTGTTTGTAGAGTTCCTGGGCAGAGGCCGCGGATTTTTCTGCGGTACTGGCATTGGTCTGCACCACCTCTGCGATCTGCTCCATACCCATAGTAAGCTGGTGAAGCGACTGGGACTGCTGCGTTGCTGATTCTGCAATCTGTTCAATCAGCTCGGTTGCCTGTTTTGCGCCCACCACAACCAGGGCGAGAGCCTCAGTAGTTTCTGTGGACAATGTGGAGCCGTTCCGGATCATCTTGATAGAATTTTCGATCAGCTCCGTAATATGCTGCGCAGAGACAGAACTCTTATTTGCAAGATTTTGTACTTCATCCGCCACAACGGCAAAGCCTTTTCCAGCTTCTCCGGCGCGTGCGGCTTCCACAGCCGCGTTCAATGCGAGAATATTTGTCTGGAACGAGATATCCTCAATTGTTTTGATGATTCCGCCAATTTCACGCGAGGCGTTGGAAATGTCTTCCATAGCGGATGTCAGCAGCGCCATTTTATCGTTGGCAACGAGCAGCTGTTTGGCTGCTTCGGTAGAGCATTTCCATGCGGTATCTGCATCGTTGGAAGTACGGTCTACCTGGCCGGACAACTCCTGGATGCTGGAGGATAATTCCTCAACTGCAGAGGCCTGCTGAACTGCGCCGTCTGAAAGAAGACGGGCGTCAGACGCCATTTTACTGGATTCTTCTGAGACATTTTCTGCTGTTATGTTAATCTGAGCGAGCGCGCGGTTCAAAGATTCTAAAATCTGCCGCATTGCGTTCTGAATCGGCAGAAACTCACCGCGGTAATTGCTGCCGATGGAAAGGTCCATATTTCCTTCCGCCATGTCGGCGAGCTTGGAATCAATATCTTTTATGTATTTTTTGAGTTCCCGTTTGGTTTCATGAATGGATTCCACCAGCATACCAATTTCTGAAGTATCGGACCGCATGGCGAAATCAGCAGAAAGATTTCCCTGGGAAATTTCACCCATCTGATCGCGCACCTTAATGACGGGACCAAGAATCCGAAGCCTGGTGATGATCATAATGAAGACCTGCAGGACGCCGACGATAATAAACGCCAGAATCATGGCGACTTCTATGGATTCTGCTTTCTGCGCCAAAGCCTGTACCTCGGATGAGGTTCTGTTATCCAGATCGGCAAGAAATTGTTCTTTCAAAGAATTAATCTTGGCGATGGAAGCGTTATATTCTTCGCCGTATACATAATTGAGAGCGTCTTCCATATTTCCTGTCTGTACATTTTTCATGGCTTCATCTTCCAGAGGAACCAGGTTATTAGACAGAGCCGACATGTCGTCAATCATGGTCTGTTCTTTATCGGTGATGCCGATTTCCTGCATGGCGGCAACGCCTTTGTCCCGGTTTTTCAGGTTATCGACTTCATTCCAGTAATTATCAAAATGTTCCTGTTCTCCGGTGGAGGCGAAGGCGCGGACTTCATTGGTGAGATATGCCGAACCGTTCATAAAGCGGTTCGCATTATAAGTAAGCATAAAACGGTCTTCGCGCGCCTCATTTAACTGCTGGTTTACATTTGTAAACGACAGCAGAGAATAGATCAGAAACAAAAGCGAAATAATGGATACTCCGTTTAGAAGATACATCAGGGTAGATTGCTTGATAGACTTTTTCATAGTTCTTCCTCCAGATTTTTATCAAACATAGTTCCTTTGCTGAAAATCGGGGGGAATTTCAACAGAGAACGTATGGTGTGTAGTATGGTTCTAGTTTACAGAAAATAGCAGTGAAATTCAAGCTATAAGTTAAATTTTATCGTGGAAATAGTTGTTATTCAGGATTTCTGTGCAGAGGACAGCGGTAAACTGTTTCAGAAAGCCCGGCGGCAGTGCGGAAAAAGGCGCAATTCGTCTGCAGGTATGCATTTAAGAAAATATTAATAAATTTCATTAGGATTTATACAGGATTTGTGATAAGATGGTTACGAGAATGATGGATAACCATCTTTATATATCAGAAACAGGATATACTGAAGGATCAGGAGGATAATGATGAGTAAGAAAAAAATAGGCATTATCATTGCTGTGCTTGTCGTTCTTGCAGCGGCAGCGGGCGGAGGTGCATGGTATTTACTAAAAGATAACGGCGGCAGCAGTGCGGACAAGGTATTTGTGGAGAGCGTGGCCTCCCTGATATCTTCCTCTTCCGGAGCGCAGAACAGGTATTCCGGAGTGGTGGAAGCCCAGGAAAGCTGGAAAGTGAACAAGGAAGCTGAGCGTGAAATAAAGGAAGTCTTTGTAGAAGAAGGCGATATGGTGGAGGAAGGTGATCCTCTCTTTGAATACGATATGGATGATGTGGAGGCGGAGCTTGCGCAGGCAGAGCTGGATCTGGAAGGAATGCAGAATGAGATTACGGATTACCGCAATCAGATTGAACAGCTTAATAAAGAGAAAAACGCCGCGTCCTCAGATGAGAAATACCAGTATACAGCAGATATACAGGAAAAAGAAAACAGTATTAAGCAGACAGAATATAACATTGAGAGCAAGAAAGCGGAGATGGAGAAGAAACAGGAAACCATTGACAATGCGGTTGTGCTCAGCAAACTTGCCGGAGTAATAAAGTCTATCAATGATTCCAGCAGTAATAATGATATGATGATGGGAGAGGACACCTCCTACATGACCGTGCTTGCAGTTGGAGATTTCCGTGTCAAAGGAATGGTCAGTGAGACAAATGTACAGATGCTGTCAGAAGAACAGCCTGTAATTTTGCGCTCCAGGATCGATGAAGAACAGACCTGGCCGGGGACGATCAGCAAGATTGATACGCAGAATGAAGTGAGCAATGAAAATAACGGGGGCGCTTATTTTGAATCGGAAGGCGGTGCGGAAAAGGCGACGAAGTATCCGTTTTATGTAGATCTGGATTCAACGGAAGGACTGATGATGGGCCAGCATCTGTTTATCGAGCTGGATTTGGGACAGACAGAAGTGAAAGAAGGGATCTGGCTGTTTGACGGATATATTGTGCAGGAAGATGATTTATCTTATGTCTGGGCGGCCGATGAAAGAAATAAACTGCAGAAACGTATTGTAGAGCTGGGCGAACATGATGAGAATACGGGTCAATATGAGATTTTATCCGGTCTTACCGAAGAAGATGCCATTGCATTTCCTATGGAAGGGCTGTATGAAGGGGTAACGGCAGTTACCAATGCAGAAGATGTGGATTACAGTTCTCCTCTCTATAATCAGGAAGGAGCAGAAGGGGAAGAAGGAACTGAAGATGGAGAAGTATCGGATGGAGAAGACCCGGGAACAGAGGATTCCGCTGGAGAAGGGGATCTGGGCGACTTTGAGGATCTCGGTGGCGAAGAAGACCTGGACAGCGCAGAAGACCCGGGAACAGGGGATTCCGCTGGAGAAGGGGATCTGGGCGACTTTGAGAGTTTTGGCGGCGAAGAGGATTCAGACAGTGATGAGGATTCAGACAGTGATGAGGATTCAGACAGCGATTTGATACTGCCGGAGAGGATGGAAAATAAGCTTATCAGATAGAAGCCGGAGGGAAGAACAGCATGATATTAGATTTACAGAATATATATAAGGATTATCAGCAGGATAAACTGGTGGTTCCGGTATTGAAAGATGTTTCCCTTCAGGTGGAAGAGGGGGAATATGTGGCGATTATGGGGCCTTCTGGTTCAGGAAAAACTACATTGATGAATATTATTGGATGTCTGGACCGTCCCACTTCCGGAACTTATTTGCTGGCAGGAGAAGATGTGCAGCAATGTAAGGACAGAGAAATGTCAGATCTGCGTCTAAGAAGTATTGGTTTTGTTTTTCAGAGTTTTCAGCTGCTTTCCAGGCAGTCGGCGCTGGAAAATGTGGCGCTGCCATTAAGTTATGCAGGCATCAAGAAGAAGGAGCGCAGAGAGAGGGCGACGCAGGCTTTGGAACGCGTGGGACTGGGAGACCGCGTAACCTTTAAGCCTACCCAATTGTCCGGCGGTCAGAAGCAGAGGGTGGCAATTGCACGCGCAATGGTAAATAATCCCAAAATTCTTCTCGCGGATGAACCGACAGGAGCTCTGGATTCCAAATCAGGACAGCAGATTATGGAGCTGTTTTCGCAGCTCAATGAAGAAGGCGTTACCATCGTGATGATTACGCATGACAGAAATATCGCCGCCAAGGCAAAAAGGATTGTGCATATCATTGACGGCATGATTACAGAAGGAGAGAAGAGTCAGCCGCAGGCAGGCATGGATATAGAAGGATCCGGGCAGAAGACAGAGCAGCCGGAGAATGAGGCAGACACAAAAGAGGCAGAAGAAAGCGGCAAGGAGGCAGAGAATGAATAAGAAAGTAATCATTATCACAGCGGTATCTCTGACTGTTGCAGGCGCAGGCATCTTTGGCGGAATTAAAATGTATCAGAATTATCAGCAGAATAATCTTGTTGCGGAGGCAGAGTATGTGTCTAATTTGAATTCCTATTACGGCGATATGGGAACGAGCAGTTCCGGAATGGTCACAAACGATTTTTTTCAGGATGTGTATATTCTCGAGGATAAGAAGATCGTAGAGGTTTTTGTGGAAGAAGGACAGACTGTTGAAGCAGGAGATCCGCTGATTTCCTATGATATGACGATGTCCCAGTTGGAGCTGGAAATGAAAGAGCTGGATGTTTCTACCAGCAGCAGTAAAATTGAGGCGGCCAAAAAAGAGCTGGAAAAACTGAAAAAGATCAAACCTGTGTCGCGTACGCCGGTCAGGCAGCCTGAGCCGGTGATTCCGCAGGAACCGGAGATTCCAGAGACTCCGGCAGAACCGGAAGTACCGGAAAAAACGGGTGAAGCATACAATATTATCCGCATTGGCGCAAAGCCAAATAAAGGAAAAGGGACAGAGGAAAATCCCTATGTCTATTTATGTACGCCGGAATGTTATGTTCTGGGAGAGTTTATCAATCAGCTTTCAGCAGATAAAAAAAAGCCTGTTTACGTAAGTCTGGAAATTCATAAAGATAATAAACTGTCAGAAAGGCTGCTGAGCGCCTGGGAGATTGGCGGAGACAATGGATTTCCACAGATGGCAGAAGACTCCCGCTGGTCTGTAAAGACGAGATCACAGATCATAGAGCAGGAAGATCCGGAACCTGATCCGGAACCGGAACCCGATCCGGAACCGTATATACCGGAACCGGAAGAGCCGGATGGATATACGGCAGAAGAACTCTCAAATATGATCAAAGAGAAGGAACAGCAAATCCGGGATCTGGATTTGCAGAAACGAAAACAGGATCTGGAACTGGAACAAATGAAGAAAGTAACAAACGACGGTGTGGTTAAGGCTGAAATTAATGGCGTGGTAAAGAATCTGGGAGAGCAGGATAATCTTCCCACGGACGGATCGCCGTTTCTTACTGTGGCAGGTTCCGAAGGGCTGTATGTGAGCGGAGCTTTGAGCGAGCTGCAGTTGGGTGAAATACAGGTAGGACAGGTCGTATACGCCAATTCCTGGGAGAGCGGCAAAAGCTTTGAAGCGAAAATTACGGAAATTTCCTCTTATCCGGAAACCAACAGCAATGCATGGGGCGAAGGGAATCCCAACGTCTCCTATTATCCCTATACTGCATATATAGAAGATACGGAAGGGCTGCGCAATGGAGAATATGTGGACTTGACGATGACAGCCGCAATGGGAGAAGAGAAGCCGAACAGTATTTATCTCGACAAGGCATATATCAGAGATGAGGACGGTAAAAAATATGTAATGAAGGCAGACGAAAATAACCGTCTGGTAAAACAGTATGTTAAAACGGGAAAAACCCTTTGGCAGTCTGTAGAAATCCTCTCAGGTCTGACTGCGGAAGACAGGATTACATTTCCCTATGGGAAAACGGCAAAGGAAGGCGTAAAAGTGAAAGAAGCTGAATAATTCAGGACAAATGCGGAATGGAGGAAATTATGTTAGAAAATATCAGATTGTCTTTTCAGGGGCTGTGGTCACATAAAATGCGTTCCTTTCTTACCATGCTGGGCATCATTATCGGTATTGCGGCAATTATAGCGATTGTTTCAACCATCAAGGGAACCAATGAGCAGATTAAAGAAAATCTGATCGGTTCCGGAGAGAACACCGTGAATGTGCGGCTGTATCAGGGAGATAATACCTATGAAATAGATTATAATGGAGTTCCTGACGGCGTACCGGTTATTACAGAGGAAACAAGAACAAAAATGCTGGATTTAAAGCATGTGGAAGGCGCGGCTCTCTATACGTCGAGAGAAGCATACAATGTCATCTATTATAAGAATACCGGGCTGTCCGGCGGAAAGATTTACGGAATTGATAAAAATTATCTGAACGCCTGCAATTTTATTATCCGCAAAGGGCGGGGATTCTGTGAATCTGACTATAAGAAATTCCGAAAAGTGGTGCTGCTTGACGAGAATTCCTCAGAGACATTGTTTCAGGGAGAGGAGCCGGTGGGAAAGACCGTAGAAATTCAGCGGGAGCCGTACATTGTCGTGGGCATCGTTGCAAAATCGACGAAATTTGAACCTGTAATTAACAGTATGGAGGATTATTATACGTACGCAGAAAACAGTACCGGAGCGGTATATGTTCCGGATACCACCTGGCCTTTGCTCTATGGTTATGACGAACCTCAGTCGATGGTGCTCAAACTGGACAGTGTGGACAACATGACGGTGGCGGGAAAAGAAGCCTCGGCGATCTTAAACGGCGGTTTATTTTCCAACGATGAAACGTTGAAATACAAAGCGGACGACTTGTTAAAACAGGCGGAGGATTTGCAAAAACTGGGGCAGTCCACTAACACGATGCTGATCTGGATTGCCGGGATTTCTCTGTTGGTCGGAGGAATTGGCGTCATGAATATTATGCTGGTTTCCGTCACGGAGCGTACGCAGGAAATTGGTCTGAAAAAAGCAATCGGCGCCCGCAAGGGCAAGGTTCTGGGACAGTTTCTGACAGAGGCAGCGGTATTGACCAGTCTTGGCGGACTTATAGGAGTGATTATGGGTATTATACTGGCAGAAGTGATATCAAGACTTACGGGAACTCTGGTGGCGATCAGCGTCCCTGCGGCAGTGCTTGCCGTTGTATTTTCCATGGCGATAGGAATTGTATTCGGACTGCTGCCTTCTTATAAGGCGGCGAACCTGGATCCTATTGAAGCGCTGCGGCATGAGTAAACAGGCGGCGGATTTGAAATTAATGATAGAAATTATATAGTTCTCAGGAGGAAGATCATGATTGATTTAAAGTTTTTAAGAGAAAATCCGGAAGTGGTGAAACAAAATATCCGGAACAAATTTCAGGATGGCAAGCTGCCTTTGGTAGACGAGGTAATTGAGCTGGACGCCAGGGCAAGAAAGACACAGCAGGAGGCGGACGCACTGCGCGCAGACAGAAAAAAATTGTCCAAACAGATCGGCGCGCTGATGGGACAGGGCAGGAAGGATGAAGCGGAGGCAATGAAAGCGCAGGTGAATGCCGACGCCAGGCATCTGGAGGATCTTGAGAAGCAGGAAGCGGAGCTTTCGCAGAAAATTACAAAGATTATGATGACGATTCCCAATATCATTGATCCTTCGGTGCCTATAGGAAAAGATGACAGTGAAAATGTTGAAGTGCAAAGATACGGAGAGCCTCTGACGCCCGATTTTGAGGTTCCCTACCACGCGGAGATTATGGAGCGGTTTCAGGGACTGGATCTTGACAGCGCCAGAAAGGTGGCTGGAAACGGGTTTTACTATCTGATGGGAGATATTGCCAGGCTGCATTCTGCTGTGATTTCTTATGCGAGGGATTTTATGGTCAGCAGAGGCTTTACTTACTGCGTGCCGCCTTTTATGATTCGCAGCAATGTCGTAACCGGGGTGATGAGTTTTGCCGAAATGGACGCCATGATGTATAAGATTGAGGGGGAGGACCTCTATCTTATTGGAACCAGCGAGCATTCTATGATCGGGAAATATATTGATACCATTTTAAACGAAGAACAGCTTCCTCAGACGCTTACCAGCTATTCGCCCTGCTTCCGCAAAGAGAAGGGCGCCCATGGCATTGAAGAGCGCGGGGTATACCGGATTCATCAGTTCGAAAAACAGGAAATGATCGTAGTCTGTAAACCGGAGGAATCTATGATGTGGTTTGAAAAGCTATGGCAGAATACGGTAGATTTGTTCCGTTCCATGGATATTCCGGTTCGCACTTTAGAGTGCTGTTCCGGTGATTTGGCGGATCTGAAAGTAAAGTCCATTGACGTGGAAGCCTGGTCCCCAAGGCAGCAGAAATACTTTGAAGTGGGAAGCTGCTCTAACCTGGGAGACGCGCAGGCGCGCCGTTTAAAGATCCGTGTTACGGGAAAAACGGGCAAATATTTTGCGCATACCCTGAATAATACGGTAGTGGCTCCGCCGCGTATGCTGATTGCATTTCTGGAAAATAATTTGTGCGGGGATGGAAGCGTGAAGATCCCGGAAGCCCTTCGCCCTTATATGGGAGGCCAGGATAAAATTGTGCCCCCGGCGCAGTAAAAATACAATTGTCAAGTAGCATTGCAGGCAGCAGAGCAGGAAATCATATGGCGCGGGTTATTGTTGTTACAGCGCGATAATCTGTGTTTCAATCGTCTCACATAAGGAGAACCTGATGAAGAAAAGAACTTTTGCGGCAGGTGCGGCAGTTCTGGCAGTAATTGCAGCGGCGTTGGCATGGAGTTACCCGTTATGGCATACGGCATATCTTATATGCAGTCTGGTAAAGTCAGAAAGTATTGGCTGTCAGATACAGGTCGCACTGGAGCAGGAGAGATTATCGAACGGACAGAAACAGTTTTTACAGACCTTATCCTGGATCCTGGGAATAGAGGAAACTGACTGTTTCAAGTGGCGTGCAGAAGGAACGCTATTTGACAGTCAGGGATATGCGCAGCTGTATTGTGATGCTTTTAAAAAGCCTTTGACGGAACTGTATTTCAGTGAAGGCAGCACACTGGTAAATATCAGGATGCTGTATCAAAGACTGCAGGAGAATTTTACAAAGGAGCATCCACTGCTGGGAACGATGCTTCCGGACTGGAAGTATGGAGCGTATATTTCTCTGGAGCAGATTGAGGAACTTTTTCAGGCGGACCTCAAAGAACTGTTTCAGGGGAATGCTTCTGCCAGCATAAAAGAGCAAAGCTTTTGGAAAAATCTGCTGATGTTAAAGAGTATGAAACGTCAAAAGACCAGAGATGGAGACTGGCAGTTTCAGACAATCTGGAATCATTACGGCATTGCGCTGAAAACCGGGAAGAGCAATGAGGGTAAAAGTTTTGCTGAGGTTCGCGGCGTGAATGGAGAAAAGTCCCGGCAAATTAAGAGTTTTGTTTTTCTGTTTTCCTCAGAGGAAGAGAAGGCCATTGAGATTCCGGATTCAGTGATGAAGACGGAAGAAATCAGACAATTTCAGAAATTATGGCAGGTCTTGAAAGGATTTACAGAAGGGAGAAAATAGGTTTGAACGAAAGAAAAAAGCCCATTATCGTCAGAAATAACTATATGATGCTGGCAGTACTTATATTTCTGTGCGCGTATGGGGCAATTATGGTTTTTTCAGCGACAGCATACCAGTGCAGTATCAACGAAGAATACAATAATGATTCCTTCTATATGCTGAAAAACCAGGTGAAGTTTATGCTGGCGGGGTTTGCACTTATGTTGTTTCTGCAGCATTTCAGTTACCGGCTGTTAAATAATGTTCTGGCTGCTTTTCTCTACTTATCGGGAATTATCTCTATATTTTTGTTAAAAACCCCACTTGGCGTGACTGCAAATGGAGCTACCCGCTGGGTAAAGCTGGGAACTTTGGGGCAGTTTCAGGTAAGTGAATGGGTAAAGGTTTGTGTAATTGTATTTTTAGCATATCTGATTGACAACAATAAAAAATATCTCAGTTCGAAAAAATTCACTGTCTATCTGTGGATTGCAGGAGGGATCCCGGCGGTGTTGCTGTTTGATTTAAGTAACGATTTGAGCAGTTCTGCCGTGGTGCTGGGGATTTGCTTTGTGATGACATTTATCAGCATGAAGACAGAAAACCTGCATATTGTTGTATTTCTTGCGGTGTTTGCGCTGGTGGCAATGTATGTTTGGAGTATATGGTCCAATATGCCTACCCCTGAAGAAATGAGTGAAATGCCGTTCCGTGTGAGGAGAATCGCGGCCTGGCTGGATCCCGGGCGGTATGCGGCTACCCAGGGGTATCAGACGCTGCAGGGATTGTATGCCATAGGAAGAGGCGGCGTATTTGGAAAAGGGCTGGGGGCTTCCATACAGAAGCTGGGACCGATTCCGGAAGCGGAAAACGATATGATTTTTTCCGTAATCTGTGAAGAACTTGGAATTATAGGAGCGATAGCGCTGATTTATCTTTTTGGATATCTTCTCTACCAGATTTCCAGAGTTATGATGTCGGCCCCGGATTTGTTTGGAGGTATGTTAAGCCTGGGGGTTTTTGCCCATCTTACGCTTCAGACGATCGTCAACATCTGCGTAAATCTGGCGATTCTGCCGAATACAGGTCTTCCGCTTCCATTTATCTCTTATGGAGGAACTTCAGTCTTTTTGCTGCTGGCGGGAGAAATGACGATTGTGTTTTCTGTGGAACGCAGAATCGGGCAGTAACGGTACAGATTATGATATGAGAAAATGAAAAGTCCAGACAATTATGTTTGGGCTTTTCGTTTCCTCAAATTTCCATCACAATTGACTGATAGAGTAAAAAACATTGGTTATAATATTAATTTTCGACAAATAAAAAAATTATGAGGTATGAATATGTTTGAGTCAATTGTGGAAGCAGTGGCAGATTATGCTGCCAAAAACCCGGATAAGCTCTGTGTGGCAGACAAATCAGGAGCGTATACTTATGGGGAAATATGGAAGAAGACAAAAATAGCCGCACAGAAGTTACAGACATTGGGAATAGAGAAAAAAGATTTTGTAATGGCAGAATGCACCCAGGAGGCAGATTATGTAATCTGTGATCTGGCCTGCGAGTATATGGGGGCTGTTTTTGTCCCCGTAGAGCACAGAGCGTCCGAAGACAGGGTAAGAACAATTTTGGAAGAAACAAATGCCAGACTGTTTTTATGCAGCAGCAAGTACGAGGCGCCGGTAACTATGATGGAGCTGTCTTCTCTGACAGAGGAGGCAAAAGAGGCTGGTTCAAAGGAAAGCCTGCCCGATACGCTGGCGTTCCCCAAAGCAGAAGAGACGGCTGAAATTTTGTATACAACAGGAACCACAGGGGCTTCCAAAGGAATTGAAGTCACACATGGCAACAATATTGCCCTTGCGGAAAATGTAAAATACGGAACAGAGATGAAAGCAGACAATATAGAACTGATCCCGCTGCCTCTGAGCCATTCGCATGGACTCAGATGCTGTTATGCGAACCTTCTCAATGGCAGCGCCGTGGTTTTAATCGAAGGGGTTTCCTGGGTGAAGCGTGTTTTTGGGCTTATAGAACAATATAAGGTTACAGCCCTCGATATTTCTCCCAGCGCGCTGACCGTTCTTCATAAACTGGCAGGTGCAAAATTAGCAGAGATCAGCGGGCAGATCGATTATATCCAGGTAGGGACGGAAGCTCTGCCGGAGGATGTAAAGGAGATCCTGATATCCTGTTTCCCGTCGGCGCGGCTGTACAATTTTTATGGCTCTACAGAGTCAGGAAGAACCTGCGTCCTGGATTTTAACAAAGACAGAGGAAGGGCCGGATGTATTGGCAAGCCTACCAGGAACGCCAGATTTATCGTTACCAATGAGAAGAGAGAGCCAATCGACTCTTCAGAAGAACATATGGGTCTGCTTGCCACGGCGGGACCAATGAATATGAAAGGGTATTGTAAACAGCCTGAGCTTACAGAGCAGATTATGCAGGGAGGATTTATTTACACAAACGACCTGGGATATATTGATGCAGACGGCTATGTTTACATGCGGGGAAGGAAAGACGACGTTATAAATTATAAGGGAATTAAGATTGCACCGGAAGAAATTGAAGAGAACGTCAGAAAATATGAGGAGATTGTGGACTGCGCCTGCGTACCCAAGCAGGACAAACTGTCAGGGCAGGTACCCAAGCTCTTTGTGGTAGTGCGCAAGAAAGAGGACTTCCAGAAAAAGGAGCTTTTTGAATTTCTCAAAAAGTATATCGACAATAACAAAATGCCCAAAGAAATAGAGGTCATTGATGAAATCCCGCGTACTTATAACGGGAAAATACAGCGCAGAAAGCTGATGGAAGGAAATGAAAGCCAATAAATGGCCCTGTATCGGCGCTGTGTCCGCTGTGCGTGACGCCCAGCCAGGCACGGCGCTGTTTGGCAGTGAAAGCATATAAAAATCCTTGTAAATTATCTTCATATGTGTTAAATTATTAACGAACGGTATTCTGGAAAGAAACTGTATCAATTGATAAAAGACAAATGCCTTTCCATTTATGAGAATGGAGGCGGATATGAAGATTGGAATTATAGGCGCCGGGAAAGTGGGTACGACAATGGGAAAATACATTGCGGACCACGGCGGAACTGTAACCGGATTCTGTTCAAGAACCGAAAGCAGCGCACGGGAAGCGGCGCAATTTACAAAAACCAGGTATTTTACATCATTAGAGGCACTGATTGAAGGAAGCGATACCCTTTTTATTACGACCACAGACGATGCAATAAAAACGGTATGGGATTGTATTACCACGAGAAATGTGAAAGGAAAAGTCATTTGCCATTTCAGCGGCTCTTTATCAAGCGATATTTTTTCAGACTGGGAAAGAACAGGCGCAGAGGTCTGTTCCATCCATCCAATTTACGCGTTCAGTAATAAATTCACAGCTTATAAAAATTTAACAACAGCAAAATTTTCCGTGGAAGGAAGCGAAGGGGCTTTGCAGCGTATGCAGGCTTTATTTGCGCTTCTGCCGAACGAGGTGGTGAGGATTTCCACAGAGGAGAAGGCAAAATACCATGCAGCCACAAGCCTTGCAAGCAATCATGTGACAGGGCTTATTTATCTTGCCATTGCGCTGCTTAAAGAATCCGGTATTGAGGAACAGACGGCTTATGGGCTGTTAAAGCCTCTGGCAGAACAGAATATAGAAGCGATATTCTCACAGAAAGACAGCGCAGCCGGGGGAGGATTCTCTGGCTGCGCCCAGACGCTTACCGGGCCGATTGAGCGCGGAGATATTATGACGGTAAAGAAACATTTGGATCATCTGGAGCGTCCTGAATGGAAGGCGGTGTATCGCGCCGTCGGGCTTCAGGTGACGGAGGCTGCTGTAAAAAAGCATCCGGAACGCAGTTATGAGGAAATGAAGCAGATATTGGCTCAGTAAATGGGCCGGGAAGGTGGTTTGATGAAAAATACAGTGATAACGATACAGCAGGCGAAGGAGCGCGGAGAAAAGATTACCATGCTCACAGCTTATGATTATTCTATGGCCAGACTTATTGACGAAGCAGGCATCAATATGATTTTAGTGGGAGATTCTCTGGGCATGGTGATGCTTGGATATGAAGATACCCTGTCTGTGACAATGGAGGATATGATTCACCATACAAAGGCGGTGGCAAGAGGCGTAACAGACACTATGATAGTGGCAGACATGCCGTTTATGTCGTATCAGACCTCGGTGTACGACGCGGTTTTAAACGCCGGAAGGCTTATGAAAGAAGGCAGGGCAAATGCCGTAAAACTGGAAGGCGGAAAAGAGTTCGCGGAACATATCCGCGCCATTACCGCCGCGTCTGTTCCGGTGGTGGCGCATCTTGGACTGACGCCGCAGTCTCTCAATGCCTTTGGGGGATTTAAAGTGCAGGGGAAAACAGAGGAAGCTGCCAGGAAGCTTTTAGAGGACGCGAAGGCAGTTGAGGCTGCCGGGGCAGTGGCAGTGGTATTGGAATGCGTTCCGGCAAAGCTTGCAAAGCTTGTGACGGATCAGCTTCATATCCCTACGATTGGAATAGGAGCTGGAGCAGATTGCGACGGACAGGTTTTGGTATATCAGGATATGCTGGCAATGTTTGGAGATTTCAAGCCAAAATTTGTCAAACGCTTTGCAGAGATTGGCAGTATGATGAAAGAAGGGTTCCAAAAGTATATAGAAGAGGTGAAATCCGGTGCGTTTCCCGCAGAAGAGCACACCTTTAAAATAGAGGATGAGGTCATTGAGAAGCTGTATTAAGGGTTATACAGAATGGAGGAAAACATGCAGATTATACAAAGTATAGAAGAATTGCGTTCGATTATCAGAGAATGGAGAAAAGAAGGGCTTAGCGTGGGGCTTGTACCCACCATGGGCTATCTTCATGAAGGACATAAGAGCCTCATTGTGAAGGCGGTCAGCGAAAATGATAAGGTAGTGGTCAGTGATTTTGTGAATCCAACCCAGTTCGGAGTAAATGAAGATTTGTCCAGTTATCCCCGTGATATCGACAGAGACGCCGCACTTTGCCAGGAGGCCGGAGCGTCCTTGATTTTTCATCCCCAGGCGCAGGAAATGTACAGCAAGGATCACTGCACATTTGTGGATATGGACAGTCTTACAAAGGGACTGTGCGGCAAGACCAGACCCACGCATTTCAGAGGAGTATGCACCGTCGTTTCCAAACTCTTCCATATTGTAACGCCCGACCGGGCGTATTTTGGGGAAAAAGACGCCCAGCAGCTTGCAGTAATCCGCCGCATGGCGCGGGACTTAAACTTTGATATCACGATTGTGGGCTGTCCTATTGTGAGAGAGGCGGACGGTCTGGCTATGAGTTCCCGGAATACATACCTGAGCGGGGAAGAACGCAAAGCGGCGCTGATTCTCCATAAATCCCTGATGCTTGTGGAAGAAATGATGAAAGCAGGAGAGCAGGACGCCGCTGTGATTGAGGAAGCCATTGTCAGAAGCATGAAGACAGAGCCTCTGGCAGAGATTGATTATGTGGAAATTGTTGACGCGGAAACACTGGAACCTGCAGCAAAGATTGACAGACCCGTTCTGACGGCTACGGCCGTATATATTGGCAGTACCAGACTGATTGACAATTTCAGTTTTCAGCCGCAGACATTCTGAACGCGATCACAGAGGATGGTCAAAGGCCCGAAAGGAGTATATTCATGTATTTGAAAATGTTAAAAGGAAAAATCCACCGTGCGGTGGTAAAACAGGCGGAACTGAATTACGTGGGAAGTATTACGGTTGATCCGCGGCTTATGGAGGCGGCGGGAATTCTGGAATATGAAAATGTTCAGATTGTTGATATTGAGAACGGGAACCGTTTTGAGACTTATACCATTGCCGGAGAACCGGGAAGCGGCATGATCTGTCTGAATGGAGCGGCGGCGAGGCAGGTTTTGGCGGGAGATCATATCATCATCATGGCATATGCCCAGATGACGCCAGAGGAGGCGGCAGAGTTTAAGCCCCAGGTAGTATTTGTGGATGAGGAAAACAATATTTCCAGGATTACCACTTATGAGAAGCATGGGCAGATTGGTTAGCCGGATTTTTTTGAAACGATCACAGGAAAGGAAATGGAAAAATGCTGCAAGGAAAAACAGTGCTTTTGGCAGTGACAGGAGGAATTGCCGCCTATAAAATGCCAAATGTGGCGAGAATGCTGAAAAAAATGCATTGCCAGGTTCATGTACTGATGACAGAGAACGCCGCGAATTTTATCACGGCAACCACGTTCGAAACGCTTACCGGAAATAAATGTCTGATTGATACGTTTGACCGCAATTTTGAATTTTCAGTGGAACATGTGGCGTTGGCAAAGCTGGCGGATCTGGTATTGATTGCGCCAGCTACCGCCAATATGATTGGAAAAATTGCCGCGGGGATTGCCGACGATATGTTAAGTACAACTGTCATGGCGTGTACCTGCAAGACTCTGATCGCGCCCGCAATGAATCATAACATGTACCATAATCCCATTGTGCAGGACAATCTGCGGAAATTAGAAGCTTATGGCTATGCGGTCATATCTCCTGACAGAGGTATGCTTGCAAACGGGGATCTCGGAGATGGAAAACTGCCCTCAGAAGAAGTTCTCACAGAGCATATACTGCGCGAACTTGCCTGCGAAAAAGATTTAAAAGGCAAAAAAGTGCTGGTTACAGCCGGGGCCACCCAGGAAGCCATCGACCCGGTGCGCTATATTACCAATCACTCCACCGGGAAAATGGGATATGCGCTGGCAAAGCAGGCTATGCTGCGGGGGGCAGAAGTAACTTTGGTGAGCGGAAGATGCGCATTGCAGCCTCCTATGTTTACCGAAGTAGTGCCTGTGGTCACTGCAGAGGAAATGTATCGGGCTGTGACAGAGCGCGCGTCCCAGGCGGATATTATTATTAAGGCTGCGGCCGTTGCCGATTACCGTCCCGCTGAGGCGGCAGAGGAAAAAATTAAGAAATCAGACGCAGCAGCCAGTATTGCGCTGGAGCGCACCAGAGATATTTTGGCGGAGCTGGGAAGACGGAAAGAACAGGGAGAAATTCATGCTTTTTTGTGTGGATTTTCCATGGAGACCCGCGATTTGGAAGAAAATTCCAGGGCAAAACTTCAAAAGAAACATCTGGATTTGATTGCGGCAAATAATCTTAAGGTGGAAGGCGCGGGATTTGCAACGGATACCAACGTCATCACCCTGATTACGGAAACGGAAACGCTTGCTTTGGATAAAATGAGCAAACCGGAAGCGGCAGACAGAATTCTGGATGTCATTTCAGAAAAAATATCACATAAATACAGTGGATAAGTTAGTTTGAAAAGGAAAAAATATCCATAAAAATGTTTACAATTTATACATTTTTTATTAATGCTGTCTATAAAAATTTGGGTTATACTAAATACAACGATGTGACAATTGTTAAATTATTACAAAGGCGGCAAACTTATGAGAAAAATGTGTAATAAAGATGTAATATTAAAATATGGTGTGATTTTATATATGATAACGACTGTGTGCGGTTTTCTGGCGGCGGAAAACCGGCTACATGCGGTCGTTTCTTTTTTCCATAAAATAGAAAAAGAAGCGCAGGATGATATTTTCACCAGCACCAGATACCGATATGAAAAAAAATTTGAAAATACGTTAAAGAAGTACCGCCAGTTTGCTTCTTTTTATAATCAAAAAGCTTCCACAGCCGTGCCGGGACTGGAAGTTACGGATGTATTGGGAGAAGCCTGCAGTCAGATGGTGCCCCAGGGAATTTGCGTGGCCGGAGATTATATGCTGGTTACTGCTTATGATAATGGCAATCACAGCAAAAAAGCGAGACGGGAAGGTTACAAGGTAAGCAACTCGGTACTGTATGTGCTTTCTGATCAGAATCCGGGGAACCGCAGACTTTTGACGACCATAGTTTTGCCGGATATTAACCATGTGGGAGGCGTGGCGTTTGACGGCAGGAATGTCTGGATTGCGAAAAGTACCACCAGAACGTGCAGCGTGATTTCTTATGACGTGATCAAAAATGCGGCGGATTCAGGGCAGAGCAGTTATAAACTGAACGAATACGACCAGACGGTAGACTGCGGCAGCGTGGCGTCTTTTCTGACTTTTCATGATAAAAAACTTTGGGTTGGCACTTATTCCAATCCAAGAGAGAGAAAAGGTTCTCTGAGAAGTTTTGAGATTATAAGACAAGAGACGCCGGAGGGAGCGGAATACAGGCTGGAAAAGCAGGAAGAGATTATGATTCCTGAATTTGCCAATGGCGCGGCCTTTTTTGAGACGGCAGAAAAGACGTATCTGGCAGTGACGACTTCCAGAGGCAGATACTTTGATTCAAAAATTTACTTTTATGATATTTTTAAAGATCCTGTGACAGGAAAAAATTTATATTACCAGTACAATTCCTGTAAATTTCCTCCGATGGCGGAAGAATTGGCGGTCGACGGAGAAAATACGTATTTTCTGTTCGAGTCCTCCGCTACCTGTTACAGTACGCAGATTTATCAAAGATGCAGTAATCCTGTAGACCGGATCTGCGCGTTGTCTACCCTGGAACTGTTCTGGCAGAATCATGGGGCGGGATACCACAGCAGCGCCTCAAAACTTCCGCTCATTTCTGTAGTGCGTATTTATGATGAAATGTACCAGGAGAAGAGATACCTGCAGCAGTATCGGCGGCAAAGCTGTTGACTTTCTGTTTCTGAGGGGCTAAAATTATTTTAGATGGTTGTGATTGACGGATCCAGCGCGTCGTAAGCGTCTGCGAGCCGCTGGATCCGTCCGTTATAAAAGGAGGGGCGGCTATGGGAAAAGATACGCGTTTAGTAAATATTTATATTAAGATACACAATAAACGTACATTGACTGTGGAAGATCTGAAATACCTTTCCAAATATGATCCGGAGTGTTTTGAAAAGACATGTAATAATATTGTCTATAAGATACCGGAGGCGAAGAATGTCCTGCAGCCCGAGGCGGATCAGAACCATAAGGATTTTGTGCCGCTGCACATGGTGCCTCTTATGGAGAAGCCAAAACCGGATCAGCAAAAGATCGAGGCCGTTCTGGCAAATCTTGGGAAAATGGAAAAAGATGAGTTCCCTGTTCCGGAGGTAGACACAGAGACGGTGAAAGAACTTCTGGGAAGTCTTTATATGGAAATGCTGTTTCCCCATAATGACCGCGAGAAATTTTTCAGTATGGAGGAGAGCGAGAATCTCTCTGTTTTTAATAAGAAAGTATAGCGCTCGATCCGCATGGAGCGCTGGAAAATTTGTCTTTGTCATTTCAGTATCATTTTAGATATTGGGGAAATGATATGAGAAGCGAAGTTAAGAACAATCTGGCGAACAGATTGTTCTTAATTTACATGCCGCTAAAGCGACCCGCCGCAGGCGGAAAATGCTGCAGAGCAGGATTCTTTGTTCCGGGTACTTGCAAAATAAAAAAAAATGTGCTAAAATCTTTTCAATTTAGGCAATTATATAGCCCCTTATAAAGAAAAAGAATGCAAACTCTTTTTTTTTTGTAAAAATGGCAAATAAAAGAAAGGGCGGTAACTATATGAAAGCATTTCTAATACTGGAGGATGGAACTGTTTTTGAAGGCACAAGTATCGGTTCTTCCCGGGAAGTTATCAGTGAAATTGTTTTTAACACATCTATGACAGGTTATCTTGAGGTTCTGACAGATCCTTCTTATGCCGGACAGGCAGTAGTTATGACATACCCATTAATTGGAAATTATGGAATTACACCAGACATGGAATCTCAAAAACCATGGCCGGATGGCTATATTGTAAGAGAATTGTCCAGAAATCACAGCAATTTCCGCAGTCAGGGCAGCATTCAGGAGTTTCTGGTGAAATATGATATTCCGGGAATTTCCGGGATTGATACCAGGGCGCTGACGAAAATTCTCAGAGAAAAAGGAACCATGAACGGCATGATTACCGTCAATGAGAACTACAGGCTAAAGGAGATTCTTCCCCGTCTGAAAAAATATACGGCAAAAAATGTGGTGGAGCAAGTAACCATCAGCAGTCCCTATCAGTTAAAAGGCCGGGGAAAACGCGTGGCGTTGATGGACTTTGGGGCAAAAAGGAACATTGCGAAATCTTTACATGACAGGGGGTGTCAGGTCACGGTATATCCGGCGCATACGAAAGCGGAGGAGATTTTACAGCAGAATCCGGACGGCATTATGCTCAGCAATGGTCCCGGAGATCCCAAAGAATGCGGGGATATTATTGAGGAAATTAAGAAATTATACCAGTCGGACGTTCCTATATTTGCTATTTGCCTGGGACATCAGCTAATGGCGCTTGCCAATGGCGCAGACTCTTATAAAATGAAGTACGGACACCGGGGAGGCAACCATCCGGTGAAGGATTTGGAAACCGGAAGAGTGTATATTTCTTCCCAGAACCACGGGTATGTGGTGGATACGGACCATTTGGATCCCCAGGTGGCGGTTCCGGCATTTATCAATGTTAACGACGGCACGAACGAAGGATTGAAATATACAGGGAAGAAAATTTTTACGGTCCAGTTTCATCCGGAAGCCTGTCCGGGACCGCAGGACAGCGGATATCTGTTTGACCGTTTTATGAAGATGATGGGAGGGAATCAGTAATGCCAAAAAATCCAGAGATTAAGAAAGTATTAGTAATCGGTTCCGGTCCTATTGTAATCGGCCAGGCGGCCGAATTTGACTATGCAGGAACCCAGGCGTGCCGTTCTCTGAAGGAAGAAGGCGTGGAAGTTGTGCTGGTAAATTCAAACCCGGCGACTATTATGACAGACAAAGATATTGCGGACGAGGTTTATATTGAGCCGCTGACTGTAAAGGTATTAGAGCAGATTATTTTAAAAGAACGGCCGGACAGCGTTCTTCCTACCCTGGGCGGCCAGGCGGGGCTGAATCTGGGTATGGAATTGGCGGAATCCGGTTTTTTGGAAAAACATGGTGTAAAACTGATTGGAACGACTGCCGAGACGATTTTTAAGGCGGAAGACCGGCAGGCATTTAAGGACACCATGGAGAACATCGGGGAGCCGTGCGCTCCTTCCCTGGTGGTTCGCAATGTTAAGGACGGTATTGCGTTTACCAATACCATCGGTTATCCGGTGGTGCTTCGTCCGGCGTTTACTCTGGGAGGAAGCGGCGGCGGGATCGCTCACAATGAGACGGAACTTGTGGATATCCTTACCAATGGGCTTCGCTTAAGCCGCGTGGGAGAAGTTTTGGTGGAACGCTGTATTGCGGGCTGGAAAGAAATTGAATATGAAGTGATGCGGGATGCGGCAGGAAACTGCATCACAGTATGTAATATGGAAAATATGGATCCGGTGGGCGTACACACCGGAGACAGTATTGTGGTCGCTCCTTCCCAGACGCTTGGAGATAAGGAATACCAGATGCTTCGTACCTCTGCCTTAAATATTATTTCCGAGCTGAATATTACCGGAGGCTGTAATGTACAGTACGCTCTGCATCCTGAGAGCTTTGAATACTGCGTGATTGAGGTAAATCCCCGCGTCAGCCGTTCTTCCGCCCTGGCGAGTAAAGCAACGGGCTATCCCATTGCCAAGGTGGCGGCAAAGATTGCTCTGGGTTATACCCTGGATGAGATTAAAAACGCCATTACGGGAAAAACGTACGCCAGTTTTGAGCCTATGCTCGACTACTGCGTGGTGAAAATTCCACGGCTGCCGTTTGACAAATTTATTACCGCAAAACGCAGCCTGACAACGCAGATGAAGGCCACGGGAGAGGTCATGAGCATTTGTACAAATTTTGAGGGCGCGCTGATGAAAGCTATTCGCTCTCTGGAACAGCATGTGGACTGTATGCGTTCCTATGATTTTACGGCTCTTTCTAAAAAAGAGCTGTTAAAGAAGCTGGAACAAGTCGACGACCGCAGAATCTGGGTAATCGCAGAAGCTCTGCGGAACGGGATTTCCTATGAGGAAATCCATGAAATTACCATGATTGATCTCTGGTTTATTGATAAGATTGCTATTCTGGTGGAAATGGAAGCGCGCCTGGAACAAGAAGAGCTGACGGCGGAACTTCTTAAGGAAGCAAAAAGAATCGAATTTCCGGATCAGGTGATTGCAAAACTCAGCGGAAAAACAGAAGCGGAAATCCGTGATTTGCGGTACGCAAACAAAATTACCGCGGCTTTTAAAATGGTAGATACCTGCGCGGCGGAATTTGCGGCGGAGACGCCTTATTATTATTCCTGTTTCGGCAGCGAAAATGAAGCGGTGAAGACAGAGGGCAGGAAAAAGGTGCTTGTCTTAGGATCCGGACCAATCCGCATCGGGCAGGGAATTGAGTTTGATTATTGTTCTGTGCATTGTACCTGGGCGTTTGCCAGGGAAGGGTATGAGACGATCATTATAAATAATAACCCGGAAACGGTGTCGACAGATTTTGATATTGCGGATAAATTGTATTTTGAGCCTCTGACGCCGGAGGATGTGGAGAGCATTGTGCGTCTGGAACAGCCGGACGGCGCGGTGGTGCAGTTCGGCGGTCAGACGGCAATTAAGCTTACCGAAAGCCTGATGAAAATGGGAGTTCCAATTCTGGGAACGAAAGCGGAGGATGTGGATGCGGCGGAAGACCGTGAGTTGTTTGATAAGATTCTCGAAGAGACGGAAATTCCCCGCGCGGCGGGAGGAACCGTATTTACGGCAAAGGAAGCGAAAGAGGTCGCAAACCGCCTGGGATATCCGGTGCTGGTACGTCCTTCTTATGTCCTGGGAGGCCAGGGTATGCAGATTGCCTGTTCCGACCAGGAGATCGAGGAATTTATGGAAATTATCAACCGCATTGCCCAGGACCATCCCATTCTGGTTGACAAATATCTCCAGGGAAAAGAGATTGAAGTGGACGCGGTATGCGACGGGACAGATATTTTGATTCCGGGGATTATGGAGCACATTGAGCGTACAGGAGTTCATTCCGGAGACAGTATTTCCGTCTATCCGGCGCCTACGATCAGCCTGGAAGTAAAGGAAAAGATTGTGGAATACACCAGAAAGCTTGCCCGCGCCCTGCATGTGGTGGGTCTGATTAACATTCAGTTTATTGCCATGGATGAGGAAGTATATGTCATTGAGGTGAATCCCCGCTCTTCCCGCACGGTGCCTTATATCAGCAAAGTGACGGGGATTCCTATTGTAGATCTTGCCGCCAGGGTAATGATTGGCAATACCTTAAAGGACATGGGCTATCCTGCCGGACTTGCGCCGGAGGCAGAATATGTGGCGATTAAAATGCCGGTGTTCTCCTTTGAAAAGCTGCGGGGAGCGGAAATCAGCCTGGGACCGGAAATGAAATCCACAGGAGAATGTCTGGGGATTGGCAGAAGCTTCGACGAAGCCTTATACAAGGCATTTCTCGGCGCAGGAGTGCAGCTTCCCAAATATAAGCGCATGATTATGACGGTAAAAGACGCGGATAAGCCGGAAGCCGTGGATGTAGCAAGGCGTTTCGAGGCGCTGGGCTATATCATTTACGCTACCAGGAGTACGGCAAAATATTTACAGGCAAGGGGGATAAAGGCAAGGCGGATCAATAAGATTTCTCAGGAATCTCCCAATGTGCTGGATCTGATTCTGGGTCATAAAATTGATCTGGTGATTGACACGCCTACCCAGGGACGGGATAAGAACCGCGACGGATTTTTGATCCGCCGCAATGCCATAGAAACCGGGGTTTACTGTATCACGGCCATGGACACGGCAAACGCTCTGGCAGAGAGCCTGGAACATGCCGGGCAGGATGGGGAGCTGAATCTGATTGATATTGCTAAGGTGAAGAATATTTGATATCTGTCTGGAAGTTGAAAGTTCTGCGCAGGGGGATCTGTCAGCTCACTTCCTGTGCAGGATGGGATATACCCGCTTGCCATTTAAATAATTATTTTGATATGCCTGGGGAAAAGAGGGTTTTTTAAATGTTTGTTCGTAAAATCAGAAGCAATAAAGGAATTATAGAAGTTGGTAAATATGGCGTTGATCGAATTGACATTCATGACGATGGAACTGCCACCTATTATACAGCAGGTGGAAATATTTTTACGGTAAAGCTTAAGGAAGTTCTTAATAGAGATGGAATAGTTTCTAATTCAAGAAATCATCATAAGAACTTATATTGATTGTGTAGAGAAGAGTGAAAATTTTGAAAAGAGTTTTTACAGAATGACAGGATGCATATACAAACTCAGACGAAGAACAAAGAGGCCGTATGGTTTGTCTGGCAAGCATTAAGAACGCAAGGAGAATCTATGGATAGCGGATTCTCCCTGCGTCAACTTTTAGAATATGCAGAGGTGTCACAATCCCTTACAAACTGTGAAAGAGGAATTTAAATTAAATAGGATAGCTCTGTCTTTTTAGCGGAGCTGTTACGTTTTTATAAAGTGGTTCTGATATGCGAATTTCAAATCAGATGAGCGCTTTGTTTATTCATCAAATGTAATTTCCCTGTGGTATACGCAGCGTTCGTCAAGAAGCTGTTTGAAAGTCTTTTCTTTTGCCTTTTCTTCATAATCATCTGACCACAGATATCCTTTCAGCTCGTCCATATATTCGATGTAGTCACAGATGTAAACGTCGATCTTGGAGGTGTCAAAACCGCTGATGGAGGCTGTATTGTGGTTGCCGACGGCATTTCCGTCCATCAGAGTCCCGTTTGCATCGAGGATCACGGCAAAATAATCTAAATTTTGTTCCATCTCCAGGGAAATTTCCACCGGAGTTTTGGTGACAGAAATGATTCCAAGGCCGTGTTCAGTTATATCATTAATGTCTTTACGTTTGATGTCCTCGTCATTTCGTTCCACTTCGAATTCAAAATTCCAGGGTCCCTCCTTAATCCAGTTATCATACTGGTTGGGATATGTCTGCCTGTCCGGATATAGTTCGTAGTACGCGTTCCACATATCGTTAAATAGCTGGTGTTCGATGTTTTTCTGTTCTTCTGTAAACTGTTCGTAGTCTTCATCCGTCAGTCCCAGACCGTGTTCCTTCATGGCGGCTTCGTATTTCTGTCTCAGTTCCGCCGGCATTTCCGGGCGTGTATCTTCCAGCTTTGTGCCAAAAATCCGCTCAATTGACAGTTTTGCGCAGAAGCGTTCCGGTACCTCGACGCCCGTACCTGTATAAGTAAAATACTGTCCCATTTCAAAGCGGATGATTCCGGCAAAGGTATAATCGTCTATCATTCTGCCGTCGAGATAAGAATCTCCGCCGTCTAACCAGAGAATATCTTCTTCCTGGTCAAAGTCAAAATCTACAGACCCATTTAATTCAATGGTCGGTTTGCCATATTCGTTAGGGTAAGTATCCGGAATCTTTTCGTCAGAATGAAGCACAAGGCTCAGGTAGAGCGAGCTTTCATTGCAGTAGATCTCAGAAAGCGTGAGCGTAGCTCCGTTTGCAGTGATGCTTTCCAATTCTTTTCCGGAATTTTTTACCGGTTCTGCAAGATTCGAGTAGTCTCCCGCAAATTTGAGAGAATCCCCCAATTCGTTAAAGATGCGGTTTAAGATAGGTATTTGTGCGCAGACAGTCGGATTGGTAATATAAATGCAGAAAAATACCGCGGCTGCCACGCCTGCTCCTGCAAGACTGCGCACCAGTATGGTTCTGATTTTGTGAACATTCTTTTTGTGAACTGCGTCCTCTGAAAGAAGAGCTGCGTCATTTTGTGTCTTTGGTTCTTTTTTCTCTGCTGCCATGGAACGGATTTTTGCAAATGCTTCATTTTGTGCATTTTGAACGTGTTCCGGAAGAGGAAAGGCAGCGTTCAGTGTGTTTTTGATTTTATCGTCAAATTGTGTGTCATTCAGTTGCGAAGCGTTCAGTTGTTTATTCATGTTAGCCCTCCTTTACGATTTTACGAAACCAGAATTTACGGCTTTATTCTTTCAGATATGCGGTGCGAATCTGTTCCCTTGCTCTGGAAAGTCTTGTCTTTACGGTATTTTGATTCATTTCCAGAAGCTCTGCGATTTCCTGGATTTTAAGATCTTCCAGATAATAAAAAACTAAAATCAGACGGTACTTTTCGTCCACAAGCTCCAGCATTTCTTTGAATTCAAATTCTGCAAGAGACTGATCTGGCGTGATTGCTTCTGGCAGTTTACCCGGCAGATTTTCTTTTTTGTAATGTTGTAAAATACGATTACACTTATTAATCAGAATCCGTATCAGCCATGTTTTGAAATATGCCTGTTCTTTTAAGGTATGAATCTTTTC
Organism: Lachnospiraceae bacterium; assembly: GCA_910575155.1. Lineage (GTDB taxonomy): Bacteria > Bacillota > Clostridia > Lachnospirales > Lachnospiraceae > Petralouisia. The sequence continues at coordinate 87,167 of CAJTDX010000004.1, forward strand.
AAAACAACTTAAAATGGTATCTTGTATTGCGTCTGCCACATCGTTGTCATTGTGTAGAATTGCACGTGCTACTTTGTACATTGCCAGGGAATTAATGTCCATCAATTCCAAAAATGCTTCCACATCTCCAAGGACAGCCTTTTTAATTAACATTTGCATAGTTTCCGCCCCCATCTTCCACAGCTATGAGCTGTTATTTATCATTCGAATGATTTTTGCTGCTTATACCCATTAGATACGCATATGGGAAAAAAGGTTTCAAATTTTTTTATTTTACGTATTTTGTTCATTATTTTAAAGACACAGAGATCAGCTTGTGGTATACTGTCTGCACAAGGTGTAATATCATACGGCGCTGCATGATTTACCGAAAGAAAAGCGGCGCTGTGTTTGAATACATAGAATAGGGAAATATTCGGATGAAAGGCAAAAATATGGCGGGATTTTATGATGGTTTATGTAAAATGTTAAAAACGGTAAAGGGAGATATAACGAAAATTACAGATGTGCAGGCAATTGTCAATGCTGCGAATGAGAGTCTGCTCGGCGGGGGCGGTGTTGATGGCGCCATACACCGTGCGGCGGGGGCGCAGCTCTTAGAGGAGTGCCGGACATTGCATGGATGCCCGACAGGGGAAGCGAAATTGACAAAGGGTTATCATCTGCCCTGCGGCTATGTAATCCACACCGTTGGGCCTGTATGGCGCGGAGGAATGGCTGGAGAGCGGGAGAAACTTGCATCCTGCTATTTTAATTCACTCAGGGTTGCTGCGGAAAACGCAATCCGTACGGTTGCTTTTCCGTCAATCTCAACCGGAGTTTACGGGTATCCGGTTGAGAAAGCGGCGAAGGAAGCAGTCGGTTCCGTCTGCCGCTTTCTGGAAGAATTCCCCAATACGATAGACCTGGTCGAGTGGGTACTGTTTGACGACAGAACGCTGGCCGCATATGAGAGCGAAGTCGATAAGCTGTGTCAAATTAAAAAGCCTTCTTCCTTTTTTTCTTACAGATCATAAAAATCGAGTGGATGATGCATAATAGTATGAAAAGTCCCGTAAAGTTAATCCAGATATCCCGATAGGCTGTTTTTGCCAGTTCTTCCCTTAATCCGCTGAACCAGACATACACGAACGCTAACAACTGAGATGGCACATATGCAATCATATATCTGAACATCAGGGGTTTAAGGGGCAAATCCGTACACAGCTCAAAAGCTGCGATTCCAATCAGCAGAATGATCGCCCGGTCTAATTCGTGCCAGTTGCCGCTGGGGTCTTCATAAATACCATTACCAAGATACAGAACACTGTTCAGCAATGTGATTACCGTATAAATAATGGAATATACAGACACTATTGTTATCCATTTTTTCTTATTCATGTTTTCCTCCAATTCCGACGTTTCGTCTACGTTCATGTTTAAACAGATCCAGGCTGACTGCCGGCGTCAATGTCTTTTAGCATGGCTTTGAACACCTGGACAATCATATTGTTTATTTCTTCGGCAGTAAAGATACACATATTTGTTGCGCAAAGCACCGCGATCCCATGCGTGTAAATCCATAAGTGGCGGTATAATTGTTCTGCCATTTCTTTTGGCAAATGATATTCTTTTTGTGTAGATAATAAAATATCGTTGTAATTGTCGTCAATCATGGGCATCAGACTGGCAACTGCAGGGGGCTGCGTCTGCTCTGTCATAAAGAGAAGCTGAAATAATTTTGGTTCCTGCATTGCAAAAAGAATATATTGTGTTCCAACACCTTTAAATGCCAATTCCTGTTCTAAGCCTGTTCTGACATATTCAGCATAAAGTGATTTTGCCGATTTTGTAACTTCTTCCTGTACTTCTTCCATACTTTGAAATACGGTGAACACAGGTCTTGCAGAGCTGCCCAGTTTTGTGCCCAATGCTCTGGCAGACAGAGATTCCATACCGTGTTCTCTGATGATGTCCAGTCCGGCCTGTATAATTTGTTCCCGGGTAAATTTTGCTTTTGGCGGCATATCATGACCTCCCTGATTGGAAATAAGTGTTTTGCAACATATGTATTAAAACGATTGATTTAATTATATGCATAATATGTGTCTGTGTCAATAGATTTTATAAAATTTTCCAGTCATATAATAATTATGTAAAGCGAGGGATACGGATGGCGGGAATGCCAGTTGAGTTCTACAGGAAAAGATAGAATATTTTTGAAATGTATGTTAAGATAAAGTTGAATTAGATAATAAATGAAAATTAATCTGATGATATTAAAATAAGCAGGGGATGGCAGATTATGGGAAAACTGGCTTTGACGAATACGCCGTATGACGATGTGTTCAGGACGCTTATGAATGATTGCAGCAGCCTTATTATTCCGGTTATCAATGAGGTATTCGGGGAAGAATATACAGGGGATGAAGAAATTGTTTTTTCATCAAATGAACATTTTCTGAACCGTCAGGACGGGCAGGAAATTGAGAAAATCACGGATACCACCTTTAAGGTAATAGGAGATGAAATAAAAAAATATCACTGGGAATGCCAGAGCGCCGCAGATAATAGTATGCTTGTGCGGTTTTTTGAGTACGATACGCAGATCGCCCTGGATGAAGGCGAGGTGACGGAAGATATTCTTACGGTAACATTTCCACATTCAGCGGTGCTTTATCTTCGATGTAATAAAACAACGCCGGACAAATTGAAAATAAAAATGATAACATCAGGAGGGACTGTTACGTATCATATTGAGGCAATGAAATGTCAGAATTACACATTAGAGGAAATATTTGCAAAAAATTTGCTATTTTTGCTGCCATTTTATATTTTTTCTCACGAAGGAAATTTTAAAGTATATGAACAAGATGAAACGAAGTTGGAAGAGCTGAAATTGGAATATGCCAGGATCAGAAATGAATTGGAAAAGTTATTACAAAAGGGAAACATTAACGAGTATACAAAATGTACCATTATAGATATGTCGAATAAAGTATTGGAACATATTGCGCAAAAATATGAATCCGTAAAGGAAGGAGTGAAATCTGTTATGGGAGGAAAAGTTCTGGAATATGAGGCAAAAACGATAAGAGAGGAAGGAAGAGAGGAAGGAAGAGAAGAGGGAAGAGAAGAGGGAAGAGAAGAAGGAATCAGGGGGACGGTTTCTGTATTAAAAGACCTGGGAATCCCAATACAAACAATCTGGAGCAAAATCCAGGAAGAATATAAGTTGAGTCCGGAATCCTGTAAAAAATATCTGTAGAATATGCAATGAAAGTTACTTAAGTCGGGATAGCCGTGTATTTAACGGCGTTATCCCGGCTTTTCCTGTTCTATTCAGGAAATAATTTGCCACACTCAAGTATAAAGCGTCTTTCCTATAGAACAATAATATGCGCATCCGCACAAACGAAATATCATGTATCGCGGCGGCAGTCAGTGCAGCCAAAGGTGTAAAGCCTTCAACTTAAAAAGGTCAGTGTTCGGCTGCGGAGTTCTTCAGCCCTTCTTCACAAATGGAAACTGCTTCCTCAAGTCCGCATTCATCCAAAGCTTTCAGATAATCCTCATACTTCGAAAAAGGTATGGCGCCGCTGATAAAATTAGCCGTATATTGATATACAACATTGTTTAATGCATTTGAGATCTCTGAAATCCGCTCCCTCTGTTCAAGTGAAATCGGCAGGTTTTCCGGAAGCAAATATGCGGAGTCTCCTTCGCTCCAGACCTCGCACATGGCAATATCGTTTGCGGGGAGGGACTGCTGCTCGCGTTTCCAGTCGATATAGGCAGAGGCGAAACCAGGCGTAAAGGTATAGAATTTCAGCGCCTGGGTAAAGCTTAAACCCTCCGGGTTATTCAAAATTAAATCTGTAAACTGCGGCTCATGATCCTTATCTAAAGTATAAGTCTTTCCTTTTGTTCCATAACTGGCAAAAAGCGATCCTTCTTCGGAAAAGAGATAATCGATCCATTGCAGGGCCAGCGCAGGGTTTTCACATTCGCTGCTTAAGGCGATGCAGTTGTCTGAATAACTGACCGGATGCTGCAGGTGCAGAGTATCGCTGGAATTCTGTTTTGGCGGGGCTGCTGCGACAACGGCGGCCTCCGGCGTGTCAAAGGAGAGCGCGGAGGGCATCGTATATAATCCGTGCCATGCGCCGTAAGCTTCGGCCTGGATGACTTCCAAAGGCGTATAAACAGGCTGCCCGGTAACAAAATTAGGATCAATCAGTCCCTTTTTGTACCAGCGGTTTAAAAGTTTCAGATAAGATTGCCATCCCTGTTCGGCAGGTCCGAAGAAAACAGCGCCGTCTTTCTGGAAAAAGCCGGAACTCACCCCAAAGCCGGCATTTAAAGCATCGTTTTGCATAAATCCTGTAGCGGGCAGATATAAAGGAGCTGCGATATTCTTTTTTTCTTTGAACGCCGTTAAGACTGTTTCCCAGTCGTCATAAGTAACCGGGACTTCCAGGTTCAGCTCGTCCAGCCAGTCTTTTCGTAGCTGCAGCCCGGCAAAAGTTTTCTGTCCTTCCGTTTTCAGAGAGTAGATCGCGGCGATGCGGCCGGAGGAGGTATAGGCAATATCGTGGTACTCAGGTTGTTGGATCAGCCGGTAATAATTGGGAGCGTACTCTTTCACCAGATCCGTGAGATCCAGGGTCAGTCCTTCGGTCAGACATTTTTCAGGAGACGCGCCGTAAAACTGGTAGATCTGATTCCGGTCAAGTAAGTCCGGGGCAGTGCGGCTGCTTTTTCCAAATTGATAAAAGGCCTGGAGATCCTTGGAAGAGGTGCAAAAATTGATATGTATGTTCGTACGTTGTTCCAGTTCCCGGAAGAAGTCGGTTTGATTCAGATCGCCATTACAGACGCCGTACAGCTCTTTGTCATATTGGACAAGATAAGTAAGGGATGCTTTGGGAGACGCAGGGGATGAGTCGCGGCGCCAGCCGGGATACACAGCAAGGGTAAAAATAACTGCGGTAAAGAAAAAAACTGCTCCAATTATAAATTTTTTCTTTATTTTCATAGGAAACCTCCTGTTTTGACACTATAATGTGTTATAATAAAATCTATTATACTACAAATTTTGGGAAAGTGGGAAGTGGATGGGAGGAAATTTATGAAGCCAAATTATTCTAAAATTCTTACGTTCCGTTCTTTTTTAACTTCTTATATTCTGGTGTGCGCAATTTTGCTGGGGATTACCGGGGTAGGATATGCGGGATCTATGGTCAGTCTCAAGCAGGAGCGGGAACGATTTGCAGATCTGCAGGTAAGGGAGATTTCACAGCAGGTTGCAGATTATATAGAACGAACCTACCAGGCATTTGACGTTTTAGAGGCAGAACAAAAATTTCAGGAAGCCGCACAGTTCAGCGGAGAAGCGGGACCTCAGGAAATTATGGACGCCCTGCGGTTGAAGCTTCTGATGTCCAGACTGGATGCTAAAAACGGCCTCTATCAGAATCTGCATGTATTTTTTGTAAAAAGCAACTCCCTTGTGTCAGCAGAAACCCAGCGATGGGAGGGAACGACGGGCATTGATTTTTTTTGCAGGCAGTATGGACTTGAAAAAGAGGAATTTGACCGCATGATGCATATGGAAGACGGCAGATATTATGCGGTTTTGAAAGGATCTGTGATCTGGTTTTTTCAGCCGGTGTATGAAGAAGGGGAGCTTTTGGCGGTCATTTTTGCCGAATATAGCGGAGAGCGGCTGATCGGGGATAAAGGGTATGAAAATACCATTTTACTGCATACGCAGGAGGGGGACAATCTCCTGTGTGCGGGAAACCTGCCGGAAGACGCGCTCAACGGGGTTTTGGCGGAAACTGTCGGCGCAGAGAAGAATATTCATAAAATAAAGATTGCAGACAAGACATACGTTGGGATTGGCGCGCAGATGGAGCTGTTTCATATGATGCTTTATGTATTGCTGCCGGAGTCCGAATATTTCAGTCAGTTCAGGCGCGCAGTGGTGATTCTTATCGCAGAATTTTTCTTTATGGCAGTTTTGGCCGCCCTGCTTTCCTGGTATCTGTCCCAGAAGATGTATGTTCCTGTGGGAAATCTGATTCAGGATAATCACAGACTGCGGGGGCATATTAATAAGAACAGCCGTATATTGCAAAATCTGGGGCTGGTTCACTATCTGGAAGGCGTGGAACAGGCGTTTCCTCCTCCTGGAAGCGACGTCCGTGGGCAGCTTACAAACGAAGACGGTGAAGAGTATTATCAGATGGCAGTCATTGTCCCGGAAAAGAAAGAGGACGGTTTCAGGCCGCTGATGCAGAAAGGGCAGGGAGAAGAGAATCCTGCCTGGCTTGTGGTCTGGGATATTCTGAAAGAACGTATATTTGGAACATATCAGGGACTGGTGCTGCCCGTAGGACGGCAGTATGTTATCATAGTCAGCCGCAGGAAATCTGAGGAGGGGGACAAAGAACGTCTGAGAGAGATGTTTGAGGAAACTTCCAGGATCTTTCAGGAATTGTTTCAGGTGCCAGTCTGCATTTTGGTTGGCGTGAAGGAGCACGGCTTCGACCAGATGAAGCGGGTGTATGATTCTTTATTAGAGGGCGTATTGTATCTGGATTTCTGGCATCAGGACGGGGAGCGCAGAGCAGGCGTATATATGTACGGAGAAATCATTCAAAGCGAGGGTAATTTTCAGTTTTCTGATTATATTAATGGCAGCAAAAAGCTGTTAAACTGCCTGGAGAGCGAGGATTTTCATGGAGCGAACCGGGAACTGGATTTGTTGTTCCAAAAGACGTTTCCCAAAAATCAGAAATATTTAAAGTATAACCTCTACCGGATGTATGGTCTGATTGGCATACTGATTACTGTGTTAAATACCTCGGCAGATGAAGAAGAACAGAAGTTTTACGATTCACTGCACTGCGAAGAACGTCTGTTCCGCATTCAGTCTATGGATGAACTGGTAAAGGAGAGCCATGATATTTTTGAGCGCATGATCCAGTATAAGGAAAACAGTGCAGCCGAGAAAAAACCGGAATGGCTGGAAGAGATGCTCGACTATATCCGGGAACATGCCGCAGATTATGATTTGAATGTGTCTTCCCTGGCAAACCGTTTTGGAATGAGCGTACCGCACTTAAGCAGAAGCTTTAAAACGTGGACAGGCATGGGCGCATTGGAATGTATTCACAGGGCAAAAATTGAGTTGGCAAAAGAAATGTTAAAAAATGACTGCTCTGTAAAAAATGCCGCATTCTTTGTTGGTTATTCCGATATGCAGGCGTTGACGCGGGCTTTTAAGCGGTACGAGGGCATAACGCCCAGCCAGTATAAAGAGCTGGTATCAAAAAATGAAGTATAACGGCAAAAGCCGATTCTTTTCCCCACAGGAAAAATAATTTAATATAACCATAAAAATCCTAAGGAGGGAAAATAATGCGAAGAGCAAAAAGATTTCTGGCGCTTGCTTTGGCGGTAAGTATAGCATTTCCTGCAGGGCAGACAGCATTTGCAGCAACAACTTCCAATGAAGTGTCAGAACGGGAAAAACAGAACGCAGCGCTTGCGAGAGAAGCAGGTGCAGAATCTATGGTATTATTGGAGAACAACGGGGTGCTGCCTGTTAGTTCCAAAAAACTGGCGTTGTTCGGCGGCGGAGCTGTGCGGACAGTCAGAGGCGGTACAGGTTCCGGCGATCCGTTTAACGGCGGTCTTTCCGGCGGCGGCGATGCAGCGGTTAACCAGAGTGAACGTTACAATATTAATATCCTCACTTCTTTTGAGAAGGCTAAGTATGAGATCACTACAGCGGACATATTAAAAGAGTACGCGAAAGGTTATGACGAGGCATATGTAGAAGCAGCAGGAAATCCAATGTCTACATTTGTATATCCCGAATTGGAGTTTACAGATGAGCAGCTTAAGAAAGCAAAAGAAGGTACAGATACGGCAATCTATGTTATTTCCAGAAACGCCGGAGAAGGCGCAGACCGCAATATGAAGACAGAAACAACGGTTACTGGAGACGACGGACAGGCAGTTACCTTTGAAATTGGCGATTATGAGCTTACCAATGTGGAAAAGGATAACCTGAGACGTGTATCGGCAGCGTTTGAAAATACAATTGTTGTATTGAATGTCGGCGGTGTTATCGATACAAAATTCTTTAATGAAATTAAGGGTCTGGATGCTCTTCTGCTGATGGGCCAGGCTGGTCAGGAAGGCGGAAACGCCCTTATGGATGTTATCAGTGGTACGGTGAATCCGTCCGGAAAACTGGTTGCAACCTGGGCAAGGGATTATAAAGATTATCCGGCAGCCGGAAAGTTTGCGGGACAGGATGGCGACAGCATGAACGAGTTTTATGAGGAAGGCATCTATGTAGGTTATCGTTATTTTGATACCTTTGGCATTAAGCCTGCTTATGAGTTCGGATATGGACAGTCCTATACTGATTTTGATATTGAAGTAACAGAGGTGAAAGCCGATGCGAATAAAGTTACCGTAAAGGCTGTAGTGACAAATACCGGCTCTACATACAGCGGTAGAGAAGTTGTTCAGGTTTATTTCTCAGCTCCCGATTCCAAAGAGGCGGAAAAAGAGTATCAGCAGCTTGCAGCTTATGGAAAGACAGACGAACTGAAGCCGGGACAGTGCCAGACTCTGGAACTGAGCTATGACGTATCAGAAATGGCTTACTATAATGAGGCAAAGGCAGCTTACATATTAGATGAAGGAACTTACTATGTGCGTGTTGGTAATTCTTCACGTAATACCAGGGTTGTCGGCGCACTGAAGGTGAATGGCACAAAAGCAGTAGAGCAGCTTTCAAACCAGATGGAAGTTCCAAAAGACCGCGAACTGAACGAGTGGTCAAAAGCAGGTAATTCTCCTTATTCTTATAAGAAAGAAAAATCTGAAATGGCGGAAGCAGACAAGAAGGCAATTGTGATTGACAGCAGCGCTATTACCACAAAAAACAGCAAATCACCATATGAAGACGAAAAAGTAACTACTTATACAACAGACAAAAATTATAAAGCAATTCAGGCATATGAAACAGTAGAATATGTAGAAGAAAAAGATGTCACTCTGCTGGACGTATATAACAAAAAAGCTACGATGGAAGAGCTGGTAGCTCAGATGAGCCTTGAAGAGCTTTCCAAGTTAAACTGCGGAAGCGGCTGGGGTGTTGCAAATGAGAACAACCCGATCGTAGGATCCAATTCATCAACCGTACCAGGCGCGGCAGGCGAGACAGTTGCTTATGAGAAATATAAAATCCCAAGCATTGTTTCGGCAGACGGCCCTGGCGGTATTCGTGTAAAACAGAAATATGAAGCGACCATTGAAGGAACCGATAAAAAAGAAACTTATTACCAGTATGCAACCGCATGGCCGGTTCACTATGTGCTGGCACAGAGCTGGGATACAGAATTACTGGAGCGCGTAGGAAAAGCGTTCAGCGTAGAATGTGCAGAGCTGAATATTACAACACTGCTTGGTCCTTCATTAAATATCCACAGAGATCCGCTGTGCGGACGTAACTTCGAGTACTTTGGTGAAGATCCTACCGTTGCAGGTACGATGGCGTCAGCAATCACTAAGGGAATACAGAGCGAGCCGGGCGTAGGCGCATGTCTGAAGCATTATGCTGCAAACAGTCAGGAAACTGACCGTTCCGGAACAGATTCTGTGATCAGTGAGAGAGCATTGCGTGAGATTTATTTGAAAGGATTTGAAATTGCAGTTAAAGAGTCTCATCCAACCTCCATCATGACTTCTTATAACCAGATTAATGGCGTGCCCACTGCAGATTCCTATGATTTATGTACAAATCTGGCACGCGGAGAGTGGGGCTTTAACGGATTGATTATGACAGACTGGAACGGCGGAGTATCTCATGCTTCTCAGTCTATGCATGCAGGTAACGATTTGATTATGCCGGGCGGATCTTCCAAGGCAAGTGAAATTATGCTGGGCGCTATGGATGTTGCACCGGTATTTGATGAAAACGGTCAGATTGGACTGAAAGATGCATTGATGTTCATGTTTACTTATCAGGAAGCTGCATGGAATGACTTTGAAGTAAAAGCAGATGGTAAAGAGACCGTAATAGCTACATTGGGCGGCAGCCATAAAGCAACTGTTGACGGAAAAAATGTTCTGGTTGACGGCAAACAAATTTTCCTGGAATATCAGGCAAATATCTGGTGGCCAGGCGGAGAATATAAGAATCCGGTAACAACCGATGTTGCTGAGGTAAGCGCAGATGGAAAATCCATTACCTATAAAGGTAACTATAAGGAGAATAACAATATCTGTCTGGGCGACGTGCAGAAGAGCGCAATCAACAACCTGAACATTATTATGCGTTCCAATGATATGGCAAGGATTTACGAAACAAAGAATATGCCTTACACAGAAGAATTTTCTGAAGGCTTAAAAGAGTATCAGACTGTAACAAAAACAGGCGTTACAGAGTTTAAAGACAAGCTGGATGAGGCTCAGGAAGAAGTAAAAGATTTACAGACACAGCTTACAGAGGCAAAAACAGAGCTTTCAGAAGCAAAGAAACAGCATGATACCAATGTGAAAAATCTCACTGCAGAAGTTGATAAGTTAAAGAAAGAGTTAGAGGCAGCCAAAGCAGAAGTTAAGAAATTGAAAGCCTCAGCTAATAAGAAAACAGTAATTAAGCCAAAGAAGAGCAGTTATAGTGTTAAGAAAGGTAAAAAAGTTACTATTAGAGTGACTGTTACCAACGCGAAAGGCAAAAAAGTAACTTACAAGTCTGCCAACAGAAAAATTGCAACAGTAACTAACAAAGGTGTTGTAAAGGGAATTAAAAAAGGAAAGACTACAATTACAGTGAAATGTAATGGTGTAAGTAAGAAAGTAAAAGTAACCGTAAAATAAGCATACGTTTATTTGAGTAATTCTGCGTCAGCGGTATTGGCTGAGCGTCCTGTGGAAAGAGAACGGGACCCGGCTGATATCGCTGGCGCAGTTTATTTATAAAAATAAATTAATCCAATCAAACAAAATGCAGGTCTTGTTCATCTAATAAGTGTAAAAGAGCTAAGAGATCCGGACTCTTAAGAAGGGAGGTTACGATGAACCTGTTGGTAAAAAGGGCAAGAAAGCATGATAAAGCAGCCTTTCAGAAGTTGATGGAAGAGGAAGGGACGTCTATGTATAAAGTGGCCAGGGCGATTTTAAAGAATGATGAAGACGTTGCAGACGCCATGCAGCAGACAGCCCTGATCTGCTGGGAAAAACTGGATACGCTGAAAAAAGATAAATACTTTAAGACATGGCTGATCCGTATTCTGATTAATAATTGTAATGAGATTTACAGACAGCGGGCAAGAACGGTATCGCAGGAGTGTGTATCTGAGACGTGCGTTCAGGAACATGGCTATGCCAATGCAGAATGGCAGGAATTTTTAAACTGTCTTGATGAAAAATACCGCACGGTGGTTGTGCTGTACTATGTACAGGGTTTTAAGACAAGAGAGATTGCAGAAATTCTTCAGACAAATGAAAATACTATAAGGGGAAGACTGGCGGCCGCCAGAAAAAAATTGGAAGTCCAATATATGGATATCAGTATAGGAAAAACATTGCAGATGGCGGAAGCTAAAGAACAAAAGACATTTTTCATCGCGGAAAGGAGAGTTTGATATGGGTAAATTTGATGATATGATCTATAAATTACAGCAGGACACAGAGATTCCGGAGCAAGTGTGGGAGAAGTATACAAAGACTCTTTCAAAACTTCCGGATAAGCCCCGGGAACGATCAGCTTATACAGTTTCTAAAAAAAGAATCTGGCCGGCAGCGGCGGCAATGCTCGCGATTGGTACAATCAGTATTAGCGCGGCGGCACATTTACAGTGGAGCCGGGGACTGGAGGAAGGGCTGCAGGTCACACCGCGGCAGCGTCAGGAACTGGAGGACACTCAGATGGCGTCTTTCGTGGAACAGTCTGTTACCCAGGGAGAGGTTACGGTTACGGCAAAACAGAGCATTGTGGACAATCATTTTGCATATCTTTCGTTTAAAGTAGAAGGGTATAAAATAGAGAACGGCATAGAGCCAGGTTTTTCCAATGTAAATGTGACTGTAGGTGAGGGAGAAAAATATTTTAGGGGTTACAACGCTTCTTTTTACGATAGACGGATTCAGGGAACAGATGGAACGCCGTCCACAGAAGACGAGAAAGCCAATTATATCATGGAAGATGGAAGCATGGAATTTCAAATTATGCTGTTGGCGGATAAATATGGATATTTTGTTGATAAGCCCGTTCATGTGGAATTAAAAGATTTGGGCAGTTATAAGAAAAAGGCGGGAGATATTGCCGTAGACGCAGAAGGGAACTGGAATTTTGACTGGGTCCTGACAGGGAGTACAGAAGTGGAAAAATACGTATTAAATACATCTCTGGAAGGAAGCGGCGCGGCCGTTTTAGAGGCAGAGATGTCCCCCATCTCCGTATCGGTAACGTATGATTGTCCAAGGCAGGAAGAAACAGAAACGGCGATAGACGAAAATGGGGAAGAATTTGAACACACTGTATATAAAGAACCCCCGTATTTTGCGGGAGTGCGTATGAAAGACGGAACGATGTATACTGGTATTTCCAAGGGAGGAATGGGCGGATACAGCGGAAAAAATTCAGATGTATATAAATTTAAAACCGCTTTCGCACGCACAATTGATGTAGATCAGGTGGAAAGCCTTCTGTTTATCAAGTCGTATCCAGAGGGAGAGCAGCCTCTTACAGAAGAACATCTCTATGCTGTACCAGTCAGATAATGCTGTATAAAACACGGGGGGTCAGTTCGCAGCCCCCTGTGTTTTTTGGCTTAAGACACTGTTGTGATACTCTGTGGAATAAGTCACATCTTCTCCAAACCATTCCGGGGGAGTAAATTTATTCGCGGCCTCTTCCGTATCAAATTCCACCTCCGCGAGAATCAGCGGGGATAATTCTTTGTCAAACAGATCCAGTTCAATGGTAAGACCGGATGCCAGGGGAATCAGGTATCTTTTTTTGGAAATGAGAATGCCGTCCACTTTGGGAAGCAGATGTTCATAGGCTTCTCTGGTCAGAGGCAGGTTATATTCTTCCCGTACCATAAGCCCCCGGGATTTGTAGGTGAGGAAATACTCCTCATCCTGTCTGCGGATGCGCACCACCGGGTCTGTACACAGATATCCCTGTTCGATCTGGCGGCAGGAACAGGAATCCAGATTATCAGGTAATGATTTGATTAAAAATTTGCGTTCAATTTCCATAAATTGCTCCTCTCAATATGATTATCATAGGCGTTTGCGAAACGCCGGAAATCGCATAACTTCACTGATTGATAGTAAAAGTGAAATGATGAGTAACAATTACCCATATCTACCAGTAAAGAAGTTGTACTTACATGATACCATACAAACGGATTTCTTTGGCAGATTTTTTTACCAATATTTTCACTTCTTTTTATAAATCCGTGAAGTGAAAGTGTCAAGTATTATTATACAACATCATACTGTTATTGTTTTTTTTACCGATACCATATATAATTAAAGCATAAAGAAATCCTGATGGTTAAAAACAAAAAGCGAATGAGCGCACCAGATGAAAAAATACAGATTGGAGAATCACGCATGGAAATTGAGAATATGCTTGCAAAAAACATTAACACAGCAAGTCATAAAGCAAATTACGACGCATCTTGTAAACGGCTGCTTGCAAATAAAATTATCCTTGCATGGATTATGAAAAGCTGTCTGGAAGAATATCGGGATTATGATGTGGAACAAATTGCACAGGAGTATATAGAAGATAATCCAACAATTTCCAAAATTCCGGTAAACCAGGATGAAACACTGTCCCGCAGCGAGCAAGTAAGCGGCAGCAGCACGGAAGACAGTACAATTACAGAAGGTATAATTAACTATGATATACGTTTTTTCGCATCTGTTCCCAGAACAAAGGAAACCATAAAATTAATTTTAAATGTCGAAGCCCAAAATGATTTTTATCCGGGCTATCCGATAATAAAACGTAGTATCTACTATTGCAGTCGTTTAATTTCCGCACAATACGGAACAGAATTTACAGATTCTCATTATGAGAAGATTCGGAAAGTTTACTCCATTTGGATTTGTATTAACCCACCAGCATACCGTAAAAATACCATTACAAGATACATCATCCAGGAAGAGAATTTAATTGGAATGGTATCTGAAAAGAAAGAAAATTATGATTTAATGACAGTAATCATGATCTGCCTTGGAAATTCCCAGGACGACAGATATACTGGAATACTAAAGCTTCTGGAGGTACTTCTTTCTTCTCAAAAAGAACCAGAAGAAAAGAAGATAATACTACAGAATGATTTTAAAATTAAGATGACAAAGGAATTAGAAAGTGAGGTGTCTCTTATGTGTAATCTAAGCAAAGGAGTTGAAGAACGGGGTATTTTGATTGGACTGGAACAGGGCAGAATAGAAAGTATTTTATCTGCAATCCAGAATTTAATGGATAGCATGGATTGGTCTGCTGAACAGGCTATGCGGGCTTTAAAAATTCCTGAATCTGAACAAAGTGTATATTCCCGTAAACTTAACAAATAACCTTATAAGTGAGGTATTTCTTATGTGTAATCTAAGCAAAGGAGTATGAAGAACAGGGCGTTTTGATTGGGTCGGAACAGAGCGTTTTATTTGCAATCCAGAATTTGATGGATCGTATGGATTGGTTTGCTGAACAGGATATGAAGGCTTTAAAAATTCCTGAATCCGAACAGACGGCATATTTTGAATGCGTTATCAAAAATAATAATAATTATTATCAGATAAACAATGCAGTTATGAGGAAGCTTATAACTGCATTACTTATCGCCAATAAATTATTTATCAAAATAACATTTGCGAAAGAAGGCGTCAGGCTCTGATTCCAGACAATGCGTCCGTCTTACCGTCAAATCTGCCTTAATCTGGTCGTCTGAATAGATAAAAGAATACCATTTTTCAATTGCAATTTGCGGAAAATCAAGGCGAAAGATCCAGTCAAGACAATTCTGTATCCATAAAAATAAATCTCCCCGCCCGGAATACATACCAGAGCAGGGAGATTTCTATATTGCAGAATTATGCAGTCAGAGCAATGATTACTGCTGTCCGCCAGACATCTGCTGTTCCTGTTTCATAATCATTTTCTTAACCATTTCTCCGCCGATCGAGCCAGCCTGAGCAGAAGTTAAGTCACCGTTGTATCCTTCTTTTAAAGGTACGCCAATCTCAGATGCAACCTCCTGTTTAAAACGGTTCATAGCCTCTTTTGCCTGAGGTACTGCCATTTTACTTGTGTTAGATCCAGAACTGTTAGTCATTTGATTCACCTCCAAATGTTTCTTAGTATTTTATCGCCAAAGCGTTTTTTGTTTGATAAGGACATCATCCCGAAGAGGCTCATTCCTGGGAATGATGTCCGTCTCGAAACTCTGTCGCTTACCATGGTGTTATTATCTGTCAAGAAAAAAATAATATGAATGGGAATATTTATGATTTTTGGGAATTGCTGGAAAAGCAAAATTTTTCAGATTTGCACCGGACTTTACAGAATAGAAAGCGTTTGGTACAATACAAATGTGCAGCCAGCATAAAAAAACGTTTATGACGTGTGCAATATGCAAAAACAGAGAACTGAATGAGAGCCGGGGACAGAATGATGAATTTACAGTATCAGGGACAGAATATGGAATATTCTTTGCAGCAGAGCAGAAGAAAGACAATTGCCATCTGCATAGAGAGTGATTTGAAAATTTTGGTAAAGGCCCCTTTACAGGTTTCCGAACAGGAAATTCAGAGAATTGTTGAGAAAAAGGCTGGATGGATTGTGAAGAAAAGGGAGGAACTCGCAAAACATCAGACGGAGCGGCAATCCAGACAATTGTCGGATGGAAGGCGGCTTTTCTTTCAGGGAGAACCATATTCCCTGCGGATTATAACAGGAGAAGCAAAGAAGAAACAGAAGACGGAAAACAGGGTAGAGATTTCTGGTAAGACGATTATCGTATATACAGATCAGGAATCACAGGCAGAGGTTTATCATAATCTGATACAGTGGTATTACGAAATGGCCAGGCAGTTGATTTATCAGAGGACGTCGCATTACAATGAGCGTCTCAAAGAATCCATAAACAGAATCCGTATCAAAAACCAGAGAAGCCTCTGGGGAAGCTGCAGCAGCAAAAGGAATCTGAATTTTAACTGGCGTATAATCCTGGCGCCGCCTGAAGTGGCGGATTATGTGGTAGTACATGAAATGTGTCATCTGAGGCATTTGAATCACAGCCCTGAGTTTTGGGCTGAAGTGGAGGGGATTTTACCCGATTATAAATCAGACAGGCAGTGGCTGCGGGAACACGGGAACGAGCTGATGGAAGTAATATAAAAAATAATATAGAAAACAAAAGGGAGGAAATGATACATGAAGAACATTGGAGTATTTTTAGCGGAGGGATTTGAGGAAATTGAGGGACTGACCGTGGTTGACATCCTTCGGCGGGCAGGAATTAACGCGCAGACCATTTCCATTATGGGAACCAGAGAAGTCTGCGGCTCTCACAGGATTCCAGTGATTGCAGATGAATTATTCGAGGATGTGGATTTTGAAAAACTGGACGGCGTAGTGCTGCCGGGAGGACTTCCGGGAACCACCAATCTGGGCAGACATAAAGGAGTGGATGAGACGATCCGCTCATTTGCAGCAGAAGGAAAGCTGGTGGCAGCCATCTGTGCAGCGCCCGGCGTACTGGGGCAGGCCGGGCTTTTAGAGGGAAAAAAAGCGGCTTGTTATCCGGGATGTGAAGACAAGCTTACCGGGGCAGAGGTGAGCTATGAAGAGGTGGCAGAGGCAGGAAATATCATCACCAGCCGGGGGATGGGAACCACAATTGCATTCGCACTGCGGATTACAGCTTACCTGACCGATGAACAAAATGCGCGGGAACTGGCGGAGAAGATTGTTTACCGTCAGAATGTGTCTGAAAAATAAAAAGTACACAAAATAAAATGTTTTTCAAACGCGTTCTGGGAGGAATTTGTATGCTGAATATTATGCTGGTGGATGATGAGGTACTGGCGCT
This sequence comes from Lachnospiraceae bacterium, assembly GCA_910575155.1. Classification (GTDB taxonomy): domain Bacteria; phylum Bacillota; class Clostridia; order Lachnospirales; family Lachnospiraceae; genus Petralouisia. The sequence continues at coordinate 104,293 of CAJTDX010000004.1, forward strand.
TAAATATCTGAAAAGCATGGTGGACTGGGAGGCGTTTGGATATCATATCGCAGGCTGTGCCGCCAGCGGTAAGCGGGCGTTGGAGCTTTATGATGAGACGGTTCCGGAAATCGTTATATCGGATATCCGTATGCCCCTGATGGATGGACTGGAACTTACCAGAAGGTTAAAGGAGAAAAATAAAGAAATCGAAGTGATTCTGCTGTCCGCATATGGGGACTTTGAGTACGCCAAGAAAGGAATTGAATACGGTGTTTCAGAATATTTGTTAAAGCATGAGATAAGCGAGGAGCTTTTGCTGGAAAAGCTGAGCGCGGTTAAGGAAAAAATCCAGAAAAAGAATCACAGGGAAAAGATATATCAGAAATATTTTATGGAGCAGCTTATTTATCATCCGGCCAGAACCGGCGGAGCGGAAGAGATGTTTTCCAACCGTTTGTTTCTTGTGCTCTGTCACAAACGGAGCGTGTTTTGCGGCGGGAAGGTTATAGAGGGGGCATGGAATGAAATAGAGCAGGAACTTCTTGCAGAGGCTATGGAACAGCCGCTGGAGGATAAGATTTTTTATGTGGCTGACGCTCAGCTTGCCCCCAATAACTGGCTGGTATTATATCGTATTGAGAATACAGCCAGCAAATATACAGTAAATGGCCTCATTGAGAAAAAATGCGCTCATATTGGCGCAAGCTTGAAAGTCATGCTGGAGTGTCGGTTCCATATCTTATATAGTTTTGAAATCGCGCCGCATGAAATCAGTGAAAATTTTCGGAAAATGTCGCGTCAGATTCGTTACGCTATGTTTTTTCCAACAGACCAATGGGAAGCATGTACGGAGTTTCCAGTGAAAGAAGGGAAAAATATTCAGAGTATGGAAGAAATCCGTCAATTAGAAAGCGCTATATCCAATGTAAGAGAAGATCCGGCTAAAATTGTGCGTGAACTTTTCTATCATCTATGTGCCGAAAAAGATTGGGACGCCTGTAAATCTCTGATTATATTTTTAAATGGAATGCTTTTGGAAGTCTGGGAGAAGGAACATATCGAAAAAAATGGAGGAGAAGAAAAGTATTATACAATAAAAGAAGTTTCATCTTATTTTGAAGAGAATTTTCAAAATATTCATAAGATCATCTGTGGAGAAACCGCTTACTCTGATCTGGTACAGGAGATCATTCGTTACATACGCAAAAACTATAAAAAGGATCTGAGTCTTGACGAATTGGGAAAGGCATTTCAGATGAACGGTGTGTATCTGGGGCAGATTTTTCGCAAAGAAACAGGCACAACCTTTTTGAAATATCTGACGGAAGTGCGGATTGAAGAGGCGAAGCGTCTGTTAAAAGAAGCGAATGTTTCCGTATCAGAGGCTGCAGAGCTGGTTGGCTATCATACCAGCCAGTATTTTAGTAAAGTATTTGCAAAAGTAGCGGGTATGACGCCATGGGAGTATAAAAGATGGAAGGAAAAAAATTAAAACGTAAATGCCTGAAATGGCGGATTTTAAAAAATATCTCTCTGATTCTTGCGCTGTCTATGATTGTAAGTTCGGCAGCTGGAATCTGGTATTTTCAGAATGTGGTGCGGACGCAGAAAATTTCAGATGAGAAAAGCCGTCTTGTTCAGCTTTCCAATCAAATGGAGTTTTTGACAGAAGATATGGAACAGTTTTCGCTCAGTATATTGATTGATGAAGAGCTGCAGCGGCTTTTGAAAGAACGGGAGATTACATCGGAATTTGAACGCTGCCGCAGACATGATAAAGTGGGCTTCCGTTTGAGTTTTTACAGCAATCTGCGCCCTTACATTATGGGCGCAATTCTGGATATGCGGGACGGGAGCTGCTATGGAAGCAATTACAATGCCATGGATATCGGGTATATCAGGGAAAAACTGAAAAAAGAAGAGATTTCAAAAAATCAGGGGCGGTCCTATGTCTATTCCGCTCCTTATTATGATAAAGAAAGTTATGGAGACAGCGCTATGATTTGCTATCAGGTGCAGATGTTTGATAAATACCGGTTTGGACAAAGAAAAGGCACACTTTATATAGAGATCTGTTTTGATTATTTTCTGGAACAGATCTCTGCTTATACGCAAAAGAAAGATTATGTGGCTCTTGTGGGAACAGAAGGTGAATTTTTGTACAAACAGGGGACGGATGATAAACTGGAGAAAAGTCTTGCACAATGCGGCACGGATCTTAAAGAACTGGTGAAAACAAAATATGGTTATCTTCTCAGTGAATCCGTTGGCAAAACAGAATGGAAGTTGTGCGTACTGGTGACACAGAAAGATTTGTGGGCAGAGGGCAGATTTGTATTGGTATTTTTTCTGCTTTCGTTCCTGCTGTCCCTTTTTCTGATACTGATTTTTATATCCAAAAGAATGGAGGCAGTAGTTTCTCCGCTCACGCATTTATCTGAAAAAATGGTCTGCACAGAATACGGGAAAATCGAAAAAGTTGAAATTATGCATACCGGAGACGAAATCGAAACGCTCTATGAGTGTTTCTGTACGATGATGGATCAGTTAAGGAAGGGAGAGGAGGATCATATACGTTATGAACGGCAGAAAAGGGAAATGGAATATGATATTATGCTCTCTCAAATCAATCCTCATTATCTTTACAATGTACTTAACACCGTTGTTTATCTGTCGGCAGCGGGCAGAAATAAGGATGTGGCGAAAATTGTCCAGGCGCTGATCCATACGCTGCATGATACGTTAAAACTGGGAGAGGACAACGTAGAAACCATCATTAAAAAAGAGCTGGAATTAACCAGATGCTATCTTGAGATCCAAAAATACCGGTATGCGGAACAATTTGAGGTAAGAATAGAATGCGGCGATCTGTGCGAAAGGTGTAAAGTCCCGAAGACGATCATCCAGCCGCTGGTGGAAAACGCGATTGTGCATGGAATTTTACCCGCAGAACGAAAAGGAATTGTTCTGATACAGATTTCACGTCAGGAGGACAGTCTTTGTATTTCAGTGGAGGATGATGGGGTCGGCATTCAGAAAGAAGAGATTGAACGTCTTATGGCAGGAGAGGAGATTGTACAGAAAAAGGGAGAACGCAAGCATATCGGGCTCACTAATATCAGAGACAGGATACATTATCTTTATGGGCAGAGTTATGGTATACAGGCAGAACGGAAGGAAGACGGGGGTACAAGAATTTTCCTGCGCCTTCCTTATGAATTTATAACGGAGGAGGAAGAAGAAAGACGGTGAGAATGAGGCATAGGGAAAGCTGTAAGGGATGGATGGCAATCTGTCTGGCGTTATCGTTGGCCGGATGCGGGCAGGGATCAGAGATGGTAAAAACAGAGACGCCTGAAATAGAAGAAAAGCGGGAGATTCCTTTTGATGAGCCTCTTCCGCACGATTATAAAGGAACGCTTACGATGTACTCCTGGGACACAGCTTATTATCAGACGGTGACTGAGGCATTTCAGGAAAAGTACCCCAATGTGGAATTTGTTTCGGTTCCTGTGGAACATAAAGACCTCTTTATGAAATATCAGACGGCGCTTCTATCCGGCGGCGAGCTGCCTGATATTGGCTGGGCGATCATAGACAGCAGAGGGAAAGTGTTTGAACTGGATATGTGGGAACCATTAGAGCAGGAGCCGTATAATTTCGATATATCACAGGTTTATGAATATCTTCATCCCCGTATGGTGAATTACAGAGGAAACGTATGCGGTATAGAACAGTCGCTTTCTCCGGCAGGACTGGCATACCGGCGGGATCTTGCAAAAAAATATCTGGGAACAGACGATGCGGAGGAACTGGAAAAAATGATGCCGGACTGGGACAGCTTTATAGAGAAGGGCAGAGAGGTTTATGAGAAAAGCGCAGGGAAAGTCCATATGATGTTTTCTCTGGGAGATATCCGGCAGTTTATTCAGGAGCAGCAGGAAATGTCCTGGACCGATGGTACGGAAATTGATGTGGAAAAAATTTTTGGACGTTCGTTTCGTCTGATCGAGCGGTTTCGGGAGGCAAACGTTTCCGACAGCCTGATCCCCTGGACGCCGACATGGAACGATGCATTTTCGCAGGATGAGCATATTTTTGCCACCTGCGCTGCCTGGGCGGTCAAGTTCACTATAGAATCTCACGATACCAAAGGACAGGAAACCGGGCGCTGGGGAATAATGAGCGCTCCGGAGGGAAATGTCAGTATGGGAGGTACAGCCATGGGTATTACGAAAACCTGTAAGGACAAGCGTCTTGCCTGGGAGTTTTTAAAATTTGCCACGCTTTCTGCGGAAGGGGCAAAAGCAATTAATTCCATGGGACTGATGACAACGGCCAGGCGGCCTTATGAGGAAGAACCTGAACTGAAAAGCTATAAGAGCGCATGGTTTGGGGAACAGGATGTAGGCATTTATTATATGGATAAAATTATCCCTAATATAAAGACCAGGGCTATGACAGCAGAAGACAGCACGATACACAGCTGCTTAAGTCTTGCCACGAATGTGATGAATGAGGATAGAAGCGTGACCTGTGAAGATGTGTTTTTGGAGCTGCGAAAGCAGCTTGCGGAGGAATTACCAGATTTTACTGTGAAGTAGCAAGACAGCTATAAAATGAAAACAAAAACTATAGAATGTGTTCTGGAAAAGGAAAAACGCAGATGCTAAACTAAGTTAGTAAAAATTAAAATGCGCATATAGCGTGAGGAGAAAGGAGCATCATATGAAATCAGAACACAGAAAAAGAAACAGAATCTGGTCATTTCTGCTGGCTTTTGTGATGGTATTTACTACTGCGTTTGGCAGTGCGGGACCTGTAACAGTCCTGGCGGCAGCAGAGGATGATGAGTTTGAGGAAGTAGAAGTCCCCAACGGCGATTTTGAGTCAGGATCAGGGACAGTCTGGACATTTGCCGGAGCGGCGGAGGATTCCGAAGGATCTGCCTCAGATTATTGGCGTGTTTTTGTCGGCAAGGGCAGTAATAATCAAACAAAAGTATACGAGGCATGCAGTAAATCTGGCAATACAACAAGTTATACAGCTTCTCAAAGTGTGGCAGGGTTGAAATCTGGCACGTATAAAGCGTCGGTAGAAGCCATGGGCGGAAATGATAAAGGCGGATCACTGACGGCATCGCTTACCGCAGGCGGAAAAACGGTTGCGGTTACTCCAAATACCTGGAATGTATGGAATACATATACGACGGAAACCTTTACGGTAGGAGAAGAAGGAACATGTGAAATCTCAATTGCTGTTGAAATAAAAGGCAATTATGTCAATATTGATAATGTTAAACTTTACCGTCTCGTACCCCAGGGACCGATCGAAGTGGACAACATACCGGCTGTCAACAGGAAAGTTGCAGCAGGCGGCACATTTATGGCTCCGGTGCAAGTGACTGTGAAGTATACGAACGGCAAGAGCGGACAGCATAACGTTACATGGGATGCCGAACAGCTTGCGGCAGTAAAGACAGATAAAGTTGGCAGTTATACAGTAAAAGGAACGGTAACTATTGACGAAAAGGAGTATGAAGCAGAGATGACGGTGGAGGTCATCGACGAATCCGATCTTGTGCAGCAGGTGCCGGAGGATGGACTGGGTTCCATAGATTTTAACGGGAACTGGAAATTTCATCTGGCAACGAGAAAACCGGAATTGGCAGGAAGCAGTTTTGCGGCTGCAGGTGTGAAAGACGCCGGAGATTACACGACGGCGCAGATCATTGCGGAAGATTTTGACGATGTTTCTTTCAGAACGCTCGACGTACCGCATGATTTTAGTATCGAGGGAGAAAAAGTAAGCAATTCCTCCGATGCGCAGGCATATTTGGAAGGCGGTCTTGGATATTACCGTAAAAAATTTACAGTTCCGGCCGCTATGCAGGGAAGCCGCAGAATTTCTCTTGATTTTGAAGGCGTTTACCAAAACAGCGTCATTTATTTAAATGGAGAAGAAATTGGGGGATATCCCAATGGTTACACAGGCTTTGCTCTCGATATTACAGAGAAGATAAAATATGGTCAGGTAAATACGCTGGTTGTAAAAGTGCAGAATATGTCTCCTTCCGGACGCTGGTATACGGGAAGCGGTATTGTCCGTCCGGTACATCTTGTGATTGATCATCTGGCCTGCTTCAACAGAAATGGTATTACGTTAAGTTCTTCTGATTTGAAAGAAGAGTATACAAACAGCAAAACGGCATATTTATCTGTAAATGCGGACGGTTATTCAAAATCTACAAATTCCAATGTTCGCATGGAAGTTACTGTACTTGACGCTCAGGGAAAAGAGGTGGCAAAAAAGAGGACGGCGGATACGGCAATCAATCCAACGACAGAATTCAGCCTGTCACTGGAGGGAAACGACGCCATTGAGATTCCCAACGTGCAGCTTTGGTATCCCTGCAATCTGGGCGAACCGTATCTGTATACGGTAAAGACAGATTTGTATCAGCAGATTAATGGCGGAGAAGATAATGAGTTCCATCTGATTGATTCGGAAACCACAGAATACGGTTTCCGCTGGGCAGAAGTGGCAGAGAGCACAAGTGATCCTGACAGCGGCGGACTGTATATAAATGGAAAATATACCAAGGTGCAGGGCGTGGATCTGCATCACGACGCAGGCGCAGTTGGCGCGGCCAGCTATACGGACGCCTATGAGCGGGAATTTGAAAAATTGATGGAAATGGGTGTGAACGCCTATCGTACCTCACATTGCCCTCCTTCCAAACAGGCCATTGAAGTCTGCAGGAGAAAAGGTATTCTGGTGGTGGAAGAAGCATTTGACGGTTGGGGCAAACCAAAAGCAACGTATGATTTTGGTAATTTCTTCTTCCAGGAAGTGCCCTCAGACTGGGCGGGACTTATGCCCAACGGTTACACAGAGCTTCCGGCTCCTTCTGTGAATTACGACGGCGCAAAACTTACCTGGAGCGACTGGGTTATTCAGGAAATGGTGAAACGTGACAAAAACGAGCCTTCTATTATTGCCTGGTCGGTCGGCAACGAGGTTCGCGGCTGCGGAACAAAACCGTCCTGGTATGATTTGACAAAATATGATCCTCTGGGTGTAAATCCCACTGCAATCAACGAATATACCGAAGCAGTACGTTTGAGCAGTGATATAAAGGCAGTTGACGAAAGCCGTTATGTGTTGATGGGAGGCGACCAGGAGCGTTCCGTTCCGGCAGTGACGAGCGTATGGGGTTATGTAAATCAGGTGCTTGACGGTTATGGATTAAATTATAATACAGCAAAATCAGTAGACGGGCTGATGAGCCGTTATTCGATTGGTGAGTCCAATAATGCTTTGCTGGAAAAGGGCACGAAGACGTTCTTTTTTGAATCGGAATCATCTTCCCAGACTTCTTCCAGAGGCGTTTATCTGGATCCGCAGTTTGCCAATACCGGTATCAACCAGACGCCGGGCAGACGCGGCGGTTCCAATTATGATAACGATTTTGCATCCTGGACGATGTCAAATGAGTATGGATTAAAGAAAGACCGTGACAGAAAGAGCTTTATCGGACAATTTATCTGGAGTGGATTTGATTACCTGGGCGAGCCGACGCCATATGCCGTTTATCCGGTGGGCGTAGCTTCCTTTGGTACGATTGATACGGCAGGATTCTCCAAAGACAGTTTTTATCTGTATCAGAGCCAGTGGATTACAAAAACGCCAATGGTACATGTACTGCCTGCAAACTGGGATCAGTGGCATGAAGGCGAAGAAGTTGAGGTGTGGGTAAATACGAATCAGCCTTCCGCAGAGTTATTTTTAAACGGCAAATCTCTTGGCAAGAAGAGTTTTGATGAGAAACAAACAGCATATGGTAAGAATTATTATGAGACGTCTGAAAAGACGCAGGATGATAAATCATGGGGCGACAGTTCCAATCCGGGCGGCTACACCAGCAATGGAGCGGCGCTTGACGAAGGCGAGTTGAATTCCGGCAAACTGCATCTGACCTGGACGGTACCGTACGAACCGGGAACCTTATCTGTGAAAGCGTATGACACAAAGAATGAAGTAGTGGCGGAAGACAGCGTTACGACTTCTAAGACGCCGTATACGATCGAGGCAATTGCAGATAAGACAGTTCTGGCGGCAGACGGCAGCAGTCTTTCTTATGTAGAATGTACGATTGTGGATGAAGACGGCAATATGGTGCCGGACGCACAGGATCTTGTAAACTTTGATATCACGGGCGAAACTCAAATTTTTGGCGTAGACAACGGCAAGCAGGAGAGCGCAGAGCTTTATAAATTTGGAAATGTGGAAAGCACGAATCATGCTGAGCGCACAGCTTACAATGGAAAAGTGCTTGTCATCTTAAAATCTGGTAAAAAAGCAGGAAATGCGGTGCTGACGGTATCTGCAAAAGACTTAAAACCAGTTCAGGTGCCGATTGCGGTGACTGCAGACGGAACGGGCAGCGCTCCCGCAGCTATTACCGTAACAGGAACAGAGGAATCTGTAGAGCCGGTAGCAATTAAAGTTCCGGCTGGCATGACTCCGGTGCTTCCGTCGGCAGTACGGGTAAATTACAATAGTAATGCCGGTAAATACAGCGTAATGAGAAAGGTTACATGGGGAGCGCTGACAGAAGGAAAAGCAGAGGGAACCGTGGAAGGATGCACGCTGAAAGCATCGGCAGCCGTGACGGAAGATGATGCGGCAGAGACTGATGTGGAGCTTGCCACGGGCAAGGCGTCTGCAACAGCGTCCTTTACAGGTAACGTAAACAATTATCCGGAAAAAATGGTAGATGGAGACGCAGCTACTACCTGGACGAATATGTACAGCAGAGGTGCTTCTGTGCTGCTTCCGGCAAACAGCGCCTCCAGAAAGAATGAATATGTAGAATTTTCCTGGGAAGAAGCACAATTATTAAACCTGATTACCCTGAATTTCTCAGGCAGCAGAGGACGCGCCGTGCCTTCCGTATTGGAAGCGCAGTATTTTGACGGTTCCGACTGGGTAAAAGCTCCCAGACAGACGATGACGACAGCAGGAACAGCGGTTTCTATGAAGTTCTCACCTGTCTATACAGAAAAAGTTAGAGTTTATATGGAAAATGCTACGCCATTTACAAATAATGGAAATATGGAAATCTCAGAAGTATCTGTTAAGCTGGGCGCAGTCGGTCCGCAGGCGCTTCTTACAGGAGGTTCGGCATTGCAGGGCGGCAAAGCTGCTGTACAGATGGAGCTTACAGGTCTTTCAGCAGAGACAAAAGTGAAAGAGGTTCGTTTTGCCCTTGATTACGATGCAGAGATTTTTGAAAATCCGCAGGTAACGTTGAAAAATACAGCGGCAGGAACGCTGACCATGGAACAAAGCGATGGAAAAACAATTTATGTGTTTACCGCTGCAGCGGACAATACAGCGTCTCTGGCAGATTTTGCTGAAATCGTACTTTCCGTTAAGGAAGATGCGGCAGTGGGAACTTACAATCTGGCTCTGACAGATCTGGCGGTAACAGATACAGCAGATCAGGCCGTAGAGATCAGCACAGGGCCGGCGCAGATTGTAGTAACAGAGCGCCCTGCAGCTGGAAAGGTAACCGTTACCTTCGATGCAGATAACGGTACCGATCCTGTTGCCGTATCTGTAGCTTTAGGTGAAAAAGTAGAAAAACCAGAAGAACCCAGTAAGGATGATTTTGTTTTTGCAGGCTGGTTTGCGGAAGGTGAAGAGGAAGCATTTGATTTTGATACACCTGTTATACAGGATCTTACATTGACCGCAAAATGGATCGCATCGTCCGATGTCTGTACAGTTTCATTTCAAAACGGAACAGATACAGAACGCAAGGTAGTTGCAAAAGGAGAGAAAGTTGCAAAACCAGAAGATCCTGAGAAATTTGGCCATACATTCCAGGGCTGGTTTGCAGAAGATGCGGCAGAAGCGTTTGATTTTGAAACACCTGTCACAGGAGATCTTACGTTAACTGCAAAATGGCAGAAGATCAGTGAAGATGTAGACGATTACGAAGCTCTTGGAGCCGTGATTGAAGCAGCCGAAAAGCTGAACGCCGCCGATTATACGGAAGGAAGCTGGGCAAATCTGCAGAAGGCTCTGGAAGACGCTAAAGCCAAAGCAGAAAGTCCCACGGCAACACAGGCGGAAATAGACGCGGCCAAAGCGGCAGTGGAAGCAGCAATAAAAGACCTTGAAAAAGAAGACGGCAATCCTGCAGAATCTTATACGGTTACATTTGATGCCGACAATGGAAGTGAAAATGAGACACAGACAGTAGCAGATGGTGAAACAGCGAAAAAGCCGGAAGATCCTGAGAAGTTTGGTTATAAATTCCAGGGCTGGTTTGCAAAAGATGCAGAAGAAGCGTTTGATTTTGCGTCAGCGATTACGACAGATCTTACGTTAACTGCAAAATGGGAGAAAAACAGCGCCAATGTGGACGATTATTCAGCTCTGGCTGAAGCAATTACAGAAGCCGAAAAATTAGACGCTTCTGAGTACACGGAAGAAAGCTGGGCAAATCTGCAGAAGGCGTTGTCAGATGCCAGGGAAAAAGCAGAAAGCTCCACAGCAACGCAGGCTGATATAGACGCAGCGAAAGCGGCAGTGGAAGCGGCAATAAAAGAACTTGAAAAAGAAGACGGCAATCCCGCAGAATCTCATACGGTTACATTTGCTGCCGACAATGGAAGTGAAAATGAGACACAGACAGTAGCAGATGGTGAAACAGTGAAAAAACCGGAAGATCCTGAGAAGTTTGGTTATAAATTCCAGGGCTGGTTTGCAGAAGGCGCACAAAAAGCGTTTGATTTTACAACGGCGATTACGTCGGATCTGACTTTAACTGCAAAGTGGGAGAAGAACAGCGCCACTGTAGATGATTATACGGCTCTGGCTGAAACAATTGCAGAAGCCGGAAAACTGACTGCTTCCGAGTATACGGAAGAAAGCTGGGCAAATCTGCAGCAGGCATTGGCGGACGCCAAAGCAAAAGCGGAAAGTCCCACGGCAACACAGGAAGAAATAGACGCGGCCAAAGCGGCTGTAGACGCGGCGATAAAAGCTCTGACAAAACCGGGCGAGACAGTTTCCTTTACCGTTACCTTTAATGCTGATAACGGAAGCGCAGTTACAACACAGACCGTAACGCAGGGCAGTACTGTACAAAAACCTGCGGATCCGGTAAAAGCAGGCTATACATTTGCAGGCTGGTATGCACCGGGAGCAGCGGCTGCGTTTGATTTTAATACGGTCATTACTTCTGACCTCACCTTAACGGCAAAATGGACAGAAAATGCTCCGGTGATTACGCCGGTTTCCATTGCCTCCGCGAAAGTAAAAGTAGCGAATATAACTTATAATGGAAAACAGCGCAAGCCGGCGGTAACGGTAACGTATAACGGAACAAAGCTGAAATTAAATATAGATTATAAAGTTACCTACAGCAATAACAAGAAGGTAGGCCAGGGCAAGGTTAAGATTACTGGTACCGGAGCCTATACAGGAACCAAAAACGCTGTCTTTGATATACTGCCAAAGGCAGGCAAGGTTACGAAGATTACCAATAAAGCCGGAAGAAAACTGGTTCTGAAATTAAAGAAGTCAACCGGAGCCAAAGGATATGAAATTACGTATGCAACGAATAAGAAGTTTAAATCAGCGAAAAAAATCAAGAGCAAAAAGACGACAGTTACCTTGAAAAAGCTGAAAAAGAACAAGACGTATTATGTAAAAGTCCGCGCCTATGCAAAATCCGGCAAAAAGACGATATACAGCAAAACGTACAGTAAGACGGTGAAGAAAACAGTAAAAAAATAAGCTGCGGTATAAATTGCAGATAAATGAAGAAAACCGGGTACAATAACCATTTTGTTCCCGGTTTTCTTATTTTTTGGAATGAAAAAGTTCTTTTACAAATATATATGTAACAAAAAGAAAAATGTCCTCCCGTTTCGGGGACATGGAGTGATGATTGTGTGGAAAAAATTAGAGGCAAAATCGTTTTTTTTGGTACTGGTGTTATTTGTAGGAGCTTTTTTTGTGGGGCGTTTTGCCGCCCGGGTAGTGCCGGCGGCAGCTACGGCAATGCGGCAGGAGGCGGATAACTGGGGCTTGAGTTTCCAGGAGGAAGGAAAGCCTCCGGTAGCAAACGCTACCTTTGAGGAGATGGCAAAGTATGATGCATTTTATGCCCAGGATACGCAGGATAAAGCGCTGTATCTTACCTTTGACTGCGGGTTTGAAAACGGCAATACGCCGCTGATTCTGGATGCTTTGAAAAAGCATAATGCCAAGGCAGCATTCTTTATTGTGGGAAATTATCTGACTACCAGTCCGGACCTGGTGAAGCGCATGGTGGAGGAAGGGCATATTGTGGGAAACCACAGTTATCACCATCCGGATATGTCCCAGATGAACAAAGACGAATTTTCCAAAGAGCTGGGAGAACTGGAAACTTTATATGAGCAGACGGTGGGAACGCCGATGACAAAATATTACCGTCCGCCTCAGGGAAAATACAGTGAAAACAACCTGCAGATTGCCAAAGAACTGGGGTATAAAACCTTTTTCTGGAGCCTTGCCTATGTGGACTGGAACCAGGACAGTCAGCCCAGTCATGAAGAAGCCTTTGACAAACTCTTAAAGCGGGTGCATCCGGGAGCCATTGTGCTGTTACATAATACCTCAAAAACCAATGGAGAGATTATAGACGAACTGCTTACCAAATGGGAGGAGATGGGCTATACTTTCAAATCCCTGGATGAACTGGCAGTCTGAGCGCATTCTTAAAAGCGGGCGCCCTCAGACCAATCCTTTGCCTGGAACGGTTTGTTCCGGGCGGCTTTGGGTGATTGTGCGGCTGCGCCGCTTTTGCGGCATAACAGATCCTTCGTCTTTTGTCTTCATTTTTTTACAGATGCATTTGATTTTTGCTTCAGCAGATGCTCAAAGCGCCGCAAAGAATGCCGGCGGTTGTCCCTGGCCAGCAAAAAAAACTGATTTCCAAGGCCGTTTTACAGAATATTGACAACAGGAAAAAAATTTCTTACACTTCATTATGAAATGAAAAAATATATTTGAACCGTATCAGAAACTAAAGTATGATCACGCAGAACGGGCGTTGTTTCAGCGTTACTATACGCAAATTGACGAATGGATTCCAGGTATAGAAGAGAAGAGTTAAGATTTAAAATTTTTCAGAACATTGATTTGTGAGCGGTGCGGTAGTATAATAAATATATAGATAATTTCATATAAGAAAACGTCAGGGAGGAGTTTGGAATGAAGCAAAGAAAGAAATTGCTGCAGTCGTTGATATATGTGCTAGTACTGTTAGCAGCGATTATCATGCTATTTCAGTGGTATACGGTACAGAACAGCAGACGCATGGAGGAACAGAATAAAAGATATGCCACAGATTCCGCAGAACAGACGGGCGAGCAGATTAATGTGGAATTGGAAAATGGCCTGAATATTATTAATACGTATACATTTTTTATAGGCGAGAGTTTGACAAGGCCGGAAGTTACTGACCAGATGTTAAAAGAGATTGAGAGCAATTCATTGTTTGACACAGTGGTTTTTACAGGGAAGGACGGGATTAATCATGCGTCGGACGGGCGCACTTCCGATGGTGCGGACCACGATTATTATCTCAACGGCATGAAAGGAGAGAGCGGGATCTCTGTCGTATTTGACTCTCAGTTTTTTAATGAAACGATGCTGTGTTTTTATGCGCCGGTCCGCTTTAAAGGTGAAATTGTCGGCGTATTGCGGGGCGCATATCTGGCGGAAGAATATTTAAAGAGCATGCTTGCAACTACTTATTTCGGACAGGAGGCGTCCGTACATCTCTGTATGCGGGATGGAACGGTCGTCGCCTGTTCTGACGCCAAAGCGCATCAGGGAGATTTGCTTGATATGCTTGTGGAAAATGGCATTATTGACGGAGAGACTGCTCAAAAGTCCCGGAAAATATTTGATAACGGCGGCAAAGGATCTTTTATCTGCAGCTCCGACAGCAAAACGGATAACATCTGTTTAATTGATTTGCCGGAAAATGAATTTATTCTTGTACAGACGTTTCCAAAGAGCGTTACCCAGGCAATGATCAGGGAAGAGAATCTGGTGGGCATTCAGTTGGAGATTATGCTGCTGATTCTGTTTGCCATTTATATACTGACTTTAATTGTGCGGACAAGAAGGGAACGCAAGCGGCTGAAGGAAGAAAATCTGCAGATGAGCTATATCATCAGCGGTGTCAATACGCTGTTTTCCCGTTTTGTAATGGTGGATTTTGAGACGGGCACGTATCAGTATCTGGCAGGTACTTCCCCGGAGAAGAACGATATTCCGATTAATGGAGAATATAAGGATTTGGTTCCATATCTGAGTTCCTGGGTAAAAGAAGAGGACGAACGCCGGGAATTTGCCAGTCAGATCAGCATGGAAGCGGTGATAGAGGCCATGGAGAAACAGAATGATCTTCGTTTTGAGTCTCATGTATTCCGAGATGGTAAAGATGAATGGGAACATGTGAATCTGATCTGTCTGGAGCGGAAGGACGGAAAAGTAAGCAAGAGTTTATTCATCCGTCAGAATATCACAGATGTCAAAGAAAAGGAAATACGCATTACCCAGGCGCTGCAGGAGGCTTTGATGCAGGCGCAGCATGCCAACAAAGCAAAAACCACGTTCCTGTCCAATATGTCCCATGATATCCGTACGCCAATGAACGCAATTATAGGATTTGCAACGATTGCGGTGAGCCATATTAATAACAAAGATCAGGTGAAGGACTGTCTGCAGAAGGTGCTGTCTTCCAGCAACCATCTGCTGAGCCTGATCAATGATATCCTGGATATGAGCCGTATTGAGAGCGGAAAGGTGCAGATTAAAGAGCAGGAGTGCAATATTTCGGAACTTATGCATAACCTGGTAAATATTATCCAGCCTCAGGTAAAGGCGAAGCAATTGGAATTATTTATTGATACGTTTGAGGTTACAAATGAAGATGTGATAGCGGACGCCCTTAAGCTGAACCAGGTATTTATCAACCTTTTAAGCAATGCGGTAAAATATACGCCCGCCGGAGGTACCATCACCTTCCGCATTATGCAAAAAACCACCTTCCGCCATGGATACGGCGATTATATTTTTATTATCAAAGATAACGGAATCGGAATGTCTCCGGAATTTGTCAAGCATATTTTCGAGCCGTTCGAGCGCGAGTCTACGGCTACCCAGTCAGGTATTCAGGGCACCGGGCTTGGTATGGCGATTACCAAGAATATTGTTGAGATGATGAACGGGAATATCAGCGTTGAGAGCGAGACAGGAAAGGGCAGCGCCTTTACAGTGGAAATCACTTTAAAACTTCAGGATATTGAGAAAAATGCGGAACAGCTCAAGGAGCTTCACGGTCTGCGCGCCATAGTTGTGGATGATGATTTCAATACATGCAACAGCGTCAGCAAGATGCTGACGCAGATTGGGATGCGTTCCGAATGGACGACTTCCGGCAAAGAGGCGGCATACCGGGCCAGGATTGCCTATGAGGAAGGAGATTCCTATCATACGTATATCATCGACTGGCAGATGCCGGAAACCAGCGGCGTGGAAACCGCAAAGCTGATCCGTAAAGCAGTTGGAGACGACGCGCCTATTATTATTTTGACGGCGTACGACTGGACAGATATTGAAGAAGAGGCAAAAGAAGCGGGAGTCACAGCGTTTTGTGCGAAGCCTCTCTTTATGTCGGATTTAAAATCAGCGCTGATCGCAGCAAATAATCTGAATGGGAAAGAAGCCGAAGCTCCGGCATGGACTCTGGCTGACTTCAGCGGAAAGCGCGTACTTTTAGTGGAAGACATTGAGCTGAACCGTGAAATTGCGGAAGTGATTCTGACAGAGTCCGGTTTCCAGGTGGAATCTGCGCCGGACGGAACAGACGCAGTTTCCATGGTGGAAAAATCTGAGGAATATTATTATGACATTGTTCTGATGGATGTGCAGATGCCGATTATGAATGGTTATGAGGCCACCAGAACCATCCGCAATATGCAGAGAAAAGATGTGAAAACGCTGCCGATTATCGCTATGACAGCCAATGCGCTTGAAGAAGATAAAGAGGCGGCGTTAAAGAACGGAATGAACGCGCATATTGCAAAACCGCTGGATATCGGTATTTTTATGGAGGTACTTGGAAAATTTCTTAAATAGTAACCGTTCAGCCCATGCTTCTTTGAGGCATGGGTTTTTCCTCGTGCGATATCTCCAAATTGCGGATTTCCTTATGCGGACATGATTTGTCCATAATGTCGGCGATTGCTGGACTGGTAACTCAAATAGCAGAATTTTCGGAAAAACATTGACAAGCAGGCCGTTCTTTAGTATGATGTAAATACTTTAGCAATTTAAAGTTTAACAATTTAAAGTGCGAGCATAAAAGATGCTGTTTTCCGGAAATTTTTCCGCAGACAGCATCTTTGTATTGGCGGAACACGGGATGGAGGAAAAAAATGCAGATTGAGAACTATAATAAGAGAACGTTGATGGATTACAGCCCGGATATTAAAGTGCTGGACTGCACGATGCGCGACGGAGGGCTTGTAAATAATTTTGCATTTTCCGATGATTTTGTGCGGGATCTGTATGAGGCTAATATCAGGGCGGGCGTCGACTATATGGAGTTTGGCTATAAGGCGTCGAAAGAATTGTTTGATCCAAAAGATTTCGGAAAGTGGAAATTCTGTGAGGAAAAAGATATCCGCGCCGTTGTGGGAGATAACAAGTCGTCCTTAAAAATTTCCGTGATGGCGGATGTGGGACGCTGTGATTATAAGAAAGATATTCTCCCCAAAAAAGACAGTGTGATTGATCTTGTAAGAGTGGCCACTTATATTCATCAGATTCCGGCTGCCGTTGAGATGATAGAGCATCTTAAGAAAAAGGGATATGAGGTAACGGTAAATATTATGGCGGTGTCCAAAGTGAACAGCGATGATCTGGACGCGGCGCTGCAGCTTTTGTCAAAAAGCGCTGTGGACGTCATCTATCTGGTGGACAGTTTTGGATCTTTTTACCCGGAACAGATTACAAAGCTGTCGCAGAAATATGTGGAGGCCGCGGATGCAGCGGGGAAGACGGTGGGAATCCACGCGCATAATAACCAGCAGCTTGCGTTTGCCAATACCATTGAGGCGTGCCGCATGGGCATATGCCTTTTGGACGCGACGGTAAACGGCATGGGACGCGGGGCCGGAAACTGCTTTCTGGAGGCGCTGCTCAGTTTTCTTAAGAATCCCAAATATAATGAGATTCCAATGATTCGTTTTGTGGAAAAACATATGCTGAAACTGAAAGAAGAAGGAGCCGTATGGGGATATGATATCCCGTATCTGCTCACCGGAATACTCAACAGCCATCCTTCTACAGCCATTAAATTTCTGAAAGATCAGAGAACCGACTATACCAATCTGATGCAGGAATTGATGGATATGGATTAAAATTTTGTACAATACGAAAAAAATACTGGTATTTTCTGAATGAGTATGCTATAATCTCAGAATGGTGTAAGTTGGGGGAGTACTCTGCAATGCCACAATAGAGAAAGATCCCTATTACTGTTCATGTAAATCTGTGTATGTAGTGTACAGACCATAAAAAATAATTCAGAAGTGCGAAATCTCATGACCAAAGGCAATTGTCAGGGGATATTTGCACGTTCATGATCCAGGAGTGAACAGTATTCCCAGACTGAAATAGCTTCCGGCAGGTACCGGCGGCATTCTTGAATTTTAAGGAGGAAATAGCAGTAATGAGTGTACAGGTTGAAAATTTAGAAAAAAATATGGCAAAGCTTACGATTGAACTTCCGGCGGAGGAGTTGGAAAAAGCAATGCAGACTGCTTATATGAAAGAGAGGAGCAAAATCAGCATTCCGGGGTTCCGTAAGGGCAAGGTGCCGCGAATGATGATTGAGAAAATGTACGGCCCGGAAGTTTTTTTTGAAGAAGCGGCCAATACATTGATTACTCAGTCCTATCCGCAGGCTGTGGATGAGTCCGGAATTGAAGTTGTTTCCAGACCTGACATTGACATTACGCAGATTGAAAAGGGAAAAGCTTTTATTTATACGGCGGAGGTTGCTGTAAAGCCGCAGGTAACGCTTGGCGAGTATAAGGGCGTTACAGTTACCAGGATTGATACCGCAGTGACAGAAGAAGAACTCAATGATGAGATTGACAAGGAAAGAAAGAGCAATGCAAGGACCGTTACCGTAGAAGACCGTGCGATTGAAGACGGCGATACGGCGGTGATTGATTTTGAAGGATTTGTGGACGGCGTTGCTTTTGAAGGCGGAAAGGGCGAGAACCACTCTCTGGTCATTGGTTCCCACTCCTTTATTGATAATTTTGAGGATCAGCTCATTGGCAAAAATACAGGCGATGAACTGGAAGTGAACGTAACGTTCCCGGAAGAATACCATGCGCCGGAGCTTGCCGGCAGGCCAGCAGTGTTTAAGGTAAAGATTAATGAGATTAAGACCAACGAACTGCCGGAGCTGGATGATGAGTTTGCTCAGGATGTATCTGAATTTGACACGCTTGAGGAATATAAAGAAGATGTGAAGAAGAAGCTTGCGGAACGCAAGGAAGAAGAGGCGAGACGCACACAGGAGGACGAAGCTGTCCAGAAGGTTGTGGAAGGCTCACAAATGGAAATTCCGGATGTAATGGTAAATACACAGGCAGAATCCATGGTAGATGATTTTGCGAACAGGATTTCCCAGCAGGGACTGTCTCTGGAGCAGTATGTGCAGTTCAGCGGTACTTCGGTAGAACAGATGTTGGAGCAGATGAAGCCGGAAGCGCTGAAACGCATACAGGCTGGTCTGGTATTGGAGGCAGTCGCGGTCAAAGAAGAGATCGAGGTGACAGAGGAAGATGTAAACGCTGAGATCACCAGGATGGCGGAACAGTATGGAATGGAGCCGGATACGATGAAAGACTGGATGGGAGAATCCGAGAAAGAGAATCTGAAAAAGGATCTCGCCGTTCAGAAGGCAGTGAAACTGATTATGGAGTATGTAGAGGAGAAAGATGCAGAATAAGGAGGAGGTTTCATGAGTCTAGTACCTTATGTCGTTGAACAAACCAGCAGAGGAGAACGGTCTTACGATATTTATTCCAGACTGTTAAAAGACAGGATTATCTTTCTGGGAGAAGAAGTGAATGAGACAACTGCAGGACTTGTGGTAGCGCAGCTTCTGTTTCTGGAATCAGAAGATCCGGGAAAGGATATACATCTGTACATCAATTCCCCGGGCGGCGTGGTAAGCGCGGGGCTTGCAATTTACGATACGATGAATTATATTAAGTGTGATGTGGAGACGATTTGCATCGGACTTGCAGCGAGCATGGGAGCGTTTCTTCTGGCCGGAGGAACCAAAGGCAAGCGTTTTGCGCTTCCCAATGCGGAGATTATGATTCACCAGCCTTCGGGCGGAGCCAAAGGACAGGCGACAGACATACAGATTGCTGCGAATAATATTTTAAATACCAAGAAACGGTTGAATACTATTTTATCAGAAAACACAGGACAGCCATATGAAGTGATTGCTGCCGATACTGAGCGGGATAATTATATGTCCGCGGAAGAAGCAAAAGAATATGGGCTGATTGATGGTGTGATTACGAACAGAAAGTAAGATAAGGGGGACAGCGAGCATATGCTACTGTCCCTTTTAAGGAATTTTAAGGAAACGGGAGGTAAATATGGCCGGAAGATTTGAAGACAGAATACGCTGTTCCTTCTGTGGCAAGACCGATGGTCAGGTTCGTAAACTGATTGCCGGACCCAGCGGTGCGTATATCTGTGATGAATGTGTGGATATTTGTGCAGAGATCATTGAAGAGGAACTGGAAGAAGAATTGGAAGAGGAAGAAGTTGTTGAGGAAGATACAGATGAAATCAACCTTCTGACTCCTGTGGAGATGAAGAAATTTTTAGATGATTATGTGATCGGTCAGGAAGAGGCGAAGAAAGTACTCTCAGTAGCCGTTTACAATCATTATAAGAGGATTTTTGCGCCTCAGGATCTGGGCGTGGAACTGCAAAAGAGCAATATTCTGATGCTGGGGCCGACCGGATGCGGCAAGACGCTTCTGGCACAGACGCTGGCGCGGGTATTGAACGTGCCCTTTGCCATTGCGGACGCCACAACTTTGACGGAGGCAGGTTATGTGGGTGAGGATGTGGAAAATATCCTGCTGAAAATTATCCAGGCGGCAGACGGAGATATCCAGCGCGCCCAACGGGGAATTATCTATGTGGATGAGATTGACAAGATTACCAGAAAATCTGAGAATCCTTCCATCACCCGCGATGTGTCCGGCGAGGGCGTACAGCAGGCATTGCTGAAGATTTTAGAGGGAACCGTGGCAAGCGTTCCGCCTCAGGGAGGCAGGAAGCATCCGCAGCAGGAGCTGCTTTCCATTGATACCACCAATATTTTATTTATCTGCGGCGGCGCCTTTGAGGGTCTGGATAAGATTGTAGAAAGCAGAATGGATCAGAAATCCATGGGATTTAATGCAGAGATTGCAGATAAACGGGAGAAAAATGTCGGCTTGATTTTAAAGAAGGTGCTTCCGCAGGATCTTGTGAAATTTGGGATGATCCCGGAATTTGTGGGACGTGTTCCCGTAACGGTTTCTCTGGACGCGCTGGATAAGGATGCGCTGGTACGAATCCTCAAGGAGCCTAAAAATTCTCTGATTCGCCAGTATGTGGCATTGTTCAGCATGGACGGCGTGGAGCTTACCTTTGATGAAGAAGCAATTGAAGCGATTGCGGAAAAGTCTGTGAAACGGAAAACCGGTGCGCGCGGACTGCGTGCGATTGTGGAAAAGGCGCTGATGGATCTGATGTACCGCGTGCCTTCCGATACGTCTATCACAAGCTGCAGAATTACAAAAGAAGTGATAGAGGAAAACAAAGAGATTGAAATTATGTATGGCAAAGAGAGTAAATCTGCCTGAGGAGAGAAATTATGAGTGAAGAATACAGAAAGGTTCCGGCAGTGGCACTTCGGGGAATGACGATTCTCCCTGGTATGGTGGCACATTTTGACGTGAGCAGAAACAGATCCATCAAGGCATTGGAAAATGCCATGGTAGAGGATCAGACAGTATTTCTGATCACTCAGAAAAGCGTTGATAAGGAAGAACCGGAGAAGGCGGATTTATATCAAATCGGGGTTCTTGCCGTCATAAAGCAGGTCATCAAGCTTCAGAATAATGTGGTCCGCGTGCTGGTGGAAGGTGAAACCCGTGCGCGGCTTATGGAGCTTGTGGCAGAAGAATGTCTTTTTGCAGAGGTTCAGGCGCTGGAGCAGGAAGAGGAAGCGCTGCCGGCAGAAATGCAGGAGGCGATGCTCAGAGGGGTACAGGAGACTTTTGGACGTTACTGCAGACTGAATCCCAAACCGGGCAAGGAGCTGGCAAAGCAGATTCTGGATATGCAGGATTTATGCAGGCTTCTTGATTATGTGGGAAATAATCTTCCGGTGGGGTTCGAGGCAAAGCAGAAGCTGCTGGAGGCGGGAAGTCTCCAGGAGAGGTATGAGGAATTGATGCTCATACTGCTGAATGAGATTAATATTATTCAGATTAAAACAGAATTCCAGAGCAAGGTGAAGGAAAAAGTAGATAAGAACCAGAAAGAATATATTCTGCGGGAACAGATGCGTCTGATCCGGGAAGAGCTGGGCGAAGACAATACGGTATCAGAGGCAGATCATTTTTTGCAGGAGACAGAAAAGCTGGAAGCGGACGAAGAAGTAAAGGCAAAGCTCAGAAAAGAGATTGAACGTTTTAAGAACGTTTCCTCTAATTCTTCAGAAAATGCAGTAATCCGGGGATATATAGAAACCGTACTGGAACTGCCCTGGAATAAGGCGTCGAAAGATAACCGCAATCTTGAAGACGCCGAGAGAATATTGGACGAGGATCACTATGGTATGGAAAAGGTGAAAGAGCGTATGCTGGAATTTCTGGCGGTGCGCAACCTGACCGCCAAGGGGGACAGCCCGATCATCTGTCTGGTGGGGCCGCCCGGAACAGGCAAGACCAGTATCGCACGTTCTGTGGCGCGCGCGCTTGATAAGAAATATGTGCGCATCAGTCTGGGAGGAGTCCGGGATGAAGCGGAAATCAGGGGACACAGAAAGACCTATGTGGGAGCCATGCCGGGAAGAATTGCAAACGGACTGAAAAATGCCGGAGTGAAAAACCCTCTGATGCTGCTGGATGAAATTGACAAAATCAGCAGTGATTATAAGGGAGACACAGCGTCCGCACTGCTGGAAGTGTTGGACAGCGAGCAGAACAGCCGCTTCCGCGATCACTATGTGGAACTGCCCCTGGATTTGTCTGAAGTGCTGTTTATTGCCACGGCAAATTCTTTGCAGGATATTCAAAAGCCTCTGCTGGACCGTATGGAAATTATTGAGGTCAGCAGTTATACAGAAAATGAGAAGGCGCATATCGCCAGAGAACATCTGATCGCAAAGCAGATGGAGAAGAACGGATTGCAGGAAGGACAGCTTTCCATCAGTGATCACGCGCTGGAAAAACTGATACGCAGTTATACCAGGGAAGCGGGCGTCCGTAATCTGGAGCGCAAAATAGGACAGATCTGCCGTAAAGCGGCCAGAGAGCTGTACCAGCAGGGAAAAACCCGGAAAAAGACGGTAAAAATTACGGAAAACAGTCTGGGGAAACTGCTTGGAAAAGAGAAATATAATTATGACCTGGTAAATGAAAGCGATGAGGTGGGAATTGTGCGGGGGCTTGCCTGGACCAGCGTGGGCGGAGATACTCTGCAGATTGAAGTAAATATTATGCCGGGCAAAGGAGAATTTCAGCTTACCGGACAGCTCGGAGATGTGATGAAGGAGTCCGCACAGGCGGGAATCAGTTATATACGCTCTGTCAGCCAGCAATATGGAATAGATAAGGAATTTTTTAAAGAGTACGATATCCATATCCATATTCCGGAGGGAGCAGTTCCCAAAGACGGCCCTTCGGCAGGCATTACCATGGCGACGGCTATGCTTTCCGCAATAACGAAGCGAAAAGTGCGCAAGGATGTGGCCATGACCGGGGAAATTACCCTGCGGGGAAGAGTTCTTCCCATCGGAGGACTAAAGGAGAAGATTCTGGCGGCAAAGAACGCGGGCATCAAGACGATCTGCGTTCCTCAAAAGAACGAGCCGGATGTGGCGGAAATTTCCCAGGAGATCAAAAAGGGACTGGAAATTGTATTTGTAGAGAACATGGAACAGGTATTAAAGACAGCCCTGGCAGAGTAAGGAGAGATTTATGGTAATAAAGAACGTGGAGTTGGAAATTGTATGCGGCGTTACCAGTAAGCTGCCGGATACGGATAAGCCGGAGGTGGCGTTTGCAGGGAAATCCAATGTGGGAAAGTCATCCCTGATCAATGGACTGATGAACCGGAAATCGCTGGCAAGAACTTCTGCACAGCCTGGAAAAACCCAGACCATTAATTATTACAACATTAATAACGCCATGTATCTGGTGGATCTTCCAGGTTACGGATATGCCAGAGTTTCTGTAAAAGAAAAGGAAAAATGGGGACAGATGATCGAAAATTATCTCCATTCCTCCCGCCAGTTAAAAGCGGTGTTTTTGCTGATTGATATCCGGCATGAGCCTTCTGTCAATGATAAGCAGATGTATGACTGGGTGGTTTATCAGGGATATGATCCTATCATTATTGCAACGAAGCTGGACAAGATTAAGCGAAGCCAGGTGCAAAAGCATGTAAAAATGATAAAAGAAAAGCTGCAGGTGAAGCCGGGGACGCCGATTTTGCCTTATTCAGCGCTGTCAAAGCAGGGCAGAGAAGAAATATGGAATCTGATGGACGAGCTGCTGGGATTTGAACAGCAGACAGAATAGAGGATCATATGAAGAAAAGTAAATATTTGTTTGTTGCACTCATGCTGCTTGCCATTACTTTGGCAAGCGGTATTTTTACAGGGACTTATATGAGCCTGGATGAGGGACGACAAAAGGATACCCGCCTCAGGGCGGTGACTTCTTTTTATCCGGTGTATATTGCAGCCCTTAATGTGACAGAAAATGTTCCGGACGTGTCGCTGCAGAATCTGAGCGAGCCTCAGACAGGCTGTATGCATGATTATCAGCTTACGCCTCAGGATATGATTTTATTGTCTCAGGCGGATCTTTTTCTGGTAAACGGCGGGGGGATTGAAAATTTTCTGACAGAAACAGCAGAGGCGTATCCTGCGCTTACCATTGCGCAGGCGTCCGGGGGGCTTAGTCTTTTGCCGGGAGAGGAAGAAAGCCATTCAGACGACGAACATCAACTGGAGAACAGCCGGGAAGAACGTCATACAGAGGAGGAGCATCGGCAGGAGGACAGCCGGGAAGAAGCGCATGTTCACAGTGGCGAAAATGCGCATGTGTGGATGGATACAGAGCTTTACAGAGACATGGTTCAGAATATTGCCGCTGCTTTCAGCGCGGCAGACCCGCGGCATCAGCAGCGTTATCAGGAAAATGCAGAGGAGTACTGCAGAAAAATTGAGGAACTGACAGAGCAGATAGAAGAGCTGAAAACGCTGACAGAGAAAGAGCCGGTAGTGATTCTTCATGAGGCGTATGCCTATGTGGCAAAGCAGCTTGGGATGGAGGAACTGTATTGCCTGAATCTGGACGAAGAACGCCAGACCAGTGCCGGAGAGGCGGCGGAATTGATCAGGCAGATTTCAGAGCATGGAGTAAAGATTGTGCTTGCCGAGGAACGGTATGGCAAAGATCTGGGACAAATGCTGGAGGCGGAGACGGATGTGAAGGTTTGTTATCTGGATACGCTGGTTCGAGGAGAGTATCAGAAAGACAGTTATCTGTCTGCGGTGCAGAAAAATATTGAAATGCTGCGCAGTCTGTGGGAAGATTGAGCGGCGGCAGGAAAAGGAAGAGTTTAATTGCGAAAAATAATCAGGCCCTGCGGGCTTCATTGTATCAAAATTAATCATTTGGGCGTTACTCTGGGAAAACAGGAAATATTAAAGGATATCAATCTTCATATCCACTGCGGCAGCCTCAATGCAGTCGTGGGGCGGAACGGAGCAGGAAAATCAACGCTGATTCGCGCCATTCTTGGAGATTTGCCGCATACAGGGACGATTGAATTCAAGGACAGGGAAAATGGACATATTCAGAAATTAAAAATGGGTTATGTTCCACAGTCTATGAATGTGGAAAAACAGACTCCGGTCAGTGTTTATGATATGATCGCGGCATATCAGAGCAATGTTCCGGTGTTTTTGACGCGGGGAAAGAAAATCCGCGGCAGGATTCTGGAGCATCTGCAGATTTTTGAGGCAGAGTATCTTTTGGACCAGCAGGTGTGCAACCTTTCCGGAGGAGAACTGCAGAGGGTACTTTTGTCAATGGCGCTGATGGATGATCCCAATCTGCTGTTATTGGACGAACCTGTTTCCGGTATTGACCAGAATGGCATGGAATTGTTCTACCACACCATATACAATCTCAAGGAACATTATGATCTGGCGGTAATCCTCATCTCCCATGATCTGGCTTATGTGAGGAAATATGCGGATAAGGTAATTTTGATAGATCAGACGGTGCAGAAACAGGGCGGCGCCAGAGAGGTGTTCGCCAGTCCGGAATTTCAGCAGGTATTTCCGTATGGGAAGGAGGAAGCGTAGATGGAATGGTTCTCCTGGCTGCAATATGATTTTATGAAATATGCCGTTCTCGCCATTTTGGTTATTACGCCCCTGTTTGGTTTTATGGGAACTATGATTGTCAACCGCAAAATGGCGTTTTTTTCGGATGCGCTTGGTCATTCCGCACTGACGGGAATCGCAGTGGGGGTGGTCCTTGGCGTAAATAATACCAGTATTTCCATGGTCATATTTGCAGTGATATTCGCGCTGCTGCTCAATCAGATCAGCAGCCGGGTTTCCGCTTCCACAGATACTGTGATATCTGTTTTTTCTTCGTGCAGCATTGCCCTGGGGCTTGCGATTTTGTCCAGGGGAGGAAATTTCAGCAAATATTCCGGTATTCTGGTGGGGGATATTTTAAGCATCACCCCGGAAGAACTCTGGTATCTTGCAGGTATTCTGGCGGTAGTTGCGGTATTCTGGCTGTTTGGTTTCAATAAACTTCTGGCGGTGAGTCTGAACCGCACCCTGGCAAAAAGCCGTCATATTTCGGCAGGCTGGATGGAGAATCTTTTTGCGGTGCTAACCGCCTTGATTGTGATGGTTTCCATCAAATGGATCGGAATACTGATAATCAACGCACTGCTGATTCTTCCGGCGGCGTCGTCGGCAAATATTTCCGAAAATATGCGGGAATACCATTTTTTTGCGGTGTTGTTTTCGATGTTTTCCGGGATTTTGGGAATCCTGGTGTCTTATTATGTAAATGTGGCCACGGGCCCGACGATTGTGATTCTGGCTTCCATCATTTATTTTATGACTTACTGGTGGGGCAGACGAAATAATTTGTAGAGGATGCAGTTATGGAACACAGTTATAAATATTTTAAAAATGAAAATTGTCAGTATTATCCATGCCACAGGGGAATGAGGACGGAATCGTTCAACTGCCTGTTCTGCTTCTGCCCAATGAATCCTTATGACGACTGTACGGGGACGCCGCATATGATTCAAAGCTCGAAGGGCGGCTGGATCAAAGACTGCAGCAAGTGTACCTTTCCCCATGAGCCGCAGCATTATGAGGCGATTATGGAATTTCTCAGAAGCAAAAACAAGTGACTGGACGCAGATTAGATAGTGTGATAAGATGTTACCAGAGATTTAAGAAAGGACGCGCAGTAAGCGCAGAAGTCTATGAGTGAAAAAATTTTAGCAGTAGCGGCGGGACATGAGATTACGGAACAGGAGCTGAGTGACGTGATTGACAATTATCCTCCCGAACAGCAAATACATATGTCTGACTTAAAGGCGAGGCAGCAGGTGTTAGATCAGCTCATTGCCTTCCATCTGTTTCATAAAATGGCAGTGGAAGAAAAGATTACAGAATCGCAGGAATATCTTAATTTGGCTGAAAAGCTGAACACAGAGCTGGCAAGCCAGATGGCGGCCGCCAGCGTAGTGGAAAACATTTCGGTAAATGAAGAGGAAGAGAAGCATTTTTACAGGGAAAATCCGCATCTGTTTGCCCCAAAGGCACAGGCCAGCGCCAGGCATATTCTGGTAGCTGAGGAAGAGCTTGCCCTGCGTGTGGCAAAAGAGATTGCAGAAGGTCTGTCATTTGCGGAGGCGGCCAGAACATATTCTACTTGCCCTTCCAGAGACAGGGGAGGAGATTTGGGATATTTTTCCAAAGGCCAGATGGTGCCGGAGTTTGAAAAAGCGGCGTTTGCAGGTGAACTCAATCAGGTGCTGGGTCCCGTAAAGACCCAATTTGGATATCATTTAATTTTGGTGGAGGATAGAAAGGAGGGGGAGGCGCTTGCCTTTGAGCAGGTACAAAGCCAGATCCACCAGCAATTGATTCAGAGCAAACAGCGCCGGGCATATGACGAAAAAGTGAAAGAGCTGGCAGAAAAATATGGTGTGGAGCGCAAAGAGGCGTAATCATAAAGAGGTGATGGTATGAAACGGTCTGAGAAGTATCTGAAGATCCTGGTAAACCTGCTGGTGGCAGTATTTACGATTGTTTGTCTGTGTTTTATTTTTCCCAGATTGATTGTGTTTTTTATGCCTTTTGTGATTGGGTGGATCATTTCTATGATTGCCAATCCGCTGGTGCGTTTTCTGGAGAAAAAAGTGAAGATTGTAAGGAAACACAGCTCTATGCTGATTATTATAGCAGTGCTTGCAGGCGTGATCGGCCTGGGTTATCTGGGAATTTCCAAAATTGTTCAGGAATGTGTGAATGTGGTGGAAAATCTGCCGCAGATTTATTCGAATTGGCAGAGGGATTTTGAGGAAATCGGAGAGAATCTTGAGACTTTCTATCACAGGCTTCCAAAGAATACCCAGGAGAGCATTCAGTCAGTTACCGCTGAGTTTGCCACTTATTTCGGAGATCTGGTACAGGCAATCGGAGAACCTACCTTCCAGGCAGCGGGAAATTTTGCCAAAAATGTGCCGGGAACGCTCATTTCCATCATTATGTCGATTCTCTCAGCCTATTTCTTTACCGCAGAGCGTGACTTTATACTGAAAGGACTGAAAGAACATACGCCCGCCGTAATCTGGAACCGGGTATCGGGGGTAATTCAGGATTTGAAACATGTAGTGGGAGGGTATTTCAAGGCGCAATTTAAGATTATGGGCGTTGTCTATGTGATTCTTATTGTTGGTCTTATGATTCTGCGGGTGAATTATGCTTTGCTGATTGCTTTTCTGATTGCCTTTTTAGATATGCTTCCTTTTTTTGGAACAGGTACGGTGTTAGCCCCCTGGGCGGTAATCAAAATATTGTCTGCTGACTATCAGTTTGCCGTGGGACTCATTATTCTGTATGCGATTACTCAGGTTGTCCGGCAGGTGATTCAGCCTAAAATCGTTGGAGATACCATCGGTATGGATCCGCTGGCTACCCTGATTTTTATGTATATCGGTTACCGGATCAGCAGTATTATTGGTATGATCATTGCGGTGCCTGTGGGAATGATTCTTATCAATCTGTATAAGTCGGGTGTTTTTGACAATCAGATCCGCTGTCTCAGGGAGCTGGTAAATGATATTAATGAATTTCGAAAGTTCTGACAGAACCCTTCCGGGGAAGTTATCCCTGGAAGGGTTCTGTAAAGTAGCCATAGTGAGAGATTGGTTCGCCCCTTATCAGCAAATGGGAGGCGTCTCCCATTACCTGACAGCGGAAATATGCCTGCTCAGGGGTACGCTCTTCGGTACCTATAATTGTCACGGAAGTGGGAGCCAGGAAAAAGCCCTGCCACAGCTGGCTGGGAGTGGTGTTAATCAGGTGTGAAAGCAGCGCGCAGATGATTCCCAGGTGGCAGAAACAGACAACGACTGCGTCCTGCCGGGTACCGGGATTGGTGCGGTAGCGGTAGCCTTCGCGGACATATCCATACTGGGCGAGGAGGTCATCCAGTTTCTGACAGACCCGCCGGTATTCTGCGCCAACATTTCCCTCTGCCATTACCGGATTTTCCTGCCAGTGGCGAAGGTCAAACAGTTCCGGGTGCGCCGTCACAAATTCCGGATAGAAATCCCATGGTACTTTGCGGCGCGTCATCATTTCATCCCAGATGGGAGCGTCAAATTCCCGCAGCCATTCTAAGGTTGCGGCTTCTCTGCCGGTTTGTTCCAGCGTAGGCGCCGCAGTATCTCTGGCGCGTCCCAGGGGTGAACAGTAGAAATCAGTTACGTTCCATTTTGCGGTTCTTTCGGCGAGCAGCCTGGCTTCGCGGAAGCCTTTTTCTGTCAGTGAATCTATGGAATAATCGGGTTCGCCGTGTCTGATAAAGATTAGTTTCATAAGTATCTCCTTTAAGTTATCATCCGTTTTTATGGTAAAGAATCTCTACTCATTATAATTCATGTTTACAGGAAAAGCTATGTTTTTGCGGCAATTTTTTCAGCGTCCGTATAAATCTGGAACAATAGTGTTGTCTCTTAAAGCACCCGTGAACGGCGCACTAACAGCATCAGCAGCGCGCCTGCCGCCATAACGATCTGACTTAGCAGCGCGCCCCATAGATAGCCTTTGATGCCGGCAAGGGGGATGACAAACAGCACAAAGGCAATGCGGATTGCCAGGCCCAGTATGTTTAGGAAGAAAGTATGGGTGGTTTTGCCAAGCCCGTTTAAGATGCTGTGCAGTGTGGTGGACAGATACAGGAAGGGACAGATCCAGCCTAAAGTGACGATAAAGGTTCCGGCAAGCGAATTGGAAAACAGAAATTCTCCCATCCATCTGCCGCAGATCAGAAACAGCAGCGTACAGAGGAACCCCAGAAGAAGGCTGTAGAAGCAGGTTTTCTTTACTGCATTGATGATATATCTGTGTTCCTTTTTTTCCTGTGCTTCTGCGATGACGGGAAGCAGCATTACAGAGACAGAGTTGGTCAGTACCGAGGGAAACAGCACCATAGGAAGCGCCATTCCGGTAAGCGTGCCATAGACGCTTAAGGCTTCCGTATTGGAATAACCGTAGATTCTGAGCTGTCCGGGAAGCATGACGGCTTCCATGCTTTGCAGGATATTTACCAGGATGCGGTTTGCGCTTAAAGGCAGAGACATGAACAGGATCTGCCCCAGGGCATGCACGCGGCTGCCCTGGCTTTTTCTATGCCGCAGGAAGCTTACAGAGAAGAGAACGGCGGCAAATTCTCCAACAACCATACCCCATACGACAAGGTTCAGAGAGATGGCGTTGTGTTTTTCCATGGAAATCTGAAAGAACAGCCAGACGCTTAAAACGCGTGCAAGCTGTTCCAGTAATTGGGAGACAGCAGGAACGAAGGTTTTTTTCAGACCGTAAAAATATCCGTTTATGCAGGAGTGGATGGCTCCAAAAGGTATGGTGAAGGCGATAATCTCCAGCAGCGGGGCGCATCGCGGTTCTTCCAGAAAGTGTACCGCCAGGTAAGGGGCGGACTGGTACAGGAAAACGGTACATAGAAAAGCCAGAGACAGCGAGAGCATGAGTCCGGCTCCAAGATAGCAGCTCTCGTTGCAGTGCATATGAGTTCTTCTGCCGGAAGGGGCAGACGCTTTCTGGGAAGTATTGACTGCCGCCTGCGCCACAAACCTGGAGATTGCAGTCTGTATGGCGGAGGAGGTCAGGGAAATGGTGAGAATGTGTATAGGAATGGTGAGCTGGTAAATTCCCATTCCCTCGGCACCAATTGTCTGAGAGAGGAATATTCTAAAGAAAAAGCCGATAACCCGGGAAAGAATTCCTGCCAGCGTCAGAAGCAGCGTGCCTGTAATCAAAGGGTGGTTGCGCAGTGAATCAGATGTCATAAAATCTCCGAATTGTCATGAAAAGTTATTTTTATTTTATGCGTGAAAAAATGCATCATGCATAGAAAAAGGAACTTGACAGCAGAATAAAACCATGATACTATGCGAATGTAATAAATCCCGACTAAAACACTCGGAATTTAAAAGGAATAGAAGAGCATTCATTCTGTACAGAAACAAGATAGAAGGTGAAACGTTGAAATTATCTACAAAAGGAAGGTATGGTCTGAGAGCTTTTATTGATCTTGCAGTCTGTGGAGAGAGCCAGCCGGTGCCTCTGGCGAGTATCGCGCAGCGTCAGGAGATCTCCGTCAGTTATCTGGAACAGCTTATGGCAAAGCTTAAGAAGGCGGGACTGGTAAAGAGCGTCCGCGGCGTGAACGGCGGTTATTGTATGGCAAAACCGGCGTCTGAAGTTTCTGTGGGGGATGTATTGAGGGCGTTGGAAGGGGAGCTGATCCCTGTGGAATGCGCGGGAATTGACAACAGCGGGTCGGCGCATTGCAACGGTTCTTCTCAGTGTGTCAGTAAGATTGTCTGGAAGCGGATTAACGACAGCATCAATGACACGGTGGACAGCATTAAGATCGGTGAGCTGGTAGAGGAGAGCAGAGGTGCGAAAAATAACATATAGAGGTGAAAATTATGAAGAAAATGATATATCTGGATAATGCAGCGACAACCCGGACGGCGCCGGAAGTTGTGGAGGCGATGCTTCCGTATTTCAGCGAATTTTACGGAAATGCGTCTACCGTGTACGAATTTGGCGGAAAGAGCAAGGAAGCAATTTCGAAGGCCAGAGAGATTATCGCGGGCGGCATCGGAGCCAGAGAAAACGAAATTTATTTTACTGCCGGGGGAAGCGAATCGGATAACTGGGCATTAAAGGCCGCGGCAGAAGCTTATAAAAGCAAGGGAAAACACATTATCACCAGTAAGATTGAACATCATGCCATTTTGCATACCTGCCAGTGGCTGGAGCAGAACGGATATGAGGTAACGTATCTGGATGTGGATGAGTTTGGCGTTGTGAAATTAGATGAACTGAAAAAAGCGATCCGCACAGATACGATTCTTATTTCCATTATGTTTGCCAACAATGAGATTGGAACCATTGAGCCGGTGGCTGAGATTGGAACGATTGCCAGAGAACATGGGGTGCTGTTTCATACGGACGCCGTTCAGGCGTTTGGACAGGTGCCAATCAACGTGGACGAATTAAATATTGATATGTTAAGCAGCAGCGGCCACAAGTTAAACGGTCCCAAGGGAATCGGATTTCTTTATATCCGCAAAGGCGTAAAAATCCGTTCGTTCCTGCATGGAGGCGCACAGGAGCGGAAACGCCGGGCAGGGACTGAGAATGTGCCGGGGATTGTCGGCTTTGGAAAAGCAGTGGAGATGGCGCTGGCGACGATGAAAGAGCGTACCGACAAAGAGCGTCAGCTCAGGGATTATCTTATGGAGCGGGTCCTGAAAGAAATTCCGTTTACCAGGGTAAACGGCGACAGGACGAACCGTCTGCCCAATAATGTGAATCTCTGTTTTCAGTTTGTGGAGGGAGAATCTCTGCTGATTATGCTGGATATGAAAGGGATCTGCGGTTCTTCAGGTTCGGCGTGTACCTCAGGCTCTCTGGATCCGTCCCATGTGCTTCTTGCCATTGGCCTTCCCCATGAGATCGCGCACGGTTCCCTGCGTCTGACACTGGGAAGCGATACTACCAGAGAAGATCTTGATTATACGGTGGACGCCATGAAAGAAATCATTTCCCAGCTTCGGGAAATGTCTCCATTGTATGAAGATTATATGAAGAAAAACAGATAACGATACACCGGCAGTCTGGCTGATTTTGCTTTTGGGCAGGCTGTAATACGAAAAATCTGGAGGAAAACAAATGTATAGTGAAAAGGTAATGGACCATTTTAAAAATCCGAGAAATGTAGGAGAAATAGAAAACGCCAGCGGCGTTGGCACGGTAGGAAATGCAAAATGCGGCGATATTATGCGTATTTTTCTGGATATTGATGACGATGGAATTATTCAGGACGTCAAATTTAAGACCTTTGGCTGCGGGGCTGCCGTAGCTACAAGTTCCATGGCGACAGAGCTTGTAAAAGGAAAGACGGTGCAGGAGGCGTTGCAGGTCACGAATAAGGCCGTTATGGAAGCGTTAGACGGACTTCCCCCGGTGAAAGTGCATTGTTCCCTGCTTGCCGAGGAGGCAATCCATGCGGCTCTTTGGGATTATGCGGAAAAGAACGGGCTTACGATTGAAGGATTGGAAAAGCCCAAAGATGACATCAGCGAGGAAGAGGAAGAAGAGGATTATTAAAATCTGGAAACGGCTGATATCGCGCGGCAGCTTTCAGATCACAGGGACAATTTATGAAAAAGAAAAAAGTTGTAGTGGGAATGTCCGGCGGCGTGGATTCTTCCGTGGCGGCGTGGCTTTTAAAAGAGCAGGGCTACGAGGTAATCGGCGTTACCATGCAGATCTGGCAGGAAGAAGCGCAGCCGCGGGAGGAAGACGGCGGCTGCTGCGGACTGTCGGCGGTGGAAGATGCCAGGCGGGTGGCGTATATGCTGGATATTCCTTATTATGTGATGAATTTCAGGAAAGAATTTAAGAAACATGTCATGGATTATTTTGTGGCGGAATATTTGCGGGGACGCACGCCCAATCCCTGTATTGCCTGCAACCGTTATGTGAAATGGGAATCTCTGTTAAAGAGAAGTATGGACATCGGAGCGGATTATATCGCTACCGGGCATTACGCAAGGATTGTCCGTCTTGCGAATGGCAGATATACGCTGCGCTGCTCTAAGACAGCAGCCAAAGACCAGACATATGCTCTGTATAATCTGACCCAGGAACAGCTCGCCCATACGCTGATGCCGGCAGGAGATTATACCAAAGACGAAATCCGCGCCATAGCTCAGAACATAGGTCTGCGCACGGCAAATAAACCGGACAGTCAGGAAATCTGTTTTATACCGGATCATAATTATGCGGGCTTTATTGACCGGGAAACCGGAAATCAGGCGCCTCCCGAGGGGAATTTTGTAACCAGGGACGGCAGGATTCTGGGACGCCATAAGGGAATCACCCATTATACCATCGGGCAGCGCAAGGGACTGGGAATTGCGCTGGGAACGCCTGTATTTGTTACGGAGATTCGCCCGCACACAAATGAAGTGGTGCTGGGCGGCAATGAGGAAGTATTTGGAAACAGTGTCTGCGCAGACCAGCTGAATTTTATGTCAGTCCCCGATCTGGAAGGTGAGATGGAAGTGACGGCAAAGATCCGCTACAGCCATAAAGGAGCACCCTGTACGATCCGCAAGGTGGAGCGTGATAAGGCGCTCTGCGAATTTACGGAGCCTGTGCGGGCCATTACCCCGGGACAGGCGGTGGTTTTTTATCAGGGAGATCTGGTAGTAGGAGGCGGCTGTATACTATAAGCAGAAACTAAGGAGGAAGCTTTTGTGAAAGAGATGGGAAAGAGAAAAAAAATGATGCAGACGGCCTTTGCTGTGCTGGCGTTTTTATTGTTCCTGGATGGATTTGTTTCGACTATGATACTGCAGATTGTGGCAAATGATAAAATGTCTGCTATGAGTGGAACAGTGAGTCTGATTGGTACGCTGCTGGCGGTGCTGGCAGCGATGTTTTTCATGGTGAAGCGGATGGCGGATCAGATTCAGGGTTTTGTAGAAGAACTCGATGAGGTTACAGAGGGAAAACTTGCCGGAAAAGAGGGCAAATTGGCGGAGCAGGGAAATGAGCTGGAGGAAATTGTGCGTTCCATGAATGGTATGACGGAAAACTTCAGTCAGATTATTACAGGGGTGAAATCAGCTACAGCATCTTTGCGGGACGTGTCAGAGGATTTCACGCAGTCTTTCCAGGAGATGACAGCTTCCATGGAGCAGATCAGCAGCGAGGTGACTGCCATCAGCGAGAACACCATTTCCCAGTCAGAGCAGACAAATGAGATCCGTTCCGGCATTATGGAATTGAACGAGGCGGTTGAAGGGATTGCGGAATATGTGGAGACGCTGCTGGGCAGTACGGAGAAGATGAAAGAGTGCAGTCAGACCGCGGGCAGGCTTATGGAAGAACTGGAACATATAGACGAGGCCGCCAGCAGTATGCTTGCAAAGAAGCGCAGCCGCACAGATGCAGTTTATTATTTTGCAGAACGCAGCCAGATGGTTGCGGAGATTGTGTCAGGAATTTGCGGTCAGACAAATCTGCTTGCTCTGAATGCAAGTATTGAAGCGGCGAAGGCAGGCGAGGCTGGGAAAGGATTTGCCTTGGTGGCAGAGGAGATTCAGGCTTTTGCAGATCAGTCCAGGAAATCGTTAGATCAGATCAATGCTATCGTCAATGAGCTGACAGACAGTTCGAACGACAATGTGGATACGACTCAAAAAATAACAGCGTTTTTTGAACAGCAGACAGAGAAAATTTCACAGGCAAAAGATATCTTTACATCTTTGAATCAGGAAATGGATCAGGTGAGCAGCGCAGTTCATAAAATTGCAGATCAGTCGGCGGAATGGAAGAAATCGAAGGAAGCTATTGACGACGGCATGGCGTCGCTGTCACGGGCGGCGGAAGAAAATACGGCAAGCGCCAGGGAAACCCTTCATGCCATGGACGCGTTCGGAGCGATGGTAGGAGACTGCAAAGAAACGACAGACCAGGTTAAGACCGTATCAAAAGAGCTGATTGACCATATCGGCAAGTTTAAAATTACAGATTTCCGGGAAAGATGAAGGAGCATTTAGAAGATACAGTAAAAATAATGTAAAAATCAGCAGGAGGATTTCTATTTAAAAGGATGTATGCTTTTGGATGGAAGGTTCTGCTGATTTTTTTGTATATCATGCAACATTTGGGAACAAACAGGACTCTTAATAGATGAAATGCATTTCAAGGGAGGTTGAGGACATATGGAAGAATTTATGCGGTATTATGAGAAGGTCTACCCGCAGATGTACCGAACCGCTTTATACTATATGAGAAACTGCCAGGAAGCGGAAGATGCAGTGCAGGATGCGGCGTTGACAGCGTATGAGAAGTTTTATCAGCTTAAAGACAGGGAAAAGTTTGCTCCCTGGATTATGCAGATTTTGGTGAATCGGTGCCGGAGAAGAATGAAAGACTGGTTTCGCAGAGAAGAGGATATTCAGAATATTTCTGTATCCGCAGAACGCGCATTGTCCCGGGAAACAGATTTTGCAATGGCAGCGGCAGTGAAGCAGGTGTTTTGGGAACTGAAAGAGGAGGAGCGCCTGATTGTGGCGTTATCAGTATTTGGCGGTTATACCAGTCAGGAAATTGCCGGGATTATGAAACAAAATCATAGTACAGTCCGTTCCAGGTATCGGAGGGCGCTTCAAAAAATGAAAAAGAGGTTGGAGGTGTGATGATGCGTAAGCGTGATATGGAAAAGAAATGGGAAGAAACGGATATCAGAAATGTTCTGGAGCAAGGCGCGAAAGATCAGGAGATCCCCCGGAGCCTTCTGCCGGAGCAGATGGAGAAATGGCTCAGACAGCAAACTTCCGGCGAGTCCGAAAGAAAAGAGACCCTGGGAGGAGAACCAAAGGAGAATCAGAAGAGTCCGAAGAGAAATAAATATTTAGGCTGGTGGTGCGGCTCCTTTGCGGCTGCAGCATGTATGGCGTTTGTACTGTTTGCGGTGGGAAGGAATGTGGACTGGAAGCCTGAGGTTGCAAAAGACAGATCCTGCGCCCCGGAAGAAATGAGCGAGACAGTGAATGAAAGCGCAAAATCTGCGGGAGAGGGAACCACTTACGAGAAATTGTACCAGGCTTTTGATCAGACATGGACGGAGCAGGAACAGCTCTATCGGGAGGAAAGGGAGTATGCAGAAACTGAGGATATCAAGGATGAGGCTGTAGATGACGCCGCTGCAGACGATGCTGCTGCGGATGCCGGTTCATCCGGGGAGGCAGGAATGATTACAGAATCTGTGGAGGATACGTCAGATGCTTCTGCAGATATGGCTGAGAGCAGCGAAACCGCTAAGGAAGATTATGGTAAGACCAATCAGCAGGAAGAAGAGGTGGAAGAAGCCGATATTCTTAAAAATGACGGTCGGTATTTATACCAGGCAGTTATGCAGCAGGGGGATGGAAGTTATACGGTAAGAATTGCCGACACCAAAGACGGGTTGGCAGAGACGGCGCGCGTCGGCCGCTTCGAGATGATTCAGGATATTTATGTGTGGAACGATAAACTTGTGGTTTTGGAGCCGGGATGGGCAGAAAATGCCAGTGAAACAGATACAGAGCGTCCGCAGCGGACACAGTATTCCGATGAAGAAGATGGCGGAGGGTTTGTACAGCTGTTAAAAGACGGTTTACAGGGGATTTTTGCTAAGATGAGCAGTACGGATACAGACATTGCGGAAATGGATGATATGGTTTCCGGATCTGCATACTGCCGGATTCATATTTATGATATCTCCAGTAGGAATGACCCCAGGGAGTATCACACGTTTACCATAAAAGGAAGTTATATGGATTCCCGTATATCAGACGGATACTTGTATTTCTTTTCTTCCTGTGATACCAGCAGGCCGGCGAAGGCGGAAAATCT
The DNA here is from genome assembly GCA_910575155.1 of Lachnospiraceae bacterium. Taxonomy (GTDB): domain Bacteria; phylum Bacillota; class Clostridia; order Lachnospirales; family Lachnospiraceae; genus Petralouisia. Next base: position 141,968 of record CAJTDX010000004.1, read on the forward strand.
CAGTTCTTATGTGCCTGTGCTGGATGGAAAGCCTATGGCGGAAGAGCAGATTATGCTTCCGGAGAATACAGACGCCGCTTCTTATCTGGTGATGGCGTCCGTAAATATGGAGCAGCCGGATACATTTGCGGACACGAAGGCATTGGTAACATCGGCAGATAAATTTTATGTAAGTAAGAACAATATCTATGTGGCGGACAGCCAATATACTTCTTACAATAAAGTGGGCAAGACGACAGACAGTACGAGACTGTTCCGCTATTCCTATAAGGATGGAATGATGAACAAGGCGGCGGAGGGAACGGTGAAAGGGACTTTGCGCGATGATATGGCGATGAATGAATACCAGGATTACCTGCGCCTGGTTACTACGGTAGAGAATAATAATATTAAGGAAATCGTGGACGATGTCAGCGGAGAGGTTATCGGTTATGACAGCACAGAATCTGAAACCACAAACAGTTTGTATGTGCTGGACCAGGACCTGCAGACGGCAGGTAAAATTGAAAATCTTGCCAGAGATGAGCGGATATATTCTGCGAGGTTTATGGGGGATGCAGGCTATTTCGTTACATTCCGGGAGACAGATCCTTTGTTTTCGGTTGATTTGTCCAATCCGGAGCAGCCAAAGATTTTAGGAGAGCTTAAGATCAGCGGCTTTTCAGAATATCTTCATTTTTATTCAGAAAATATGCTTTTGGGCATCGGTATGGAAGCGGATGAGCGTACAGGAGAGACGCAGGGAATAAAACTTTCCATGTTTGATATCTCCAATCCTGCGGATGTAAAGGAGCAGTCAAAGCTGAATCTGTCAGAATATGATTATTCGGATGCGTTGTATAATTATAAAGCAGTGCTTATTGACACCGATCAGAATCTTTTTGGATTTTCAGCCGAGGGTTATGGGGAAGATGGCAATGATCGCGCATATTTGCTATTTTCTTATGAAAATGGAGAGTTCCGGCAGCTTATGAAAGTTGACTGCAGCGACGATAAACGCTGGAGCTGGACGATTCGCGGAACTTATATAAAAGACAGGTTTTTCCTGTTGGGAGATAATGGCCGCATTGAGGAATACAGCTTAAAAGATTATAGTCGCACCAGGGAACTGGAGCCATAGATTTAATGGTGTTCTAGTACATCGTTGCGCAAATAAAGAAACACCTCTATAGGAATCTGCCGTATAGTTTCTATAGGGGTGTTTTTTCATTCTTATAGGAAATTCCTTCGGATTCCCTATAAGATAAAAAACAATGATCGTACTGCGGCGGAAAAGAAATATGTACACTCGCACAAGAGGTAAAATATTGCTTCGCAATTGTGCTCGGCGCGCAAAGTGTCCAGGCCCCTCATGATTGAGGGGGTAGGGGAGTTGAAGTGGGCATGCCCACTTTGTTCTAATCAATGAGTATTACTCCAGCGGTTAAATATCACAGTTTTTACTTGTCTAAATTTCCACGATATTTAACCGCCGGAGTAATATCTGATATGATATAAGATCTGATCACCGGGATTCTTACCCTGTTTTTTTTGATATCTGGATATTAAGAAACAGTATTAGTTCTGTTTTACGATGATGCGCATACGGCTTTTTACGCCGTCCTCGCTGGCATAGATATAAGCTTTGCCCTGCTCGTGCGCCAGAATAGTTCCGTATTCGTCTACGGTAGCGATGCAGGTATTAGAGCTTGAAAAGACAGGTTTATTTCCAGAAGAAACGGATACTTTGACTGTTTTTTTCTTTCCGACAGCAAGTGTAAGCTCGCTTTTTTCAAAGGTAACGACAGGTTTTTTTACGGTAATCTCACAGCTTTTGCTGACGCCGTCTACGGTTGCAGTGATCACTGCCGTGCCATTTTTTACAGCAGTCACAGTTCCGCTGCTGTCTACGGTGGCTACGCTTTTTTTGCTGCTTTTCCACTTTGGAGTACTTTTGGAACTGGATTTGACAGTCAGACGCACCGTTTGTCTGCGGTAAAGGGAAGCGGAAGTTTTGCTGAGGCTGACCGCAGGCTTCTTTACGGTAACTGTACAGCTTACAGCAGTTTGGTCTGCCCGGGCCGTGATGGTTGCGGTACCCGGTTTTTTGGCGGTGATCAATCCGTGCTCGTCCACGGTGGCGATACTCTTTTTATTCGAGCGGAAGGTGACGGTATGTCCGTTGGAAGCTGTTGCATTTAATTTTGCAGTATAGCCGTTTTCCAGAGAGATTTGTTTTGCACTGAGCTGAATTTTTGTCGCCTCCACCCGTACGATGCAGCTTGCCTCGCCATTTTTTATTTTGGCGGTGATTTTAGCAATGCCGGCTTTTTTGGCGGTGATTTTTCCATAGGTGTTCACAGAGGCAACTTTGCTGCTGCTGGAAGTGAATGTGGGCTTTTTGCCATTGGAAGTAAAAGCAACAAGGAAGCATTCATCTCCGATGTTCAGTGTTTTGGAATAGGAATTTAAAATTACCAGTCCGATGCCGGAGGCTGCATGTGCCTTTGCGGGCGGAGCGATTGAAATAAACAGTACGGACGCGATGAGAAGCGCTGTGAGCATTGTGTGTAAAAATTTGTGTTTTTTTGACATTGAAATTCCTCCATTCTGGAGGGTAAGAATCCCGGCTGGCTGATGGAACTATTGTGCTCCGCCGCCGTAAATCAGAAACCACAGATTTTGTGGGTGCTCTAACTATAGCATGGAAAGAGGAATTTGTAAAGAAGAAAAGTCTTGAGTTTCCACAGATTTATCCACAGAACCCTAATTCCTTCAAATTTATGATACACAATTTTCAAAAAATGCCAAAATATAAGGAATCCTTTCCCTTTTTAAAGTAATGATTTGAACGAAGCCCCCTTATTTTTTCGGAGGGTTTCAAATAGCCCTCCAGACGAAAGAAAGGGCGATGCAATGTACGTTACATATCAGGATTTGATTTGGCTTCCATAAAAAAACAGGAGGAGGAATTGTATAATAAGCTTTCCCACATCGATGCGGGAGGATTCTTTGATAAAATTTCCGGGTTTTTCAAATCGATTGTAGATTTCTTTAAAGTTTTGTTCTCTACTATCATGATAAATTGAAATATGATGATATTCTTGATAAAATATAAATAGGGGTTTGGATTTTTGTGTAATGTGCCGATAACACTAACGTCCATATTATTAATTTTGCAATGTAAGCGGTTTGAGAATATGCGAGCTATGAAGAAAGTAGGAACATATGGTTATACAACATAATTTACAGGCACAAAATGCAAACAGGATGTTAAAAGGCGTTACATCCAATCAATCTAAATCGGTTAAAAAGCTTTCTTCCGGATATAAGGTGAACAGTGCGGCGGATGATGCGGCAGGTTTATCAATATCTGAAAAAATGCGCTATCAGATCCGGGGATTGAACAAAGCTTCTAATAATGCGCAGGATGGAGTTTCTTTGATTCAAGTGGCGGAAGGAGCTTTGAATGAGGTTCATTCCATTCTTCAAAGAATGAATGAGCTGACAGTGCAGGCGGCGAACGATACGAACACTTCGTTTGACCGTGGACAAATAAAAAAAGAAATTGATCAGCTCGCAATCGAAATTGACCATGTTGCCAGTGCAACGCAGTTTAATACCATGAATTTATTGGATGGTTCGTTTAGGGATAAGAACTTTCAGGTAGGCGCCCTTGCGGGACAAGGAATTCAGATTGAAATTATGGCAATGGATACGCATGGGCTGGGTTTGGCGTTTGATATTTACTCTTCTCATATTGACAAAATATTGGCTACCAGGCCTTCGATTCAGTATATAGAGAGGGATCAATATGGAAATTACAATGAGACTAACACAGCATATCCAAAGTATCAGTCAGCTCTTATGACAGATGTAAACAAGAAAAACAGTTATAGTCAGAATCCACAGCGATGTCTGAGCGTCGAGTCTTATGAGATGGCGGGGAAGTCAATGAAGCTTATTCAGAACGCGGTCGACTTGGTGTCGGAGATGCGTGCTTCACTGGGGACGATACAGAACCGTTTGGAACATACGATGGCAAATCTTGACAATATTTCAGAGAATACAACTACTGCGGAGTCAAGAATCCGTGACACGGATGTGGCGGAGGAGATGGTTGCATATAGTAAGAATAATATTCTTGTGCAGGCGGGACAGAGCGTGCTTGCGCAGGCAAACCAAAATACGCAGGGAGTGTTATCTCTTTTGCAGTAAGTTAAAAACTCTGTGAATGTTGGATATCCAAGTTCACGGAGTTTCTTGTTGTTAAATGCAGTCTGCAATACGAAATTTGTCTTGACTTTCTTCCATTGTTTCCAGTAGATGGTTCTTATCTTATGTCTTAGCCATTCATCGGTTTCCCTCAAAAGTCCTTTCATATTTGCAGGTGAGAAATAATTTACCCATCCTCTGGCAAACTGCGTCAGTTTCATGGCTCTGTATTCATTTCCCCATCCGTTACTTCTTTTTGTCAGTTCCCTGTCCGGTTCATTCAGCATGATATTACTAAGCAATGGACTTAGCGGCCCGCCTTGCGGCATTCCTGTTTCTGTCTGTTCAGATATCCCTCCGTTGATAATCCCTGCATTGAGGTATTTATGTATCAGCGATATTACCCGCCCATCTTTGATGGTTTGATCAGTTTGTTACAATATTGTAAAAGAAGTACGTTGGATAATCCGGAAATAGTATCAGCTGATAAACGGCTTATAGAATTGGACAGTATTGTAACAGAAGTAAAAGAAAGCGAAGAATGGGAGGCGGTACAGGTGAATATTCTGGAAATTGGAATGGAAATAGGAATCGAGCAGGGGATTGAACAGGGTGAGAATCGTTTAGGGCTGTTAAATAAAAAATTGCTGGAGGAAAATCGTTTGGATGATCTCAAACAAGGGTTAGAGGATGTGGAATACCGAAAAAAACTGTACAGGGAGTACCAGATTTGACAAGATTATAGTGTTCAGACCACCTGTGTATTTCAATGAACCGACGATATAAAATCTATGGATCTTCTGGCGATCAGCGCCTTGTAAGAGGAGAGCAGCGTATGGAGACCGCATATATCAAAAATGGAAGAGAAAGTTTGAAGAACATCAGATTGCTGTTAAACAGCAGGCAGGCGGGAAAATTTGTAAGAAACGTTCCCGCCTGTCGCATTAATCAGAAATGTTCCTATATGCTTCGGGCATGGGCCTGCGTTTCTCAATGCCTTTGCGGTATAAGAATATTCCCAGAGCTGCTGCGCACACGGCAGAGGCAAAAATTGCAAGATGAATGACAATAGAATTACCAGAATAAGATAACGATTCTGGCGTAAAGGTGCCCCAGATATTGAACAGCATATGGAATAAAACGGACAGATAGATGCTGCCGCCTTTATAACATACGTAACCGCAGAACAGGCCGACCACAAAGGCATAGGCGCCCTGAATTACATTTCCGTGAAATGCGCCGAAAAGAAATGCCTGGAATATATTTGCGGCAAAAAAAGGCATGGCGTTTTTGGCGTATTTCAATGTGACGCCCCGGAAAATCAACTCTTCGCTAATGGGGGCGATCAGGATAGAATACAGTGCGAGCAGCGGCGTGACATTTCCAAAACCGATGCTTTTCATCAATTCTTCATAAGTGTGGTACCAGTCCGGATTGACGGCGGCAAGAAATGCCACCACGTAAGTGGATATGTACTGCATACCAAGCATCAATAACAGTAAAGCAGCGGCGATCCGGGGATTGATCAGAGAAGAAATTTCCCGCCGGGGCTGTTTTTTCGGCACAAAACGTTTCCAGTACCAAAAACCAAGCGCCAGAGCTGCAATCACGGCATAAACTGCAGAGATTCCGGCAAGAAACTGACTGTCCATGAGAACGTTCATCATATAGCCGGGGTCAGTCATTTGCGCAAGGGTGTCCGGATTCGAGATAATTTCCAGAAACAGTTTCACAAATACGCCGGCAATGGAAACGATGAACTGGATGCCCAAAGCAAGGAGCACCGGGAGCAGACAGAATAAAATGCGGCCTGTTTTTTTCAATATGTTCATAAAATATGATTCCTTTCTGTGGATGATAGTACTATTATTGTACTATTGTAGCAGTACAGACAAGGGATTGCAACTATGTTTTATGAAAAATAAGGGGAAATCTGTTGCTTTTTTCACCAAATTGTTATAAGATACAATTTAGCGTATATTTATACATTGTTTGTCAGGAGGATTAATATTTATGAAAAATTGGAAAAGATTAGCGGCATTATTACTGACAGGAGCTATGATCACAGGTATTATGGGCTGCGGAGTTCCGGCAAATACCGTTCATGCGCCGGAGGATATGGCGGGGAAGAAAATCGGCGTACAGCTTGGAACCACCGGAGATACGCTGGTGACAGATGAATTTGAGGGCGACAACAGCACAACAGTCGAGCGTTATAAAAAAGGAGCGGACGCTGTACAGTCCTTAAAACAGGGTAAGATTGACTGTGTGGTGATTGACTCTGAGCCGGCAAAGGCGTTTGCGGACCAGAATAAGGATCTGACCATATTGGACACAGAATACACAGATGAAGATTACGCCATTGCGATCGCCAAAGAGAACACAGAGCTGAAAGAAAAGATCAACGGCGCTCTTACAGAGTTAAAAGAAGACGGCACCCTTGATCAGATTATGGCAAATTATACAGGCGACGATACCATGGGAACCTGCCCTTACGAGTCCCCGGAAGATGTGGATACCTCCAATGGTAAGCTGGTTATGGCCACGAACGCTGCTTTCAAGCCTTATGAATATTATGAGGATAACAAGATTGTAGGTATTGACGCAGAGATGGCGCAGGCAGTTGCAGACAAGCTGGGCATGGAACTTGAGATTCTCGATATGGATTTTGACGCAATCATCAATGCCGTGCAGTCCGGCAAAGCGGATATCGGCGTGGCAGGAATGACGGTCAACGAGGAACGTCTGCAGAGCATTGATTTCAGTGATACTTATGCAAAAGCAAAACAGGTGATCATTGTGCGTGCAAAATAGGAGGAAATACCGTTGTGCAGAACTTTATCGATGAATTTACGCTGAATTTTATAGAAAAAAACCGATATCAGTACATAGCAGAAGGCTTTATCAATACCATGATTATTTCTCTGTTCGCGGTTCTGGTGGGAATTGCGATCGGATTTCTGGTAGCCATTATCCGCTCCAGCCATGATAAAACCGGGCATATGAAGGCGGCAAATTTTATCTGCAGAATATACCTCACAGTGATGCGGGGAACGCCTACCATGATTCAGCTTTTGATTATTTATTACGTCATATTTGCCACGGTAAATATTCCCAAGGTTTTTGTGGCGGTTGTGGCGTTCGGCCTCAATTCCGGCGCTTATGTGGCGGAGATTGTCCGTTCCGGCATCATGTCTGTGGATGAAGGGCAGTTTGAAGCCGGCAGAAGCCTGGGGTTAAATTACCGCCAGACCATGCAGTTTATCATTATGCCACAGGCGTTTAAAAATGTGCTTCCGGCGCTGGGAAATGAATTTATCGTATTATTGAAAGAAACTTCTATCAGCGGTTACATTGGGCTGACAGACCTGACCCATGGCGGAGACATTATAAGGGGAATCACTTTTTCTGCGTTTATGCCCCTGATTGCGGTGGCGCTGATCTATCTGCTGCTGGTGACCGGGCTTTCCTGGTGTGTGAATAAGCTGGAGAGGAGGCTGAGAGTCAATGAGCGGTAACGTATTGCTGGAAGTAAAAGACTTAAAGAAAGATTTTGGAGACCATGCGGTACTGCGGGGCATCAGCACCCGCATCTGTCAGGGCGAAGTGGTGGCGATTATCGGACCTTCCGGCTGCGGAAAATCCACCTTTCTGCGCTCTCTGAATCTGCTGGAAGCTCCCACCGGGGGAAGCGTAATCTTTGAGGGAAATGAGATAACGGCGCCGGGAACGGATGTCAATAAGATCCGCCAGAAAATCGGCATGGTATTCCAGCAGTTTAATCTGTTTGCGAACCTGACCATTGAGGATAACATCACCCTGGCTCCGGTTAAGCTGGGACTGATGGACAAAGAACAGGCACAAAAACGGGCCAAGGAGCTGCTGGGCAGGGTAGGGCTTCCGGATAAGGCGGACGCTTATCCGGCAATGCTCTCAGGCGGACAAAAACAGCGGATAGCCATTGCCCGCTCCCTGGCCATGAATCCGGATGTCATGCTGTTTGATGAGCCGACATCGGCGCTGGATCCTGAGATGGTGGGAGAGGTACTGGAATTGATGAAAGAACTTGCGGCGGACGGCATGACCATGGTTGTGGTAACTCATGAAATGGGGTTTGCCAGAGAAGTGGCAACCAGAGTGATGTTTATTGACGAGGGCGTAATCTGTGAAGAGAATACGCCCAGGGAATTTTTTGAACATCCCGGGAATCAGAGACTGCAGGAATTTCTATCCAAAGTATTGTAAATAAAGCGCGCCGGCAGGAGTAAATCCTCCGGCGTTTTGTTGTAGTAATAATTTTGTCAGATGACGGCAGAGAGGAGGAGCAGAATGTCATTTGCACATCTTCATGTTCATACGGAGTACAGCCTTCTGGACGGCTCCAATAAAATTAAAGAATATGTCTCCAGGGTAAAAGAACTGGGTATGAATGCGGCGGCAATTACGGATCATGGCGTTATGTACGGCGTGATTGATTTTTACCGTGCGGCGAAAGAAGCGGGCATTAAGCCGATTCTGGGCTGTGAAGTTTATGTGGCGCCAGGTTCCAGATTTGACAGAGAAAAGGTAGAAGGAGAAGACCGTTACTTCCATCTCATCCTTCTTGCTGAGAATAATACCGGGTATCAGAACCTGATGAAAATCGTTTCCAGAGGTTTTACAGAAGGATATTATTACCGTCCCAGAGTAGACAGGGAAGTGCTGGAGAACTATCATGAGGGTCTGATTGTGCTGAGCGCCTGTCTGGCCGGAGAAGTACAGAAGCTTTTGCTGCGCGGCGCATATCAGGAAGCCAGAGAAGCGGCGCTGTGGCATGACAGAACCTTTGGCCATGGAAATTATTTTCTGGAGCTGCAGGATCACGGTCTTCCGGAACAGCGCCATGTCAACCAGCAGCTTATGCGTCTGAGCCAGGAAACCGGAATTGAACTGGCGGCTACCAATGACGTACACTATACGTATGAGACGGACGTGGATTCTCATGATATTCTTCTGTGCATTCAGACCGGGAAAAAACTTTCAGATGAAAACAGAATGCGCTATGAGGGCGGGCAGTATTTTGTGAAATCAGAAGAGCAGATGCGTCTCCTGTTTCCTTATGCGCAGCAGGCTTTGGACAATACGCAGAAAATTGCCGACCGCTGCAATGTGGAAATCGAATTTGGCGTCACAAAGCTCCCCAAATATGATGTTCCGGACGGTTACACTTCCTGGGAGTATCTAAATAAACTGTGCCATCAGGGGTTAAAACAGCGTTATCCTCAGAAAGACGGCGTGGTGTGTATCCCGGGAAGGGAAGAACCTCTGAATATGGAGGAACTGAAAGAAAAGCTTCAGTATGAGCTGGATATAATCAATCAAATGGGGTATGTGGACTACTTTTTGATTGTGTGGGATTTTATACATTTTGCCAGAAAAAACGGCATTGCCGTGGGGCCTGGCCGCGGCAGCGCTGCGGGAAGCCTGGTGTCTTATACCCTGGAGATTACCAATATAGATCCGCTCCGCTATCATTTGATTTTTGAACGTTTTCTCAATCCGGAGCGGGTTACCATGCCGGATATTGATATTGATTTCTGTGTGGAGCGGCGGCAGGAAGTAATTGATTACGTCAGCGGGAAATACGGCAAGGATCGCGTGGTACAGATCGTTACCTTTGGTACCATGGCGGCAAGAGGCGTGATCCGCGATGTGGGACGCGTGATGGATCTGCCGTATGCTTTTGTGGACAATATCGCAAAGCAGATTCCCACAGAACTTGGGATTACCATAGACAGAGCGTTGAAGATGAATCCGGAGCTGAGAAGCAATTATGAAAACGATGAGAGCGTCCATACGCTTATAGATATGTCAAAACGTCTCGAAGGGCTGCCAAGACATACCTCCATGCACGCGGCGGGAGTAGTGATCAGCTCCAAAGCAGTCGAAGAGTTTGTGCCTCTTTCCAGAGGAAGCGACGGCGCCATTACCACGCAGTTTACCATGACGACGCTGGAAGAATTAGGACTTCTGAAAATGGATTTTCTGGGCCTTCGAAATCTCACTGTGATTCAAAATGCCGTGAATCTCATTCATGTCAGCCAGAGAAAGGCAGATCCCAGGATCACAGAAGAGCAGCTTCTTAATGTCGACGAGATTGATTTTGACGATAAAGCAGTGCTGGCGTCACTGGGGACCGGGCGCACAGACGGCGTCTTCCAATTGGAAAGCGCGGGGATGAAAAACTTTATGAAAGAGTTAAAGCCTCAGAGCTTAGAAGATATCATTGCGGGAATTTCTCTCTACCGTCCGGGACCTATGGATTTTATTCCGGCATATATCCGGGGAAAGAACAACCATCAGACGGTCACTTATGACTGCCCCAAACTGGAACCTATTTTGGAGCCGACCTACGGCTGTATCGTCTACCAGGAACAGGTGATGCAGATTGTACGGGATCTTGCCGGATATACGCTGGGACGAAGCGATTTGGTACGCCGTGCCATGTCCAAGAAAAAAGTATCTGTGATGGAACAGGAACGGAAAAATTTTATCTATGGAAATCCCCAAGAAGGCGTTCCCGGCTGTGTCAAAAATGGAATCAGCGAGCAGATTGCCAATAAGATTTTTGACGATATGACCGATTTTGCCAAATATGCGTTTAACAAGTCTCATGCGGCAGCCTATGCAGTGATAGCGTATCAGACTGCTTATTTAAAATATTATTATCCTCTGGAATACATGGCTGCGCTTATGAGTTCTGTTATGGACCATGTCGGAAAGATTTCTGAATATATCTATACCTGCCGCCAGATGGGGCTTCAGGTGCTGCCTCCCAGTGTGAACGAAGGCGAGAGCGGATTTTCTGTGTCAGGCAATGGCATCCGTTACGGGCTGTCAGCGATTAAAAGCGTCAGTCATATCTTTATCGAAAAGATGTGCCGGGAGCGGGAGGAACGGGGCAGATTTACCAGCCTTAAGGATTTTCTGACCCGTATGGCAGACCGTGAAATCAATAAGCGGGTAGTGGAGAATCTTATTAAATCAGGCGCTTTGGACAATCTTGGCGCAACTAGAAAACAGAGTATGATGGTGTATGCGGGAATTATGGAAAGCATTGCCCAGGATAAGAAAAATAACATGGCGGGGCAGATGACGTTATTTGATGTTGCCGGGGAGGAAACCAAAGCGGATTTTGAAGTAAAGCTTCCCGATGTGGGAGAATATTCCAAAGAAGTGTATCTGGGATTTGAAAAAGAAGTGCTGGGCGTATACATCAGCGGGCATCCACTGGAAGAATATGAAGAAAAATGGCAAAAAAACATCACCAGGCCGACCATGGATTTCCAGCTTGAAGAAGAGAGCGGGCAGACCAGGGTAAAAGAAGGGGAACTGGCAACGGTGGGAGGCATGATTGTGGATAAAACGATCAAGTATACCAGAAACAATCAGGCGATGGCGTTTATCACACTGGAGGATTTGGTGGGTACGCTGGAAATTGTTATTTTTCCCAATAGCTATGAAAAAAACAGCCGTCTTCTGAATGTGGATGAGAAGGTATTTGTGCGGGGAAGGGTGCAGACGGAGGATGAAAAAAACGCCAAACTGATCTGTGAGCGGATTTATTCGTTTGACGATACCAGAAAAGAACTGTGGCTGCAGTTTTCCACCAGAGAAGAGTATGGACTGCAGGAGGCGCATATTTTGGAATTATTAAAGGAAAGCGATGGAAAAGACAGCGTTATAATCTATATTTCCAGTGAAAAGCAGATGAAACGTCTGCCTCCCGGCCGCAGTATTTCCGTACGTCCGGAACTGGTAAGTAAACTAAAAGAGCAGTTGGGAGAAAATAATGTAAAAGTTGTAGAAAAAAGCATTGAAAAACTTTGAAAAAGAGATTAGAATGGAATAGATTGAATCAATGAGTTGAAAAAAGAAAGACAGGAGGGAAACGTTATGGCCAAGGAGATTAAAACGATCGGTGTGCTTACCAGCGGCGGCGACGCACCGGGAATGAACGCTGCCATTCGTGCAGTTGTCCGGCAGGCAATCGTGAAAGGGAAGAAGGTAAAAGGAATTAAGAGAGGTTATGCGGGTCTGCTGCAGGAAGAAATTGCAGATATGCAGGCATGTGATGTTTCAGATATCATCCAGCGGGGCGGTACCATCCTGCAGACGGCAAGGTGTAAAGAATTTACGACGGCAGAGGGACAGCAGTTAGGGGCGGAAATCTGCAGAAAACACGACATTGACGGTGTGATTGTAATCGGCGGAGACGGTTCTTTTAAGGGCGCCCAGAAGCTTGCCTCACTGGGGATCAATACCATCGGCATTCCGGGAACCATAGATTTGGATATTGCGTGTACGGAGTATACGATTGGATTCGATACGGCAGTCAATACAGCGATGGAAGCCATTGATAAGGTTCGTGATACCTCAACTTCCCATGAGAGGTGCTCTATTATTGAAGTTATGGGGCGCGGCGCCGGTTATATCGCTTTATGGTGCGGCATTGCCAACGGTGCGGAGGACATCCTTCTTCCGGAGAAATATAACTATGACGAGCAGGCTCTGGTAAATAATATCATTGCCAACCGTAAGAAAGGCAAGAAACATCATATTGTGATCAATGCAGAAGGAATCGGTCACTCTGCAAGTATGGCAAAACGGATTGAGTCCGCTACCGGAGTAGAGACGCGCGCTACGATTTTGGGCCATATGCAGCGAGGCGGAAGCCCTACCTGCAAAGACCGCGTTTATGCCTCTACAATGGGAGCCTACGCAGTGGACCTGCTCTGCCAGGGCAAATCCAACCGCGTGGTGGGATACCGCGACGGCGAGTATGTGGATTTTGATATTGACGAGGCGCTTGCTATGCACAAGGAGATTTCTGATTACCAGTTTGAAATCTGCAGGAATCTGAGTCTGTAAGGAGTGCGGGTATGATTACAAGTACTTCCAATCCACAGATGAAATATATCATGCAGTTGAATAAAAAGGCAAAAACCCGCTATGAACAGCGGGTTTTTGTGGTAGAAGGGGTGAAAATGTGCCGGGAAACCCCAAAAGAACAGATTGAGAAAATCTATGTATCGGAACGTTTTATGCAGACTTCAGACAAAGCGGAATTATGGAAAAAATGCGCTTATGAGGTGGTGTCGGAGCGGGTGTTTCAGGGAATCTGCGATACAAAAACGCCTCAGGGGATTCTCTGCCTGGTGAAAATGCCGCAATATGAATTGCAGGATTTACTGGTGAAAAAGGCGCATCTGCTGATTTTAGAGGATATCCAGGATCCCGGAAATCTGGGAACCATGCTGCGTACCGGGGAAGGCGCAGGCATTACAGGCGTTATCATGAGCAGAGGGACGGTAGATATTTTTCATCCCAAAGTCATTCGGTCCACGATGGGGTCTTTATTTCGCGTACCCTTTTATGTTGCCGAAGACCTTTCCCATACCATTCATAGCATAAAAGAACAGGGAGTCACAGTCTATGCCGCTCATTTAAAGGGCAGTTTGTCCTATGATAAAGCGGATTACACAGATTCCTGCGGTTTTCTGATTGGCAATGAGGGAAACGGTCTGAGCGCGGAAATTGCTTCGCTGGCAGATACCTATATCCGCATTCCCATGCAGGGAAAGATAGAGTCTCTCAATGCCGCCACGGCAGCGGCATTGCTGATGTATGAGGCGGGCAGGCAGCGCAGATCATTTCAGGAATGATAGAGCGGCTTATTCTTCAATGACATGGATTTCAAGAAAATCAAAATCAATGTCTTCCACAAAATTGTCCTGGTAAAATCTTGCTTTGGCGCGGCGTTTAAATTCTGATACCGTGGCGTCCAGCCACAGCGGCTTGCTTAAATCAAAGTCATAGCAGACCTGCTCCAGCGCGCGGAATATTTTGTGCGTACGGGTGTCTTCGCTTTCATCCGTGACGACGGTGTCTCGTAAGAGATGGTTATCTTTGAATATTTTAAACCAGATTCGCATAATTGGCCCTTTCTGTAGTAGTATTTTTCAATATCTTAGTATAAAAGAAAGAGGAATGCAAGATGAAGGTTTACACTTTTTGCGAAATCTGCTATAATACTTACACTATAAATCATATGGAATTTGCGGGAAGCAGATGAGATGATGACAGAACAGGAAGCTGTTTTCGCGCGACATAGTGGAAGATTAGATGAATAGCGTCCGGTGTTAATTTTGAGAACTGGATCTTATATTTAGAACAGAAAAGAGTGTAGATTCTATTGCATATGAAAATAGATTTACGCTCTTTTTCCGCCTGTGGTTTCATCTGGGCATATTATGCGGTTTACTAATATAGAAAAGGATGAGGGTTTTATGAAGCAGTTTCAGTTTGAATATCAGGATTTAGAATCATTTTCCCGGGAACTTTCCGGTTTTAAAGACAGATGCGGCCGCGAGCATATTGCAGTGAAAATGATTCAGGTCTTTGCAGAAGAATTGGACCGGGAGAAAATTCAAAGCGTATGCAGCGTCATTACACAAAGATTTCCCGAGGCGCTCTGTATGGGGTGTTCTACCAACGGAAATATTATTGACTGCGGGCTTTCCGCTAAAATAACGATTGTCTGTACGGCATTTGAGCGTTCGACGACCCAGGTCAGATTGTTTCAATATGATTTGTCAGAAAACAGCGCCAGACAGATTACTTCTTCCATTCTGGCAGAGACACAGAGACATCCATGGGTAAAGGCAATTGAGATGTTTTTTACCATTCCCCAAGAGTCTTCCACACAATTTTGTGAAGGACTCAAAGAGCTGAGGCCGGAGATCCAGGTCTTTGGCGGCGTTGCCAGCAGCGATGATATCACAAGCACGGATTCTCTGGTATTTTCCGGGGAAAATGGAATTTCTGAACATTCCATTCTCATTGTGTTTTACGGCGGGGAGGATTTCTATGCAGATGCGATCAGTGTGACGGGATGGAAGCCTCTTGGAAGGAAATTTCAGGTTACAAAATCTCATGGATCTATTTTGCAGGAGCTGGATGGCATTCCTGCCTACGATATATACCGCAAGTATCTCAATATTGAGAATGATGAGAATTTTTTATACAATACACTGGAGTTTCCCTTATTTTATGAGCATAATGATACTATAATCTTACGTACCCCGGTAGCCAGCAATGCAGACGGCTCCATTACCATGACTTCCGATATTGAGATTGGCTCCGTTGTGCGGATTTCTTATGGAGATCCGGGGACCATAATAGAGAGCATCCGTCATGACAGCAGAAGAATTGCGGATTTTCAGCCGGATTTATTACATATTTTCTCCTGCGCGGCAAGACGTACCTTTTGGACGTCCAGGGAGGCGACTTATGAGATTTATCCCTTTCAGAGTATTTCCCCCTCGTGCGGATTTTTCTCACATGGGGAATTTCTGCGGACTAACGGAAATCTGAACCAGCATAATGTGACTCTTGTGATCGCGGCTATGAGAGAGGGAAAGAAACGTGAGTCTGCGCCTGCCGCCGCCATAGAGGAAAGCCATCTTGCAAAAGTGCCTCTGGTTTCCCGTCTGGCTACGTTCATCAGCGCAACTTCTATGGAACTGGAAGAAAGCAACAGAAAGCTGGAGTCGGTCAATGAGAAATTAAAAATGGCGGCAATTATCGACGGACTGACCGGGCTTTATAACCGCAAAGAAATACAGGCCAGGATTGATCAGGCGCTCTTACAGATAAACGAAGAAAGATTTTCCCTGATTATGCTTGATATAGATAATTTTAAGCAGGTGAATGACACGTATGGTCACCAGCAGGGGGACAACGTGATTAAAGGGCTTGCCAATATTCTGCATTATAAACAGGCTGACGGTATGCACAATATTTCCGCCGGAAGGTGGGGCGGAGAGGAATTTATGATGTTGCTGCCGGGAAGCGGAGCTTCCTCAGCAGTCCGGCTTGCAGAGCTGATCAGGAAGCGTTTTGCAAATACAGAGTTTTCTGGTATAAAGCCCCAGACCGTAAGCCTGGGAGTTACCCAGGCAGAGAGAGAGGACACCTCAGACAGTCTGTGCAGCCGCGTGGATATGGCGCTGTACAGAGCGAAGAAGAGCGGGAAAAACAAAGTGGTACTTATTTGAGAAAAAGGCAGGAGGTATAAAAATGGCAAAATACGTTATGGCGCTGGACGCCGGAACGACAAGCAACCGCTGTATTCTCTTTGATGAAAAGGGAAAGATGTGCAGCGTGGCGCAGAAAGAATTTACCCAGTATTTTCCCAAACCTGGCTGGGTGGAGCATGACGCCAATGAAATCTGGTCGACACAGCTTGGAGTTGCGGTGGAAGCGATGCAGAAAATTGGCGCTTCCGCAGAAGATCTTGCGGCCATCGGCATTACCAATCAGCGCGAAACGACCATAGTCTGGGACAAAAATACGGGAGAGCCTGTTTATAACGCCATTGTATGGCAGTGCCGCAGGACGTCAGAATATTGTGATTATTTAAAAGAAAAGGGATTGACTGAAGAGTTCCGCCAGAAAACCGGGCTGGTCATTGACGCCTATTTTTCAGGGACGAAACTGAAATGGATTCTTGACCATGTGGAAAATGCCAGAGAACGCGCAAAACAAGGAGAGCTTCTTTTTGGAACCGTGGAAACATGGCTGATCTGGAAACTGACAAAGGGAGCCGCCCATGTGACCGATTATTCCAATGCCTCCCGTACCATGCTGTTTCACATTACCGATTTGAAATGGGATGAAGAAATTCTGGCCGAGCTGGACATTCCGCTATGTATGCTGCCGGAGGTAAAACCCTCAAGCTGTGTGTACGGCATGGCGGATCCCTCGTTTTTTGGAGGCGAGATACCGGTAAGCGGCGCGGCGGGGGACCAGCAGGCAGCGCTGTTTGGACAGACCTGCTTTCATGCCGGAGAAGCAAAAAATACCTACGGCACCGGCTGCTTTTTATTAATGAATACGGGAGAACGGCCAGTGTTTTCCAGAAACGGATTGGTCACTACGATTGCATGGGGGATAGACGGCAAAATAAATTATGCCCTGGAAGGATCTATTTTTGTTGCCGGAGCGGCGATTCAATGGCTGCGGGATGAAATGAGGCTGATTGACAGCGCGGCGGATTCAGAGTATATGGCAAAAAAGGTGGAGGATACCAACGGCTGCTATGTAGTCCCGGCATTTACCGGGCTGGGGGCGCCATACTGGGACCAGTATGCAAGGGGAACCATTGTAGGACTGACGCGGGGAGTGAATAAATATCATATCATTCGCGCCGCCCTGGAATCTCTGGCATACCAGGTAAATGATGTGTTGGAGGCAATGAAAGCAGACGCTGACATCAAACTGAACGCGCTGAAAGTGGACGGAGGGGCAAGCGCCAACAATTTTCTGATGCAGGTTCAGGCAGATTTGATAAACGCTCCGGTAAATCGTCCCCGCTGTGTGGAGACGACGGCCATGGGAGCCGCCTATCTTGCAGGTCTTGCCGTAGATTACTGGGCGGATAAAGAAGATGTGATCAAAAACTGGGCGGTGGATCAGACATTCTGCCCTCAGATTTCCCAACAAGAACGTAAAGAGCGGATTTGGGGCTGGAAAAAGGCAGTGAAGTGTTCTTATGGCTGGGCAAAGGAAAGGTAGAGATACATGTATGACGTAGTGATTATAGGCGCGGGAGTTTCAGGATGCGCCGCAGCGAGAGAGCTTTCCAGATATCAGCTGAATATCTGCGTGATCGAAAAAGAGGAGGATGTGTGCTGCGGGACTTCCAAGGCAAACAGCGCCATTGTCCATGCAGGATTTGACGCGCCCGGCGGTTCTCTTATGGCAAAACTGAATGTGGAAGGAAATGAGCGAATGGAGGAGCTTTCAAAAGAACTGGATGTTCCTTTTCGAAGAAACGGTTCTTTGGTAGTCTGCCTGCATGAGGAAGAATTGCCGGGTTTAAAAACATTGTATGAGAGAGGCCTGAAAAACGGCGTCAGAAATCTGCGGATTATTGACAGAGAAGAACTGAAAGAGCTGGAGCCAAATATTTCAGACGACGCAGTGGCAGCGCTGTATGCGCCCACCGCAGGCATTATATGTCCCTTTGCCCTGAATCTTGCATTGGCTGAAAATGCCGCCGTCAACGGCGTGGAGTTCTGGTTTGATACAGAAGTCACCGGGTTTGGCAGAGGCGAAGGATGCTGGAACATCCACACGAGCCAGGGAGAATTTAAGAGCCGCTATGTGGTAAACGCGGCGGGCGTTTACGCCGACCTGCTGCACAATATGGTAAGCGGCAGAAAGCTTCACATTACTCCCCGGCGGGGAGAATACTGTCTGCTGGACCGTTCTGCCGCTGGTTTCGTGACGCATACCATGTTCCAGCTTCCCGGCAAATATGGTAAAGGCGTGCTGGTAACGCCTACGGTTCATGGGAATATTCTGATAGGTCCCACAGCGGAAGATCTCGAGGACAGAGAAGGAACCAATACCACTCAGGCGGGAATACAGGAACTGATGAAAAAGGCGGAAGCTACGGTAAAAGGGATTCCTTTTCATGAGGTGATTACCTCTTTTGCAGGACTGCGCGCGCACGAAGACGGACACGAATTCTGTATTGGAGAGGTGGAAGACGCGCCGGGATTTATTGACTGCGCCGGGATTGAATCCCCTGGACTTACTGCCTCTCCTGTCATCGGCAGCATGGTGGCAGATATCATATACAGACTGGAACAGCCCCGGTTGAATCCCGATTTTACAGGGAGCAGAAAGGGAATCCTGGACCCGAAAACCCTGAGTACGGAAGAACATGCGGCGTTAATCCGCACAAATCCGGCATATGGAAATATTGTCTGCCGCTGCGAGATGATCACAGAGGGAGAGATTCTGGATGCTGTCAACCGTCCTTTGGGGGCAAAATCTTTAGATGGCGTAAAGCGCAGGACGAGGGCGGGGATGGGACGCTGCCAGGGGGGATTCTGTTCCCCGAAGGTGATGGAACTCCTCGCAGGAGAACGGAATATCAAGATTTCTGAGATTACCAAATCTGGAGGAGCGTCTCAGATGATTGCGGGCATCAATAAGGACAGATAAGACGTTTGGCAGGAAGCGGCTGACGAAGATATGGATGAGGAAAAGAACATGCAAAATTATGACATTGTAATTGTGGGAGGCGGTCCGGCGGGACTGGCGGCAGCCATAGCGGCAAAGGAACATGGCGTGGAATCCATTTTGGTACTGGAACGGGATCAGGAGCTTGGAGGAATTTTAAATCAATGTATCCACAATGGATTTGGCCTTCACACCTTTGAGGAAGAACTTACCGGGCCGGAATATGCGGCAAGGTTTATTGAGCGGCTGCTGGAAGCAGGAATTTCGTATAAATTAAATACGATGGTACTGGAAATTTCAGCCCAAAAGGTGGTAACTGCCATGAACCGCACGGAGGGAATCATGCAGATTTCTGCGCAGGCGGTGATCCTTGCCATGGGATGCAGGGAACGTTCCAGGGGCGCTTTGAATATTCCGGGATTTCGGCCGGCAGGAATTTACTCTGCGGGAACGGCGCAGAGGCTGGTCAATATGGAGGGATATCTGCCGGGACGCCGGGCAGTGATTCTGGGTTCCGGCGATATCGGGCTTATCATGGCCAGAAGAATGACCCTGGAAGGCGCGAAAGTTCAGGTGGTGGCAGAACTGCTCCCTTATTCCGGAGGCTTGAAAAGGAACATCGTGCAGTGTCTGGATGATTTTGGCATTCCTCTGAAATTAAGCCATACGGTTGTCAATATCCACGGCAGGAAGCGGGTGGAAGGAGTTACCATAGCCCGGGTGGATGATAACAGAAAACCTGTGCCGGGGACGGAAGAATATTATGAATGCGACACGCTGCTTTTGTCCTGTGGTCTGATCCCGGAGAATGAATTGTCAAAGGGACTGGGAATTGAAATGAATCCTGTAACCTCCGGTCCCAAAGTAAACGAAAGTTTTCAGACCAGCGCGGAGGGAGTATTCGCCTGTGGAAATGTGCTGCACGTTCATGATCTGGTAGACTTTGTTTCCAGAGAAGCGCAGGCGGCGGGGAAATATGCGGCGTTGTATGTAAAAAATCAGGCGGGGCATGAAGAATTTGGAGATATCCCAGTTGCAGCAGAGCAGGGCGTGCGTTATACGGTACCAAATACCGTCAATCCCGGACGGATGGAGGAAGCGCTTACACTGCGCTTTCGGGTGGGAGATGTATACAAAAACTGTTATGTGGCGGTTTACCTCAATGATCAGAGGATCTGTCACAGGAAAAAGCAGGTGCTGGCGCCGGGAGAGATGGAAGAAGTGGTATTGAAAAAGGAAGAACTGCACGCAGTGGCTGATTTGACTCAGATTACGGTGAAACTGGAGGAGGACTGAGAACATGGAAACAAGGGAATTGATTTGTATTGGCTGTCCTCTGGGCTGTCCGCTCAAGGTAAAAACAGAACAGGGACAGGCGCCTGAGGTCACTGGAAATACCTGCAGGAGGGGAGAAGTATATGCAAGAAAAGAAGTCGCCAACCCCACCAGGATTGTCACAAGTTCCGTGTCAGTGGAAGGAGGCAGACAGAAGGTAGTTTCCGTTAAAACCAGAGAGGATATTCCCAAAGAAAAAATCTTTGCGGTGATAGAAGCTCTGAAAGGAGTAAAAGTACAGGCTCCGATTCAAATCGGCGACGTGATTGTCAGCAATGCGGCGGACACAGGGGTGGATGTGGTTGCTACCCGTAAATGTCCTGTGTTAAATGATCTTTTGTAAAATGTCACAGTACTCCCTTTGCAGCATATGATAATGCAGAGGGAGTATTGTATGTTATGATTCCTGCCTTAACGTTTCACCGCCGGAGTAATAACGTTGTCCCTGATTACATATTCCGGGAGGAGAGCCATGCGTCTGTGTGAATTGAGAGAAAAAGAAGTTATTAATGTCTGCAACTGCAAATGTCTTGGATTTGTGGCGGACGTTGATATCGACGTCTGCACCGGAATGGTGCTGGCGCTGATTATTCCAGGCTGCGGAAAAGTATGGGGAATTTTTGGAAAAGGAAGTGAAATGCTCATTCCCTGGAAACAGGTGGTACGAGTGGGGCCGGATATCATTCTGGTAGAAATTCCGGAGTCGGAACACAGATAGACTGTGAAAGAAAAACCGGAGAAAAATGGCGCCTGCCAGGATCTTTTCACATCCATCCATAAAGGAACAGAGATTTTGCGAAAATACTTTGCATTTAAACAGAAATATGCTAGTATGAAATCGTAATGTCTTGTTGAATATCCGTACCAAGGAGGAACTTCTATGAAATGTCCGTTTTGCAGCAGCGATAATACCAGGGTGATTGATTCCAGGCCGGCAGATGATAATAATTCTATTCGGAGGCGCCGGCTCTGCGATGAATGTAAAAAACGCTTTACTACCTATGAGAAAGTGGAGACGATTCCCCTGATTGTGATTAAGAAAGATGATAACAGAGAGCAGTATGACCGTTCCAAGCTGGAAGCAGGCATTCTCAGGGCATGTCATAAGCGCCCGGTATCCGCCTCGCAGATCGGCGAGTTGGTGGATCTGGTTGAGGTCGATATTTTTAACAAAGAAGAAAGAGAAATTTTCAGTTCCAAGATCGGAGAAATGGTTATGAACCGCCTTCAGGAACTGGATCCGGTGGCTTATGTCCGTTTTGCATCTGTGTATCGCGAATTTAAGGATGTAAATACCTTTATGGATGAATTGAAAAAAATGCTGGACAATTAGAAGTCCTGTTACAGGAGATTAAGAGTATGCTGGAAAAATTCTATCCGGATGAATATCTGGATTCTGCCTATCAGATTGAGTTTGACCGATTATATCAGGAAGGATACCGGGGTATTATTTTTGATGTGGACAATACGCTGGTGCCTCATGGAGCCCCGGCGGACGATCGTGCCAGAAGGTTGTTTATCCATTTGCGGGAACTGGGCTATCAGTGCTGCCTGCTTTCTAATAATAAAGAGCCGAGAGTAAAAACATTCAATGACGCGGTGCAGGCGCAGTACATTTTCAAAGCGGGAAAGCCCAGGATTTCCGGTTATGAGCGCGCTATGGAACTTATGGGGACCAATAAGAAAAACACCCTGTTTGTGGGAGATCAGATTTTTACAGACGTATATGGCGCGAACCGTGCCGGAATCTATACCATATTAACAAAGCCTATTCATCCCAAAGAGGAGATTCAGATTGTGCTGAAACGGTATCTTGAGAGAATTGTGTTGTTTTTTTATCAGAGAAGGAAATAATAGGCGTAGAGAATACTGATTTGGCACAATTTTAAGAATCTTGAGAATCTGAAATGGAGGAATCATTAATGAAGGTAGCAATTGGAAACGATCACACAGCGGTTGATTTGAAAATGGAAATCATGGAATATGTCAGGAGTCTGGGACATGAAGCGGTGAATCTGGGCACGGACAGTACAGAGAGCTGTCATTATCCGGTATATGGCGAGAAAGTAGGACGCGCGGTGGCGGCAGGGGAAGCGGACTGCGGAATCCTCATCTGCGGGACAGGCGTTGGCATTTCTCTGGCGGCGAATAAGATCAGAGGAATACGCTGCGCTGTCTGTTCAGACGTGACAACGGCGCATCTGACGAAAGAGCACAATAATGCCAATATCATTGCTTTTGGAGCAAGAATTGTGGGAAATGAGCAGGCGAAGGATATTGTAAAGGCATATCTGGAGGCGGAATTTATGGGAGGAAGGCATCAGACCCGTTTGGACATGATCCATGAGATTGAAGAAAAAGGTTGAAAATTCTTCCAATATAGTATAGAATGAAAAAAGTATGCGGGTAATTGGCCCAAGCCATAGTTTAAGGAGGAAGTTTGAATGATTTCAGCAGGAGATTTTAGAAACGGTATTACCATTGAAATGGATAATAATATTTACCAGATTATTGAATTTCAGCATGTTAAGCCAGGAAAGGGCGCGGCATTTGTGCGGACGAAATTAAAAAATATCAAGAACGGCGGCGTTGTGGAGAAGACCTTCCGTCCCACTGAGAAATGTCCTCAGGCGCGAATTGACAGAGCGGACATGCAGTACTTATATTCAGACGGCGATCTCTTTCATTTTATGGATGTGGAGACTTATGAGCAGATCGCACTGGACGCAGAGGCAATCGGCGACGCGCTGAAATTTGTAAAAGAGAATGAAATGGTGAAAATGTGTTCCCACAATGGCAGCGTGTTTGCAGTGGAGCCGCCGCTGTTTGTGGAATTAAAGATAACAGATACCGAGCCGGGCTTCAAGGGAGATACGGCTACCGGAGCAACCAAGCCGGCAGTAGTGGAGACGGGAGCTACCGTTTATGTTCCGCTGTTTGTAGAGCAGGAGGATGTCATTAAGATTGACACCAGAACAGGCGAGTATTTGTCAAGAGTATAAAGGTGAATAGATAGAGAAAGATTGCGGTATAGTCGTTTCGGCTATACCGTTTTATTATTTTATAGAAAATTCCTTCGGAATCCCTATAAAATAAAAAACAATGATCGCACTGCGGCGGAACAGAAATGTATTTAAGGAATTTTTAAGAAATTTCTTGAGTTTTATTTTTGAAATCCTTATTATAATGGCAGAGTAAAAAGAAGCAAGGAGCGAAAGAACATGGAACAACAGACAATTCTGGTGGTGGATGACAACAAAGAAATCGTATTCTCTCTGGGCAAACTGCTGGAGTATGACGGTTACCGGGTTCTGAAAGCATATGACGGGATAGAGGCGCTGGAGGTTTTAAAAGAAAATCAGGTGGATCTGATCCTTCTGGATATCATGATGCCCAGGCTGAATGGGTTGTCAGCGCTGATGAAAATCAGGGAAAGTAACCAGATTCCCGTGATCATCCTGTCGGCAAAAACCCAGGAGAGCGATAAGGTGTCCGGGCTTGTCATGGGAGCGGACGATTATGTGGAAAAACCGTATAATCCGGCGGAGCTTACGGCAAGGGTGGCGGCGCAGCTGCGGCGTTACCATACCTGGGGCGGCAGCGCGCCCAAAGCAGAAGCGCAGCAGCTTGTAAATGGAGGCGTGGTTTTGAACAAGCAGACTAAAAAAGCCATTGTCGACGGTGCGGAAGTAAAACTGACTGCCACAGAGTATAAAATTTTAGAGCTGCTGATGGAGCATCCCGGACAGGTATTTTCCGCAGAGAAGATCTATGAACGGGTCTGGAAGGAGCTTGCAGCAGGAGCAGTAGAAAATACGGTGATGGTACATATCCGTCATATTCGGGAGAAACTTGAAATTGATACCAAAAATCCAAAGTATATAAAGGTGGTGTGGGGCATTGGCTACAAAATGGAAAAATACTGAAAATGGGAAAGAATGGATGGAAAAATTGTTAAAACGGGAAGAACTGCCGCTGCTTTTTGGGTTATGCTGCATGATTCCCGCGCTGCTTTTGTTTGACGATATTTTACATGGAAAGTGGTTTGCCACAGAGCGGACGCTGCGAGAGGGAGGGGCTATGAACCTGTTTCTGGGCCTGGGAATCTGGAGGATGTTAAGTTTTGTACTTCATTTCCGAAACCGCAGATGGAATACCGGACATGACAGATTCTATCAGGAATGGAAGCAGAAATTAAAAAAACAGCAGATTTGGTTTGGGGCGGCAGAGATGGCGGCATTGTGCGCGGCGCTTATAAATTTTAAGTATATTTATGAGCACAGTTGGAAGTATGCCAATTACAGTACAGGATATGCCTTAGTGATCACAGTCCTGGTCCAGGGGATCGTGTGCGAAGTGGTTTTGCTGTCTTATATGAAAAAGAAGCTGGAAGAGTACATGGAAGCCCTGGAACAGATTAACAGGAAAAATCTGGAAGCCGCGCTGCGCAGTGAACAGATGAAGGTGGACTTAATCTCCAATGTTTCTCATGATCTGAAAACGCCTCTGACCTCCATGGTAGGCTATATTGAACTGATAAAAAAAGAAGAGCTGACGGATGTGCTCAGCGATTATGTGGAAGTGCTTTCCAGAAAAGCGCAGAAATTAAAAGAGATGATTGACAGCCTTTTTGACCTTGCAAAGACCAGCAGCGGCAACGTAGATCTGAACATGGAGCCTCTGGAAATGAACCGCCTGATCGAGCAGGTATATGCGGACATGGAAGACCGGATCTTGCAGAGCGGAAGGGAGCTTGTGGTATCTCTGGCAAAAGAAGATACCGGGTTTACCGCTGACAGTGGTTATATGTACCGTATCTGCCAGAATTTGCTGGAAAATGCCCTGAAATATTCCCAGGAGTATACCAGAATTTTCCTGAAAACACTGGTATTGTCCGATCAGGTAGGACAACAGAAAGTGCGTTTTGAAATCACAAATACGGCGGGGTACCGGATGGAATTTACCAAAGAACAGATTGTAGAGCGGTTTGCGCGCGGTGATGAATCCAGAACTACAGACGGGAACGGACTGGGACTTGCCATTGTCAATACCTATACGGCGGCTCTGGGAGGTACTTTTGACGTAAATATTGACTGCGACCAGTTTAAGGCAGCAGTGGAATTTTTGAAATAATGCTTTGCATATGCATAAAAGTATGATATACTAAACCTGATATTTCCGTAACTGGGAAGATAGTTCAGCGTTCCGGACGATCTGAAATGTCCGGACCATTTAAAGAAAGGAAGCAGGATTATGAAGCACGTAAAGACATTAAATACAAGAAAACTGCAGAACACAGTGAAAAAAGGCGGCTGCGGCGAATGCCAGACCTCCTGCCAGTCTGCATGCAAGACAAGCTGCACAGTGGGAAATCAGAGCTGTGAGAACAAATAATGATCAGAACATAAGCAAGCATAAGCTGGCGTGCCTGTTATAGTACGCCGGAACACAGACCGTTCGCCGCAGACGAGCGGTCATTTGTGCGTTATATCAGCAAAGCAGTCTGCACGTTGAGGAACAAAGCGGACAAGTCTGCTTCCGCGCCCTGAAAGTCTCATGGATAAAGGACGCGGGCGGTTGGCCGCGCTGAGCACAATTGCGAGTAGAAAGAGAGGAATCAGCAGTGGTTCACCAGTATAAGAACAACGGCTACAACATTGTTTTAGATGTCAACAGCGGCGCGGTGCATGTGGTGGATGATGTTACTTATGAAGTAATTTCCCTGTTTGAGTCAGGTACCAGAGAAGAGATCACAGAACGTTTGAAGGAAACTTATTCAGAGACAGAGATTGCGGAGAGTTACGGGGAAATACAGGAACTTGTGGCAAATGGCGAGCTGTTTACGGAGGATGAGTATCAGGATTATATTGAGCAGTTTCAGACAAGGCCCACAGTGGTAAAGGCATTATGTCTGCATATTGCCCATGACTGTAATCTCAAGTGCCGCTATTGTTTTGCGGAAGAAGGAGAGTACCATGGGAAAAGGGCATTGATGTCTTTTGAGACCGGAAAAGCGGCTCTGGATTTTCTGATTGCAAATTCCGGGAACCGCCGTAATCTGGAAGTGGATTTTTTTGGCGGCGAGCCTCTGATGAACTTTGACGTGGTAAAAAAACTGGTATCATACGGCAGAGAGCAGGAGAAAATTCACAATAAGAAGTTCCGGTTTACGCTTACTACAAACGGAGTGCTTTTGGATGACGAAGCTATGGAGTTTGCCAATCAGGAAATGGCGAACGTGGTATTAAGCATCGACGGGCGCAAGGAAGTGCATGACAGGATGCGTCCGTTCCCGAAGGGAGCAGGCAGCTATGATCTGATTGTGCCGAAGTTTCAGAAGCTTGCAGACAGCCGGAATCAGGAACGGTATTATGTGAGAGGAACGTTCACCCGCTATAATCCGGATTTTTCGCAGGATGTTCTGCATCTTGCAGATTTGGGATTCAAACAGATTTCTGTAGAGCCTGTGGTGGCGCAGCCGGAAGATGATTATGCTTTGAGGGAAGAGGATCTTCCCGGGCTGTTCGAAGAATATGACAGGCTCGCGGTGGAACTCATTCGACGCCGCAGAGAGGGAAAAGATTTTAATTTCTTTCATTTTATGATTGATTTAGAAGGCGGTCCCTGTGTGGCAAAACGGTTATCCGGCTGCGGCTCGGGCACGGAGTATCTGGCGGTGACGCCCTGGGGTGATTTTTATCCCTGTCATCAGTTTGTGGGAAACGAAGCGTTTTTGATGGGAAATGTCAAAGACGGTATTTGGAATGAAAAACTGCAGAACGAATTTAAGTCCTGTAATGTTTACGCCAAGGAAAAATGCCGGGATTGTTTCGCAAGATTTTACTGCAGCGGCGGCTGTGCGGCCAATTCCTATAATTTTCATGGAAGTATTACAGACGCCTATGATCTGGGGTGCCGGCTTCAGAAGAAGCGAATCGAATGCGCGATTATGATCCAGGCGGCGTTAGCGGAGGAAAGCTGATGGCTGTGGAGTTTGCAGACATTCAGGCAACTGTTAAAAATCCGGTTATGGTTTCTTTGCGGGGACTGTATTTGCCGGTAAGATAAAAGACAAGAGAGGACAAAATCATGAAAAAAAGCAAAGCTTTGGGGATTCTGGTTCTGATTTTAGCGATTATGGCAGGGATGTCCTGGTATGCCGGAACCATTATCTCGACGGTTGGTGTAGGAGAGAACCGTAACATCAAGCTGGGACTGGACCTTGCGGGCGGTGTCAGCATCACCTACGGAGCAGTGGAAGACAATCCTTCCGAGGAAGACATGAAGGATACCATTTATAAGCTGCAGAAGCGTGTGGAAAACTACAGTACAGAGGCAAGCGTGTATCAGGAAGGCAATAACCGGATTAATATCGAAATTCCCGGCGTTTCGGATGCCAACGCTATTTTGGAAGAACTTGGTAAGCCCGGCTCTATGGAATTTCAGAACGAAGCCGGAGAGACTTTAGTAAGCGGTACTGATATTAAGAACGCTCAGGCTGCGTCTTATAAGAATGAGATGGGCAATACCGAATATGTGGTAGAACTTACGCTGACAGATGAAGGAGCAGTAAAATTTGAGCAGGCAACCTCAGACAACGTGGGAAAGACTATGCCGATTGTCTACGACGGAGAGACCATCAGCGCGCCTCAGGTTAAATCAGCCATCAGCGGCGGAAGCGCGCAGATTGACGGTATGGAGAGCTTTGAAGCGGCAGAAAATCTGGCTTCAACCATTCGTATCGGTTCTTTGTCTTTAGAGCTTGAAGAACTGAATTCTAAAGTAGTAGGCGCACAGCTTGGAGAAGAAGCCATTTCCACCAGTTTGAAGGCTGCGGCGATCGGTCTGGTGCTGGTCATGATTTTTATGATTATCATGTATCTTCTGCCAGGATTTACAGCCAGCCTTGCGTTGATCTTATATTCTGCACTGACCGTATACGCATTGTGGATTTTTGATATTACCCTTACCCTGCCGGGTATTGCAGGTATCATTTTGTCGATTGGTATGGCGGTAGACGCCAATGTTATTATCTTTGCCCGTATCCGTGAGGAGATTGCGGCAGGAAAGACCGTCAATACAGCGATTAAGCTTGGATATGAGAAAGCGTTGTCTGCGATTGTGGACGGCAATATCACCACATTGATTGCGGCGGTGGTTTTGGGAATGAGAGGTTCCGGTCCGGTGAAAGGATTTGCCTATACGCTGGGAATCGGTATCGTATTGTCCATGTTTACAGCGCTGGTAGTCACCCGCTGGCTGATGAAATGTTTCTATGCACTGGGACTTCAGGATGCGAAGTTCTATGGTAAGGCAAAAGAACGCAAGACCATCAATTTCCTTGGTAAGAAGGCAATTTTCTTTGCACTGTCCGTCGTAGTAATTGTGGCGGGATTTGTGGGAATGGGAATTAATGCTTCCAAAGGAAATGCATTGAATTACAGTCTTGATTTTGTGGGCGGTACTTCCACCACAGTTACTTTTAACGAAGATTATTCCATTGCAGAAATTGATGAAAAGATTGTGCCTGTGGTAGAGAAGGTTACCAATGACCCGAACGTGCAGACGCAGAAGATTGAAGGCGGCAATCAGGTAGTTATTAAGACGCGTTCCTTAGAGCTTTCGGAGCGTGAGGCGTTAAATCAGGCGTTAGTAGATGAATTTAAAGTGGACGAAGCAGGAATTACTGCGGAGAATATCAGCTCCACCATCAGTTCTGAAATGCGTTCGGATGCAGTCTGGGCGGTTGTAATCGCTACAATCTGTATGCTGATTTACATCTGGTTTCGGTTCAAGGACATCCGTTTTGCCGGAAGCGCGGTGCTGGCGCTGGTTCACGACGTGCTGGTAGTGCTTGCATTCTATGCAATTGTACGGATTTCCGTAGGAAATACCTTTATCGCGTGTATGCTGACAATTGTAGGTTACTCAATTAATGCCACCATTGTAATCTTTGACCGTATTCGTGAGAATATGGGAGGCTCAAGGAAGAAAGATCCCGAAAGTCTGATGGAAATTGCAAACAGAAGTATTACACAGACATTGACAAGAAGTATCAATACCTCGCTGACCACCTTTATCATGGTATTTGTTCTGTTTATACTGGGCGTCAGCTCTGTGCGGGAGTTTGCGCTTCCACTGATGGCAGGTATTGTCTGCGGCGGTTATTCCTCTGTATGTATTACAGGTGCGCTGTGGTATGTATTTAAAGTAAAATTTGCTAAGAAATAAGTGATAGAACAAAGTGGGCATGCCCACTTCAACTCCCCTACCCCCTCAATCATGAGGGGCCTGGACACTTTGCGCGCTGAGCACAATTGCGAAGCAATATTTTACCTCTTGTGCGAGTGCGCATATTTCTTTTCCGGCGCAGTGCGATCATTGTTTTTTATTTTACAGGGAATCCGAAGGAATTTCCTAATAAAATAAAAAGCCCCGGCAGCGTTGTGACTGCCGGGGCTTTTGGATATGAATGAATTATTTGTAAATTACAACCTGGTCGCCGGGATGGATTACGGCGCCTCCCTGTGGAATGATATTTTCATCGCCCCGCTTAATCAGGGCAATCAAGATATTCTGGGGAAGGTTTAATTCTGCGATGGAAGAATTGCACCAGTCGTGATCAGGCTCAATCTGGATTTCTTTTAATTTTCCATCGTTTTCACTGTGGTATGCGGGAACGCTTAAAATGATTGTATCGCCAGTCAGAATCCTGGTATTTCCTCGCGGAATCAGCGTGTCTTTGTCGCGTTTGATCATAAGCGCCAGAGAGCCGGTGGGAAAGTTCAAAGTATGGAAAAAACGGAAGAGGAGTCTGTCGAGCTTAAAACAGCGCCGATGAGAAAGCTTTCTGCGAAGGAAAAATGAAGAACCTGATTGCAGAACAGGCAGGTCAGCAGCGCGGTGACGATAACGCCCAGGGTGGACAGCAGCACAGATTTTACCGCTACGGGGCGCGCAGTCTGCCATTTCGTTCCAAATCCGCCGTAGAACATGATAAAAATTAATGCAATCGTACAGAGCTGTTCTGTGATCAGGTAGTTGTTGAAGGAGATTTTAAATAGTCCGTCAGAACCGAATATCATACCAAGAGCCATGAAGCACAGAAGTGCGGGCATTCCGAATTTGCTGGAAAAACGATTTGCTATGATACAGGAGAGGATGACGGCACAGCATAAGAGAAGCATAATAGCCATAACCTTGCGTCCTTTCTGTATAAAACTGAATGGTGAGTAGATATCATAAACGCTGCGCAGGGAAAAGTCAAATTCAAGCGCTTTTTCATTCATAGTTCAATGAAAAACGCAGAATCAAATATGCACACGGACAAAAAGAGACTGCTGCATGAAAGAATTACACGCAGGATATTAAAAAGAGGGGTTCGATATCAAAAGGTATCTCCTGTGCGTCAAGTCTTACTTGCGGCAGTCTCTTTTTCATGACGAGACTGTAATCTGGTACAGTTTATGTATGATGCATGGTACTGTTTAGGAACTACCGTCTTTGTGCAGAGCCTGTCGGACTACGCCTTTTGGATCATGAAACAGCAGCAGTGCAAGCCAGATGATCAGCCCCAATGCCGTTACGGAAAGGCCCAGGAAGAAATCATTGAGCATTTCTCCCGGCGCTGGCGTGAAATATTCCATTCCCAGTTCAGCGTAGGCAAAGACAGCGTCTGCTGTCCACATCAGTGCGGCGCCCCAGTACATCAGGCTGAGCGTGCCCAGTTTGATCTGGTTTTTACTGTCTTTGAAGTACCACAGGACAGTGGAAGAAACTGCTGCAAAAACAGCGGTCAGTAATGTCATGACAATTCTCCCTGTTCCGTTTCCTGTTGGGAACGTTTTTCAATTACGTTTGATACTACAGCCATGATCCCCCATACTCCGGTGACCAATACTGCCATGGTAACGCCGACCGTGGACATTTCGTGCAGCATTTGAGCGGTTTCTCCGGCAGAATTTGCTGCGGATAAAAATGGAAACCACGGGGTTACTTCCCCATGCCAGAGGTGCTCAAAAGCAAGAAGCGCAGAGCCGCCCCAAAGCATATTGTTCAGCCATTTCAGTTTATGGGAAAAAGGAATCTTTTTGGATTCTGCTGTTTCCATGTTCAGACTGCCGGGCGCAGCGCTTTCTTTTTTCTCCTTTGCGGTTACTACCTTATGTACTACGGTTGTCACAACGGCTTCCGCAGCTGGAACTACAAAACATGCCATATCTTATCCTCCTTTTTATGTTTGCGCGAATACAGAAAATGCGTATAAAAAGCATACAATTTCCTTCAGGAAATCATATGCTTTCATTAGCAGCTATAAATGAAACATTCCGTGATTCGTGCAGACACTTCTGTGTGAACTGCCAGCTTCTTATCTGGCGTTTGCTTCCTTACTCCGCTGAAATATCCACGGAATAATATTATTATAACTTTGCCGGAATAAAATGTCAATGTTTTGCGCTGGATTCTAAGTAGTTGAGGATGTGAGAGATTATATCATTCACAGAAATGCCGACGGCGCCCAGTACAATATTATCGCATTGATTGATAGGAATGAGCAGACGCTTTGCCTGGCTCTGGCCGACAGCGGCAGCCATTTTGGGAGTCACCTCGCCAAAAAGTGAATCTGCAATTACAATCCCGATAGGTCCGATAATAAGATCTGCTTTTCGGCAGCCCACAACCACGGCATTTTCACCGGTGGCGGCATGGTCGGCTCCGGCTTTCAGCATATTTGCGGTGGCAGTGGAATTTGTCCCTACTGCCGTTATGGAGAGTTTTGGATATACGTTTTTAATGGCAGATATGATTTGCTTTCCCAGTCCGCCGCCCTGTGCGTCAATAATTAAAATGTTCAAAGCCAATACTCCTTTTTAGTTGTTGTTATAGAAAATTCTGAGAGGCTTGCCCCTATGTTCTCCTATAGGAAAGACCTTGTCACGCTAATGTGTGAAAGTATCTTTCCTATAAGAGAAAGATAATATGCGCACTCGCACAAGAGGTAAAATATTGCTTTGCAATTGTGCTCGGCGCGCAAAGTGTCCAGGCCCCTCATGATTGAGGGGGTAGGGGAGTTGAAGTGGGCATGCCCACTTTGTTCCGTATTCTTTGGAAGACATAGAAAGAAAGCATCCCGTAAAAGAGATGCTTTCCATTGGATACATTCGTATTTTCCAGGTCTATGCTTTTGTCTCTACGCCTGCCCAGTCGTCAAACTTATCCATGACAGCATCGTAAGTTCTCTGGGAAATGCTTGGGAGTTCTTTGCCCCAGGATTTGGTAGCGGCCTTGAAGCCCTTCTCAAAAGCAGCGCGCATCTGCTCTGCCTTCTCCGGATCATCGCCTACCAGAGCTTTCGCAAATTCAATGATACGGTCAGAGGTCTGATTTACACCCCAGTAGCCGTCGTCTGCGATATCCTTCTGTGCCTGTGCTTTTACCTCGGGGCTGACTGTGAAATCACCTTTTGCCAGGAATCTCCACATGTCGTCTGCCTGTCCGATTTTGCCTCCCTGGTTGCCCATCATCTGCTGAACCAGACTTCTGAGCTGATTGGTTCTGTCTTCGGCGTCTTTTTTCATGCATGCCACTACGTCTTCCTTTGCATAGACATTTTTGGAAGCAGCAGTGCTTTTTTCATATACTACGCCCTGATTCTTATCCTTGTCTTTATCATCAGTCCTGGAAGTATTGGCGTCATACCTGTAATTGTTCTGATAAACATTGGATGTATAAGCCGCAGTACTGGTATTGCTTACATTGTTTACACTCATAATGTGCCCCTCCTTGGCAATAAAAATATGGTTATCCTTAACCTTGCTTGGTTTCTATAGTTCTATAACTTATATCGGAAGCAGAAGGAAAAAATTAACACTGTTTCTTAAAAAAAGGTCCTATAAATTTAAAGAAGTTTCCGTGAAAATCCAGTAGGATCAACAATTGACTTTTCATAAAAAAAATGTTTAACTACTAATATAGAGTGTATACAAAATACAGGAGAAATACAATGATGGAGATAAAATTAAAAGCATTTGCCAAAATTAACCTTGGTCTTGATGTGTTAAGGCGCCGGGAGGATGGATATCATGAGGTGCGCATGATTATGCAGACAATCAGCCTCTACGATAAGATCGTCATGCAGAAATTGAAACAGCCGGAAATACAGGTAAAGACGAACCTGTTTTACGTTCCGGAAAATGAAAATAACCTGGCGTATCAGGCGGCGAAGCTTCTGATGGATGAATTTGGTCTGGAATCCGGCGTATATATTGATTTGCAGAAGTATATCCCTGTGGCAGCCGGAATGGCAGGCGGCAGTTCCGACGCCGCCGCCGTATTATATGGTATGAATCAGATGTTCCATTTGAATTTGTCAAAAAGAGAACTGATGAAGCGCGGGGTGAAAATCGGAGCGGACGTACCTTATTGTATTATGCGCGGAACAGCTTTGGCTGAGGGAATCGGAGAGAAGCTTTCCCCGCTGCCGCCTATGCCAAACTGCAAAGTGCTGGTGGCAAAGCCTCCGGTCAGCGTTTCTACCAAATTTGTCTATGAAAATCTCAAACTGGAGGACACGGCGGCGCATCCCGATATCGACATACTTCTGGCAGGGCTGCAGGAAGGGAATTTAAGGAAAATTGCTGCCAATATGGGAAATATGCTGGAGAGCGTTACCATTCCCCATTATCCGGTTATCAGTGAAATCCGGGATGAAATGCTCAGATCTGGAGCCTTAAATGCGATGATGAGCGGCAGCGGCCCTACCGTATTCGGACTGTTTGAGGACGAAAAGCAGGCGGAGGAAGCCTGTGTCAGCCTGCGGGAGGGGGATCTGGCGAAACAGGTATATTTGACGGACATATACAATAATAGACGATGAGGTGGAACAAATGACAGATCAGTTGAGATTGAATATGAATGCTTACCTTCCTCTGCGCGATGTGGTATTCCATACTTTGCGCGAAGCCATACTGAAGGGAGAATTGAAGCCCGGAGAGCGGCTGATGGAGCTGCAGCTTGCGGCAAAGCTGGGCGTGAGCCGCACGCCGATTCGCGAGGCAATCCGTATGCTGGAGCTGGAGGGACTGGCGGTAACATTTCCCAGAAAAGGCGCGGAAGTGGCAAAGATGACAGAAAAGGATATGGAGGATGTGTTAAAGATCCGCCGCGCTCTGGACGAGCTGGCAGTGGGGCTTGCATGTGATAATATGACAGAGGAAAAGCTGGAGGAGCTTTATGAGGCGTTGCTCCGTTTTGAAAAGAGTACCAGGACGGGAGATGTAAAGCAGATTGCCCAGACCGATATTGAGTTTCATGAGGTCATATACCAGACGGCCGATAATCCCAAACTGGTAAATCTTCTGAATAATCTCAGGGAGCAGATGTACCGCTACCGGGTGGAATATCTGAAAAACGACGATATCTATCCGGTGCTGGTCGAGGAGCACAAGAAGATTTATGAAGGGCTGAAGCATAAAGATAAGAAGATGGTGGTGGAGCTTGTGGGCTGCCATGTGGTAAATCAGGAAATTATGGTAAAAAATATTATTCATAAACAGGAATAAACAGGAAAATATGGGAAAACATAATAAATAATAAGAAAAAGAATAGGATCGTACCTGTTCTTTTTTTGTATGTACACGGGCGTTTAAATAACGATGTCGGCAAGCTGACGGACGCCCGGCGCACGATCAGGGGAAGAGGAATCTTCTCTGTTCGATGGAACGAAAATAAGGAGGGAGATATGTCTATTCAGATTACGTCTGATTTACAGGAAAACATCAGAAATTTTGAGGAGCTTTTTTCCGATTGCCAGGACATCAAAAAGCGGAAAATTAAGGTGGGCGAGCATCTGCAGCAGGAATGTTACATTGCCTATATTGAAGTAACCTTAAGCAGCGTGGATTTTAAGGATTCCGCCGTAGGCAAGCTTTTGGGAAAACTGCGCGCACTGCCGGAGCAGGAACTTACCGCTTATGTTAAGAATAACATTGAGGATATTTCAGATTCCCAGCCCTTTCCTACCATAGAAAAGGCGGCGGAGGGAATGCTTACCGGAGACGTACTGTTTTTTCTGGACGGCTATAATAAGGCGTTAAAAATTCCCGATAAGGGATATCCGGGACGGGGGGTGTACGAGACCGAATCGGAAAAAGTAATCCGCGGTTCCAATGAAGGATTTTCAGAGTCCATCAAACTGAATACGGCGCTGATTCGCAAACGTCTGCGCAGCCCGCATGTAAAAGTGAAAGAAACCTTTGCCGGAAGGCGTACCAACACCAATGTGGATCTGGTCTATCTGAAAGATCTGATTTATCCGGGAATGCTGGAAGAAATTGAAAAGAGGCTCGGTGAATTTGAGATTGACGGGACGCTGGACAGTGGAATTATCGAACAGCTTACTGAACGAAGAAAGTATTCCCCTTTTCCGCAGTTTCAGACGACGCAGCGTCCGGACCGGGCGGCCATGGCGATTCTGGAAGGCAGGATTGTGTTATTGTCAGACAACTCTCCCGTGGCGTTGATTCTCCCGGCAACTTACAATACCTTTATTCAGACCAGCGACGATTATTACAGCCGTTGGGAAATTGCCTCCTTTACCAGAGCGCTTCGGTATCTGGCGTCTTTTCTTGCCATGGTATTTCCGGGCCTGTACCTTGCGATTACCAATTTCCATACCCAGATTCTGCCTACCGACCTGCTGCTGTCTCTGGCGGCGGCGAGACAGGGAGTTCCCTTTCCGGCGATGGTGGAGGTTATTCTTATGGAAATAGCTTTTGAACTGCTGCGGGAGGCGGGCGTGCGTCTGCCGGGGGCCAACGGCAATACCATTGGTATTGTGGGGGGACTGATTATCGGCCAGGCGGCGGTGGACGCCAATATTGTCAGTCCCATTGTGGTGATTGTGGTGGCGCTGACGGCATTGTGTTCTTTTGCAGTGCCCAACGAAGAATTTGCCACGGCGTTCCGCATTTTGAAATTTCTGTTTATCTTCCTCTGCGGTTCTCTTGGATTCTTTGGATTTCTGGCAGGGATTTTAGCAGTTCTGATACACCTGTCTCATCTGGAAAGTTTTGGCATCCCTTACCTGGCGCCGTTTGTGGGCGCGGACTTGAACGGTTATCAGGATGAGCGCGATACCTTCTTAAGGCTGCCTCTCAATTATTTAAAAAAGCGTCCGGTATATACCAGAGAAGGCGCCCGCACCAGGCTTCGCCTGCATAAGGAGAACGAAAAGAAATAAGGAGAAAAAAGAAAGTATTATGTTTGCAGATAATTGGAAAATATCGTTACGACAGATAAGAAGGCTTTTTATCATGGATATTTTTGGCATGAGCAGCCTGATGCTTCCGGGAATGTTGTCTTCCATGTCAGGTGCGGACGGTATTTTCTGTCTGCTTTTGGGAATGGCGGCGGGAGCGCTGCTTTTGTGCCTGGTGGGAGCAAATTTAAAACATATCAGAAAAGATTATTACAGTTATATGAAAGAGACGGCGGGGCAGTTTTTTGGAGATATTTTTATGGTGTTTTATTTTCTGTATTTTGTCTCCCTGTGCGGTTATGTGCTGTATCAGCTTACCACGTTGTCGCTGACATGGCTGCTGCCGGACGGCTCCCGGGTGGGAATCAGCCTGATCCTTTTGCTTCTTGCAATGTATGGAAGCGCCAGAGGCATTGAGGGCCGGGCGAGGGTATATGAGATTATTTTCTGGTTTTTGGGGATTCCGCTTGCGATTATGCTGCTTTTTGCCATGTCCGATGTCAATACGGCATACTATACGCCCCTTGTGTCTTCGGACGTTACGGCGCTTGTTGAGGGGAGCGTTGCAGCGCTGGTCTTTTTGCTGCCCTTGACAACATTGCTGTTTTTAAAACCCTTTTGCAGAAAGCCGGAAAAGATGGTTTCCTGCGGGAACGTGGCCATGGTGACAGTGGTTCTTTTAAATATCGTCATCTATCTGGTTCTTCTGGGCGTTTTTGGCAAAAATACCATGGGTGTTCTTGAGCGTCCGGTCATTACGCTGATGGGTATGGTAAATCTGCCGGGAGGATTTTTTACCAGGCAGGATGTGCTGATGACAGCCGTATGGTTTTTTGCATTGTTTGCTTTGCTGAATACAGGGATGTTCCAGGGAACGCTGGTGCTGCAGCAGCTGTGCCAGATGCCGGGGAACCGTTTTAGCCTCTGGGTGGTGGCCGTGATTGCGTTTGCCATAGGAAAAGGATTTTTTGACCACAGTTTTCTTATGGAAGTATTTGAAACTTATCAGGTTTGGGTAGCGCTGCCGGGAATGTTTTTGATTTTACTGGTTTTGCTGCTGGCGCATTGGCTCAGGGCGGATAAAAAGGGGCGGAAAGGAGGAAATGTCTGATGTGGAAAAGAGCGGGCGCCGCATTAATAGCGATGCTGTTTCTCTGCGGCTGTGAAGCTGTGCAGCTCGAAGAGCGCAGCTTTCCTCTTGCCGCAGGCATTGACCTGCAGCGGGAGGAGGATACCGAAGAAGGAGAAGAGCGCAAACTGGTGGTGAGCTTTGATTTTCCCGATCTTGCGCAGATCTCAGAAAAAGGCAAAACCACAGATACCCCTATGGGCATGTCTCTGGAGGGAGCAGACATGTATCATGTGGAAAAATCCTATGAAAATAATACCAACCGCCTTCTCGATTACAATCATATGAAAGCAGTCGTGCTGGGAGAAGATTTGCTCCGCAGTCAGAAGCAGCTCAGAAGATTTCTGCTTGCCTGGGAGCAGCAGGAGAATGCGGCCAGAAATATTAATTTGTTTCTGGGAAAAGATTCGGCGGCCCAAATCCTCTCTCTCACCGGGGAAACGGAAGGGTCCATGGGAAAATACCTGGAAGAAATGCTGGAAAGCCAGAAGGATTTCAGACAGAAAAAAACGGCGACTCTGGGAACGCTTATGAATCAGTGGCATAATCAGGATGAACTTTTGCTGATCCCCGTGCTGACTGAGCAGGGAAACCGTCCCGCAGTTACCGGATACGGGGCGGTGCTTAATTTTGAGTACTGCGGGATTTTGTCTGTGGAAGAAGCGATGAAAATTTTTCTGTGCCAGAACCTGCTGAGAAAATTTACCTGTGAGTTATCGGACTATGAAGTGGCGGAGCTTTCAGGACTGCAGGCGGCGGTTTCCGTAGAAGAAACGGAAGACGCTCCCGTAGTGACGGTTTCTGTTACCGGAAAAGCGAAGATGGTCACAGGACAGGTAAGCTCCGCGGTGCAGCAGTACCGGCTGGAGGAAAAAATCGAAAAGCGCCTTACGGCGGGATTGCAGGAGACGTCGGAGAAGTTGAGGAAGAATTATGGGATCGATTTGACAAATTCTTATAGTTCGCTGGGAGGTTTAAACCGCAGACTTTACAGGGAATATCAGAATCAGCCCCAATTGTATAACCAGGAAGTACAGCAGGTGTTCGAAGTGGACATCGACCTTTTAAACTGGGATTGAAAATAAATGTATATAAAATGTATAAACCTGTTTTTTCCGGGAATATTCTTATTATCAAAAAGCAGTCAAAGGTAAGGATGGTAAGAATAATGAAAGAGTGGATAAAAAAAGGAATCGTATTGGCAATAGCTGCGCTGCTGCTGGGGGGAGCCTGGCAGTACAGGCAGCAGTGTATGACAGAGGAGATTGCGGGAAAGGTGATCCGCTTTCATGTGCGGGCAAACAGCGATACCCGGGCAGACCAGGATTTAAAGCTGAAGGTGCGGGACGCAGTCGGCGCCTATATGCAGCCGCGTCTTGCGGGAATCACAGATATAACGGAAAGCCGCCGGATCGTCAAAGACAGCCTCTCCGGAATTGAAAGCACGGCCTCTGATGTGATTGCGCAGGAGGGTTATACATATGAAGTGGCGGCGTCTCTGGCAGTGACGGATTTTCCCGAGAAAACGTACGGGGATTATACCTTTCGGGCAGGAACGTACGAGGCGCTGGAGGTAGTAATCGGAGAAGGCCGGGGGCATAACTGGTGGTGCGTGATGTACCCGAACCTGTGCTTTTTTAACAGCGTCTATCAGGTAGTGGACGAGGAGGCCGAAGAGTCTCTGAAAAAAACGCTCACTCAGGAAGAGTATAAAAGCCTGATGGAAGAAAAAAATTATAAAGTGAGGTTTGCCCTGGCAGAACGGATACAGGAAATATTTGAAAATCTCTGATGACTCTTGCATTTTTACGTTAAAACAGGTAATATACATGTGTATGACCTATTTTGTGGAGAAAATGAGATGGACCAATCAGTTGAGAATAAAAAATATGCCCCCATTGGGGTGTTCGATTCCGGTGTGGGAGGACTGACGGTAGCGCGGGAAATCATGCGTCAGCTTCCGCAGGAGCGGATTATCTATTTTGGAGATACGGCGCGGGTGCCGTACGGAAGCAAATCCAAAGAAACGATTATCCGCTATTCCAGGCAGATTATTCATTTTCTGGAATCCAAAGGGGTAAAGGCGATTGTGGTGGCATGTAATACGGCAAGCGCTTTTGCCTTAGAGGAAATCCGTCCGGAAATGAAGATGCCGATTATCGGCGTGGTTAAGCCGGGCGCCAGAGTGGCGGCTCAGATTACCAAGAATGGCAGGATCGGCGTTATTGGAACCGAGGGAACGGTGGGAAGCCGCATTTATACGGAAATGATACACAGGCATAATCCTGAGGCAGTCGTAGAAGGCAAAGCATGTCCCCTGTTCGTTCCGCTGGTGGAGGAAGGCTGGCTGAAAGATCCGGTCACGATTGAGGTGGCGAAGCGGTATCTGTCTTCTTTTCAGGAATCGGATATTGATACCCTGATACTGGGGTGTACGCATTATCCGCTGCTTCGTTCCATGATCCATGAGATTATGGGAGAACAGGTGAATCTGGTAAATCCCGCCTATGAGACTGCACAGGGGCTGAAACGGCTGCTGGAACAGCGGCAGCTGGTCAATGACGGCAGGGAAACCGGCAGGCCTATGTATCAGTTTTATGTCAGTGATGCCGCAGAGAAATTTAAAAACTTTGCCAATTCTATTTTGCCCTGTGAGATAGAAAAGGCGCGCTTAATACATATAGAGGAGTAGCTATGACGAAAGATGTACTGTTATCCATCCGGGGACTGCAGTTTGTCTCCCAGGAGGAGGAAGAAGTAGAACCAGTGGAGGTAATTACTGCCGGAGATTATTATAAGAAAAATGGGAAACATTATATTCTGTACGATGAAGTGATGGAAGGCTTTGACGGAAATACCAGAAATATCATCAAGCTTACGGATGATTCCCTTGATATTACGAAAAAAGGCGTTTCCAATGTACATATGGTGTTTGAGAAAAATAAGAAAAATGTTTCTTATTATAATACGCCGTTTGGCAGCCTGCTGATTGGCATCGACGCCAAGAGTGTGGATATTGCGGAGACAGAAAGCGATATTGATGTAAATATAAAATATAATCTGGAAGTGAATTATGAGCATCTGGCGGACTGTTCCATCCGTATGCATATCAAATCCAAAGAAGCCAGAGATTTTACATTATCTTAAAATAAGAAATCAGATACATAACAGGAAAGGAGAGGTGCATGATGAAAGTGAGGAAAGCGATCATCCCTGCAGCGGGACTGGGGACAAGATTTCTGCCCGCTACAAAGGCGCAGCCAAAAGAGATGCTGCCGATTGTGGACAAACCTACGATTCAGTATATTATTGAGGAAGCTGCAGAGGCGGGGATTCAGGATATTATCGTAGTCACAGGACGGAATAAACGTTCCATTGAAGACCATTTTGACCGTTCCATCGAGCTGGAGCTGGAGCTGGAAAAAAGCGGCAAACAGGAAGTTCTGGCTATGGTAAAGGAAATATCCGAGAAGGCAAATATCCATTATATCCGCCAGAAAGAACCCAGAGGACTGGGGCACGCCATTCTTGCGGCAAGGCATTTTATCGGGGAAGAACCGTTTGCCGTGCTTCTGGGAGACGACGTGGTTGTATCAAAACAGCCCTGCCTGGGGCAGATGCTGGATGTATTCCGGGAGTATCAGACTTCTATTCTGGGCGTGCAGACGGTATCGCATGAGGTGGTAAATAAATATGGCATTATTGCAGGAAAACAGGTGGACGAGCGTGTATATAAGGTAAATGATATGGTTGAGAAGCCTGCTCTGGAGGAAGCGCCTTCCAATGTGGCGGTGCTGGGCCGGTATATTATCACGCCGGAGATTTTCCGTTTTCTGGAGACGCAGGACGCCGGAAAGGGCGGAGAGATTCAGCTTACGGACGCCTTAAAGCGGCTGGCAAAGGAACAGGCCATGTATGCCTATGATTTCAAAGGGCACCGCTACGACGTGGGAAGCAAAACGGGATTTATTCAGGCAAATATTGAGTTTGCACTGCGCAGTGATGAATTAAAAGAGGAAATGAAAGAATATCTGCAGAAGCTCAATGAGCATATGGATGAGATGCTGCAGTATGATTAAGCGTTTTATGTCATCAAACCTTTGGTTTGGTGACATTTTGCAGTACAAGAATGTCAGGGACGGAACGATTTTATCTCTGGCGCGATACAATCAGGCAAGGAGGACATGGAAGTATGGAAAAACCAGCATTGGTGATTATGGCGGCAGGTATGGGAAGCCGTTACGGAGGTTTGAAACAGATTGATCCTGTGGATGAACAGGGGCATATTATCATGGATTTTTCAATTTATGACGCCATGGAGGCAGGCTTTGAAAAGGTAGTATTTATTATTAAAAAAGCAAATGAGAAACTGTTTAAGGAGAGTATCGGAAACCGTGTTTCTCAAAAAATACAGGTGGAGTATGTCTATCAGGAACTGGAAAAGATACCGCAGGGATTTACTGTTCCGCAGGGCAGGGAAAAACCGTTTGGAACAGGTCACGCGCTCCTTTGCTGCAAGGAGGTTTTAGACGGGCCGTTTGCAGTAATCAATGCCGACGATTATTATGGAAAACATGCGTATCAGGCAATTTATGACTATCTCATACATCATGAAGATGATGAGAAGTACCGTTATACCATGGCGGGTTACGCATTGAAAAATACTCTGACTGAAAACGGGCATGTGGCCAGAGGAATCTGCAGAATGGATTCCCGGGGATTTTTGACTGGCATTGATGAACGCACTCATATTGAGAAACAGGGTGAGAAGGCGGTATATACGGAGGATGAAGGGAAGACCTGGACGGAGATCTCAATGGAGAGTACCGTTTCCATGAATATGTGGGGATTTTCCAAGAGTATTTTAAAGGAGCTGGAAACAGGATTTGCAGAATTTTTAAAACATGACCTGCCGGATAATCCGAACAAGGCAGAGTATTTCCTTCCCATGGCTGTGGACGCGCTTTTGCAGGAAGGGAAGGCGAGCGTGCAGGTTCAGGCTTCCAGGGATAAGTGGTATGGCGTTACTTACAAAGAGGATAAGCAGCAGGTGGTTGCCGCGATCGCTCAATTGAAGCAGCAGGGCTTATATCCGCAGGAATTTTAAGAATGACAAACATAATACGTTGGAGAAAAATATGAGTTTAGCAGATACAATTTTTATAAATATGTGCCGGGATATTCTGGAAAACGGCGTCAGCACAGAGGGGGAGAAGGTGCGCCCCCACTGGGCCGACGGAAGCAGCGCATACACGATTAAGAAGTTTGGCGTGGTCAGCCGTTACCGTCTGTCGGAGGAATTTCCGGCAATTACACTGCGCAGAACCGCAATCAAGAGCTGTACGGACGAGATACTCTGGATCTGGCAGAAGAAATCCAATAATATCCATGAACTGAACAGCCATATATGGGATGAATGGGCAGATGAGACAGGCTCTATCGGCAAAGCGTACGGTTATCAGATGGGTGTGAAGCATCAATACAAAGAGGGCAGGATGGATCAGGTAGACCGGGTGATTTATGATTTGAAACATAATCCGTTCAGCAGACGGATTATGACGAATCTCTATGTGCATCAGGATTTAAGTGAGATGAATCTCTATCCCTGCGCCCACAGTATGACGTTTAATGTGAC
Organism: Lachnospiraceae bacterium; assembly: GCA_910575155.1. Lineage (GTDB taxonomy): Bacteria > Bacillota > Clostridia > Lachnospirales > Lachnospiraceae > Petralouisia. Next base: position 185,594 of record CAJTDX010000004.1, read on the forward strand.
GCAGAAGCCGGGAGAGGAAAAATTGATTCTCAACGCGATTTTAAACCAGCGTTCCCAGGATATCCTCACAGCGAATAACTGGAATGTATGCCAGTACGCGGTATTGATGCATATGCTGGCGCAGGTATGCGATATGGAAGTGGGAGAACTGGTGCATGTCATTGCAGACGCTCATATTTACGACCGCCATATTCCTCTGGTGGAGGAACTGATTACACGAAAACCCTATGAGGCTCCCGTATTCTGGCTGAATCCGGAAATTAAGGACTTTTATCAATTTACCAGGGATGACGTGAGACTGGAAAACTATGTGACAGGGCCGCAGATTGAGGATATTCCGGTAGCGGTATAAGAGCAGGAGGCAGAGATGAATTTAATTGCAGCAGTAGACAAAAACTGGGGAATCGGACTGAATAATGCGTTATTGGTACGGATTCCGGACGATATGAAACGCTTCCGGCAGATTACCACGGGGAATGTGGTGGTGATGGGCCGCAAAACGCTGGAAAGCTTTCCGGGAGGGCAGCCTTTGAAAAACCGTACGAATATCGTAATAACTGCGGACAGAGAATACCGTGTGAAGGGGGCTGTGTGCGTTCACAGCATGGACGAGCTTGCCGCAGAACTGGAAAAATACCAGAGCGCAGAGATCTATATTATTGGCGGCGAGAGCATTTACCGTCAGCTTTTAGATCAGTGCGATACGGCGCTTATCACAAAAATTGAGTATGAATACCAGGCGGACGCCTGGTTTCCTGATCTGGAACAGATGCAGAACTGGGAGCTGACAGAGCAGAGTGAGGAGCAGACGTATTTTGATCTGGAATATTATTTCTGTAAATATGAGAGGAAGCGCATATAAATGGAAAATTTTATATTCAGCCTCAATGTGACGATCCCTGTTTTTCTGGTGATGGTTTTAGGATGGGTATTAAAACAGACGTGTATGCTCAATGATCACTTTGTTGCAGCGGCGAATAAGTTTAATTTTAATGTGACGCTGCCTGTGCTGTTGTTTCGGGATATTTCTTCTGTTGACATCCGGGCAGTATTTGACCTGGAATATGTATTATTCTGCGCGGCGGCAAGTTCTGTCTGTTTCTGGCTGATCTGGGGCGGTACGAAACTGTTTTTAAAAGACAGATCCATGACGGGAGCCTTTGTGCAGGCGTCGTTTCGCAGCAGCGCGGCGGTGATGGGGCTTGCATTTATCCAGAATTTGTACGGACAGTCGGCAATGGGGCCTTTGATGATTATCGGGGCGGTTCCTCTTTATAACATCTATTCTGTCATTGTGCTCACGTTTGAAGGAGCTGCAAAGGAAAAAGAAGCCAATTCTGACAAAATCCGCGAAGCGGCGCTTAATGTTCTCAAAAATCCGATTATCATCAGCATTTTCCTGGGCTTACTGGCGTCATTTTTTGCAATTGATTTTCCGGTGGCGGTGGATAAAACGGTAGCCAGCGTCGCGCAGATGGCAACGCCTCTGGCTTTGATTTCTCTGGGAGCAGGGTATGAGGGCAGGAAAGCCCTGGCGAAAATAAAACCCAGTTTTGCGGCGGCGTTGATCAAGCTGGTGGCGCAGCCGGCGCTTTTGGTTCCCGCAGCGGCGGCCATGGGATTTACCGGGGAGAAGATGATAGGAATCTTGATTATGCTGGCAAGTCCCACGACGCCGAGCTGTTACATTATGGCAAAAAATATGAAAAACGACGGAACCCTGACGGCGAGCATTGTAGTAATGACGACGCTTCTTGCTTCGTTCACCCTGACAGGGTGGATTTTTCTGCTGAGGACGGTGGGATATATCTGAAAAAAAGGACTTCCACAATACGTATTTATCTGTTACAATAACAGGAAAACATTTTATTGAGGTGATGGAGATGGCAATGGATATAACAGGAAGAAAACTCTTTGTAAAAGCGCTTCTTGAAGAGGGCGTGGATACGGTATTTGGTTATCCTGGCGGCATGGTAACTGATATTTTGGATGAATTATATAAACATGAAGAAATTGAACTGGTCCTGCCCCGCCATGAACAGGGCTTGATCCATGAAGCGGAGGGATATGCCCGCGCCACGAACAGGACAGGTGTCTGTATTGTAACCAGCGGACCGGGAGCGACCAATATTATCACAGGGCTGGCGGACGCCCATTACGACAGTATTCCTCTGGTGTGCATAACCGGACAGGTGCCGTTGAACCTGATTGGAAATGATGCGTTTCAGGAAGTGGATATTGTCGGTATGACCAGAAGCATCACAAAATATGGCGTGACAGTTCGCGACCGTAAGGATCTGGGCAGAATATTGAAAATGGCGTTCCACATTGCTCAAACCGGAAGACCCGGCCCGGTGCTGATTGATCTGCCCAAGGATATCCAGACGGCCATGGGACCGGGAGAATATCCGCAGGAGGTGTCTATCCGTGGGTATAAGCCCAATGAGAGTGTGCATATCGGCCAGCTCAAAAAAGGCTACAAACTGCTGAAGTCTGCAAAAAAACCGTTGTTTTTGGTCGGCGGCGGCATTAACATTGCCAGGGCGAACGATCAGATGCTGGAACTGGTCGAAAGAACAAAAGTTCCGGTAGTTACTACGGTGATGGGGAAAGGCGCTATCCCCACAGACCATCCCTGTTATGTGGGAAACAGCGGTATGCATGGACGGTATGCGGCAAATATGGCTGTGGGAGAGTGCGACGTGCTGTTTTCTATTGGAACCAGGTTCAACGATCGGATTACCGGGGACCTCAATGAATTTGCGCCCAGGGCGCAGATCGTCCATGTGGATGTTGATACGGCTTCCATTTCCAGAAATGTAGTGGTGGACGTGCCAATTGTGGCGGACGCCAATCTGGCGCTTGAGAAGCTGCTGGAGTGGGCGGAACCTCAGGATACGGAGGAATGGAGAGAGCAGATTCAGGAATGGAATCAGAAGAATCCTCTGGAAATGCGCCGGGACCGCGGAATGACGCCGCAGATGATTTTGGAAGAAATTAACCGTCAGTTCCAGGAGGGAATAATTGTCACAGACGTGGGCCAGCACCAGATGTGGGCCACTCAGTACATAGAGCTGAATGAGAAAAAACAGTTTATTACTTCCGGAGGTCTGGGGACGATGGGATTTGGTTTTCCGGCGGCAATTGGGGCGAAAATCGGATGCCCGGACAAGCCTGTAATCTGTATCAGCGGCGACGGCGGTATGCAGATGAATATCCAGGAGCTTGCCACGGCAATGTCGCAGGACGCCAATGTCATTGTGTGTATTTTCAATAATTATTATCTGGGTATGGTGCGCCAGATGCAGCAGCTTTTTTACGGAAAACGCTATGAAGCCACCTGCCTTCGCAGGAAAAAAGGCTGTCCCTCAGACTGCAAAGGGCCGAATGCAGCCTGTCCTCCTTATGAGCCTGATTTTGTAAAACTTGCTGAGAGTTACGGGGCCTGCGGCATTCGCGTTACGAAAGAGGAAGAGATTGCCCCTGCCCTGGAACAGGCGAAACAGTGTCATACGCCGGTACTGATTGAATTTATGATTGCCACAGAGGAGATTGTGCTTCCTATGGTAAAAGGCGGAAATCCTATGACAGAGATGATATTAAAATAAGGAAAGGGGACAGGAATCATGACGAAGAACAGATGGATTGCATTGTATGTGGAAAACCAGGTGGGCGTCCTGGCGAAGATTTCCGGTCTTTTTTCCGGCAAATCTTATAATATGCAGAGCCTTACCGTAGGAACCACAGAAGATGAGACGGTGTCAAGGATGACCATATGCGTGACCAGCGATGATATCACTTTTGAGCAGATAAAAAAGCAGTTGAACCGCATGGTGGAAGTGATCAAGGTGATGGATTTTACGGACAAACCTATTCATATGAAGGAGATCTTGTTTGCCAAGATCAGGGAATGCAGCACAGCAGATAAGGCGGAGCTGTTTCAGATCGCGCAGGTATTCCAGGTAGAAGTGTCTGATATTGGAACGGACAGCCTTCTGCTGGAGTGCAAGATGACAGAGCGGCGCAATAATGAATTGATTGACCTTTTAAAAAGTAAGTTCCAGCATATTGAAATTGTGCGGGGCGGAGGCGTGGCAATTGAGTCCATCAGCACTTCCTGTGCGGGCAGGTCAGAGTATTTTCGAAAATAGGTTTTAGAGGTCGGGAGGTGCAACATGCGCAGAGTTTTAATCGTGGTAGATATGCAGAAGGATTTTATTGACGGCGCTTTGGGGACAACAGAAGCCCAGGCAATTGTAAAACCGGTGCTTGAGAAAATGAAAACGTATGAAAATTCAGATATTTATCTGACCAGAGACACTCACGGGGAGAATTATCTGGAAACGGCCGAGGGCAGAAAACTTCCAGTGGTACATTGTGTCAGACATACAGAAGGATGGAGGCTGCATCCGGAAATTGAAAAGCAGGCGCAGCCTTCTCATATCATTGATAAGCCTTCTTTTGGCTCTATGGAATTGATGGAGCTGTTGTGTCAGGAAAATAAAAAAGAATCTCTGGAGATCGAACTTGTGGGACTGTGTACGGATATCTGCGTGGTGAGCAACGCCCTGCTGTTAAAGGCCGCCATGCCGGAAAACAGGATTCGGGTAGACGCCGGCTGCTGCGCAGGCGTTACGCCTGCATCACATCAGGCGGCGCTGCTTACTATGGAGATGTGCCAGATAGAGATTGATGGGAATTGCACAGCGATATAAAAATGTGCAGAAAAACGTAGGTGATGTGATGAGAGGCGCAATGATTGAAACGCGTGCAAGAAAAATTCTAAATCAGGGTATCAATGAAACCAAAAAGAAAACTGCGTTCAGGATGTTGCAGGCTGCTTCTGAAATTTCATTGTGAAAGTTCCTTACTCGTCCGTCTAGTGTGCTGAATATAATATGGTCAGCACACTAGTACAGCATTGCTGAAATAATAGTGAATAAATTTTTGTTTTCTATTTGACGGTTTTGGTGCATAATGATCTTATTACGAATGAACAAGGTGGTCTTATTATGCGAAAGAAAACAATTGATATGATTCCAGTTTTATCAGATACTATAAATGCAGTCTTATCTGCTTTTTCCAAAAGCCGTTCCCTCCCTGCAAGCCTCGTCAAAAAATCCAGGATCATCCTTCTGGCATCACAGGGTATTTCCAACCAGTCCATTGCATCACAGGTCGGCCTGCATTATAATCATGTTGCAACCTGGCGGAACCGTTTTCTTGCAGCCCTTCCTTCTTTGCGGGAGATTGAGGCCGGTTCACCAGAAAAACTGGAAGAAGAAATACGCCTGCTGCTTTCAGACAGGAAACGTCCTGGCGCCCCTCCAACATTTACACCGGAACAGGTCCTTGCAATCATTGACCTTGCCTGCAAAGATCCCTGTGATCTGGGTTATGAAGCAAGCCAGTGGAGCCTGCCTCTTTTAACTGCGGAAATTAAAAAGCAGGGTATTGCTGACCGGATTTCAGAGAAATCTGTCAGCCGTTTTTTAAAAATGAGGTAA
>CAJTDX010000005.1:0-161764 GCA_910575155.1 Lachnospiraceae bacterium
GGTAAACACGGATCCGAAAGCATCCTGGACATTTGTCTGTGATGGCCTTAATATCCATAAATCCGAATCACTTGTGCGGTTCGTGGCAGAAACCTGTGGTATAGATACGGAACTGGGGAAGAAGGGGAAGGCAGGCATCCTTAAAAGCATGGAAAGCCGTGGTGGTTTTCTGCATGATCCTTCCCACCGGATACGATTTGTATATACTCCGAAGCACAGTTCATGGATGAACCAGATAGAAATCTGGTTCGGCATTATTAACCGCAGGCTGCTCAAGAGGAAAAGCTACGTATCAATAGAAGAACTTGAAAAAAGTATCCTTCGTTTTATAGAACAGTATAATCTTACAGCGCATCCATTCAAATGGACATATGCAGGGATACCTTTGACAATTTAATTCACTGTTATTTATGCGACGATGTACTACGCTGAATTTACATGTACCATGATATGTTTTACCTTTTGGAAATTCTTTTCAATATCCTCATGGACTTCTTCTGCAATCCCATGAGATTTCTTCAGCGTATAGGAACCGTCCACCGCAATTTCTATATCTATATATATTTTATTCCCAAAGATACGCGTATGCAGCGAATCTATCCCCAGAACTGCTTCATTTCTCATAACACGTTCATAAATTTGCCGTTCTGTTTTTTCGTCGCAGGAATGATCCACCACTTTATTGACAGCATCTTTAAAAATGTCATATGTGGCTTTCATGATAAATATAAAGATTACCATACTGGCAATGAAATCCATAACCGGAAAGCCAAGCCTTGCTCCCGCAATTCCGATCAAAGCCCCCACAGAGGAAAGCGCGTCTGAACGGTGGTGCCATGCATCCGCCAGCAGCGCGCTGGAGTCTATTCTTGCTGCATTAATTTTTGTATACCAAAACATGACTTCTTTGCTCACTATGGAAATGACTGCGGCAATCAGCGCTGAAATCCCCGGCGCCTGCAAATCGCCATAATTGCCGGACAGAATATTTTTTAATGCTTCCATCCCAATGCCAAGTCCTGTCATAAACAGAATCATTGCCAGTATAATGGCCGCCACGCATTCCATACGCTCATGTCCATAAGGATGTTCTTTATCCGCTTCCTTTGAAGCAAACCGAATCCCGATAATCACCACGATCGTACTAAACACGTCCGATGCAGAATGAACAGCATCGCTGATCATTGCATTGGAATGAGCCGCAATGCCCGCTGTAAGCTTAAACACAGACAAAATCAAATTGCCCGTAATGCTCACGGCTGACACCCTGTCTGCGACTCTCTGGAAATGATTGTCTGGCTCAATGATTACTTTTTTTGTTACTTGATTTTTCCACATACTAAGCGCCTCCCAAATGTTAGATTGCTCTATGACTCCAATATATGTGGGAATTTAGAATATTGCCTTTATAAAAAAGTATAAAAAAATACCCACGAACCAGTATTGACAACTACTGTCCCGTGGATAGAAAATTCCACTGTCACTTATGTGACCCGACTCCATGACACATGGTCACGGCCTGTTCAGTTTGTACTGTAGATTTATATGCAGTGCAAAGAGTGGTTACAGCCTAACATAGATGCCTGGTTTTGTCAAGCAGAAGTTTGAAGGGTCAGGAGTGTTATATGAATTACGATGCGGGGGCCGGGAGTCAGTACGCAATCTCCTGTTTGAAATATAGGGCTGCCGCACCAAGTATTTAGTACGGCAGCCCCCAGACGATTGGATGATGATCAGTTACCTTGCCAGCAGGTCTAAAATTTCTCCGATATACAGCGTATGCAGATTGCCCTCTTCCTTGCCGGAATACCATTTTTCTCTGATTTCCGGATCCAGGAAATGTGCTTCTGTAATAGGAACCGCCGCCATTTTCTTGCAAAGGCAGATAAAATCTCCTTCATCCACATAAGGAATGTCATCCTTAAAGTTAACGGTCAGACCGGAAATTTTAAATTTGTCCTCCTGTCTGCCGGACACAACGCCGAAATATTTCAGGTCGTTTTTGTATTTTTTATCAAAAAAGCTGCAGGAAAAATATGCTTCTTTATCTATAAATTCTTTGGTATATCTGTTTTCCCGAACAAAGATGAAAGCAACATTTTTTCCCCAGAGAACGCCTAATCCGCCCCAGCTTGCCGTCATAGCGTTGGCTTTTTCCTGATTGCCGGCAGTAATCAGCATCCATTCACTGGATATTTTGGTAAACGGATTAAGCTCTAACAGATCCACAGGGTATGGTTGAAATTGATGCATAATAATTCTCCTTTGCTGTATAGTTAGATAAAGTATACAACATTTTATGGAATTTGCATACCAGATTATGAAAAAAAGTTATAAAGAGTATAAGCCATAAGAATAATCTTGACAGCATACAAAAAAAGTATAATAATTGATAAAAGCAAAGAGAAAGAAACAGGATGGAGGAAGGATTATGGATATCAAATTCGTAAAAAGAGACGCATTAAAAGAAAAACCAGACCAGAGTAATCTTGGATTTGGCAAGTATATGACAGATTATATGTTTGTGATGGACTGGGATCAGGGCACAGGCTGGCACGACGCCAGAATTGAGCCTTATGGGCCAGTGGAAATCAGTCCCTCCTGTGTGACCCTGCATTATGCCCAGGAAACGTTTGAGGGATTGAAGGCATACCGTACGAAGGAGAATAAGATTTTGCTGTTTCGTCCGGAAATGAATGCCAGGAGAATGATTAATTCCAACGCCAGATTATGTATGCCGGGCGTTCCGGAGGACATGTTTGTGGAAGCGGTGGAAGAACTGGTGAAAATAGAGAAAGACTGGATTCCTTCGGAGCCGGGAACTTCCCTTTATATCCGCCCCTTCGTATTTGCAACGGAATCGGCGCTGGGCGTTCATATGGCAATTTCTTATAAATTCATGGTAATTTGCTGTCCGGTAGGCGCATATTATCCGGAAGGTATGAATCCCGTAAAAATCCTCGTGGAAGACGAGCTGGTACGCGCCGTAAAGGGAGGCACCGGAGATACCAAATGCGGCGGAAATTACGCGGCTTCCATCCTCGGTCAGGTTCGGGCAGAAGAGAAAGGATGCACCCAGGTGCTTTGGCTGGACGGTGTAAACAGAAAGTATGTGGAAGAAGTGGGAACCATGAACATCATGTTCAAAATCAACGGCGAGATTTATACGGCGCCCACGGAAGGAACCGTACTTCCCGGCGTTACCAGAGATTCCATTATTCATATATTAAAAGACTGGGGTTATAAAGTAAATGAGACGTATCTGTCTGTTGACGATCTGATGAAGGCCGGGCATGACGGAAGTTTGGAAGAGGCGTTTGGAACCGGAACAGCCGCTGTTATTTCTCCGGTAGGAGAATTTATGTATAAAGAAGATATCGTTACGGTAAATGATTTCAGAATTGGAGATCTGACGCAGAAATTATACGACTACCTGACCGGCATCCAGTGGGGAGATGTGGAAGACAAGTACGGCTGGACCAGAGAAGTAAAATAAATAAAAGTTTTGAAATATCATAGTGAAAGGCAAATCAGGCAAAGCCTTTGTATATAATTGTATTCCCGCTGTCGGCAGTGTTACAGAATGGAAGTATCACTGCAGGCAGCGGGATTGCTGACTGTTGGAGCAATGTCTGCCTGTTTTTTCTTTTACAATTATTTAAGAAAAAAATAGAATGAAATTAAAGATTTATCTATAGACTAATGATAGAATACCATCATCAGACAGGAAAGAGTGGATGTATAATGAAAAAAAGAGATGAATTTGCAGATATTAATGAAACGAAAAAGCGGGGTAACATGGTAGTATTTACCATCGCCGTGCTGGCAATCTGTATCAGCGGCGCTTTATGCGCCATAAAACTTCAAATGGAACAGAGGCATATCTGTATGAATGAAGATTCTCCGTACATTTTTGAGATTCCGGCATAAACTATTTATAAGTTCAGAAATTAAGAGGTGTATCATGCGGATACAAAATTTGCGGGGAACGCAGGTGGAGCATGTAGATTACGGAACCATAAAAATTCAGGTAACGTCCTCCGTCGGTCTGATTCCGGTTGAGGATGCAAAAGTGACAATTTCATATACAGGAGATCCGGAGAGTACGATCGAGCAGATTTCCACGAATACAGAGGGGCAGTCAGAGACGCTGACATTGGCGGCGCCGCCTCTGGAATACAGTATGGAGCCGGAACAGCAGAACCAGCCTTATGCGGAGTATACAGTGCAGGTGGAAGCGGAAGGATACCGTCCGGTGAGTATTGAAGGAGTAGATGTTTTTTCAGGCGAATTATCTTTACAGAATGTAAGGATGGAGCCGCTGGAGGTGTCAGAAGAGAATAAGAATATTGTAATTCCGGCAAATACACTGTTTGGAAATTTCCCGCCTAAGATTGCAGAAGCTGAGATAAAACCAGTGGATGAGAGCGGAGAGATCGTATTGAGCAGGGTTGTGGTTCCGGAATATGTGGTAGTTCACGATGGCACGCCGGGAGATTCCACAGCAAACGATTATTATGTGAGATACAAAGATTATATTAAAAATGTTGCCTCCAGTGAAATTTATGCCACCTGGCCAGACAGCACCATCCGGGCAAATATTCTTGCGATCATGTCGTTCACACTGAACCGTGTATATACGGAATGGTACCGCAACAAAGGCTATGATTTTACGATTACCTCATCGACAGCCTACGACCATAAATGGGTATACGGCAGAAATTATTTCAACAGCATTTCCAGAGTAGTAGACGAAATGTTTGGTAATTTTCTTTCCCGACCGAATGTGCGTCAGCCTATTCTGACACAATACTGCGACGGCCAGCGCGTCACTTGTCCAAACTGGCTGAGCCAATGGGGCTCTAAATATTTAGGGGATCAGAATTATTCTGCCATTGAAATTCTGCGCTATTATTATGGCAGCGACATGTACATCAACGAAGCAGAAGAGATTTCCGGCATTCCAGCCTCCTGGCCCAGAGAAAATCTGACGATTGGTTCCAGTGGAAGCAAGGTACGGCAGATGCAGGAACAGCTAAACCGGATTGCTCAGGTGTATTCATCAATTCCAAGAATCAGTGCAGATGGTTCCTACGGTCCGGCGACGGAGGCGGCGGTGAAGCAGTTCCAGTCTGTGTTCGGGCTGCCTCAGACCGGAGTGGTTGATTATGCTACCTGGTATAAGATTTCGGAAATCTATGTAGGAGTTACCAGGATTGCGGAATTGTATTGAGGGAAGTAAAAAAGATAAAACGAAACAGAATTTCATCCGTTCATTCCGATGGAATATGCAGTAAACTTTGTGATATTTGCAGTTATTTTTGGGTATACTTCCAATTGACGGCTGTTAAGTAAGACGTATATAAAAAGGAGGTAAACATCATGAAGTTTTATAAATGCGGTGAATGCTTAAGTGTGGCGATGGAGATTGTGCCAGGAAAACACGAAGGGCAAAAAACATTTGATGAATTAAAGGCGAATACCACAGACGCCGCAGGAGAAAAGCATGTTCCGGTGGTTTCAAAACAAAATGACAGAATACAGGTGAAGGTGGGAGAGTTGGAGCATCCCATGCAGGAAGAGCATTACATTATGTGGATTTACCTGGAGACGGAGCAGGGCGGCTATCTGAGAATCCTTTCCCCCGGAGATCGGCCGGAAGCAGAGTTTTTGCTGAATGCCGGAGATCAGCCAGTGGCTGCCTATGAATACTGTAATCTGCATGGACTGTGGAAAAAAGAGATTAGATAGAAAATTGTAAGCCCAGGAAAACAATTTGTGCATTCAACAGAAAACAGTGGCTGCCGCATTCTTTATTGAATGTGGCAGCCACTTGTATTATCTGGAACTGCGTTCTTTTTTCATTTGCTGGAATCTGGACCAGAATCCGGTTTTTTTCTGGGGCGCCTGTTCATTTCCGCCCCGCAGTCCTTTGACGCTGGTAATGTAAAGACCGCTGACCACAGCTTTTACTTCCTTCTTTGTCGGAATACTGTCAAAAATCTCTGCCTCACAGATAAACGACATGATCTTTGGTCCTACTTTTGCCTTGACAATGGGCATTTTAGAACGGCGCATCAGCTTGGGTGTCTGTTCCAGGATGAAGGCGGGAAGTCCCGCGTCGGCCAGTTTCATACGCTTTTTATCTATAATCAGCATGGAAATGGTCTGTGCGGAAGCAGCGATCTGCGCATCCTGCTCTTCTTTTTTCTTTTGCGCTTTTTTACCAAGTATGTAAAGCGTAATAGCCGCGGCTGCAAGAACAACGAAAATTACGAATAATACTATCTGCCATGTTGCCACAAAAAAACCTCCTTTTTCTAACAAGCTGTACATCTTATATGTACAATAACTATCAGCATTATACCATTGCCCCCGGAAAAAATCAATGATATAATTGGTTGTAAGGTTTGTCATAAGGTACGCCGAAGCCTGACAGAGCCGTTTGGGAAGTAAAAAGCGAGCGGCCGGAACGCTATGTATGAAGCGGAATGCAGGGAGGAAGACGATGAAGAGACATACAGGAAGGAAATTGATTTCCCTGTCAGTATTGATTTTGATAGGATGGAGTTTGTATTTTTGGGTAAATTATCCCCGTTTTGGCGGCTCTGAGCAGAAGGAAGAGATCAAAACATGGGAGCAGCTTGTAGAGGAAGAAGCCGCGAAAAAGGCGGAGACAGCAGAAAGAGCATCATCCGCTGAGATTAAGAGCAGCCAGGGACAGTCTGCATCCGGCGGCCGGATGCAGGAGACAAACGACATGGAGGTTAAGGGAAGCGAAAGCGCGGCGCCGCAGACAGAACACGAGGCGCAGCAGCCTGAGGAGGCGGCTCTGGTGTTTGCCGGCGATATTTACATCAGTCCATACGTACAGGAAAATTACAATGTTTCCGGAATTACCGGCATTGTTTCAGAACGGCTTCTTTCAGAAATGGCAAACGCAGATATTGTTATGGTAAATGAGGAATTTCCATTTTCACTTGGAGGGGTGAAAGCGCCGGACAAGCAGTTTAATTTTCGTGTGGATCCTCTCTATACCCGGATTTTGACAGATATGGGGGTAGATCTTGTAACGCTTGCGAATAATCATGCGCTGGATTATGGAACGGAGGCGTTAACAGATACTTTTGAAGCTCTGGAGGCGGCGAATATTGCCTATGTAGGAGCAGGAGCAGATAAGGAACGCGCCATGCAGCCTTACGTCGTGCAGGCCGGACAGAGGAATTACGGATTTTTGGCGGCGTCAAGAGTCATTCCTGTGACAGACTGGAATGTGGAGAATCAGCAGCCGGGTCTGCTGTGTACTTATGACAGTAAGCTTCTGAGGGAAGCAATTAAAAAGGCAAAGGAAACGTGTGAGTTTCTTACGGTATATGTGCATTGGGGCATTGAAAAATCCGATTCGCCTCAGGATTATCAAAAACAGCTTGCCAGAGAATATATTGATGCGGGAGCAGATCTGGTAATTGGCGCGCATCCCCATGTGCTGCAGGGGATAGAATATTACAATGGAAAACCCATTGTATATAGTTTGGGAAATTATATATTTAATCAGGAAATTGTAGCTACGGTTTTGCTGAAAGTGCGGGTGACGCCGGATAATCAGCCGCTGCTGCAGTTGGTGCCGGCCAGCGCTTCCGGAGCAAAGACGCAGGAAATGGGCAGCGAGGAGGCAGAAGAATTGTATCAGTATATAGAAGATATTTCTGTTAATGCGGCAGTTGCGGCGGATGGCAGCGTAGCCCCCAAATAACGAGGCAGCGGAACTTACATTTTTCTGAGCAGGCCGTATATATGGCAAACATTTTAATTTCCTGGTCATATAATGAAAAAAACGGGATAGCTGAGCAAAATGGAAAGTGAAAAATTTGAAAATCTGTTAAATCTGGCCCTGAACGCCACAGAGCGGGAACGGGAAAAATCTTTGAATCTGGGCGTGGGCTATGAACCGCAGGAGAACCGCTGGGAGCTGATTGTGAAATATTCGGGAAATATTATGAGGCTCTCAGAGGAGAATCCGGACATTCGTGTGGAAGAACTCAGCAATGAATATGCGATTCTGAACGTACCAGAGTCGGCTATGGATCAGGTAGCAGACGCAGTGGAAGTGGAATATGTGGAGAAACCGAAGCGGATGTATTTTGCCGTACAGGAGGGAAAACGCGCGTCCTGCATTATGCCTTTGCAGGATGCGCGTTATAATTTGACAGGCAGAGGGGTGATCGTTGCAATATTGGATTCTGGAATTGACTACCGTCATCCGGATTTTCGCAATGCAGATGGCAGCACCCGGATTCTGGCGCTGTTTGATGAGACGTTGGATCGGGAATTTACGGCGGAAGAAATTAATCAGGCTTTGGAGGCTGAAAATGAACAGGAAGGTTTCCGGATTGTGCCCAGCAGAGATACTTCCGGGCATGGTACGCATGTGGCGGGCATTGCCGCGGGGAATGGCAGGGCTTCCAGCGGCATAAATCGGGGCGTGGCATATGAGAGTTCCTTACTGGTGGTAAAGCTGGGAACGGCGGAGCCGAATGGATTTCCCAGAACAACACAGCTTATGCGGGGGCTGGATTTTGTGGTACGGAAAGCGCTGGAACTTCGTATGCCAATGGCAGTCAATATCAGTTTTGGCAATAATTATGGTTCTCACAGCGGAACTGCGCTGCTGGAAAGCTACATTAATGATATGGCTAATTACTGGAAAATTCTGATTTCAGTGGGAACAGGAAACGAAGGAGCTGCAAGAGGGCATACTTCCGGAATTCTGGCAGAAGGGCAGGATCAGGAAATTGAACTTGGGGTTGGAAATTATGAGACGACGTTGAGTCTGCAGATTTGGAAATCTTATGTAGACAGATATGATATTTTGCTGGAACATCCTTCCGGGAGCAGGATTGGCCCGGTTCGGCAAATCCAGGGGCCTCAGCGTTTTGTTATGGGCCGTACGGAGATTCTTCTTTATTATGGGGAACCCAGCCCTTATAATCTCTACCAGGAAATGTATATTGATTTTCTTCCGGCACAGTCCTATATAGACGCGGGGGTCTGGAGGGTTGTGCTGGTTCCGGAACGGATTGTACGGGGAAATTATGATCTTTGGCTTCCGGGGCAGACGGTTTTGAATCAGGGCACAGGTTTTCTCTATCCGGTGGAAGAAACTACGCTGACAATTCCTTCTACAGCAGAAAAAGTAGTTTCAGTTGGGGCTTATGACGCAAGATATAATCAGCTTGCGGAATTTTCCGGCAGAGGTTATACCAGGCAGACGAATCAGGTGAAGCCGGATCTTGCTGCGCCGGGGGTGGCAATCCGTTCCGCCGCGCCTGGCGGTACGTATGCCGTACGCAGCGGAACTTCCATGGCGACGCCTTTTGTCACAGGCAGCGCAGCGCTGTTGATGCAATGGGGGATTGTAGAGGGGAATGATCCTTATCTTTATGGGGAGAAGGTGAAAGCGTATCTGATAAGAGGGGCAAAACATCTGCCAATTTTGCAGGAGTACCCCAATCCACAGCTTGGCTGGGGCGTGTTGTGCCTGAGGGATAGTCTGCCAGGGTGAAATTTCGCATATTGGATAGTAAAATATAAATATCTGTGTTAAAATAAGAATAAATTTAGTTTATTATGTAATATGGAAAATGTTAGGTTATGTATGGGAGGTGGAATATGAAACGGGAAGAGTACATTTCGGATGAGATGGTAGTAAAGCGTGTAAATGAAGCGGTGAGAATAGAACTGGAGAAGAAGAAAGCGTTGGATGTTCCAATTGTAATATATGACAGGGAAACTCAGATTATTTATCAGGAGAATAGCGACGGTTCTCGAGTAGAAGTAGGCAGGAGAATGAGGAGGGGACGTTACAGTGAACGTGTTACTCAAAAAGCCTGAGGTGGTGCTATTTGCCGGGCCGAACGGTTCAGGGAAAAGTACGATAACAGAATTGCTGAAACCGCCGATGGCTTATATCAATGCTGATGAAATCAAAAAGAATATCAAATGTTCCGATTTAGAGGCAGCACAATTGGCAGAGAAGCAACGGGAAGAACACGTAGAACATATGCATGAGTTTTGCTTTGAAACCGTACTATCAACGCAGCGGAATTTAAGGCTGTTGGATAAGGCAAGGAAAAGAGGATATTTTATACGTTGTTATTATGTTCTTACTGCTGATCCGGCGATCAATGTTTGGCGGGTGAAATCAAGAGTAGAATCTGGCGGACATGATGTACCGGAGGAGAAAATTATTAAGCGATACGACAGGGCGCTTGAACTGATAAAAGATTTAGTTCAAATCTGTGATGTTTGCCATATTTATGATAATTCAGGAAGTAAACCCTTTCGAATATTCAAAAAACGTAAGGAGGAGACATATTATGATGAATGTATGGATTGGTATTTGGAGGATATTCAGATATTGACGGGATATAATAATATGGAAAAGAAAAATTTGAACGAATATAAATTGTAAGGAACTGTTAAGTATATGGAGTCATTTGAAAGCCAAGGGAATAGCCCCTGGTTTTTATTGGTATATTACGTGACAATAATTTTCCATCAATTTCATCTTAACGTGACAATAATTTCCCATCATTCTAACAGAGTTATGCGGGTTTGCGGACTTTTGACCTCAAAAAAAGTGAAAAAAGTTCGTGACAATTACTTGACATCAACGGGCTGGGGGTGTTGTGCCTATCGGATAGTTTGCCGGGGTAGAGGAATGTCTGTGGATTTGGGTTGAGAATAATTACAAAGCTTTGAAGATTATATTTGCATGACTGATATAGCAGAAACTAAAGCTGGAAATCTGTGTGGTGCATGGGATGTAAAAGATTGGGTCAGAAGCGGAACGATATTCTAAATCCTGGAAATATGAGAGTAGATAAACAATCTTTTATTGTATCAATCTATTATGTATGTTATATTCAAAGCGGGCAAATCTTAACCCTTTTTTCATATGTAAAAAGATGACTGGCAAATCCTTAGTCAAGCTGTTATAAGGATTACCCTTTGAGGTTTCAGCAGTAGGTTGTTCTATATGCCTGTCAGAGCATTTGCCTAATTTCAGAAAGGGGTCAAATACAAATCATGCTTCTGGTTCTGTGAAGGGGTGTGATGCATGAAACAGATAATGGACTTAAACAAAGAAATTGCTAACCAATTATGGGTACAACAGTTTGGCAAAAAGCAAAAGGCAATTGATTATACTGGACGTGAAGTTGCAAAAGCTGCCTACAATGACAGGAACAGTAAATATGGCTGGAATGTTGATCACATTTTGCCGTTGTCAAGAGGTGGTAAAACGGCAGATCATAACCTGATTTGCTGCCATATTTTGACGAATGATGAGAAAGCGAATAAATTTCCATGTTTTAAAGCTAATGCAAAGGAATTTGAGATTAAAAAGCGGCAGAATTACTATGAGATTGAAGCAAAAACAGATTATCCAAAGAAGGAAGAAGAGGAATTGATAAACTTTCAGGATGTTGCGCAAGGGCTTAAATGCTGGAAACAGTGTAAAGCTAATAGCAAGGGTGTTTTTGCTGGATATGTTAAGATTAGAGTAGAGACGTCTAATAAATCTGACCAGCTTCTTGAAAGATACAGGAATTTTTTGGTGGAATTATTTGGGACGGACAGTATTTTTGCTGAAGAGATTAGAACGCCTTACGTTATTGGGTATAATCGAAGTTTTGTTTTTACTGTTATAATGGGCGATGTTACAGCAAAAGAAGATATGGAAAATATTCTTGATGATTGTATTATATTAAATACATATAGTACATATTTCATAGAAAAAACAGGATTTGAAGATATTAAAATTGTCTGTGGAATGGAATGTTATGACAATTATTTAGAAATGTCTTTGAATTGTAAAAAAGATATCTTGGAGAATCAAGTGCGTTTTATTGCTTCATTGGCGATTGATGAACTTGTGAAAATTAATACAACGGCTGAAAAGGAATTAAAAAACACCATTTCCCCAAATGGGTTTTATCCTTATGATTTTTATTTTACGAAACTTAGAAAAAATCTTGAGAAATTAATCCGGTAATTAAGAAGGTGGCGGCGTAAATGGCAGTTATCACATATAATGACCAGCTAAGGCAGTTATTAGCAAATGTGGAATGCGTGCTGGCTTTTGACACGGCGGCAGATTTTTTGGGACTGACAAATGGCGGATATAGATCAGCAGCACAGATATATTGACCTTTTAGAGCAAAATGGGGATGAACAGATTATTACGGAGAGTTTGGCAAATTATTATGACGCACACAATGAGAGTTTTGATGGACTTGAAGTGCCAGAGCATTTGAAAGCGAGGTTTGAGAAATATAAGACATGGGCGGTTGAATATTATGAAGAGTAGGTGACATGTTTGGACTTGATGGAATTTTTGTACAGAGTGATGGAAGAACTGTCAAATGCAGGTGTGCCGATTGTATTTAAAGGGACGATGGTCCTTAATCTTGCAATCATGAACAATAATCCATCAAAAGTTGAAAGAGCGACCAGAGATATAGAGGGAGATTGGATTGGTGAAATTCCATCTATGGAGGAAATGGAAATAGCGTTGAGAAACGCGGTAAAAGAAGTGGATTCTTCCTTAGATGTTCAAGCCAACAGAACATTCGCTGAAAGAAAATCTGCCGGTTTTAGAATTATCAATGAAATGGGAGAAAAGATCGCAAGTATTGACTTAAGCGTTAGGCAGAACCGATTTTGCAGATTTTACATTTCCTGTGTGAATGGAATATCCATTACAGGAGCAAGTTTATCCAAAATGCTGTCTGACAAATTATATGCAATTTCAGGAGAAAGTGTATGTAGAAGAATAAAGGATGTATTGGATATTTATGTGATGTCTTTTATTACAAAAATTGATATAGATGAATTGCATCAAATATGGACTGAAACAGGTAGGGAATTGGGGGATTTTGAAACATATAAAACTCAGATCGCCAAGTTGGGTGAAGCTTATAATAAAATGAAGGGTATAAAAAATAAACCCGATTTTCTTGATGCATACAGTCGGGTAAATGATATAATATGTAAATTGGAACATCGAAAAGAAATTGAAACTTCGATTTAGAAAAAAGTAAGATAAATTTTAGGATATGAGTGGGAAATATAAAGATGCCAGACAGATATAATGCTGGTATCTTTTTTGTCATAAGACAAGTGGGAAAAATGAGAACAACTTAGCAATAACTTCCCATCAATTTTCACTGTACTTAGCAGCTATTTTCCATCACCCTAACGGAGTTATGCGGGTTTGCGGACTTTTGACTTCTAAAAAAGTGAAAAAAGTTCGTGACAATTACTTGACATCAACGGGCTGGGGGGTGCTATGCTTACGGGACAGCCTGCCGGGATAATTTGTGTTCCAAAGAAAAATGCCATATAGATCCAGCAAAGCTCGGGATTTGAGATTTGTTGGATCTATATAGTTATTATAGGGAGTGTTGTATTTCACATATTTTTTCTATGAGATGTACGGATGGGGTAGGCAGGATATATCATTAGACATATTTTGTAAACTAAAGTATAATATTGGAAAAATAATGTGCAAAGGAGAAAGGCGATGGGGTATCGGGAGAATAAAATATGGAAAAGATTAGAGGAGATCTGTGTCAATTCTAGCGAACTGGGAAACATTATAGAAATGTGTGACAGCGCTGTTGAATTGGTCAAAACAATTAGAGATACATTTCCAGATTATACTTTACATGACGAAACGCATATTTGCAATGTAATCAACTGGATGGAACAGATTCTGGGTGACTCTGGGATTGGGATGCTATCGGACGGAGAATGCGCCATGCTGATTTTAGCGGCATGTTATCATGATATTGGTATGTGTTATACGAAAGAACAAAGAGAAAAGGAACTAAAAAGCCACCGTTTTACAGAGTATCTTGAGAAAAATCCAAAGGAATATTTAATGGTAAAAAGGAGTAAAGAAACTGGCGAAGAGATTCCCAAAGAAATTCAAATAGAGTATTTCAGAAGGATACATTCTCAAAGAGTAGATGAATTATTACCTGAGAACT
Organism: Lachnospiraceae bacterium; assembly: GCA_910575155.1. Classification (GTDB taxonomy): domain Bacteria; phylum Bacillota; class Clostridia; order Lachnospirales; family Lachnospiraceae; genus Petralouisia. The sequence continues at coordinate 14,055 of CAJTDX010000005.1, forward strand.
GGGAAATAAATACAGTAAGAAGAGATAAATTAGCAGCAGTTTGTAAAAGCCACGGAGAGAAGATTGAAGGTTGCAAAGACGAATTGCCGTATGATGGATTTCTGGAAACGGACCACGTTTTGTGTGCAATATTGCTGAGGCTTGCAGATGTCTTGGACTTCGATATGAGTAGGGCGCCCAATGTTTTATATGAATTTCAGAAAATAAGTACGACCGGAAATCCATCAGCAGAGACAGAATGGAAAAAGCATCAGGCATCAAATGGATTCAAGTTGATGCAGGAAAACAGAACGCTGGTCTATCGCGCTGTTTGTGAGGATATGCAAGATGAGTATACGATAATGAATTTCTTGGATTATGTAGATGAAGAACTGGAAAACTGTAGTTTGAAATTAAAACAGTACGGCCATACAAAGTGGAAGTCGATAAATATTCCCATGAAAGCTGAAAGATATATAGAAAGGCGGGGATATCAGACCGGAGAATATCGCTTAACATTGGAAGCAGACAATGTCTTAGATTTATTGCTGGGAGACGATTTATACAGTGCGGATGTAACCTTTATCAGAGAGTTGCTGCAAAATGCATTAGATGCTGTGAGGGCAAGAAGAGCGGTGGATTACAGATGGAACTGGGAAAAAGAGAACTACATAATAGTAAGCGATTGGAGTGACAAAGAAGAAAATCAATGGTTCAGGATAGATGATTCAGGGATTGGTATGGATGAACAGGCGATTATGAATTATTTTCTCAGGGTTGGGCGTTCTTATTATCAGTCTGATGAGTTTAAGAAATTAAAGTATGATAATAAAAGAAATTATGATTTTACGCCCATAAGCAAGTTTGGAATTGGAATTCTTTCTTGCTTTTTGAAAGGAGACCATATGGAGGTGAGTACAAGGCGCTGCCAAAGCGGTGAGGGTATTCGTTTTTCCATAAAAGGAACCAAAGGCTATTATAGCCTTGCAGTGGAAGAAAAGGGTGATCGGGGAACGTCTATGCCATGTGCAGATGTTGAGGAAGTGGAAAATTTTCGTCAGAGTGTCGGCACTTCTATTGCAGTCAGGATAAAGGAGCCCCTTTCAAATAATATTGGAAGCTCGCTAAAGTCATATCTATGTTATCCAGATGTTCCAGTTTATTATAAAAAAGGAGCTGAGACTTTTTCATTCCCGACCGAGCAGGAATTAATGGAGTTTGTGAGGAAAAAGAAAGAGATAAAGATTCCGCTTCCAGAGGAATTTCTCCGGGAACTCTGTGCTAAAATACCGGAAATAATCTGGGAGGAACCTCCCTATATATGTATGACATGTGTTCCACTTGATGAAATATCACAATCGCCTTTTATAAGCGGAGCCAAGTTTACGATTGGCATCGTAGAAAAGCACAAAGAATTATGTCCGATTGTGATCGATGGGGTGAAGTTTCAGCAGGAATTAGTGATAAGGCTGAAGATTACCAAAAGTTTAATTGAAGTTCAGATGATTTGCATAATTTCCTATTTCGGCCTTGATATGATAGGAGTGGCAGATTTTGAACATCAATATGGCGATCGCAATGATTATAAGAATTTAAATAGTCTTTTCCGGAGGATAAATTCAGATGAAGTCCATGTAGAGGCGGCTATTCCCTTTCTGGTAAATGAGGATTTAAATAAAGCCATGGAACGATTTATTCTGCCAAGATGTGATTCTGGGGCGAAATATATTGATAATAACAGAGTTGACAAAGCATATAACGGAATATGTGTTGAAACGGCATGGGAGAATGGTTATGGATTGGAGGAAAGCTGGTTTGAGTATACAGTTCTTCTGTTGTCAGGGGAATTCCAGCCTGCTTTGGGAATCAGCAGGGAGAATGTGCGATGGTTCCCAATGAAAGCGGCAGGTTACATAGAATTAGTGGGAAGAAAAATTCTTAGCAGCGGATTGGGCTGTCAGTATCCCTCTTATTATGGGAATATGGAATACGGCAGATTTACAGACTTGCTCGGTGATGCGGAGTTTTGTTTACAAGCTGAAAAAATATTGGAATGCAGATCTGGAGTGAGTATCAAAGATATGAAAGATAAAATGGCTTTATCATCTGGAAAAGAACAAATAGCTGTTACCGGATTTCGGGATATATTTTATGATTACGATGAACCCCGATTATATTTTCTGAAAATTTTTAAGAGAGTATTATTGCAAACAGAGTTTGAAATAAGCTGGGATTTTTATAGGAATGGAGCAGTAGGATATTTTATAACAGGAATACGGAAAACCCCTGTCTCGGAGGCAGAAAAAGTGTTTTTGCCGATGACGTTTGTCCATTCTTTTAATAACAATACCACACTGTTAACCAATGCAGATAACATGGGCAGATGCGCATTGAACGCAGAACATCCGTTTTCAGCTTGGCTGATGAAAAATGCAGAGTTTTTAGCAACGCGATACAAATCACTTTGGAAAAGGATAAGGAAAAATATCTGTCTATTGAATTCAGAACGTATGATAACAGAAATTGATCATTTCTTGAAAGAAATCCAGAAGAGAGGAGAAATACATATACCAGATAATGTTTGGGTAAAGGACGAAGACTTTTTAGAATTATTTTAGTAAATAGTTTCTGTTATATTAATTCCAATGAGGTCAGAGTTCATGATGAAGATGTATGGCTGACACAAAAAAGCATGGCTCAGATTTTCGACTGCTCAACAATTAATATCAGCTTACATTTGAAAAATATTTTTGCCAGTGGAGAGCTGAATGCAGAAGCAGTTACCGAGAAATCCCCGGCAACTGCTTCTGATGGCAAAAAATATAGGATGAAATATTATAATCTTGACGCGATTATCTCTGTTGGTTATAGAGTTAATTCGATTCGTGCAACCCAATTCAGGCAGTGGGCAACGAAAGTGTTGAAAACTTTTACTGTTCAAGGGGATGTGCTGGATAAAAAGCGTCCTGAAAATGGCCAGATATTTGATGAGGAATATGCATTATGCAATTCATCAACATACGGCTGCAGAAGTGATTGTAGAGCGTGCAGACCATAGAAAAGAGCATATGGGATTGACCTCCTGGAAAAATGCCCCAACGGGTAAAATAGTGAAAGCAGATGTAAGTATCGCAAATAATTATCTGACGAGTGAAGAATTGCAGGATTTAAACCAGTTTGTTACAATGTATCTTGACTATGCAGAAAAGGCAAAGCGGCAGATTCCCATGACAATGGAAGATTGGGCGAAAAGACTGGACGTATTTCTTGAATTCAATGAGGAAGAAATGAGGAAAAGTTTTATGGAATGGAAAAGTAAGTTAGAAGATGAATGTTGTGCAGATGAATTAGAGGAAATGATAATCAATTATATTAGAGCCGGTTTTTGCTCAGATGATGAAATTTTAATGGAATGTGAGCAATATATCAAAGATTTTTACTGTGAGGAATGGGACAATTTAATGGAAGATGATTTGCCTGAAATAATCAGGGAGCTTCGCAAAAAGTTTCAACATATGGGCAATCAGAAGAATTTCTTAAAATTAGATTCAGCGTTCCATTCTCTGAGAAAACATGGAATTGTTGCATTACATTATGCCGGATATACACAGTCAGACGGATTTGCAGATTGTAATGAGAAGGCAGCGTGGTTACAGGAAAATGGTGAACAGGTTGTTGGCTGCTGCTTTTATACAGAACAGGATTTAGAACATCTTTTACAGGGAGACACCAATTTGTTGTATGTTTCTTTTGGCAATTATTTTGAAAAGCCAACGGCCGAAGAAGTCGGGCAGATTATCACGGATGAATTAAAGTCTGTCGGATTTTGTATTCAATGGAACGGAAGTGCTGAAACGAAAATTGCGATTACAGAATTTAAATGGGATAAGCATTATACGGATAACTATTGAGTAAAAGAGAAAATTAATAGTCGTTACCCTGTGCGCCATCCGGCCAGTAATCAGACGTTCAGAACCGCCTGTCTTGCATACATTGCGTAGTTTCTTTCTGGTATAAATCAGCTATAATAATTTTTAAAACACAAAAGTTGTAGAAACGCTCATAGTTTGGTACAATAACAATATTTTTGTTAAAGTATTTTTCCCAGAATTATACGCAGGTTGAAAAGATGGGAACAACAGCTCCGGGGATCGTCACAGGAGGGAATAAGTATTTCATTCTTACGGAAGAGCAGGTAGAAGCATACAAATGCCGAAATCTGGTTTTGCCGATTTTACAGAAATCTTCTTTTATTACAGGCAATGTTATATGTCTTGATGAAGAGGTTTTTGAAAAAATAAAAGAAAGAAACCTGCCTATTTATTAAATCTGGCAAAAGTCCCGCAGGAAGAGTTACCGTTCGAGCTGGAAGAATATTTAACCTGGGCCGGGGGACAAAAGATACAGAATGTGGAATTGAAAAATCGGAGGAATTTTTGACCTCAGAAAGACATGAACTTACGGAACATCACTTGAAGAAAATCGAAGGATCATATATAATCAGTAGCAGGGCATATAAAAAGTATATATTGTGCAGAGGATGTTTGCAGATTTTCATTTGCATTACGGCAGAAAGATGGATCAACGATGTGCAAAGAATGCAGTTGCGACCGATTTTGTGGCAAAGGAGATATTATGCAATATACATGGAGCGATATAGAACAGCACATTGCCTCCTGTACCTGGTGTCCATTGAGCCGGACCAGACATCAGCCTGTGACAGGACGTGGAAATTATCAGGCTGATCTTATGCTGATTGCAGAAGCGCCAGGGGGACAGGAGGACCAGCAGGGAACGCCGTTTGTCGGGCGTTCCGGGGAAATATTGGACCGTCTTTTACGCGATTGCGGACTGGACAGAGCGGACATTTACATTACCAACATTTTAAAATGCCATCCTCCGGGCAACCGTGATCCCAGGGAGGAGGAAAAAGAAGCGTGTTTTCCGTATTTGAAGTATGAGACGTTTCTCCTAAAGCCAAAGATCATTGTCTGTCTTGGCCGTATTGCGGCACAGCGTATTATCTCACCGGATTTTAAAATTACCAGGCAGCACGGCGCATGGACATACCGGAAAAATTGTGTATTGACTGCTACGTACCATCCCTCAGCGATTCTGCGGGATCCTTCCAAATACGAGATTGTGAAAGAAGATTTTTGCGGAATCGTAAAAAAGCTTACAGAATTAAACCAATAGAATATGTATGCTTTTGAGTTTCGGGAAACGGCAAGTCCGATGGGCGGATGGTGAAAAGGAGAGAATGGTATATGGAATTTAAAATGCCGCCGCAGTTTACATCAGTGGAAGAGGCGCTGTTTTCGGTATTTGGAGCCGGGAGTAAGATCAAAACGGTTCAGAAGCTTGCCGGAGGCGATATCAATGAAGCGTGCAGACTGACGCTGAGTAATGGAAAACGTGTATTTATAAAATTGAATAATAAAAAGAATGCTTCGTTTTTTTCGGCGGAGGCAGCAGGGCTTGCGGCCATTGCCGGGACAAAAACGGTCCGTACGCCGGAAGTTTTTGGCTTTGGAAGTGATGAGGAAAAATCAGGGCGTTCTTTTTTGATGCTGGAATTTATTGGTGAACAGAAGCCCGTTTCAGATTATTGGGAAACCTTTGCCTGCCAGTTGTCAGCTATGCACCGGGCAGATGCGTCGTCTTTTGTAAAGGATGGAACATATGGTTTTGTGTGCGGCAATTATATAGGTTCGGAAACGCAGATAAATACAGGCTGTTGCAGTTGGACAGCGTTTTTTCGGGACTGCCGTTTAAAGCCGCAGTTTAAGCGCGCCGCAGCTTATTTTGATCAGGCGGAGCGCAGACAAATTGTGAAACTGCTGGATCATCTGGAGGATATTCTTGTGGAGCCGGAACAGCCTTCTTTGCTTCATGGCGATTTATGGTCGGGAAATGTTATCGCAGGACATGATGGAAACGCATGGCTGATTGATCCGGCCGTTTATGTGGGACATGCTGAAGCGGATCTTGCAATGACAGAACTATTTGGAGGGTTTCCACAGGAGTTTTACCATACCTATCAGGAAATGGGGCTGCAGCAGGAAGGTTACAGAAGACGTAAAGATCTCTATAATCTGTATCATCTTTTGAATCACTTAAACATGTTTGGGAGAAGTTATCTTCTTTCTGTAAAGCGGATTATAAGAGAATATGTACAGTAAAAATCAAACGATGTGATGCTTTTATATACTTGTTTTTATAAGGCCAGTGAAGTATAATATTGATAAATATATCACATGATCCATGTCATGAACAGAACAGATCATAAGGAGGAAATGGTATGTACCATTGTCAAGTACATTTTTACATGTTGGGACAACAGAGCAGGATATTTGAAGTTATTAAGGAAATGCCCCCTTTTGAACATTTTTCTCATGAATATATGGAAAGCAGCAAACCAGAAGAGGCTCTGGCGGCAAAAGCAGATGTGATTTTTGCCAATCTGCAGGCTATGGATGCAAAGGGGACGGTGCAGACGCTGATTCAGATGAAATCTGAGAAGACAGAGCTTATTTTGCTGGCTGAACAAGAGCAGATCAGTGTTCTTACAGAGGAATTTTCAGAAATTAAGGACATATGGATGCTGCCTATGTCAGAGGCGGAAATTCGCTTCCGTTTTTCCAGATGGCAGCAGACATGTAAGATGAGTAAGGATTTTTGGCAGATCAGTCATTTTTTTGAAGCTACGATTAATCATGTGCCTAATCTTGTCTGGTATAAAGATAAAAACGGCATTCATGAGAAGGTCAATGACAGTTTCTGTAACACGGTAAATAAGACCAGGCAGCAGGTGGAAGGGCGCGGCCATGCATATATCTGGGATGTGGAACAGGATGATCCGGCATGTATCGAATCAGAACGTGAGGTTATGGAGAGCGGGAAGACCTGCATATCAGAGGAGGTTATTCAGACGGGAGCGGGTCTGAGAACGCTTACGACTTATAAGTCTCCGCTGTATGACCTGGACGGCAGCGTAATGGGAACAGTTGGCGTTGCCATTGACGTTACCAAAGAGCGGGCCTATGAACAGGAAATCATACAGAAAAACCAAATGATGGAAAAAGTTTTTACCAGCATAGACTGCGGCGTTATGCTTCATAGCCTGGATGGAAAGCGCGTACTCAGCATTAACAAGGCGGCGTTGAGGATTCTGGGATATGAGTCTTTGGATGAGCTGATGGCGGATGGGTTTGATTTGGTTGCATGTACTATCGTGGAGACAGACAGGGGTAAACTTGAGGAATGTATCAAAAAGCTGGAAAAAGAGGGAGACACCGTCAGTATACAGTATCGCGTACAGCATAAAAACGGGGAATTGCTGCATATTATGGGGAATATTAAACTTCTGGAAGAAAATGGAGAGTTATTCTATCAGCGTTTCCTTCTGGACTGCACCGAGCAGAAGCTTGAGGAGCAGCGGAACGAAAAGCGTCAGGAAGAGCTGATTCGTGCTTTGAGTATTGATTATAATATTGTCTGCTGTTTTGATCTCGATTTGGATCTTGGCATTTCTTTGCGCAACAATGAGGAGGGACGTGCATTTATTCCCGACTCTCAGGGCAGGATTTCTTTTCAGGAGAGCATGGATCATTACATACGGGAATTTGTACATGAAGACGACCAGAAGCTGGTACGTGAGCAGGCTTGCGCAGAGAACCTTACAAAAGAGCTGTCAGAGAAGAAACAGTATTATGTGAATTACAGGGCTGTTTCACAGGGAAAGACAAAATATTTCCAGTTAAAAGCCGTACGCACGGGAGCGTGGAAGGGACAGCATGGCATTGTTCTGGGAATCCGTTGTGTGGATGAAGAAACCCGCAATGAGATGGAGAAGAAGACATTACTGGAAAATGCGTTGATGCAGGCGAAGCGGGCAAGTAAGGCAAAAAGTCTTTTCCTGTCTAATATGTCGCATGACATCCGTACGCCGATGAATGCGATTGTAGGATTTACAGCTCTCGCCATTACCCATGTGGATGAGAAAGAGCAGGTGGAGGAATATTTAAAGAAGATTATGACTTCCGGCAACCATCTGCTGAGCCTGATTAATGATGTTTTGGATATGAGCCGCATTGAGAGCGGTAAAATGCATCTGGATGAGAAACCCTGCAGTCTGCCGGATATCCTTCACGGGCTGCGCAGTATTCTGCAGGCAGACATTCATGCCAAAAATCTTGATCTGTATATTGACGCGGTGGATATTATGGATGAAGATATTTACTGTGATAAGTTAAGGCTGAATCAGGTGCTTTTGAATCTTTTAAGCAATGCGGTGAAGTATACTGCGGCGGGCGGTATGGTTACTATGCGGATTATCCAGAAGGCCGGAGCTCCCAAAGGTTATGCCAATTATGAGTTTAATATCAGGGATACCGGGATTGGCATGAGCGAGGAGTTTGTATCGCACATTTTTGAGCCTTTTGAACGGGAAAAGAGCAGTACTGCCAGCAAGATTCAGGGAACCGGACTGGGGATGGCGATTACCAAGAATATCGTAGATATGATGAATGGGACCATCGAAGTGAAAAGCGAGCAGGGTTCCGGTACGGAAGTGAATGTCTGTTTTACATTCCGGCTCAATACCGACGCCAAAGAACCTGAGGACATTCCGGAATTAAAGAATTGCAGGGCGTTGGTGATCGACGATGATTTCAATACCTGTGACAGTGTCACCTATATGCTGACGCAGATAGGAATGCGTGCAGAATGGACGTTGTCAGGCAAAGAAGCTTTGCTGCGTACGCGTCAGGCTGTGGCAAGAGGAGATCATTATATCGTTTATGTGATTGACTGGATGCTTCCGGACATGAATGGAATCGAAGTGACACGAAGAATCCGCAAAGAGACAGGAGAGGATGTGCCGATTATTCTTCTGACTGCATATGACTGGCTGGAAATAGAAGAAGAGGCAAAAGAAGCGGGAGTTACGGCATTCTGCAGTAAGCCGCTGTTTTACTCAGAACTGCACAGATGTCTGCATTCCATTGTGGATATTGAGGGAGAAGGAAAAGAGGACGAGGAGGAAATCTCAGAAAGGCGTAATGCCGGCCGCATTCTGCTGGCAGAGGATAATGAACTGAATCAGGAAATTGCCACGGCAATCCTGCAGGATGCGGGATTTTCGGTGGAAGTGGCGGAAAACGGCAATATTGCAGTGAATATGCTGAAGAAATCCGAGCCAGGTTATTATCAGTTAGTGCTTATGGACGTCAGAATGCCGGAGATGAACGGCTATGAAGCTACAAAGGCAATTCGTAAACTGGAGAATCCGCAATTATCCTCCATACCGATCTTTGCCATGACGGCCAATGCTTTTGAAGAAGATAAGAAAGAGGCGCTGGCATGTGGAATGAATGGCCATCTGGCAAAGCCGATTGAGGTTGAGGTATTATTTGAAACGTTGGATAAGATCTTGAAATAGTCTTAAGGAAAAAGGATATGAGGTGCGGCAATCACAGTATAATGATATTGTTGCACCTCATATCCTTTCCTAAATCATAGATTTTTCCGGACTCAATGCCCACTACTTTTGGTCTTAATATGTACCCGGGATTATTTTTTACCACTTTCGCTTTTTCCCCGTTGCTGAGCTGAACGATGGAATCTACCGGATATAAAATCATGCTTTCCATAAAGCTTTTCATGATTTCCAGATCCAGCTCGTTTGTCATCGACATAATCATTTCTACGGCGTCTCTTTGAGAAAAGGCTTTTTTATAGGGACGCGCAGTTACCAGCGCGTCATAGATATCCACCACAGAGAGAATTTTGGCGTAGAGATGTATTTTGTCTGCAGATATTCCCATAGGGTATCCATTGCCGTTTACTTTCTCATGATGCTGCAGAACGCCAAAGCGTATGTGGTCTGAGACGCTGTCTTTTTCCTTTAAAATATTGTAGCCGAACACAGAATGCTGTTTCATGATTTCAAATTCTTCGTCGGTCAGACGTGCCGGTTTATTTAAAACTTCATTGGGAATTTTGGATTTTCCCAGATCATGAAGCAGTCCGGCGACGCCGATTTCATAAACCTGGTTTTTATTTAAACCATGCTGTTTTGCAACGATCATTGCCATAGTAGCAACATCCACACTGTGTTTAAACGTATATTCATCACTGATTTTAAGAGCTCCGATATCTACGGCAATGGCGTCGTTATCAGAGATGGCGCGCATCAGGTCGTCGGCAATATGATTGGCAGCGTCTGTGAAATCCTGGGAATCCGTGTTGTTATACAGATACTGGATTCCCTGGGATACACGTTTTTTAACGCTTTCAGACAGCCTGACTTTGGCGCAGTCATTGACTCTCGTCTTCTCGATGATGCTCTGCGCCAAAGGAGATATTTTTTCTTCTTCAGGATCTTCCTCGCCCTCCTGGATATAGAGACTGGTCACTCCCATATTTAATAATGAGTTAATCAGATATTCATCCAGTATGGCGCCCCTGGCAATCAGGACTCTTCCCATGCGGTCTACAATTGCCTGATCTGTTTTCATTCCTTCTTTTAGAGATCTTGTCCGGACAAATGTTCTTTTAATCACACTTGTTTCCTCTTTTCTTTGATGGCTTGTCAGCGGTGTTAGCGGTTCGCTTTTACTTTTACTTTTTTTGAACGGACACCGTAAAAGGTGGTACTGCTGAGCGTTTTATATGCTTTTATCCGGTAGTAGTATACTTTGTTTCTTTTTACGGTTTTGTCTATGTAGCTGATTCTGGAGCCGGAACTGAATCTTACAAGCTCCTTATACCCGGAATTTTTTTTGGTGGAGCGGTAGATGACGTAACCGTTTGCCTTGCTGTTCTTGTTCCATGACAGCCGGATATAATTTCGTTTGGTAACGGAGGTTTTTACGGCAGGAGCTTTTAATATGATGCCTCTGACACTCTTGCTCAGCGGGCTTGTACATGGTGCGTAAGAGTTTTTCGCTTCCACTTTGTAATAGTAAGTTTTGTTGACGGCTGCCGTTTTGTCAACGTAGGAAGTTTTATCGCTGGTAGCGATTTTCTCATAAGTTCCATTTTTTTTGGTGGAACGGTAAATGTTATAGCCTGGCGCTCCCTCGGACGCTTTCCAGGTGATTTTGATATTTCCCATAGCTGCGCCTTCCTTCGGATTGCCATAGGAAGCCGCATTTAACTCTCCGGGGGCGTCAAAGGGCACATAAAGAGTATAAGAAGCCTTTATTGAGGCATTATCTTTGTTTGTCACAGTTATGATGGCTCTTCCGGAAGCTTTTATTGTCACAACTCCAGTGGAGGAATCTACAGCCGCCACGCTTTTTTTACTGCTGGACCATTTCCAGTTTGTATAATTTGTCTGCGGCAGAATCTGAATAGTATCTCCCTTTCCGGCCAGATAATAGGAAAGCGGGAAAGAGGGCGGAATGTTTACGGTAACGCCGCAGAGCGCCTGCAGTCCGTCCGGGGTTTCGGCTACGATAAGGGTGTAGCCGCCTTTTTTGGCTGTCACGACTCCTGTTTTGGCGTCTACAGCCGCCACGCTCGTATCCAGGCTTTTATAAGTGAGATCGTAGCGCTTGGGGGTGGTTGACAGGGTTGCCGTCTTATTTACGTTAAGCCGAAGTTCCTGTTTATTCATAGTAAGCGTATCGCCAGTGAGAGAAGCCAGATATTTCAGTTCCTGGTCTGTAATGTTACAATTTGTAAGGGAAGCTTTTTTCGGAACAGGCGCGGTTCCATAAAGTTTACGGTAGAAACAGCACGCCACCAGAAAATAGCCGGCATAATCCGGATGTTTGGAATCCTTACTCAGTGTTTTTATGTTGGGGTATAAGCTGCTGACGCGGTTCATATGCATTCCCGCGGGCACCACGTCGACGCCCAGCCGGTTTTCCAAAGTTTTGTAAGCAGCGGCGAGATATAATTCCATCTGTGGAATCGTTAACACTTTGGAAACTCCGTTCACTTCAATTTTTGTGCCGTTATTAAAAGCATGCGTCATATACAGCAGAGGCTTAGCTGTGGGCTGCAGATCTGTTATAATCTGTATGAGCCGTTCAAGCGCCGGATAAGTGGCGTTGTCAAAACGCTCAATGGGACTGGTGCTGTGTTCCTGAAGTATGATGTAATCCCATGTCTGGCTGCTCAGAAGCTGCATTAATTCCCTGTAATAAGTAATGTGAGCGGCATGCATACCTGCATAATAAGTCATGCGCGAGGAACCATGCGCCAGTGTGGTGACTTCCAGATTGTGTCCTGCAAGCTCTGCCAGTTCCTCTAAGGGCTCTTCTACCGAATAAGTAATATTTCCGGTTTTATATCTGGAAAAACTGTTTCCCACAATCAGCACCCGCAGAGGTGTTTTTTCTCCGTAATCCGGTGTGACCGGTGTGCCGTTTCCCGGTGTTGTCTGTGCTTTTTGCTGTCCATATGCCTTTGTACTATTTCTGGTGTTTATAATATTCGCCGCATATGCGTCCATACTTCCCGTGATGCTTAGCAACAAAGCAAATAATATACATACTATTTTTTTCATAGATCTCTCCGTTTCGTGTATATTTTATCAATTAGAATCTGTCTTTAGATAAAAATTATACAGAAATTTACCGGAAATTTCAAGGATAAAGGGCCTGTTATTGCAAAAATAAAAAACAGAGAAAGAGCCTGAAAACCCGTTCTCTATGTGTGTACTGATTTTTTGATGGCGGAAAAGCTTTCCCGGCTGATCACATGCTCAATCCGGCAGGCGTCTGCGGTGGCGGTTTTTTCGTCTACGCCCAGACTGATGAGCCAGGAGGACAGAAACTGATGACGCTCATAAATCATGTCGGCAATTTCTTTTCCGGTTTCCGTGAGGGTGATGTATCCGGCTTTTGATACCACAATATGTTTGTTTTCACGCAAATGCTTCATGGCAACGCTGACGCTTGATTTTTTAAATCCCAGCTCAACGGCAATATCTATGGAACGGACTACTGGAAGCTTCTGGCTTAGAATTAAAATGGTTTCCAGATAATTTTCAGCAGATTCGGTATTTTTCACGTCGTGTCCTCCTTGTATATATTCTCCAGCGGCTAAATATCGCAACATCTTACCTGCTCCAATCTACATATGTTATGATATTTAACCGCCGGAGTAATAGTATTACATCTAGTATACCGAAAGACAGCTAAAATATCAAACAATTTTTCGGTAAAAAATGTCAAAAAGTTATTGACATAAAACTAAAGTTAGTATATACTAACATAAGTGAGAAACGTATGACATATTTTGATTTTAGAAAGAAGATGATCGGTATGCCTTTGAGCATGGCAAAGACAGGAGAAGTCAGTATTATTAAGAAAATCGGCGGCAGTGAACAGACCAGAAGATTTCTGGAAAATCTGGGATTCTCCGCGGGAGGTTTCGTTACAGTTGTATCTGAAATCGGCGGCAATATGATTGTGAATGTCAAAGAGTCGAGAATTGCCATAGATAAAACCATGGCCAATAAAATATTAGTTTAAGGAAGGAAAACGGTATGAAGACATTGAAGCAGATTCCCTGCGGGAAGACGGTGAAGGTTACAAAACTGCACGGAGAGGGGGCGGTAAAACGGCGGATTATGGATATGGGCATTACCAAAGGCGCGGATCTGTTCGTCCGTAAGGTGGCGCCGCTTGGAGATCCGCTGGAGGTAACGGTCCGGGGATATGAGTTATCTTTAAGAAAAGCAGATGCGGAAATGATTGAAGTAGAGTAATCTTTGTTTTCAGGTTATTTTTTTAACCTGTGGTTAGTTTTGACTAATAATAGTAAGTAATAACAGACAAAATGCCGTAAGGCGGATAGGAGTTAAGTATGTCGATAAAAATAGCATTAGCAGGAAATCCGAACAGCGGGAAGACGACGTTGTTTAATGCGCTCACGGGTTCGAATCAGTTTGTTGGAAACTGGCCGGGGGTGACGGTTGAGAAAAAGGAGGGAAAGCTGAAAGGGTATAAGGATGTGACAATTATAGATCTTCCGGGGATTTATTCTCTGTCGCCCTATACTCTGGAAGAGGTAGTGGCAAGGAATTACCTGCTTGAGGAACGCCCGGACGTCATATTGAATATTGTGGACGGAACGAATCTGGAACGGAATCTGTATCTCTCCACGCAATTGATGGAATTGGGGATTCCTGTGGTTCTGGCGGTAAATATGATGGACGTGGTGGCAAAAAACAAAGACCGGATCCATACCGCAATGCTCAGCGAGAAATTAGGCTGTCCGGTGGTGGAAATTTCTGCGCTGAAAGGCATTGGGGTAAAGGAGGCGGCAGAGCAGGCGGTCGCTTCTGCGCAAAAGCAAAATAACTGGGAGATAACGCATGAATTTTCTCCGCCAGTGGAAGAACTGCTGAGTTTCATTGAAAGTAAAATCGGTTCCGGAGCGCCGCAGGAACAAAAACGCTTTTTTGCCGTAAAATTACTGGAAAAGGATGAAAAAATTGCGGCGATGATGGAGTTTGTGCCAGATGTAACGGCAGAAATCAGCGCGCTCGAACAGGAGATGGATGATGATGCAGAGAGTATGATTACAAATGAACGGTATGCTTATATTTCTTCTATTATAAGGGAGTGCTGTACCAGATGTAAAAGAGAACAGATGACAGTATCGGATCAGATTGATAAAATTGTCACAAACCGCATATTGGCCCTGCCTGTATTTGCAGTCGTTATGGCTCTGGTATATTATGTCTCAGTCACTACGGTGGGAAGCTGGGCGACGGATTGGGCAAACGACGGAGTGTTTGGGGAAGGGTGGAGCTTCTTTGGACTGGAACTTCCCGGAATTCCCGTTTTGATCGGAAATCTGCTGGAATTTGTGGATTGTGCGGCGTGGCTGGAAGGTCTGATTCTGGACGGAATTGTGGCGGGAGTAGGCGCAGTGCTGGGATTTGTGCCTCAGATGCTGATTTTGTTTATGTTTCTTGCATTTTTGGAAAGCTGCGGATATATGGCAAGGGCTGCGTTTATCATGGACCGTATTTTCCGCAGATTCGGACTTTCCGGGAAATCCTTTATCCCCATGCTGATTGGGACCGGATGCGGCGTACCCGGCGTTATGGCTTCCAGAACCATAGAGCATGACCGGGACCGGAAAATGACGATTATGACCACAACGTTTATTCCCTGCGGAGCAAAGCTGCCAATTATCGCCCTGATTGCCGGAGCATTTTTTGGCAATGCATGGTGGGTTTCCTTCAGCGCCTTTTTTGTGGGAATTGCGGCAGTGATCTGTTCCGGGATTATCTTAAAAAAGAGCAAACGGTTTGCCGGGGAGCCGGCGCCTTTTGTAATGGAGCTGCCTGCCTATCATATGCCGACGGCGGGCACTGTGCTCAGAAGTATGTGGGAGAGAGGATGGTCTTTTATCAAAAAGGCGGGAACCATTATTCTCCTGTCGGCAATTTTTGTGTGGTTTACTACTTACTTTGGATGGGTGGACGGACAATTTCGTATGCTGGACGCTATGGAAATTGACCACAGTATTCTGGCAGCTATTGGAAATATGTTTGCATGGGTGTTTGCGCCTCTTGGATGGGGAGACTGGAAATCAGTGGTGGCTGCAGTTACCGGACTGGTGGCAAAGGAAAATGTTGTTCAGACCTTCGGTATTCTATATGGATACGCAGAGGTGGCGGAGGACGGCGCGGAACTCTGGGGGACGCTGGCGAAAAGTATGACGGCAGCGGCGGCGTATTCCTTCCTGGTGTTCAATCTGCTGTGCGCCCCCTGTTTTGCGGCTATGGGAGCGATAAAACGTGAGATGAACAATATCAGATGGTTCTGGTTTGCCATTGGATATCAGTGTACGCTTGCTTATGTGACGGCGCTTTGCGTTTATCAGATTGGAACCTGGATTACAGGCGGAATTTTTGGAATGGGAACGGCGGCGGCTCTGATGCTGGCGGCAGGATTTCTCTTTCTGCTGTTTCGTCCTTACAAAGAAAGCGGCGTCTGGAAGGCGAAAGGGCTGGCGGGAGCAAAATAGGCTGGCAGGAAAAATAGATCAGGGCAGATTAAAATATATTAAAAAGAATTATTTTGTGTATGGAAGGGCATACTTTCTAAAAAAGAAAAAGGAGTTTAAAAAATGGACAGATATTTATGTGAGCCATGCGGCTATGTGTATGATCCTGATGTGGGAGATCCCGATCATGATATCCCGGCAGGAACAGCGTTTGAAGACCTGCCGGACGACTGGGTGTGCCCCTGGTGCGGACTGGGAAAGGAAGTCTTTGTAAAGGAATAAGAATGGAACAGGAAGCCTCTAAAGCCGGATGCTGAGAAACAAACAGCAGATGCTTTGGAGGTTTTTACTTGAATATTATGGAATATACATTGCAGTTTTGGGTTTTAATGTGATATAATGCTTGTCGTAAGGAGGGAACGGAGAAGCTGGATGTAAAAGAAACCGTGGTGAGGGAAGTAGGCGGGGCTGTCGAGGCAGTGAAAGTAATTGAGAACTGCATGAAAAATTACAAGAAAACTTTTGACCAGAGGAGAAAACAATGTATAAGATTATGACGCCTGGGCCAACTCAGGTAAAAGAAAACGTCCGTCTTGCAAGAGCAGAAGAGTGTACGAATCCGGATTTGGATGAAACTTTTGTAGAATTTTACAGAGAAACCTGTCAGTTAATCAGCCGGCTGCTTCATACCGAACATGAGACTTTGATTCTGGGAGGAGAAGGTATTTTAGGGCTGGAAGCGGCGTGCGCTTCTCTGACAGAGCCGGGAGACCGGGTGCTGGTATTGGACAACGGCATATTTGGAAAGGGATTTGCAGATTTTGTGTCGCTATACGGCGGCGTGCCGCGGCTCTATACAGTAAATGGTAAAAAGCCTATTGATCCCGAACGTCTGGAGGCGTTTCTGGAGAAAGACCATGATTATAAATATGCCACGCTGGTACATTGCGATACGCCCAGCGGCGTTCTGAACGATATCAGCGCGCTCTGTCCCCTGCTTTCCAGATATGGGATTCTCACCGTGGTAGATTCCGTTTCCGCGATGTTTGGAGAAGAGGTGCGGGCAGATGAGGCGCAGATTGATATCCTTTGCGGCGGTTCACAGAAGGCGGTTTCAGCGCCCCCGGGACTGACGTTTGTTACAATCAGCGACAGGGCCAGACAGGTTATGGCAGAGCGTAAAGCGCCGATTGCCTCTTTTTATGCCAATCTCCGGGTTTTTGAGAATTATTATCAAGAAAAATGGTTTCCCTATACCATGCCAATCAGCGACATTTACGGACTGCGTGCGGCTATGGAAAACATTGCCGGCGATACGGATTTGCTGGCGCGCCATGCCAGGATCGGCGAAGCATGCCGCAGAGCGTTGAGGGACGCGGGCCTGAAACTGCATCTGGAGAGCGGTTTTTCCAATACAGTAACGGTGTTTGAGGTTCCAGAGCAAATCTCTGCCAGTGATATTTTACAGAGGATGAGAGAAGCGCATGGCATTCTTCTGGCAGGATCTCTTGGCAGTCTGGACGGTCAGGTGATCCGCATCGGGCATATGGGGAGCAACGCCAATGAAGCGGATATGAGAGAAACGATGGAGGCTCTGGATGATGTTTTGCGCAGTCTGGGGATTTTGCTGAAAGAAAATCTTGGAGAACGTTTCTGTCATTATCTGTGCGGCAGCCCTGAATAAAAGCGGCGGTACGGCTGTTTTTGCGGAACGTTTTTTCAAAGAAGCATTGACAGATCACAAAACTTGTGAGATAGTAAGCAGAAAAGGAAATATGCCAGCGGCAGATATTTTTCCTATAGTATCTATTATATATAGAAGAAAGCGGGAGCGATATGTCAACCATAGATAAAATTCGGGAATTGAAAAAACAGCGGGACGCGGTGATTTTGGCACATTATTATGTGGATGATGAGGTACAGGCGATTGCAGATTATGTGGGAGATTCATTTTATCTCAGTAAAGTGGCGACAACTGTGGAGGCAGAGACGATTTTATTCTGCGGCGTGTCTTTTATGGGAGAGAGCGCGAAGATTTTAAATCCTGAGAAAACGGTGATTATGCCCGATATGCAGGCGGACTGCCCCATGGCCCATATGGCGGAATCAGAGAAAATTGAGAAGATGCGCAGGGAATATGAGGATCTTGCGGTGGTCTGCTATATCAACTCCACAGCAGAGTTAAAGACGTATGCGGATGTGTGCGTTACCTCTTCGAATGCGGTAAAGATTGTCCGGGCCTTGCCCAACCGGCACATCTATTTTATTCCGGATAAAAATCTTGGGCGTTATGCGGCCTCCCAGGTACCGGAGAAGCATTTTATTTTTAACGAGGGTTTCTGCCATGTACATACCGGCATTTTGGCAGAACATGTGAGAACGGCAAAGGAAGCGCATCCGGACGCGGAAATTCTCGTGCATCCGGAATGTACGCCGGATGTGACGGCGCTGGCGGATTATATCGGAAGCACCTCGGGGATCATTGATTTTGCCACGGCGAGTGCGGCGAAAGAATTTATTATCTGCACGGAAACGGGTGTTTTGTATGAATTAAAACAGAAGAATCCGCAAAAACGTTTTTATTCTGCGGGGCATCGCCAGTTCTGCCCGGATATGAAGCGCATTTCCTTAGAGAAGGTGGCAGACGCCCTGGAAAGCATGAGCAATACCATTGAACTGGAGGAAGAGACGCGTCTTCTGGCGCTCAGACCTTTAGAGAGGATGCTTGCGCTTGGAAATTAATGCGTTCCGCCTTTGTCAGTTCGGTGTGGAAAAACTTTGATCCAGTAAACTTACATAGGGATAAACGTAATGATAGCCCTGGGCGGCGGCAAATATAAAATATACCATACCATAGGCGAGAAATAACAGAAGAGTACGGTGGTAAGTCAGAATTGGCTTTCCGCCGTTTTCTTTTTTCTTACGCAGGAAATTCCGCCAATCTGCGCTGCGAGAACAAGCCGCGCGCTGCGGCGCAGTAAAATTACGGTCCTGCATCCGGCAGGAATCAATAATTTCCGGAATTGCCGTCAGAACAATGATAAATGGATAAACGGCAAACCGTTCCAGTATAAAATGTTTGGTGATAAACAGATTAATCAGACAGTTGTAAAGCGCGCAGTTTAAATAAATTGTCCGCTGGCAGGGGTCTGCAATCCGCTTGCGGAACAGGTAAATCAGCAGGCAATAGAGCGTTGGAAGCGCCAGATAAAAAAAGCTGTTGGGCGTCCAGTAGTAGCTGCCCATATATTTGGTATATTTAGCAGGCAGAAAAGGATATATGATAAGAAACAGCGGGTCAAAAAAGAAATATATTCCAGCGGTAAGAAAGAGCAGAGCCGCCAGATATTTGCGGCTGAGTTTTTGAGGCAGCAGAAAATACAGAGGAAAAATGAAAAAAAGAGAATTATGAAAAAGACCGCCTGCCAGTATGAGAAGCGTAAAGGGAAGCAGCTTTCTGTTTTTCAAATAAGGATAAGCCAGCAGAAAAAAACACACGGCAATGGACTGCCGGAGCAGGTTCATATCATGTGCGAGAAACTGCAGGCAGATAAACAGATAAACGCTGACCCAGGGCAGCCGGGAATAGCGGCGGATAAACCACATGGGCACGCCAATTAAAAAGAGATTGAGAAACACTAAAAATACAGGGTAAGAGCAGCCCGCCAGAGAGCACAGCTTGCATACGACAAAAAAAAGCGGTTCCGTAAAACGGAACTGAAAAATATCTTTAAACGACCATAAAGAGGTTGTTTCATAGATATTGAGATAAGAAAAATAATCAAAGCCGATGGCGTAACGAAAAGAGGCTACAAAGACGAGAAGCAGGAACGAAAAAGACAGATACAGAGCGGATTTCTGTTTCTGTTCTGCCAGTATGCCAAACGCTGCCAGAACGAAAAGTGCAACATAATAAATAACCATGTAAGCCTCCTTTTTAAAATGTTTCCAAGAACGCCGCAGCGTTCTTGGAATATACTACATAATAGATGCCGTTTTTCATTGTTTATAGTGCTGTATGAAACAATAAGTATATAGTTGCTATTCTGCGGAAGAAGTTCTGCTTACTACAAATGTGGGAGTTACGTTAAAGGTTCCATTATCGGAAACTCCGTCGCCCATAGTTCCCACAACGTACAGCGCGTCTTCCTGATTGGAGTCGAGAATCAGAACGTTCATATCCTGTTTCTGATTTGCTTTCAGCCATCTTGCCTGCGTCAGGGTTTTTGGCATTTCATCTTTGGTTTCTTCCTGTTTGAGACCGATTGCAATCTGGTTTGAATTTACGGTGCCCGTATCGCTCCAGCTTACATTTTTTAATTTACTTAAATCAACTTTGGTGTAAGTAACATCAATACGAACCGGAACGTTGGAATTATTTTTCATGCTGATTCGCGGAGAAATAACCTTGTTCTGGGTAGAAAGGCTGCTGCTGATGTTAAACGGTACGAATGTCGGCATGGTTACGGAAAGGATGGTGGGTTCTACGGTTCCAACCATTTCCATCTGTCCGGAACCGCCGACCGGGATATCTTTGGTGGAAGTGGCTTCAGCGGCATAGGAAACACTGGAAAACAGCAGGGATGCTGCCAATACAAGCTGTAAAAATAATTTTTTCTTCATAAGTATACCTCCGTGGCATCTATTACAGTATACGAACTGTTGAGGAACCGTTAATTTTGTACGTTAATGGTAATCTGCGCCCCGGTCTGTCCAATATATTCTCCGCTTGTTTCGTCATAGGCGGAAAAATAGGCGGTGGCGTTATAGGTTCCTTTTTTCAGGACTTTGTCCAGTTTTACGTTTTCAATATATGTACCAGGTTTTAAATATTTGGAAGCGTAGATTTCTTCCTCCGTGTCGTCAATGAGAATACTGACCTTTAAGAGCTTGGCGTTGTTTCCGGGGTTTTCAATCAGCAGATTTCCCTTGGAAGTCCCGTTGAGGAATACAGGGGAAGTATTGATGGAAAATGCGATTTTGCTCTTGTCCAGCATATCCTGCAGTTGTTTTCTGCGTTCATCAATGTCGATGCCGGGTAAAATACCGGCAGTGGCGTTGTCGTCGTATTCCAGGTTGTTGTTATCCTTTCTGGTAAACAGGAAATAACAGACCAGCACGGTTAACAGCAGAAGCAGAATGATTCCTGCTATGGTTAACAGACGTTTCTTTTTTTGGCTCATAAATTTGCTCCTCCTTCGTTGTTGATTTTTCTTATTATAAGTCGAAAAAAAAGAAATATCAAGAAAAATTATCCGACAAATTTCTTGATATTTCGACAAATTCTGATATTTTAATTAAATTGTACAACTATTTAAAAGATTTTTTGCGGTACAGATATCTTGCAAGATACACAAAAGGAGTATCCGCCACACTGGTAATCACAAAAATAAGATAGCTGGAAAACATAATAGATATCAGCGATTCTGCGCTGTGCGTGCCAAAGAATGCGCCCCAGGTAAACAATATGGTATTCAAAAGCTGGGAGACCAGCGTGGAGCCGTTGTTTCTCAGCCACAGAAATTTTTCCTGGCCGCCGGACGTCCTTTTGGTAAATTCCCACCATTTATGGTAAGCCCATACATCGAAAAACTGGACGGCTACATAGACGGCGATTCCTACCAGCATCAGCCGGGGCGTATTGGAAAATACGGTGCGGATGGCGGGCGAGGCAAAATCATGTTCGTTGGGCAGATACAGCATCCAGGACTGGCTGATGAGAACGAAGAGCACGGAGGTTGCAATTCCCATCCATACGGCTGTCTGCGCCGCCTTTTTTCCATACAGCTCACTTAAAATATCTGTCACCAGGAACGTGGAAGCAAAGAGGATATTTCCAAGAGTCATTTCCATGCCAAAGGCTGTTACCATAATCAATACTTCAATATTTGCCGCTATGGTGGCGACAATGGTCCACAGATACAATCCCTGTTCCCGGAAGACGAAAAACAGTGTTAAAACAATCGAGTAAGTGATAATCAAAGACAGAATTAAAAGTATTTCATTTGACATGCGTCGTCACACCTCCCACGCCGAACGCGGTATTCTCCATGAGAATATCCACCCGGTTATTTTCGATATACTTTGGATACAGATTTTCGGTAAATATGGCAATCACGGCAGGATCCGGTTTTACAGGCTTTAAATTTTCCTGCATAATGTTAACGCATACCCGTTCAAAAAAAGAAAGTCCTGTCTGGATGTCCGCTTCCATACTCTGCGCGGACTGTCCGGGAATACCAAACAGCAGACAAACTTCGTCAAAGTATTCTGCCAGATCTTTTGGGCTGTCGGCGTCGATGCCCTTGTCCAGATAGCTTTCCCGGAACAGTTTGTCAAACGTTTCCACTCCGGTCTTGATTTTCAGTTCAATGCCCGACGCGGCAAAACGTTTTCGGAAATCCCGGATCTGGTCGCGATGATGCCAGTGGCACTCAAAATGTACCTGCGTAATTTCTTTTTCCAGGCAGGTTTGTTCAATCAATGACAGCGTGGATGCGTCAAGATCAATAAAACTGCCGGAATTGATGACCTCAAGTTTTTTGTGGATTCCGGTTACTTTGCGTAACTGTTCCTGGTTTAATATAAAATTTGCATGTTCATCCGCTGAGAAATCCAGATGGTAATCGCAGAAGCGGCAGCGGCGCCAACTGCAGCCTTTTCCACGTAACATCACGATTTCTCTGGGATTTTTTTCTGAGATAACCGCATAGCGGTTCGGGTTAAAATGTTCCATAATGATTCCTTTCTGACAGATCGGATGCAGAACAAAGCCGGCATGACCGCTTCGACTCTCCTGTCCCCTCAATCTTAAGGTGATTGCACGCGTGCGCATAAAAAAAGAGCACATCTGTCATGTGCCCATAAAGCAAAAGACGGCAGACTCCGGCCCCGTGCCGGAGAAAAAACCGCTGCTTAAATCCCTAGTTTTGTTTAGAGACAGGATGGTCACGAACTGTCTTATGTATTTTCGCTGTTGATTATACTATGACTTTTCGGGGATTGCAAGAGATATTTTTCTTGACAAAAAGACAATGGTGTCGCATAATAAAAGACGACAACAGTGTCGCTTGCAGAAAGGAGAACATATAAATGAAAGAGTTTGTGTTGAGAGAATGGAGAAAAGAGGATGAAGAATCTCTTGTACAGGCGGCGAACAATCCCAATATTGCGGCAAACTTAAGAAATGTATTTCCGTATCCGTATTCTCTGGAGGACGCCAGGTGGTATATCAGCGATTGTATTTCCAGAAAAAATGAGAATCAGATCAGCCGCGCCATTGAGGTGGATGGAACAGCCGTGGGCAGCATATCCATTTTGGTCAGGGAAGATGTCTATGAGAAATCTGCAGAGCTGGGGTACTGGCTTTCCGAAGATTATTGGGGACAGGGAATCATGACGCGGGCAGTGGGGAGAATCTGTATGCAGGCATTTGAGCGATTTGACATTGTACGGATTTTTGCAGAGCCGTTTGAAGATAATGAAGGTTCCCAAAGAGTGCTGCAAAAGGCCGGATTTATTTTTGAGGGAACGATGCGGGATGGTATTTATAAAAATGGCAAAATACATTCTTACTGCATGTACTCTCTTTTGCGCAGGGAGGCAGAATTGCTGTATGGGAGATAAAGGAGACAAGACCAGGGAGCGGATTCGAACGGAAGCATACCGCCTGTTTGCGGAAAAAGGATTTAAGGAGGTGACGATGACGGACCTCTGCCAGCGGACCGGGCTGAGCAGAGGCGGTTTATACCGCTATTATTCCGGGACCGCAGATATTTTCGCAGAGATTCTGTCAGAGGAATACAGCATTCATGGCCGCATGGAGGAAGGGGAGAGCGCCAGGGCGATTTTAGAGGATATGTTAAGAGCGGTCAGAGAAGAAATCATGGAGAAAGAATTATCCTTAAGCCTTGCCATATATGAGTATGCCAGCCTTGGGAATGAAGAACTTTTCATGCGTATTAATCAAAGGGCAAAAGACCGCTGGAGCGGACTGATTAAGTATGGAATAAACACCGGGGAATTTAAAAAAACAGATCCCGACCAGGTTTCTGAGCTGATTTTGTACTATTACCAGGGATTGCGGATGTGGTCCCGCATCATTCCTTTTCAGGAGAAGACGGCGGAGAATTATGTGCGGACGGTTTGGGAGCTTTTGGTGTAAAAAGAAACACAAATCGCAATGCCTCCGCAGAATACGAGTGGAAGAAGAGATTGCCCGGCAGTGGAAGGTATGCTATAATCTGCCTGTAGAATATCGTTTTGAAAGGACAGGCAAAAATCATTGAGTGAACCCAATGGGCTGGAACAGTGTTGTAAAACAATAGAAAATAAAAAACTCCGTCTGGGTTATACCACCGGAAGCTGCGCAGCGGCAGCGGCGAAGGCGGCGGCGCGTATGCTGCTGACAGGGGAAGACATAGATTATGTAAACCTGACAACTCCGGGCGGATATGCGCTGCACCTGAAAGTACTGGATAAGAGACGGGGCGTCGATTTTGTATCGTGCGCGGTGCAAAAAGACGCCGGGGATGATCCGGATGTGACGGACGGGATCTGGATATATGCCAGAGTTTCCATAAAAAAAGCGGACAGAACGCCAAAACAGCCCTTCATTGTCATCAGAGGGGGGACAGGCGTGGGAACGGTCACAAAACCGGGACTGGAACAGCCTGTGGGCGCCGCCGCCATCAACCGGGTTCCCCGGCAGATGATTTGCCGGGAACTGGAACAGCTCTGCGGCTTATTTCAGAATGAGCAGGGATTGGAAGTGGAAATTTCAGCGCCCGGCGGAGAACAACTGGCGGAGAAAACCTTTAATCCCAGACTGGGAATCTCAGGAGGGATTTCTATTTTGGGCACAAAGGGCATTGTAGAGCCAATGAGCGAATCCGCGCTGATTTCCAGTATTCGGCTGGAAATACGGCAGCAGACTGCGCTTGGCCAAAAGAGCCTTCTGGTTACGCCGGGAAACTATGGACAGGCTTTTTTAGAGGAGCATTTTCCCCTGCAGCTTGCTGACAGCATTAAGTGCAGTAATTTTGTAGGAGAAACTATTGATATTGCAGCCGATGCGGGCGTGGAAAATATATTGTTTGTGGCGCATATCGGAAAATTTATCAAGGTCGCCGGAGGAATTTTCCAGACCCATTCCCGGAATGCGGACGCCAGAATGGAGATTCTCACGGCGAACGCCGTGCTTGCCGGAGCCGGACAGCCGCTTTTGACGGAGCTGATGCGCGCGGTGACTACAGAAGAGGGAATCCGTATACTGGAAGAGGCGGGAATTTTGCGGCAGACCATGAAGCATGTGACAGAGCGCGTCCAGTTTCATCTTGCCAGGCGGGGCGCAGGCAGGATTCATCTGGGGGCGGTTCTGTTTTCCAGCGAGCTTGCAAAACGCAGGCAGGGAAGCGGCGAATTGGGGCGGACAGAGAATGCTTCTGAGATACTGGAAAAAATTTTGATTGAGACTGCCTGAGACGTTTCATACGTAAATGGCGGCTGTATTTGCTGTTTTGACGATGCGAGGAGGAAGAAAATGGCTGGAAAATTATATGGAGTCGGCGTAGGTCCCGGAGATCCGGAGCTGCTGACGTTGAAAGCAGTACGGAAAATCCGTGACTGCGACGTCCTGGCGGTTCCGGGGCTTAAGAAAGAAAAAACAGTATCTTATCAGATTGTGCGGCAGATTGTGCCGGAGGCTGACAGCAAGGAGTGTCTCTTATTGGACATGCCTATGACGAAAGATCAGCAAAAGCTGCAAGACAGCCGCAGGAAAGCGTTTGCAGCGCTGCGGCAGACACTGGACCAGGGCAGGGATATTGCATTTCTCACGCTGGGAGATCCATGTATTTATTCCACCTATCTTTCCATGCACCAGATGGCGGCCAGGGCAGGATATGAGACAGAAATTATTAACGGCGTTCCTTCTTTTTGCGCTGTCTCCGCAAAGCTGAACCTGGGGCTGGCAGAACAGTCGCAGATGCTTCATATCATTCCTTCCACCTATGGAATTGAGGAAGGAATGCGTCTGCCGGGGACGAAAGTACTGATGAAAGCAGGCAGGAAGCTGGGAGAAATCAAAGAGCATTTATTAGAAGAAACCTGCCGGGGACAAAAAATACAGGCGGAGATGATTGAGAATTGCGGGATGGCGGAAGAACGTATTTACCGGTCCATAGATCAGATGCCGCAGCAGGCGGGCTATTATACGCTGATGATTGTAAAGGAGCAGGAGTCATGATTTATTTTGTGGGAGCGGGAAGCGGCGCGCCGGATTTAATTACCCTGCGGGGGCAAAAGCTGCTGCGGCAGGCGGATGTGATAATTTATGCCGGTTCGCTGGTCAATCCCAGGCTGCTGGAGGAAAAAAAGCCGGACTGCCGCGTGTATAACA
Organism: Lachnospiraceae bacterium; assembly: GCA_910575155.1. Lineage (GTDB taxonomy): Bacteria > Bacillota > Clostridia > Lachnospirales > Lachnospiraceae > Petralouisia. The sequence continues at coordinate 40,414 of CAJTDX010000005.1, forward strand.
GCGCCGAAATGACGCTGGAAGAAATAGCGGCGGTGATGAAAAAGAGCGAGCGGGAGGGAAAAATGACGGTGCGTCTCCACACAGGAGATCCCTGCCTTTATGGCGCGGTGAGGGAGCAGATGGATATTCTGGAACAGGAAGGGATTGCCTATGAATCCTGTCCGGGCGTCAGCTCTTTTTGCGGCGCGGCTTCGGCTCTCAATCTTGAGTATACTCTGCCGGATGTTTCCCAGAGCGTTATTATTACCCGGATGGCGGGAAGGACGCCGGTGCCGGAGCGGGAAGAAATTGCCGCTTTGGCAGCCCATCAGGCGACGATGGTGGTGTTTTTAAGCGCGGGAATGCTCGAGGGCCTGAAAGAACGGCTGCTGGCGGGAGGATATCAGAAGGACACGCCGGCGGCCATTGTCTATAAGGCGACATGGGAAGAAGAGGAAGCTTATGTATGTACCGTGGATGATCTTCCGCAGACGGCAAAAGCGCATGGAATCACGAAAACAGCGTTAATCCTTGTGGGAGATGTTTTGACCCACAGCAAGTACCGCAGAAGCGATCTGTATAATCCGGAGTTTGAGACGGAATTCCGGCGGAGGAAGACAGAGTGAAGCAGCAGGAGATTCAGGTGAGCATAATAAGCTTTTCAGACAATGGCGGCCGTCTTGCAAACGAGATCAAACAAATCTTGCAGCATTGTCCGCAAAACGCGCAATGGCTGAGGCAGGAATGCGCAGTAAAGGTCAGGGCGCAGGAAAGCAGTAAGGTTTCCGGTTCTTTGAAAGCATGGGTGAAAGAAGCGTTTGCGCAGTCAAAAGTCTTGATTTTTGTGGGGGCTGTGGGGATTGCAGTGCGGCTGACAGCAGATTTTATCACAGATAAATGGAAAGATCCGGCGGTACTTGCCGTAGATGAACGGGGACGCTTTGTAATTCCCCTTTTGTCCGGCCATGTGGGTGGAGCCAATGACTGCGCCCGTTTTCTGGCAGAAAAGCTTTTGGCAGTCCCGGTGATTACCACGGCCACAGATCTGTACGGCAAATTTGCTGTGGATGTATTTGCCGTGAAAAACGGACTTTCTGTTTCTGACCGCAGACTGGCAAAGGAAATTTCAGCGGCGGCGCTTAAGGGAGAAAAGATTGGCTTTGCCTGTGAACGGCAGTTTTTTGGAAGTCTTCCCCAAGAACTGGAAGAGAGTAAAGAAATAGAAGAAAATTTCGGGGACGGTAACAAAAGAAGCGGGCGGTACGAAATTTATGTGGGAGTCCGCCGGCGGCAGGAAGACCAACGGACGCTTTTTCTGAATCCCAGAGTTCTGGTGTTGGGAATTGGCTGCAAAAAGGGCAAATCTATGGAAGAGATAGAAACCTTTGTACGCGGGAAATTTGCGGAAGCGCAGCTTGCCTTAGACAGCGTTTGCGGGGCGGCTTCTGTGGATTTGAAAAAGCAGGAGAGAGGTCTTGCGGCGTTCTGTGAAAAATGGCAGATTCCGCTGCGGACGTTTCCCGCCGGGGAGCTTGCCGAACTTCCGGGAACTTTTACGGAATCGGAATTTGTAACGAAGATCACAGGCGTGGGGAATGTCTGCGAACGCGCCGCAGTGAAATGCGCTATGGAGCTGGCAGCGCAAAAACAGCGGCGGGCGTCACAGGCGCGGTGCAGTCTGCTGCAGAAGAAAACAGCAGGAAATGGAATCACCCTTGCGGTGGCACAGATAGATTGGAGCGTGGAATTTGAATAAATTATATGTGGTGGGAATGGGGCCGGGAGCCTATGAGGAGATGACGGTCCGGGCTGTGCGCGCGTTGGAGCAGTGTCAGGTAATTGTGGGGTATACCCTGTATGTGGATTTGGTGCGCAGGCATTTTCCGGGAAAAGAATTTCTTACAACCCCGATGCGCCAGGAAACAGAACGCTGCCGTCTGGCGCTGGAAACGGCGCGGTCAGGGAAAACAACGGCCATGATCTGCAGCGGAGACGCGGGCGTCTATGGAATGGCGGGGGTATTGTTTGAACTTAGAGGAAATGATGCGCAGGTGGACATAGAAGCGGTGCCGGGGGTTACTGCGGCAGTCAGCGGCGCCGCCTGTCTGGGCGCGCCTCTGATGCATGATTTTGCGGTAATCAGCCTCAGTGATTTGCTGACTCCTCCAGAGGTGATTGAGCGGCGTCTGCGCGCGGCGGCAGAGGCGGATTTTGTGATTTGTCTGTATAATCCTTCCAGCCGCAAGCGGGCGGATTACCTGAAACGCGCCTGCGATATTCTGCTGGCTTTCCGTAAGGAAAGTAATTTATGCGGTCTGGTGAAAAATATCGGCAGAGAGGGAACGGAGAGCCTAATCTGCACGCTGCAAGAATTGCGGGATATTCAGACAGATATGTTTACCACGGTATTTATCGGAAATTCCGGTACCAGAGAAGTGCAGGGGAAACTGGTTACGCCAAGAGGATATATTTTGTAGTCTGCAAAACGGCAGGAGCGGGCCGGGAATGTGAAATGGAGGAAAAAGTTGCGGGAAATATTGATTTTTTCAGGAACCAGCGAGGGCAGACGTCTTGCGGGGCGTCTTGCCGCAGACGGGATTTTTGTCACCGTCTGCGTGGCCACGGAATACGGGCGGGAACTCATGGAACAAGAAGAGGCGCATCCGCTGATTCAGGTACGGGCGGGCCGGCTTGATCTGGCCGGGATGGAAGAACTGCTGGCAGAACGGGAATGGGAAGTTGTGGTGGACGCCACCCACCCTTTTGCGGCGGAGGCGTCGAAGAATATTGCCGCAGCCTGCGCGCAGAACGGGCAGGAATTACTCCGCCTGCTGCGGGAAGAGGAGCAGGAACATTTTGAGGGAGCGGATCTCACGTACGTAGATTCTGCCGCCCAGGCGGCGGAATATCTGAACCGCACCACTGGAAATATTTTTCTTACCACCGGCAGTAAGGAGCTTGCAGAATATGTAAAGGGAATCGAGGATTGCGCAAGACTTTACGCGCGTATTCTGCCGTCAGGAGCCGAGGTGGAACATTGCCGCAGACTGGGATTGAAGGGAAAGCAGATTATTTGTATGCAGGGTCCGTTCAGTATGGAATTAAATGCGGCGATGATGAAGGAAATTCACGCGTCCGTTCTGGTAACGAAAGAAACTTCCCGTGCGGGAGGCTTTCCGGAAAAGGTACGGGCGGCAATTGCGGCGGGGGCGGCAATTGTGGTGATCCGCCGTCCCAAAGAAAGCGGCTGCTCTATGGAAGAACTCTTAAAACGCCTGGGCGTAAAACAGCGGCAGCCAAGGCGGATTACCCTTGCAGGTATGGGTATGGGCAGCCTGTCCAATATGACCAGGGAGGTATATCAGGCATGTCAGGACGCCAGTCTGGTAATCGGTGCGAAACGGATGCTTGAAACCGTAAAAACTATGGGAAAACCTGTGAAAAACCTCTCTCAGAGCGGGGAGATCGCGGCTTATATCCGCGCGCATCCGCAGTATAGAAACATTGTGGTGCTGCTGTCCGGCGACGTAGGGTTTTACAGCGGGGCAAAGAAACTGCGCGAAGAAATCCTTCAGAATGGCAAAGCGCAGGATTTTGAGTTCCGCCAGCTTTGCGGGGTGCCTTCGGTGGTCTATTTTGCCGGACGGCTGGGTATGCCATGGGAAGATCTCGCGCTTGTAAGCCTCCATGGCAGACAGCAGAATATGATTGGGAAACTGCAAAGCCATGGAAAGATATTTGCTCTTACCAACGGGGCGGAGGGCATTCGAAGTATAAGCCGTAAACTTCTGGAGTATGGTTTTTCCCAGACAGAGATGTATGTGGGATATATGCTCAGCTATCCGCAGGAAGAGATTTTTTCGGGTACGCCCGCAGACTTTCTCGATTATGACAAAGAAGGGGCGTCGGTCCTGATTCTGCTGGAAAAAAAGCAGCGTGGTTATGTGGTTACGCCCGGCGTACCGGATCAGGAATTTCTCCGGGGCCAGGCGCCGATGACAAAGGAAGAGATCCGCAGTATTTCCTTATCAAAACTGGCGTTGACCAAAGACGCGGTGGTCTATGATATTGGGGCCGGAACCGGAAGCGTTGCGGTGGAATGCGCCAGACAGGCTCTGGAAGGGACGGTTTACGCCATAGAGAAAAAGACGGAGGCATTAGAGCTGCTTAAAAAGAATAAATTAAAGCACAGGGTTTCCAACCTGGAAATTGTGCCGGGGGAAGCGCCGCAGATGTTTGAGAATCTTTCGCCTCCCACCCATGCGCTGATCAGCGGAAGCGGCGGCAGGCTTTCGGAGATTGTCAGCGCGCTGTGGAAGAAGAATCCTGCGGTAAGGCTGGTGATTCATGTGATTTCACTGAAAACACTGGCAGAGGTAATGGAAATGATGAAGGATACGTCATTTTCCCATAAAGAAATTGTGCATGTGTCTGTGGCAAAGGCAAAAGAACTGGGAGGACATCCCCTGATGCTGGGACAGAATCCGGTGTATGTGATTACTTTGCAGAAATGAGGTAGTTATGGTAAATAAAGTAAATGGACAGAAATACTATGAATATACCAGGACGGGCAGTCAGAAACGTAAATCTGCCGAATCTTCCGAATTCCATCTGAATCAGGAACATCAGGGCGTGATTTATGAGAAAAGCGAGGAGAAGAAACAGGCGTCTGAGGCGGTCAGAAAAGAAGAAGCTTCCCGCGGCGCCAGACAACAGGGTGAGGACGGCGTAAGGATTGAGATTTCTCATCAGGGGCAGGAACGGGCAGTCAGAGACAGGCAGCGCGCCGCATTTGCAGAACAAATGCGTAAATTTGCAGAGACAGCCGTTTCATTTTTAAAGGCGTTATGGGACAGAATCTGGAATGATAAGCCAAAGGAGACGGAATTTCCAGAAGTTCTTGCAGAGCGTATAGAGGAAACGGAAGAACAGCGGCAGATTTTGGAGACGCATCCTTTAGAGGAAAAAGACAGTCTTGCCTGGTCCATTTATACACAGGAAGAAGTACGGGCGATTTTTAAGCGGGGCAATCAAAAAGAAATACAGGATTTTTTGTCAGAGCATGGGGAAAGGCATCTTGCCAAGAACTCAGACCTGCTGACCCAGTATGACCGCAGCGGAAGCATCGTGGGTCTGGACCGTTCGGACAAAGAGCGGATCCTGCACGGCGACAGAAATGAGATCGGGCTTTGATCTTGCGGCGCATATTTTCGGCAGTTGCGCGATATAATGAACTGAATATAAAAACAGGAGTTAAAATATGTGTGGAATTGCAGGATTTTACCATAGAGCGGGAGATTATGAAAAGGATGGTGCGTATTATCGTTCCATCCTTGTTGCTATGCATGAAAAACTGTCTCGCAGAGGGCCGGATGACGCGGGGATTTATCTGAGCAGACAGTGCGGGCTGTCTCACAGCCGTCTGTCCATCATTGATTTGTCTTTGGGACATCAGCCCATGGTGCGCCGCAAAGGAGAACGGACCTGCGCCATTGCATACAATGGAGAACTTTATAATGCAAAGGAACTGCGCAGGGAACTGGAAGAAAAAGGATGGATATTTGAAACATCGTGCGATACAGAGGTCATTTTGCTGGGATTTATGGAATACGGACCGGAAATTGCAGAAAAGCTCAATGGAATTTTTGCGTTTGCAGTTTTAGATGAAAGAGAAGATATTCTGTACTTATTCCGGGATCCTATGGGAGTGAAGCCGCTGTTTTATATGAAAAAAGGGCACGAGCTTATATTTGCCTCAGAACCGAAGGGGATTCTGGCGCATCCGGCTGTAAATCCGGAACTGGACAGAGAAGGGCTGAACGAAATTTTTGGCGTCGGTCCCGCAAGAACCCCGGGAACAGGCGTGTTCAAGGGTATGAAAGAGGTGTGCCCCGGAGAATATATTACTTATGGCAGGAATCGTTCCCTGCAGCGAAAGGCGTATTGGAGGCTGGAAAGCCATCCTCATACAGACGGCTATGAGCGCACCATAGAGACTGTGTCGGAGCTGGTGCAGGACGCCGTCCGGCGGCAGATGGTTTCTGACGTGCCCATCTGTACCTTTTTATCGGGAGGCGTGGACAGCAGCCTGGTATCTGCCATATGCGCAGCGGAGCTGAAAAAACAGGGACAAAGGCTGACCACTTTTTCTTTTGATTTTGTGGATAACCAGAAAAATTTTAAGGCAAATGCATTCCAGCCCTCCCAGGACAGACCTTATGTTGAGAAAATGGTGGAATTTTTGGGATCAGACCATCATTTTCTGGAATGCGATAATACGAACCAGATTGAAAAACTGTACGATTCTGTGAACGCCCATGACCTGCCGGCCATGGCAGACGTGGATTCTTCTATGCTGTATTTTTGTTCCCAGGTGAGCAGAAGCCATAAGGTGACGCTGACCGGAGAATGCGCGGATGAAATTTTCGGAGGCTATCCATGGTTCCACAAAGAGGAGTGTTTTCAGGCGCAGACCTTCCCCTGGACCATGGACCTTTCTCCCAGAAAGGAACTTCTATCCGATGAATTTCTGGAATATCTGCGCATGGATGAATATGTGCGGGAAAGCTATCAGCGTTCCGTGTCAGAGACTCCTATATGTGAAGAGGACAGTCCAAAAGAGAAAAGAAGAAGAGAGATTTCCTGGCTGAATCTCAAATGGTTTATGCAGACGCTTTTAAACCGTATGGACCGTACCAGCATGTACAGCGGGCTGGAAGCCAGGGTGCCGTTTGCGGATACCAGAATCGTGCAGTATGTGTGGAATGTTCCCTGGGAAATGAAGGCGAAAGACGGCGTGGTAAAAAATCTGCTCCGCCAGTCCGCAAAGGGCATTTTGCCGGATGAAGTGCTGTTTCGCAAAAAATCGCCCTATCCCAAAACCTACGACCCGCGCTATGAAAATCTGTTAAAGGATAAAATCCGTGATATTATGGCGGACAGCAGCGCGCCGGTCCTGCAGTTTTTAGACCGGGCCAGAGTGGAAGCGTTTCTGAACAGGCCCTCGGATTATGGAAAACCATGGTACGGCCAGTTGATGGCGGGTCCCCAGCTTCTTGCTTATGTGGTCCAAATCAATGCCTGGATGGAGCGTTATAAGATAAAAGTGAGATAAAATTGACAGAATGATGGAAAAACCTTGTTGATACACAGCCCACACTTATGTTATGATAATGAGGAATAGAAAATAATTAAAAAAATTCGGAGGTGCCGGGTATTATGAAAAAATATGTTTCATTATTTCTAGCAGTTATTATTTTCTTTTCCTCATTTGGAACTCATGCAGTATACGCTGAGAGTGAAAGTGTAGGCATGTCTCAGGGGCGGGACGATATGCAGAATATGAGGAGTCTCACAGAAGAAGAGGAGGAACAAAGCGAAGATGATCCGCAGTTGGAGCCTGAATCAGACACGGAAGCGGCGGTAAATGATTTTACTCTGGAGTATAATGCCGCAGCAGACGTCATGATTCTGAAATATCAGGTCAATCATGCAGTTGCGTGCGTGGACATTCTTGTGGACGGTCGTCCGGCAGAGGTGAATTACTCTAATGTTTATACTTCCTACAGTTATGATCTTCCAGATGATGCAGAAGGCAAAAAATATGCGTTTCAGATTATTCCCTATGAGATCAGGAATACGGGAGGAGAGAGCGTAAAGATTCAGGGAACGCCTTCCGCGGTGAAAGAATATGAAGTGCCTTATAAGCAGGCCGTGTTTACAGATGTTGACGCGGAGTATGATCTCAATAAGAAATATCTGTCTATGGAATGGTTTGGAACGGGAATTTCTTCTGTGGATATTTATCTGGACGGCGCGGCGGAACCCATTGCGGCCGGAGTACTGGGAAATTCCTTTTCCATCAATATTGACTGGCAGCCGTTGAGCAAACATACTTACCGGCTGGTTCCCTACAATAAGCTTGGCCAAAAGGGAACGGAGAAAACAGTGGAACTGACGGTAGACGATTACGAGGCGACGGTTGATTTGCTGGATGCGGAATATGTGCCGCAGAAGAATCAGATCCGGATTAACTGGTCGGGAAGCAATGTCAAATACGTAGACATTTATATGAACGATGAATTGCTTGTGGACAATTACATAAAAGAAGAATACAGCTTCAAATATACGCCTCAGGCGGGGGCTTCCTACATGATTACGGTGAATCCCTACAATGAAAACGGCGAAGAAGGAGAGGAAGCGCAGGATGCGCTGACGGAAGGGGAATTTGAAGTACCTGTGATTGATAAACTCAGGGAAACAAGCAGCTATGGCACAGACGCGGAGAAACATTACACCGGATTTTCCAAGCCGGCGGTAAATATCAGATGGACGGCGCAGGAGAACGGCTGTTATGAAATATACCGCGCGTCAAAGGATGCCAGAAGCGGTTACTCCTGCATTGACAGAGTGGAGACGGCAAAGTCCGGTCCCTATGTCTATACGGACAGTAATGCCAGGATCGGCAGCAATTATTATAAGATCAGACAGGTGATTAAAGAGGATGATTATATTACGCAGGAAGTTTCCACGGCTTTGTCTGACGCGGATGAAATTACGATCAAAGTGCCTAAGCCCAAAGTGAATATTAATCTCACGCCAGAAGGAACGGTAATGTTTTCCATGGATGGGAAGAAGGAATTTATCTCTGGTTACGTAATCTTGCGCAAGAATAAGAGCGGATCATATAAACAGATTGCGGAAGTGACCGATGATGCGTATACAGATTACAATACAGAATTTGGCAAACAGTATTCCTATCGGGTAAAATCATTCTATTATGATACCAGGACCAGGGAGAAATATTACAGCCCGGCGGTACAGATAAGAGCAAAAAATACCGTGGGAGGTTTTGCTGTTTCGGCGCAGCAGACATCGGAAGAAAATGTGAAAATCGCCTGGGAAGCAGCGGCAAACGCGCAGGGTTACGAGGTGTATTATAAGTCTGCTACCGCGGGAGATTCCTACAAGCCGCTGGAAGTGACAGATCAATTAGAACTGAATGTTTCGCTGAAACAAGGGTCAAGATATTGCTTTATGGTAAAAGCTTATAAGGAAAACAGCAAGAAAAAGATTTATTTTTCTACCGCTGAGACAGAATTGAAAACAGGTTTTACAAAACCTGGTAATTTCAGAGTTTCCAAAACCTCATTCCAGTATGATAAGGATAAGAAGATTCTGGTCAGGAAAGACAAGCTTGCCTGGGACAAAGTATATGGAGCAAAAGGTTATTATATTGACGTCTACAACCCTGCAAAAAAGAAATTTAAAACCGTAAAGAGAATCAAGGGCATGGACAGCACAAGCTATGAGGTGTCAAACACTCTGACCCCGAAGACAGAGACGCTTATTTATCGTATTCGCGCGTATGCAGGCCAGAGAAAAGCAATTGGAGAAAAACTTGAAATCAGGATGCAGATTGGCAAAGTAACCGGGGTAAGCGTGTCCCGCGCAGGAGATTATGCCAGAGTGTCATGGAAACAGACAAAAGGTGCGGAACTGTACCGTATTTACCGTTCCAACGGCAGAAGCAGCACCCTGGTAGGGACTACGGATAAATTGAAATTCACAGATAAGGGACTGAGCGCAGGCGTTGTTTATAATTATTATGTACAGGCAGTGAGCAATACGCTGAAAAGTGAAGGAGAATACAGCGAACCGGTGCAGTATAAAAAGAAACTTTTAAAAGTGGATTATTTGAGCGCCTCCAATCGGGACAGAGAGAATGTGGAGCTTGAATGGATGTCAGAGGAAGGAGCTTCCGGGCATATTATTTATTACCGGGAAGGAAAAAGCGGTGAATACCAGATGCTTGCCCGCGTTAACGGAAGCCGGACTGCGTATACCCATAAAAATGTAACGCCGGGCGCGACTTATTATTACAAAGTGTCCCGTATGGAAATTAATGCGGGCGGCGTGGAGACAGAGTCGGATACTCAGCAGGTGAAAATTACAGTTAAAAACGCTCCGGGTAATAAGGATGGTAAAAGCAGTACATCAAAGACAAAATAAGAAACAGCTGAAGCAGACAGAGAAGAAAAGGAGATTGCCATGTTAGAAGCAGGTATAAAAGGACTGGAAGAAATGACAGTCACCCCAGACGATACAGCGCAGGTATATAAGAGCGGCACCTTGCAGGTGCTTGCTACGCCCAGACTGGCGGCGCTGATGGAAGAGACCGCATGGAAGAGCGTTGCCCAGGCTCTGGAACCTGGAAAAGGAACCGTGGGGACAAGACTGGAACTGGATCATCTGGCGCCTACTCCGGTGGGGATGAAGGTACAGTGTGAATCCGTACTGGAGAAGGCGGAGGGCAGAAAGCTTGTTTTTTCCATTACGGCGAAGGATGAAAAAGGAGAAATCGGCACAGCAAAGCATGAACGCTTTATTGTGGAGGAAGAGAAATTCCAGAAAAAGGCGGATCAGAAAAATGGTTGAAAATGATTATATTATGCGGCTTACGCACGAGATGGTGCGGACCTGGCTGAAACTCCTTTTTGGCATCGACGAGATAAAAGAGGAAGAAATAATTTTTGAACAAAAAGACAGCGGAGACTTGTACCGCAGACTGAGACTGATGGTCCAGGACGGCAAAATTAATGAGGCGGAAAATCAGTTATATGATGATCTGGACTCCAGGGAACGAAAGCCTGAGGATCTGAAGGCCGCTCTGTTTTTCTACGATTATGTAAACGGGAAGAACAATGAATTTCTGGAAGACAACGGTTATTCCAGAGAAGAAATCCGGGAAGGAATCTGCAATGTTATGCGCCAGTATGGATATGGAGAGCTGGCAGATACCTGGGCGGATGAGTGGTAATTTGCAGCGTTTTGCGAGCGGTCAAAAACGCACGGACGGCAGGCTGCCAAGGCTTATGCTGGCGGCTCCTGCCAGCGGGAGCGGGAAAACATTGATTACCTGCGGGATTTTAAAAGCGTTGAAAAACCGGGGAATGAACGCAGCGTCCTTTAAATGCGGGCCGGATTACATTGACCCGCTGTTCCATCAGGAAATTTTAGGAATTCCCTCCAGAAATCTGGACACGTTCTTTACAGACGGCAGCGTGACCAGATTTCTGTTTGGCAGAGCGGCGGCAAATGCGGATATTTCTATAATCGAAGGGGTAATGGGCTATTATGACGGCGCAGGGGGAGATACCCTGGCCGCCTCTTCCTATGAGCTGGCGGACGTTACCAATACGCCGGTGGTCCTGATTGTAAACGCAAAGGGCATGAGTCTTTCTGCGGCCGCTCTGATTCAGGGATTTCTGGCATACAGGAAACACAGCCATATCAAAGGGGTGATACTGAACCAGATTTCCCCGCAGTCATACGGGAAGCTAAAAGAAAGAATAGAACAGGATCTTTCCATCGCAGTGCTGGGGTATGTGCCAAAATGTCCGGAGCTGGTAATAGACAGCCGCCATCTTGGGCTGGTTATGCCAGGGGAAGTGGTTCATATACAGCAGAACATACAGAAACTGTCAGAATTGCTGGAGGAAACACTGGACTTTGAGGGGCTTTTGTCATGCGCACAGAAGGCCCCTCTGTTGAATACGGAGGAGCCGCAGCATTTGAAAGTGCAGAAGAATGCGCACAATTTTTCCGGTCTTTCCATTGGCATTGCAAGAGATGAAGCTTTTTGTTTTCTGTATCAGGACAATCTGGAACTGCTTAAAGAATTGGGAGCGGAGCTTGCGTATTTTTCTCCTCTGCATGACAGAGCGCTTCCCGCAAATGTAAGCGGATTCATTCTGTGCGGCGGCTATCCGGAACTGTACGCGCAGATGCTGAGTGAAAACAGCGCCATGCGTGAACAGATCCGGGAATGCATAAACGGGGGAATGCCTTATCTTGCAGAGTGCGGCGGTTTTTTATATCTGCAGGAACGTATGGAAGATATGGAAGGAACTGCCTGGAAGATGACGGGGGTATTTCCGGGAAACGCCTTTCGGACGGAACGTCTGGGAAGGTTTGGCTATCTTACGCTTACGGCGAATAATGACAGACAGCTGTTAAGCAGGGGAAGCAGTATCAAAGGACATGAATATCATTATTTTGACTGTACAGAAAACGGCGGGGATTATCATGGAATAAAGCCCGCGGGCGGCCGTCAATGGGATTGTATACGGGGAGGGGAAACCTATGCGGCAGGGTTTCCTCATTTATATTATTATTCAAATCCGGAATTTGCCGCGGCGTTTTTACAGCGCTGCCAGGCTTATCAGCAACAAACTCCGGAGGCGTTTTTGCCGCGGGCAGGAGTATTTGGCGATGAATCCGGTTAGAGAAAGAAGAATGAAAAATGAAGATGAAAGAATGCGTGGAACGGATCCGGCAATTGGATGAAGAGGCATGTCTGGCCTGTGAAAAACGATGGGATTCGATTGCAAAACCTCTCAAAAGTCTGGGTAAGATTGAAAAAAACCTGATTCAGATTGCGGGAATCCAAAGGACAAGCCAGATCCATATGAATCAGAAGGTTTTGGTTATTATGTGCGCAGACAACGGAGTGGTGGCGGAGGGAGTAACCCAGACGGGGCAGGAGGTCACGGCAATTGTGGCTGAAAATTTTCTCCGGGAGAAATCCTGCGCAGCCATTATGTGCAGGGACACGCAGACCCGTATTTATCCGGTGGATATCGGCATGGCGGCGGACGTGCCTGGCGTAGTCAATAAGAAGATTGCCCGCGGCACCGGAAATATGGCGAAGGAGCCGGCCATGACCAGGGAGCAGGCAGTTCACGCAATTGAAACGGGGATCTCCATCGCGCAGGATTTGCACAATCAGGGATATGATGTGATAGCAACCGGAGAAATGGGGATTGGAAATACTACTACCAGCAGCGCAGTGGCAAGCCTCCTGCTGCAAAAGCCAGTGGAGGAAGTGACAGGCAGAGGCGCAGGTTTGTCTGCAGAAGGGCTGTTGAGGAAGATTCAGGTAATCAAAGACGCCATCGCCCTGCATCAGCCTGATCAATCGGACCCCATAGACGTACTTGCCAAAGTAGGGGGGTTTGATCTTGCAGGACTGACAGGTATTTACCTGGGAGCGGCGGCATTGGCAATTCCGGCGGTGACAGACGGATTTATTTCCGGCGTGGCCGCGCTTGCGGCAGCAAGGCTCTGCCCCGTTGTAAAAGATTATATTCTGGCGTCCCATGTGTCCAAAGAACCGGGGGGAGCTATGATTTTAGAGGCGTTAAACAAATCTCCCAGTCTCACCTGCGATTTGTGCCTGGGAGAGGGGACCGGAGCGGTGGCGCTGTTTCCATTATTGGAGATGGGGCTTCATATTTATGAGAAAATGAGTACGTTTTCTGAAATTGAAATAGAACGTTATGTGCCATTGGAATAGAGGGAAGCTATGATTGTTTTTGTGACAGGAGGCAGCGGCAGCGGGAAATCCGAATATGCGGAACAGCTCGCAGTGGAGCTGAAAGAAAAGGAGCTGCGCCGCAGGAGGGAAGTATTGAAAGATCAGCCGGATACCGCACAGCTGAAGCTGGTATATCTTGCAGCTATGAGGCCTGCGGACGCGGAGAGCCGGGAGCGTATCCGCCGCCACCGCGCAATGCGTGCGGGGAAACAGTTTGAAACCAGGGAGCAGTATACGCGCCTGGAGGAGATTGCCACCGATAAAAATGAGATTTTGCTGTTGGAATGTCTCTCGAATCTGATGGCGAATGAGATGTTTTCGAAAGAGGGCAGAGGAGAGCAGGCCGCAGAAGCGGTTCAAAAGGGAATCTGCCGTTTGGCGAAGCGTTGCTGTCATTTGGTGATTGTGGGAAACAATATGTTTGAAGATGATTTGAATTATGACGGCGGCGCCTTGGAATATCTCAGAGAAACAGCCAGAGTTCACAGGTTTCTTGGCGAGACCGCCGCGCAAATAGTGGAAGTAGTCTGTGGAATTCCGGTAGAATGGAGGAAGCCGTGAAATATATAGAATCATGTATCATCGCCTTTTCCATGTATTCGAAAATCCCTATGCCTCAAAGAGAATGGGAAGCAGAAGCTATGAAGTATGCGATGTGCTTCTTTCCCTGGGTAGGCGCGGCGGCGGGGGGGATTTTTTATTTATGGGGAATTTATGGAAAGCAGATTCCTGTAGGTCCTCAACTGTATGCAGCCATCCTCACAGTGATTCCTATACTGATTACCGGAGGAATCCACATGGATGGTTTTTTAGATACCATGGACGCCTTAAGCTCCTGGCAGAGCAGAGAGCGGCGTCTGGAAATATTAAAAGACGCTCATGCGGGGGCTTTTGCGGTGACAGGGGCCGGCGTGTATTTTCTGTTGTATTTTGGATTTGCCTCAGAGCTTGAGCCAGCCCAGATCTCTGCGGCGGCGTTTGGATTCTTTTTAAGCCGCTGTCTGAGCGGATTTGCGGTGACGTCCTTTCCCTGTGCCAAAGAGAGCGGTCTGGCGGCGTTGTTTGCCAGAGCGGCAGACAGAAGAAAAGCCAGGACAATCCTGTTTTTGGAAAGTATCCTTGCCATGACGGGACTGCTCTGGCTGAACATTTATGCCGGAGGAGCGGTGATTGCCGCTTCAATTCTGGCGTTTCTGTGGTATTACAGGATGTCTGTGGAAAAGTTTGGCGGAATTACCGGAGATCTTGCGGGTTGGTTTGTACAGGTATGTGAATTGCTCCAGCTTGCTGCAATCTGTTTTTCCTCAAAAGTCTTTGGATAAACAGATATGCGATTCTTTTGTGAAAACAGTTCTTTGCGCGCAGAGACGATGATTATTTCTTTGGCAGGTCTTTGCGGTATTTGCTGGGGGAGATTCCCAGCAGTTTTTTGAAAGCTTTCGTAAAATAGAAATAATCGTGATAACCTACGGCGTTCGCGACTTCGCTCACGGACAGCGTTTCGTTCTGTAAAAGTTCTTTTGCTTTCTGCATACGCTTTGTTGCTATATATTCAGAAAAAGAAATTCCCAGTTCCTGTTTGATTTGCATACTTAAATAGCCGGAGCTGATGCCGTATTTTTTTGCCAGCTTTGTCAAAGAGATATCTTTGGTATAATCCTGCTGCATTTCTTCCAGAATACTGCGAAGGGAAGGCTGTTTTGACAAATTTTTACTGGAAAGAGGAGTTTCGTCCGTTGCTTCAGAATTTGTCTGTGCATTGTGCAGTTTCTTTAAAATCGTGTTTAAATCGTCCTGTTTTACAGGCTTTAAAAGATAATCATAGGAGCCTTTGCGCATGGCGGTACGGGCATACTCGAAATCCGCATAGCCTGAAATGATAACAACTTTTGCTGTAAGAGATGTGTCGTTTGTAATCTGTTCCAGGAGTTCCAGGCCCGTCATGCCAGGCATACGGATATCGGTCAAGACAACATCAGGATTCAGACGCCTGATTTCTTTGAGCGCGGTAATGCCGTCCTTGGCTTCTCCGATTACCTGAAAAGGCAGACCGGATTTTTCGATTAATTTTTTTAAACCAATGGCAATCCAGGCTTCGTCGTCAACTATGAAAATCGTCATTCTTCTCACCTCCGGCGTCTGAGAGTTCTGTAATCTCGTCAGGGATCAGAATTGTAATGCGTGTCCCTCTGTTCGGTTCACTTTCAATCTCAAATTCAAATCTGTCCCCATAAAACAGTTTCAGTCTCTGATAAATATTAAAAAGTCCGATTTTTGAAGAGCTTTTATGGTTGTTAAGCTGCCTGAGAATACCGTTTAGTTTTTCAGGTTCAATGCCGCAGCCATCGTCTTTTACGATAAAGCAAAGGTGCGAATCATTTTGTTCGGTAATGGAAACCTGTACGGATCCGCGGGTCATTTTTTGTTCCAATCCGTGAAAAACAGCGTTTTCCACCAAAGGCTGCAAAAAAAGTTTTAATATTTTTTTTTCGCGAACTTCCTGGTTTGCAGAAATATTAATACTGATTTTTCCCATAAAGCGGTATTCTATGATTTTGGCATATTCTAAAATGTGTTCTAATTCTTCCTCAACGCTTACGATATCTTCGCCTTTGATGGCGAAACGAAATACATTGGAAAGCGCCATGGTTATATCGGCGATGTCGTCTTCATCGTGGTAAAGCGCCATACCCCGGATGCATTCAAAAGTATTGTAAAGGAAATGCGGATTAATCTGGCTGCGGTAGGCAAGGAGTTCCGCCTGCTTTGTCGCCAGCTCGGCTTCGAGTATGCGCTGCTGGGAAAAGAGGAATTTTTCCTGAAATTTCTGGTTTTCATCTAACATCTGGTTTAAACTGTTCGCTACAATACCCACTTCATCCCGGCGGTTTAAAGCAAGGCGTTCGGAGGGGGCTTTATTAACATTTTGAATAAACTTTGTAATTTGCTGCATTGGAAAGGTGATCTGCCAGTTGCAGTAAATGATTAATATACAAAACAACATCAGTGAGATCATAAGCACGGCGATCGTAATATGATTCAGCATACGGTCGGGCTGATTCAGATCTTCTTCCGGTATCAGACTGGCAATCCGCCACTTGTTCATAGAGAGAGAACGGCTGCAAAAATAGTGGGAACTGTTGCTTTTTTGTTCCTGCTCCGGCAGAATAAAGCCCTGTTTCCCCTTTTTGGTACAAATTAAAATCTGGTCATTTTCATCTAAAAGAAACACCGTACTGTTTTGGGTTGCTTTGGAATCTTTCAGGATATCATCCAATGCTTTGGGTTCCATAATAAATACGCACATGCCCAGAGCGTTCTGGTAGGGAGCGTTTACCAGGTTGTAAATCGGAAAAAGGACTTTATAGTAAAGCTCGTTTTGGTCAGTCAGGGGTTCTGTACGGATTTCCATAGAAGAGCAGAGTTCCAGTTTATCTTTAGAAAGCGGAAATTCTTTTCCAACGGCTGCAACCTGCTGCAAATCTGTATTATACAGATAGGCGCTTAAAATATGGTCGTTTAACAGCAAAGTATTAGAGAATGCAAAAGTAAGCGCGTCGCCTTCCTGCAAATAGTCCGGCGAATCCTGGGAGAGACATTGCAGTACGGCCGGAGAATAGCAGAATGCAGCCGCAACATTGTGCAGAGATCCCAGGGTGTCCTGCAGGTAGTGTTCTGTTTGTTCCAGAAGCCGATGGTTCAGTTCCAGAGTATTTTCCCGGGTCAGTCTGGCAGAATGCCGGATTATCAGGATATAAGTACATAACATAAAAATGAGAATCACAAAAACCAGGCTGGTAAGCCGGTAAATGAAATGTTCTCGGTATTTTTTGAAAAAACGCATGAGGGTGTTACCTTTTTAACATTGAACTTTTCTTATATTATAACATAAATTTGGTTTTGATGTCAAAAAAGTAATATTTATGATTTAATATTGTAAAAAATAAAAAATAATACCAAAATATAAAATAAAATACATATGTTTTTGTGGTGTTTGCCACTATAATTTAATTTATCATATGAAAAAGGAGGTAAAAATACAAAGTTTTATAAAAAAAAGGAGGAAAATATATGCAATCTAAACGATTAAAAAGGTACCTTAGTACCTTTTTGGCGGCGGCAGTCATCCTGAATACAGGCGCTTTTGACGTCATGGCCGCTGGAAGCAATGCAGGCGCAAAAGCAGGAGAAACAACGAATCAGGCAGTGTCTGCACTGGAAACAGTTTATGTGGATTCTTATGGGACAGGGGAACGTTCTGTCTCCTTTAACGACCACTGGCGGTTTTATCTTGGCGACGCCAGCGGCGCGGAAGCACGGAGTTATAATGACGCTTCCTGGGATAATGTGAATCTTCCCCATGATTACAGTATTGACCAGGGTTATACGGCGGCGGCGCCTGTAGAGCCGGAGAGCGGCCTGATGTTAGGCGGAACCGGATGGTACCGGAAGGCGTTTACGCTTCCTTCCACTGCAGCGGACAAAGTGGTCAGTGTGGATTTTGACGGCGTGTATATGAATGCCACTGTTTATTTAAACGGCGAAAAGCTTGGAACCCACCCTTATGGATATACGCCGTTCTCTTTTGTTCTTCCGACAGGTTTGCTTAAGACCAATGGAGAAGAAAATGTCCTGGCAGTGAAGGTAGAAAATAAACTTCCGTCCAGCCGCTGGTATTCCGGAAGCGGTATTTACCGGGATGTAAAATTAACAGTTACAGATTCCGTACATGTGTCATATTTTGGCACAGCGGTTACCACGCCGGATATTGAGGCGGGAACCGGTACGGTAAAGGTTGCCACTTCTGTGAAAAATGACAGTGATGCAGACAAATCAGTGTCTGTCCGCCAGACTGTCTACGAGAAAGGCAAGGCAGAAGCAGTGGTGACAGGTGAAAAAACAGCAGCTCAGATGATAGCAGCGGGAGCAGAAGCTGAGATTGAAGCGTCCGTGACTGTGCCGACGCCCAAACTTTGGTCTGTAGGACAGCCGAATCTGTATACCGTTCACACAGAAGTATTTGTAGGAGACGATGTGGTGGATGCGTATGATTCTGAGTTTGGATTCCGCTGGGTGGAGTTTACCAAAGACAACGGATTTTTCCTGAATGACCAGAATATGAAGATGAACGGCGTCTGTATGCACCATGACCAGGGAGGTCTTGGTTCCGAAGCATGGTACCGCGCGACAGAGCGTCAGGTGGAAAAACTGATGGAGATGGGTGTGAATACCATTCGTGTCACACATAATCCGGCTTCTCAGGAGCTGATTGATATCTGTAATGAAAAAGGTATGCTCTTAATCGAAGAAGCTTTTGACTGCTGGTATTCCGGCAAAAACGGAAACGTAGAAGATTACGGAAAATGGTTTGATGTGGCGATTGAAGCAGACAACCAGATTGTGGGAGCAGAAGCTGGTGAGAAATGGTCTGAGTTTGACCTCAAGGCAATGATAAAACGCGGCAAGAACGCGCCTTCCATTGTGATGTGGAGCCTTGGAAATGAAATATTCGAAGGTATATACGATGGGAGCAAAGTAGATCAGTATCCGGCTATGGCAAAGCAGCTTATTGAATGGGTAGGAGAAGAGGATGCAACCCGCTATGTTACCTATGGGGATAATAAGATTAAGGATGGCGGTTACCTGGATACAGCGGCAGAATTTGCCAAAGCACATGAATATGGCGTGCCAGGCGGCGTGATTGGATATAACTATTCAAATACTGCCCAGGTTAAGAGCGGTTATGACAGAGGCTGGATGGTTTACGGTTCTGAGACGGCGTCATCGGTTAACAGCCGCGGTGTTTATGACAGGAAAAACAGCAATAGCGACGGCGGCAAAGGAGACAGAAGGCTGACGTCCTATGACAAGAGTAAGGTAGGCTGGGGAGCACTGGCAAGCGAAGGAATGTGGGTTACCATGCGCCAGAACTTCAATGCAGGCGAGTTTATCTGGACCGGCTTCGATTATCTTGGCGAGCCGACGCCTTATAATGGCGTAGGACCAGTTGGCTCCAGCAATAGCTGGCCCAATATGGCGAAGAGTTCTTACTTTGGAATTATCGATCTGGCAGGCTTCCCCAAAGACAGCTTCTATCTGTATCAGAGCCAGTGGAATAACAAAGTGAATACGCTTCATGTGCTTCCGGTATGGGATCGGGACGAAATTATGATAGATGAGGACGGCAAGGTAGAAGTTGTGGTTTACAGTGACGCTCCTCTTGTAAAGCTTTATTTAAACGGAGAAGAAGTGGGTACTGCAACGGCAGCACGTACCGAAACGCCTACCGGAGGATATCAGAACTATACAGAGGGAACAGGCTGTTTTGACAAGGCTAAAGCCAGCGGCCATACGTCTCTTTATGCAACCTTTAACGTGCCTTACGAAGAAGGAAAGTTAGAAGCCAAGGCGTTTGATAAAGAAGGAAATGAGATTAAAAATACAGAGGGACGCAGTGTTGTGGAGACAACGAAAGACGCTGCGAAGCTTACGGCAGAAGCGGACCGTACAGAGATTACGGCTGATGGAAAAGACTTAAGCTATATCACCATTGACGTGAACGATGAAGACGGTAAATTTGTCAACGGCGCAGAGCCTGAAATTGCAGTATCTGTGGAAGGCGACGGCGTGCTGATGGCTCTTGACAACGGCGTGCAGAACGATACCACTGCTCATAGCGAGAAGTCAAGGAAAGCTGGAAAAGGTAAGCTTTTAGCAATCGTACAGTCTACGAAAAAAGCGGGAACCTTTACGGTAAAAGCAGAGGCGCAGGGTCTTACGGCAGCTTCAGTAAGTGTAACGACAAAGGCAGAGAGTTCCGAGCCTTCCGTTAAGACGATTGAAAGTTATGAAATTTCCAAACATTACTATATCAAAGCGGGAACAGAACCGGTGCTGCCTGCTTCTGTAAAAGTAACTTACACAGACGGCAGCTCTGAGACGAAGAATATTACATGGGATACTTCGAAAAGTCAGGGAAATGAATATGAGATCTACGGCACAATAGCAGCCCTTAATGTGCGCGTTCCGGTTTATATTACTGAGATTGAAGCGGTAACCGCGCTTTTGAATTATTCAGCAGCGGCAGGTTTAGGTTCTGATTTTACACTTCCTGCATCTCGTCCGGCAGTTTTGCCAGACGGAACCATACTTTCAGCAGAATTTCCAGTAACCTGGAATAGCAGCTTATTAAATATGGACAAAGCCGGGACACAGAAAATAGAAGGAACCGCAAATGTATTCGGCAAGCAGATTAAAGTGAATGCATCCATACGCGTGACAAGCGGCGATTATAAAGATGGCAGCGACGCTCTGGTAAACGTGCCGGAAATGTATGTAAATGGAATTTCCAGTAAAGAGCGTGAGAGCGTAGCGGAAGTTCTGACAAAGCTTGGGGATAACAAGACGTCCAGCACAGACGCTGCATGGAGCGGCCGGGGAACTTTGGATTTCCGTTTGGATACGGCTATTAACTTAAGGAATATTAAATTATATCTGAAAGATGCAGCGCCTACGTCCAGTACAATGAAGATTTATTCTTCCGGCGATAACGGCGCGAACTGGAAACTGGAAGAATGTACGATCAAGAATCAGCAGTCAAACGGTGTGACTGTTCGTACTTTTACACCGAAACAGACAGTTTCAGAAACTTATTTGCGTGTGGAATTTACGAAAAATACAACGCTTACGGAACTGGAATTAAATACAAGAATTCCTACATTCCCAATAGGAGAGGCAGCAGAGATCTCCGCATTGAAGGTAGGCGGACATACGGCAGACGCATCCAGCCTGGATAAAGGATGGTTTGGAGTGGAAGAAGCGGGGTTAGATGTTGATGATATTCAGGTATCCGTAAAAGACAATGCAAGTATTACCATCCTTCCCAAAGATACGGAAGGTATTGCAAAGATTCTGCTGGAATCTGAAGATCATAAAACGCGGAGCATATATCAGGTGCATTTTGGAAGAAATAATCTGGATGTCAGTCCAGATAACGCGGTGGATGATTCGTTAGATTATCCCTATGACCTCATGACTCTGACAGCGGCAAGTTATCAGCAATTGACAGGTACGGAAGGAGAGCCGGAACTGGCGAATGACGGAAATATCAGAACATTCTGGCACACCCGGTACAGTGCGGGCGTAGGTGAGACAAATCTTACAAATTTACCAGAACAGCGTTATCTGCAGATCGAACTGGATCGCAAGAAAGAGATAACGGCACTGCGCTATATGCCGCGTCCGGATGCTGGAAATGGTACAGTCACGAAATATAAGGTCAAAGTCAGCGATACAGAATTGACAGAAGAACAATGGCAGAGCGCTGCCGCTGTCTCAGAAGGAGAATGGAGCAGGACAGCAGAATGGCATCTGGCCACATTCGATGAAAAAGTTGAAGTGAAATATGTCCGTCTGTATGGCGTTGAGACATATGGCGAGAATAGCAAGTTTATGACAGCGGCAGAAGTGAGAGTTCGTGTTCCGGGCAAAAAAGAACTCTACGATAATAATACGACAGTAACATTAGCCGAGGATTCTTTGGATTACACGGGCAGTGAAGTGATGCCGGAACCGACAGTTGTTTATAAATCTGGTACAGGAGACATAACTTTAACAAAAGGAACAGACTATAAATTAAGCTATCGGAATAATATAGAACCAGGTAAGGCAACCGTTATTGTGAGAGGAATTGCCGATTATACAGGAATTATAGAAAAAGAATTTACAATCAGTCCGGTAGACCAGGTTGTCACGGATTATGAGCCAGTCAGCATTGTGACTGAAAGAGGCGTGTATCCGGAACTTCCGGGAACAGTGGTTGCCAATACAAATGTTGGACAAACGCTGATGGAAGTTCAGTGGGACCGCGTGTCATCCAGCCGTCTGAACAAGTTCGGCACATTTAACCTTCCGGGAACGGTCGTAGATACAAACGATCAGGTGACAGCAGAGGTAACTGTCTGTGATATTGCCGGAATCCGACAGGTGACACGGGCAACAGTGAAAGGCGCCGCTCCGCAGATGCCGGAAAAAGTAACCGTATACTACAGCAATAATGAGATTGCTAAACGGAACGTAGAATGGGATTTGTCAGAAGTATCTTTTGATGAAGCTGGTATTGTGAAAGTTCCGGGAACGGTAGGAAGATCTAAGACAGAGGCGTCTATTCGTGTGGAGGAACCTGGAGATGCGGATACAACTACGCCGTCAGGTAATCTTGCCCTTAATAAGGACGGCATCGATAAGCCGAAGGAATGGCCGCGAACATTGGCGTATTTTTCTTCACAGGACGATCCTGCGCACCGTACGACAGACGGCGTCAAGGATTTTGTCAGCAGCAGTGCAAAGAAAATCTGGTGTGATTGGGAGAGAGATACCTTCCATACGGATGCAGAAAATCTTCCATATGTAATTTCTGCGTTCGGTACAGAGAACTCTGAAGCAAATGCGGATCAGAAAAAGTACACCGTTAATAAAGTGCGGATCGGATTCATGGAAGAAGATGGAGACAGCGGCAGTAAAGTACGTCTGCCGGAAGATTACAGAATTGAATATTACAGCGGTACAAACGGGGTAATTCCCGCAAATAAAATTGAAAAAGATTCCTCGGGAGAATGCAGCAACATCAGAGGTTGGGAAGACACGGATAATCCGGTCGGAAACAGTGCAAACTGGACGGAAGTGAAATATATTGGCGATAAGCCTTCCGTACCGGAACTGGATAATTTCAAAGAGATGAAAGATGTGAAATTTGAGCCGGTTTCTACAACGGCAATCCGCATCGTCTTACAGCCGCAGGCTAATAACTGGACAGGTCTGGAAGAGTTTGAAGTATACTATGCTCCAATCAGCGAAAATGACAGTTATGAGATAAACGCCATAAATGTGGACGGAGTAAATAAGCTGGCAGACTTTGATGCAGCTACAAAGACTTTGGAAGTTGACGCAAAGCAGGGCGAAATTACGGCAGAAGCAACCAACAATGCTTCCGTCACTGTGGTAGAGGCTGTAAATGGCACAGCGAAAGTAATATTCCTTCCGGAAAATGGCGATGAAACAAAGAAACAGGAATATACAGTTGTATTCAAAAAGGCGGCGGCTTCCGCTGATGAATATTTGATTACAGCAATAGACGAAATGGTTGATATTGAACCGGGCGAAGCAGCAAAGGGTGAGACCGTGGCATTCCGTGCGAAAGACGGTTATGAGTTTACAACAGAACCTTCCCTGCTCAAGACTGCAGACCGTTCAGTGACAAATATTGCAACCACCAAACTGGAAGATGGCAGCTATACATTTGAGATGCCTGATTATCCGGTGACGATTAAAGGAGAAACTGGCGTAAAAACCTATCAGATTACATATGATCTGGATGGAGGCCAGGCGGAAAACAGAAAGAACTATACAGTAGAAACTCCTGACTTTACATTGAGTAATCCAGTCAGGGACAATTTCATATTCTTTGGATGGACGGGAAGTATCGTTACAGAGCCGACTGAGGATTTGACTGTAAAACAGGGGACAACAGGCGATCTGCAGTTTACAGCAAACTGGAAGAAAGAGGGAGAAGTACCGATCACAAAGATTAATGTAAAAGAATCTGCAAAGGCATTGGAAACAGAAGAAACCTATCAGATTGAAGTTTCTGCAGAACCGGAAGATACCACAGATGAAAAAACTTTTACATTTAAGTCATTGAATGAAGAAGTAGCGACAGTAGATGCAGAAGGTTTGGTAACAGCAAAAGCAGAAGGAACAACAGATATTGAGATTTCCTCTGTAAGAAAATATGCAACTGCAGTTGTTAAGATTACGGTTACAAAGAAAGGCGAAAAGCCAGTTACAAAAATTATTGTAGAGGAAAATCAAAAAACAATCCTGAAGGGAAAGAGCTATCAGATTAAGGCTTCACTGGAAAATCCGATTGAAGGCGATGTACTGAAGTTTAAATCCTCAAAGGAAGAAGTGGCGACAGTAAGTGAAACCGGGCTTGTAGAAGCAAAAGCGGCAGGAACGGCAGAGATTGAAATTTCCTGTGGGCGGGAAGATGTGTCTCCAGTAACTGTAACGATTAACGTTACGGAAACAGAGACGGCGATTACAGGAATCAGCGTAGAACAGCCAGAGGTGACAATCAAAGTGGAAGAAACACATGAGATTGAAGCAACTGTGCTGCCAGAAGATACGACCGATGATAAGACACTGACATATACATCTACAGATAAAGATGTAGCGGAAGTAGACGAAACCGGACTTGTAACAGCAAAGGCAGTGGGAACGGCAAAAATCCAGATCTCCTGCGTACGAGAGAGTATAACAGCAGAAGTGCTGGTTACTGTAATCGGTAAAGATGCGGCGACAGAAGAGCAGAAGAACAAACTGTCAGCCGAGCTGAACAGCTTAAAGACGGCATATCAGGATCTGTCCAAGTACACAACGGAAAGCGCCAATGCATTTAAAGATGCATTGACCAGAGCGGAAGCAGTGCTGAACAATCCGAATGCAACCGCGGCAGAGGTAGATCAGGCATTGGCAGATCTTGCAGCGGCAAAAGCGGGATTGAAATTAAAACCGACAACACCGACAACGCCGACAACGCCGACAACGCCGACAACGCCGACAACACCTACAACGGTTAAGCCGCCGAAGAAAGGCTATAAATTCAAATCCGGGGCGCTGCAGTACCAGGTAACGAAATCGAAAGCGAAGAATGGAACGGTATCCGTAGTGAAGCTTGTGAAAAAGACCAGCAAGAAGATTACCATTCCCGCAACGGTGAAGGTAAAAGTAAAAGGAAAATCATTTACCTTTAAAGTAACCCAGATCAATAACAAGGTATTCCAGAAGAATAAGAAACTGAAAGAAGTAGTGATCGGAGCAAACATCACGAAGATCGGAACAAGCAGCTTCTACAACTGCAAGAACCTTGGAAAGATTACGTTTAAGGGAACCAAAGCGCCGAAAGCCGGCAGCAAGGCGTTTAAGGGAATCAAGAAGAACGCGAAAGTGTTCGTTCCAAAGAAGGTATCCAAGAGCAATTTGAAGAAATTCAAAACAACGATGAAGACTGCCGGAAAGAAGATTACTGTGAAAAAGAAATAACAAAAACAGAGTTCTCATCTTTCATTCTTTAGTGAAACAAATATAAAGCCAGGCGGACTGCATATTGACGTGCAGTCCGCCTGGTTTTTTATACATGGGCGTCCAAAAGAAATATGCCAGCAAGCTGACGGACGCCCGGTGCGCGAGCGGGAGAGGAATTAAAATCGGACTTGTCTGCATGGTTCAGGCAGCGCTATTTTTTTAAAATAAAAAATAATACCAAAAATTCAAAAAAATTGCATATGTTTTTGTGTAGTTTACCTCTATAATCTAAATTAGCATATGAAAAAAGGAGGCAGAAATACGAAAATTTATAAAAAAAGGAGGGTATTATATGCAATTTAAACGATTGAAGAGGTACCTTAGTACCTTTCTGGCAGCGGCAGTGATCCTGAACACAGGAGCTTTTGATGTAATGGCTGCTGGGAGCAATGCAGATGTAAAAACAGGAAAGAGTGATAATCAGGCGGTATCTGCGCCGGAGAAAGTTTATGTGGATTCTTATGGGGTGGACGGCAATCGTTCAGTTTCTTTCAATGACCACTGGCGGTTTTATCTGGGAGAACTGAATGGAGCGGAAACGCCGTCTTATAACGATTCTTCATGGAAGAGTGTGAATCTTCCTCACGATTACAGTATTGACCAGGGTCATACTGCGGCGGCCCCGGTAGAGCCGGAGAGCGGTTTGATGTTAGGCGGAACCGGATGGTACAGGAAGGCTTTTACGCTTCCTTCCGAAGTAGCAGATAAGGTAGTCAGCGTGGACTTTGACGGCGTTTATATGAACGCTACTGTTTATTTAAATGGGCAGAAGCTTGGAACCCATCCTTACGGGTATACACCATTTTCTTTTGTTCTGCCGGCAGATGTGCTTAATTCTGGCGGACAGGAAAATATTCTGGCAGTGAAAGTAGAGAACAAACTGCCGTCCAGCCGCTGGTATTCTGGCAGCGGTATTTACCGTGACGTAAAATTGACAGTCACAGATTCTGTGCATGTGTCATATTTTGGTACGACGGTGACAACGCCGGATATCGAGCGTAAAACTGGTACCGTTAAGGTAGTCACTTCTGTGAAAAATGACAGCGGGGAAGCAAAGGATGTTTCCGTTCGTCAGATTGTCTATGAAAAAGGCAAGATGACAGAAGCGGTAGTGACAGGTCAGAAGACGGCGGCTCAGAGCATAGCGGCAGATGAGGAAGCAAAGATCGAAGCTTCCGTTACGGTGCCGTCTCCAAAGCTTTGGGATATCGGAAAGCCGAATCTGTATACGGTTCGCACAGAAGTATATGTAGGAAACGATATTGTGGATACATACGATTCTGATTTCGGGTTCCGCTGGGTGGAATTTACCCTTGAGAACGGATTTTTCCTGAATGGCAATAATATTAAGATGAATGGCGTCTGTATGCACCATGATCAGGGCGCGCTTGGAGCCGAGGCATGGTACCGCGCCACGGAGCGTCAGGTAGAAAAACTGATGGAAATGGGTGTGAATACGATACGTGTAACCCATAATCCGGCTTCTCAGGTATTGATTGATATCTGTAATGAAAAGGGTATGCTTATCATAGAAGAGGCATTTGACTGCTGGTTTTCCGGGAAAAACGGAAACGTGGAGGATTACGGAAAATGGTTTGACCGCGAGATCGAAGCAGACAATCAGATTGTAGGAGTGAAAACCGGTGAGAAATGGTCTGAGTTTGACCTGAGAGCAATGGTAAAGCGTGGAAGAAATGCGCCTTCTATCGTGATGTGGAGTCTTGGAAACGAATTATTTGAGGGAATGAACAACGGCTCC
This sequence comes from Lachnospiraceae bacterium, assembly GCA_910575155.1. Taxonomy (GTDB): domain Bacteria; phylum Bacillota; class Clostridia; order Lachnospirales; family Lachnospiraceae; genus Petralouisia. The sequence continues at coordinate 67,674 of CAJTDX010000005.1, forward strand.
CTGGCAAACAGGTATCCGGCTATGGCTGAACAATTGATCACCTGGGTAGGAGAAGAAGATGCGACCCGCTATGTTACTTATGGGGATAATAAGATAAAGGGTGGCGGTTATTTAGATACAGCGGAAAAATTTGCCACCGCGTCTACTTATAGTAATGTTCCGGGAGGCGTGGTAGGTTATAATTATGCAAATTCTGGTCAGGTTAAGAGCGGACATGACAGAAACTGGCTGGTTTATGGATCTGAGACAGCGTCGTCTATTAATAGCCGCGGTGTTTATGACAGGAAAAGTAATGGCGGTGACGCAGGCAAAGGAGACAAGAGGCTGACTTCTTATGATAAGAGTAAGGTAGGCTGGGGTGCGCTTGCCAGCGAAGGAATGTGGGTTACCATGCGCCAGGACTTTAATGCAGGCGAGTTTATCTGGACCGGATTCGATTATCTCGGCGAGCCGACGCCTTACAATGGTACAGGAACAGTTGGAGCCAACAATACCTGGCCGAATATGGCGAAGAGTTCTTACTTTGGAATTATTGATCTGGCTGGGTTCCCGAAGGATAATTTTTATCTGTACCAGAGTCAGTGGAATAAAGAATTGCACACTCTCCATGTGCTTCCGGTATGGAACCGGGATGAAATTATGGTGGACAATAATGGCAACGTAGAGGTTGTGGTTTACAGCGACGCTCCTGTAATAAAGCTTTATTTAAATGACGAAGAAGTAGGTACTGCAACGGCAACGCGTACCGCAACGCCTACCGGAGGATATCAGAACTATACAAGAGGAACAGGCTGTTTCGATACAGGTAAAGCCGGCGCCGATCAGCATACGTCTCTGTATGCAACTTTCAATGTGCCTTACCAGGAAGGGAAGTTAGAAGCAAAGGCATTTGATGAAAAGGGAAATGAGATTACGGATACAGACGGACGCCGTATCGTAGAGACAACGAAGAACGCTTCCAGGCTTGCAGCAGAGGCGGACCGCACAGAGATTAAAGCTGATGGAAAAGATTTAAGCTACATTACGATTGATGTTCTGGATCAGGATGGAAAATTTGTCAACGGCGCAGAGCCTGAAATTACAGTAACTGTGGAAGGCAACGGCGTACTTATGGCTCTCGACAATGGCGTGCAGAATGATACAAGCGGCTATGGAGATAAGACAAAGAAGGCTGGAAAAGGCAAACTTCTGGCAATCGTACAGTCTACGAAAAAGGCGGGAACCTTTACGGTAAAGGCAGAAGCGAATGGATATACAACAGCTTCGGTGGAGATAACAACTACAACGGATGGTTCCGTTTCAGAGAAGCGTATAGAAAGTTATGAACTTTCCAGACACTATTATGTGAAAGAGGGAGAAACGCTTCAGCTTCCGACTTCAGTAAAGATAAATTATACAGACAACACCTCTGAGTCAAAGAGTGTCACCTGGGACAGTCTGCCATCGGAAGATGAGTTTGTGGTATACGGATCCGTTGCGGGTACCAGCCTGCGTATTCCGGTATATGTTACTATGATTGAAGATGTGGCGGCGATTTTGAATTATTCAGCAGCCATAGGCGTAGGCTCAGAGTTTACCCTTCCGGCAACGCGCCCGGCAGTTTTGCCAGACGGCAGCATTCTTTCAGCAGAATTTCCGGTAACATGGAATGGTACGGTGGATTCAAGCAAGGCAGAAACGCAGACGATACAGGGCACGTCAAGCGTGTTTGGCAAGACAATTAATGTATCGGCGTCGGTACGTGTTACAAAAGGCGGCTATAAAGATGGAAACGATGTGCTGGCCAATGCAGCAGAGATGTATGTCAATGGAAAATCCAGCAAAGAACATGAGAGTGTGGCGGAAGTGCTGACAAAGCTGACGGATGATAAAACATCTGGTGAGGACGCTGCATGGAACGGACGCGGAACGATAGATTTCCGTTTAGATACGGCGATTAGCTTAAAAGATTTTACGTTATATCTGAAAGATCCGGCGCCGGTATCCAGCACAATGAAGATATATTCTTCCGGCGACAGAGGAGAAAACTGGAATCCGATCGAATGTACGATAAGCAACCGGAGATCAAATGGCGTTACGGTTCGCTCCTTTACGCCAAAAGAAACGGTTTCAGAAACAGATTTCCGTGTGGAATTTACCAAAAACGCAACGCTTATGGAAATGGAAGTAAATACCAGAATTCCTACGTTTACCATAGGAGGGGAAGCAGCGCTTTCTTCTTTGAAAGTAGACACATATATTGCAGATACAGCAGATTTGGAACAGGGCTGGTTCAACGTTTCAAATCAAACATTGGGAGAAAACGATATTCAGGCAGTTGGAAAAGACAATACATGTGTTACGATTCTTCCCAAAGATGCGGAAGGCGTAGCAAGGATGCTGCTGGAGTCCGAAGACCACAGTGTGCAGAATATGTACCAGGTACGTTTTGGGATAAGTAATGACAGTAATGATAATGCAGCCGATGCTTCCTTAGATTACCCTTATGCGGAGATGACTTTATCAGCGGCAAGCTATCATCAGGAAAGTGCAGGTGAAAAAGAAGGAAGCCCGCATCTTGCAAACGACGGAGACAACAGTTCATATTGGCACAGCAAATGGAATGCCAGTGATCAAGGGCAAGGGTCGCACGACCTCACTAATGTCCCAGAAGAACGTTATCTGCAGATGGCGCTGAATGAAGCGAAGCCAATCAGAGCGTTGCGTTATATGACAAGACCAAGAAATCCCGTAAATGGCTCAGTTACAAAATATCAGATAAAAGTCATTAATAGTACCAGCGAGCCAACAGAAGAACAATGGCAGAATGCGGAAGTTGTCTCAGAAGGTCAGTGGAACACTGTAATAGAATGGAAACTGGCAAAATTCAATAAAACAGTTGAGGCAAACTATGTTCGTCTGTATGGAGTAGAGACATTTGCTGACGGAAATCGAAATAATATGTTTATGTCAGCGGCAGAAGTCAGGCTTCGTAAACCCCAACAGGAGATCAGCAGCAAAAATACAACAGTAACTTTTGCAGGAGGGGCAGATTCACTGAATTACACCGGAAGCGAGCTGACGCCGGAACCGACTGTTGTTTATACTGGCAGCGGACAGACAACGTTAGTAAAAGGAATAGATTATGACGTAAGCTATCGCAATAATATAGAACCAGGCAAGGCAACTGTTATTGTTAAAGGAAAAGGAACTTATACGGGAATCGTAGAAGCAGAATTTACCATCAATGCGGTAGAGGAAACCATCAGTGATTATGAAAAAGTAAGCGTAATTACAGGAAAGGGCGTATATCCGGAACTTCCGGGAACTGTCATTGCCAATACCAATATTGGACAGAAAGTTATGGAAGTTCAATGGGATTGGATTGCAAGCAGCCGTCTGAACCGACTTGGTACGTTTGAGGTGCAGGGAACTGTAATAGAAACAGATGCACTGGTAACAGCAAAAGTAACTGTCAGCGAAATCGTTGGCGTCCGTCAGGTGACGCTGGCAACCGTAGTAGGAGTTGCTCCGCAAATGCCGGAAACAGTAACAGTATGTTACAGTAATGGTGATACAGCAGAACGGGATGTAACCTGGAATCTCACAGGAGTTTCTTTTGCCCAGAAAGGCATTGTGAAGGTTAAAGGAACGGCAGGGGATCTGGAGGCAGAAGCGTCTGTCCGCATTGCAGAACAGTCAGAAATAGATACGCCGGTAGGCAAGAATTTCGCTCTCAATGCAAACGGTATTGATGAGCCAAAGAAATGGCCAAGAACTTTGGCATATTTTTCTTCAAATGGCGACAAGGCGCATCATGCAACGGATGGCGTGAAAGCGTTTGTTACCAATGGCGAAAAGAAGATGTGGAATGACTGGCAGCAGGGCAAGTTCCATACAAATGCCGAGGCGGCGGTAGGAGCCGACGATCATGTTCCGTTTATCATTTCTGCTTTTGGTACAGAAGGGTCAAATTCAAATGATGACCAGCAAAAGCGTAAGATTAGTAAAGTATCTTTGGGATTTCTTGAAGAAGACGGAGGAAGTGCAAGCAAAGTCCGTCTGCCGCAAGACTATAAGATTGAATATTACAGTGCAAATAATGGAGTAGTCCCAGCGGCACAGACGGAAGGCGATTCATCCAACAGCTGCGGCAATATCAAAGGCTGGGCAGCGGATAATACGCTCAAAGATCACAGCAGCTGGACGGAAGTAACTTATATTAAAAAGTCTGCCGTACCCGCTCTGGATAATTTTAAACGTATGGTAGATGTGGAATTTAAAGCTGTTGAGACAACGGCGATCCGTATTACTTTACAGCCGCAAGAGAACAACTGGACAGGACTGGAAGAATTTGAAGTTTACTATGTGCCTAATAATACTGAATATACAGTAACGGCCATAAATGTAAACGGCACGAATAGACTGGCAGATTTTAATGCAGACACGAAGACGCTGGAGATAGATGCTGAAGACGGCGTTGTCACAGCGACGGCGGATAATAATGCTTCCGTTACGGTACTTAGGGCAGTAAATGGTAAAGTAAAAGTGATATTCCTTCCGGAAGACGGAGATGAAGCAAAGAAACAGGAATATGAAGTTATATTTACGAAAGCGGATACATCCGCAGGTAAGCATATGGTAACAGCGAGAGACGAAATGGTTGAAATTGACCTGGGTGAAGCAGCTCTGGGTGAGACCGTTACATTCTCTGTGAAAGAGGGTTATGATTTTTCCGACGATCCTGTACTGCTTAAGAGTACAGACAGGAAACCGTCAGGTCTTGCAGTTACAAAAGCGGAAGACGGCAGTTATTCATTTGAAATGCCGGATTATCCGGTAACAATTACAGGGCAGGTGGTTCCTAAGACTTATCAGATTACCTATCACTTAGATGGCGGCCAGGCAGCGAACCGGGAAAGTTATACCATAGAAACCCCGTACTTTAAACTGAATAAACCGGTCAAAGATGGCTACATGTTCCTTGGCTGGACAGGGGACGGTATCACAGAACCAACCGTAGATGTCGCTATTGCCAATGGAAGCACGGGAGATTTGGAATTTACGGCAAATTGGGAATTTATAGAAGTGCCAATTACTGAAATTACGGTGGAAGAATCTGAAAAAGAAATGTCGGTAGGAGAAACCTATCAGATTCAGGCGTCTGTAGTGCCGGAAGATACCACAGATGATAAGACGCTGAAATATGAGTCACTGAATAAAGATAAAGCCACAGTAGATGAAAGCGGTCTGGTAACGGCAAAGGCGGCAGGAGAAGCTCAGATTGAGGTTAGCAGCGAGGCCCGCCCGGATGTAAAAGAAACCGTCAAAGTTACCGTTACAGAGAAAGGCGAAAAGCCGGATACGCAGATCAAGGTAGAGGAAACGGCAAAAACAGTACTGCTCGGAAAAACCTACCAGATTGAAGCTTCACTGGAAAATCCGCAAAATGGTGATGAATTGAAGTATAAATCATCGAAGGAAGAAATAGCTGCAGTAGATGATTCCGGACTTGTGACAGCAAAAGCAGTGGGAACGGCAGACATTGAGATTTTCTGTGATCGCAGGGAAGTGTCTCCGGTAACGGTGAAGATTACGGTAACAGATCATGAAATATTGATTACAGGAATTGAAGTGGAAGAAACGGAAGCATCTATAGAAGTAGGAGACACCTATCAGATTCAGGCGTCTGTAGTGCCGGAAGATACGACAGATGATAAGACATTGAAATATGAGTCACTGAATAAAGATAAAGCCACAGTAGATGAAAACGGTCTGGTAACGGCAAAGGCGGCAGGAGAAGCTCAGATTGAGGTTAGCAGCGAGGCCCGCCCGGATGTAAAAGAAACCGTCAAAGTTACCGTTACAGAAAAAGGCGAAAAGCCGGATACACAGATCAAGGTAGAGGAAACGGCAAAAACAGTACTGCTCGGAAAGACCTACCAGATTGAAGCTTCACTGGAAAATCCGCAAAATGGTGATGAACTGAAGTATAAATCATCGAAGGAAGAAATAGCTGCAGTAGATGATTCCGGACTTGTGACAGCAAAGGCAGTGGGAACGGCAGACATTGAGATTTTCTGTGATCGCAGGGAAGTGTCTCCGGTAACGGTGAAGATTACAGTAACAGATCATGAAATATTGATTACAGGAATTGAAGTGGAAGAGACGGAAACATCCATAAAAGTAGGAGAAACCTATCAGATTAAAGCTTCCGTAGTGCCGGAGGATACAACGGAAGATACGTCGCTGGCATATACGTCTGAGAATCCGGCGTTCGCTTCAGTAAATGATCATGGACTGGTAACAGCCAAAGCAGCAGGGACAGCAGAGATTAAAATTTCCTGTGCAAACCCGAATATAACAGCAAAAGTAACAGTTAAGGTTATGGGAGAAGAAACTGAAGAGAAAGCAATAACGGAAATCAAAGTAGAACAGGCAGAAGTAACAGTCAAAGAAGGAGAAACCTTCCAGATTCAGGCGTCTGCGATACCGGAAGATACGACAGACGATACGACACTGACCTATAAATCTACGGATGAAGGGAAAGCGGAAGTAGATGAAAAGGGACTTGTAACGGCAAAGGCAGCGGGAGCGGCAAAAATCCAGATCTCCTGTGTACGCGAAGGCGTAACAGCAGAAGTGTCAGTAACCATAATCAGTAAAGATACAGCGACAGAAGAGCAGAAGAACCAACTGGCAGCCGATCTGAACAGCTTAAAGGCGGCATATCAGGATCTGTCCGCTTATACAGTTGCCAGCGCCAACGCATTCAGAGACGCATTGGCCAGAGCAGAAGCAGTGCTGAACAATCCAAATGCAACCTCGGCAGAGGTAGAGCAGGCATTGGCAGAACTTGCAGCGGCAAAAGCGGGCCTGACATTAAATCCGGTAACACCGACAGTTAAGCCGCCGAAGAAAGGCTATAAATTCAAATCAGGAGCGCTGCAGTATCAGGTAACGAAATCCAGCGCGAAGAATGGAACGGTATCCGTAGTGAAGCTTGTGAAAAAGACCAGCAAGAAGATTACCATTCCCGCAACGGTGAAGGTAAAAGTGAAAGGAAAATCATTTACCTTTAAAGTAACCCAGATCAACAGCAAGGTATTCCAGAAGAACAAGAAACTGAAAGAAGTAGTGATCGGAGCAAACATCACGAAGATCGGAACAAGCAGCTTCTATAACTGCAAGAATCTTGCAAAGATTACGTTTAAGGGAACCAAAGCTCCAAAGGCCGGCAGCAAGGCATTTACTGGAATCAAGAAGAACGCGAAAGTGTTTGTACCGAAGAAAGTGAACAAGAGCGGTTTGAAGAAATTCAAAACAACGATGAAGACTGCCGGAAAGAGAATTACGATCAAGAAGAAATAACAGATACAGAGTTCTCATCTTTCATTCTTAAGTGAAACAATTATAAAAAAGCAAACGGACTGCATGTAAATGTGCGGTCCGTTTGCTTTTGGTTTCAGGCGCAGAGTTAAACTTGACTTGCCGGAGTTTTGTGATTAGAATGAGAGCAGAACTAAATATTGCAACATGTGATAAAATATAAACAAATATGAAAGAGGTAAGGAACTTGAATAAAAAAGTTTATGAATATGAATCGCTCATTTATGACGCAGGTAAAAAAGGCGGCGCATATGTCATATTTCCCTATGATATCAGAGAGGAGTTCGGCAGAGGCCGTGTAAAGGTTCACGCCTCTTTTGACGGCGAACCTTATGAAGGGAGCATCGTAAATATGGGGCTTAAAAATGAAGACGGCAGTATCTGTTACATTATTGGAATACGCAAGGATATTCGAAACAAGATTGGTAAACAGCCTGGAGATAAAGTCTTTGTGACCATACAGGAGAGGGAAACACAATAATTATGATTACGACAGGAGGAAGCGTTATGATACTGGTTACTGGAGGCGCATTTCAGGGAAAAGGGAAATTCGCCCGGGATTTGGTATGTCAGAAACAGAAGCATAAAACGCCGCAGACAATTTTAGTGTCAGAGGCTGCAGCTTTACAGAGAAAAAATGCGGAACTGCAAAATGGAGTACACCCGGATATCATTCTGGGGATTCACCAGTGGATTCGCATCCTGTTGGAATCAGGAAAAGATCCCGTTGTTATGGTGCAGGAACTTCTGGATTTGAATCCTCAAGCAGTGTTTACCATGGATCAGGTGGGCTGCGGCGTGGTGCCCCTGGAAGCTTTCGACCGCAAATATCGCGAGACCGTGGGCAGAATTGGCTGTAACATAGCCAGACAGGCAGAAGAGGTATACCTTTTAAATTGTGGATTGGCGAGAAGAATAAAATAGAGGAGCAGATTATGGGTGCAAGGATTTTAATTGTGGAGGATGACAGTGATATCAGCCAGATGTTAAATGAACTGCTTACGGGCGCGGGATATGAAACGGTTCAGGCATTTTCCGGGACGGAAGCGTTGTTTTGTGTAGAGCGTCAGATTCCGCAGGCAGTGATTTTGGACTTGATGCTGCCGGGAATGAAAGGGGAAGAAGTTCTTTGCAATATTAAGGAAATGTGTCCCAAAGTCCGCATCATCGTTTCTTCTGCAAGAGACGATGTGCGGACCAGGGTATCTCTCTTGCGTGCCGGGGCAGATGATTATGTGGTAAAGCCGTTTGATACAGAAGAACTGCTGGCAAGGCTGGAAGCAGTGCTGCGCCGCGGCGGAGAGAACGGGGAAGGGCAGGAACGAATCCATAAGACGGAAGCGCTGGAGTATAAAAATATCAGGATCTACCCGGAGAAGCTTCTGGTGCAGGTGGCAGGCCAGGAGGTATCTTTGACGAAGCGGGAATATTTGATTCTGGAGCTTTTGATGCGTCATCCAGGGAAAGTATTTACCAGAAGCAATATCTACGAATCTGTCTGGAATGAAGAATTTCTGGGAGAAGAAAACGCAGTCAATGTACATATCAGCAACATTCGCCAGAAGCTTGCAAAAATTTGTGCGGAAGAAACGTATATCCAGACTGTCTGGGGGATTGGGTTTAAAATGAAATAATGCACACGCAGGCAGATCTGTAAAAAACTTTATACTTTCTTTATATTTAACCTAAGATTTCTAAAAAGTCCATTGCTATACTGTTTCTTGTAAAAGCAAACGGCAATGGACAGGAGGACAGTATGGATTACGTATTAAATACAGATGGGATTACCAAGACCTATGGAAATCATACCGTTGTCGACCATGTGGATATGCATGTAAAAAAAGGCGATATCTATGGTTTCATCGGAAAAAACGGCGCTGGAAAAACTACTTTTATGCGTATTGTCGCAGGTCTTGCGGCCCCGGCTTCAGGGAATATGGAACTGTTCGGTTCCAGGGAACTGGAGAAACAGCGTCAAAGAATCGGCACCCTGATTGAACATCCGGGGTTGTACGGGTCAATGACGGCGAAAGAAAATTTGCAGGTGGCGCGCAAAAGCTACGGCATCACCCGTAAAAGTTCCGTGGAAGAGATGCTGGAATTTGTGGGACTGACTCAGGCGGGAAAGAAAAAAGTGAAAAATTTCTCCCTGGGTATGAAACAGCGGCTGGGGATTGCCATCGCCTTATTTCGGAATCCGGATTTTTTAATTCTGGATGAGCCGATCAATGGACTGGACCCGCAGGGAATTAAGGAAATGAGGGATTTGCTGTTAAAGCTGAATGAAGAAAGACAGATTACCATCTTGATTTCCAGTCATATTTTGGGCGAATTATCTAAGATCGCTACCCGATACGGAATTATCAAAGAAGGAGCGCTGATTGAAGAATTTGCGTCAGAGGAATTAAAAAGCAGGTGCAGAAGATGCGTGAAGCTTGTGGTTGACGACACAGAACGCGCTTCTGTGATTCTGGAAGAAACGTGTCGTATTACCAGCTACGACGTACCGGAGCCGGGAATTTTACGGGTGTTTGACGGACTGCATAATTCCTGGGAAATAAACCGGGAACTGATTCAGGGAGGCGTTCATCTTAAGGAGAGTTATCTTGCCGGGCAGGATTTGGAAGGGTACTTTATGGATTTGCTGGGAGGTGCGTCAAATGATTAATTTACTCAATGCAGAATTTTATAAATTAAGAAAAAGTAAATCATGGTTGATCGGGCTTATTGTGACGGTTCTGTTTCTGTTGCTACTTTACAGTTCCCTGTTAATGATTGATAAAATTAATCAGGGGGAGCTGGCAAACGGCAGCGGCGGGATAATGGTATACCAGAACGGCGACAGTATAAAAGAGCAGGGTTCCATGATGGAGCAGATCGGCGTGATTGGCGTCATACAGCAGATGTTTGGAGGAAATTTTGTGGGGCTTATTCTTGCGGTCCTTGTCTGTATGTTTGTGATACAGGAATTTAGTAATGGAACTGTCAAGAATCTTGTGGGAAAAGGATATTCCAGAGCCAAAATCTTCTTTTCCAAAATGCTGGCGGCGATTGTGCTGACGCTGGTTTTTCAGGCGGCGGCGCTGGTCGTGACAGTTTGTCTGGGGATTCCTTTTATGGGAGGAGAAATTTATTCCTCAACAGTCTGGACAGACGTCGCCGTTTATGGAGGGATTCAGATTCTGTTCGGAGTTGTGATGGCTGTGATTTTTATGCTGATTGGAGAGCTGACCAGGAATCTGGCGGCGGGGATTTCAGTAAGCATTGGTTTATTATTATTTTCAACCGTTGTTACAGAAGGATTGGACCTGCTATTTCGTGGACTGGACCTGCAGCCTTCGAAATATTGGATATTAAATCTGATGGAGGAGTGCCCGATGACGGATTTTTCCACAGAGTTTTTAGTGCGCGGCGTACTGGCATCTGCAGTATGGATTTTGTTTGCGGCAGTTTTGGGCGCGGTGCATTTTCAAAAAGCAGATGTGAAATAAGGGATAGTATGGAAATTATTTTAATGATTCTGGTAATGATTCTGGGAGCGACGGCGGCGGCTCTGCTGCTGCGTCTTAAGTGTTACCAAAAACAAATCAACCATATCAGAGAACAGTTATTATTTCTGGAAGCAGAGGAAAGCAATTACTTGCTGACCTCTGCTTGTGCTGTGGGAAAAACGGAAGAACTGATTAATGCGTTGAATGATGTCATAGAGAAATTACGGTGGAAGCAGCGCAGACTGCGGAAAGTGAATCGGAGCTACCGGGAGAGTATTACCAGCATTTCTCACGATATCCGCACCCCTCTGACTTCGGTAAAAGGATATGTGCAGATGCAGCAAAAGGCGGACGTCTCAGAGGAGAAAAAAGCAGAATATGGAAAGATTGTGGAGCGCAGGCTGGAGGAACTGGGAGATCTGTTAAACCAGCTATTTGAATATGCGAGGATTGAAGCGGGAGAAATTTCCTTAAGGCAGGAGCGGATTAATGTGGGAAATCTTTTTACAGAAATCATTACCATGTTTTATGAAGATTTCTCCCAAAAGGGTTTTGAGCCGCAGATTGAGATTTCCAAAGAAGCCTTGTTTATACAGGCGGACCGACATGCTTTTTCCAGAATAGTGGAAAATCTCATAAAAAATGCCCTGGTCCATGGAACGGGAAATTATCGTTTTTCTCTGTATTCCCAAAAAGGCTTTGCGGTAATCTCCATTGCCAATGAAACAGACCAGATTGAGGAAAAAGATCTGAGACAGATTTTTGAGCGTTTCTATACCACGGACCAGTCCAGAAGCCGCAGGACGACGGGACTTGGTCTTGCCATAGCCAAAGAGTTTACAGAACAGATGGGAGGCGGGATTCAGGCATTTTTCCAGGATGAGCGTTTTACCATGGAAGTATGTTTTCCCCTGACGTGCAGTGGATCAAAAAATTCGTGCAGTGACAGAGTTCAGACAGGAAAAAAAGGTTCTGCATAATATGAAATTGTCCGGCTGAATTTTTTACAATAATTTAATATTTTTAATCCGAAAATTTTATGACTTTTCTCCTGAAGTTTGTTATAATTTGGCATGAAGAGGGGAACCAGCGAAGCTGGCAGGAGGCAGGACATTTATGACAGATGAAGAATACTATAATTTTATTCAGCCGTATGAGGATGCCAAGGAGGTTTTACTTGCCAGGCTCCATGTGCTGAAGCATAATTTGTATGAAGATTCAGCGGGAGTGCCCATACATAATATCCAGAGCAGGATTAAGAAGAAAAAGAGTATGGAAGATAAGCTGAGAAAAAAGGAAAAAGAGCCGACCGTGATGAATGCAAAGGATTATCTGCAGGACATTGCGGGCGTGCGCGTAATCTGCTACTTTGTAGACGATATTTATAACCTGGTGGACGCCTTAAAGCGGCAGGCGGATCTGATTATGGTTCGCGAGAGCGATTATGTAAAGACGCCTAAGTCCAATGGTTACCGCAGCTATCATGTGATTGTGGGAATTCCGGTATATTGTCTGGACGGCATGGAATATTTTCCGGTAGAAATCCAGTTCCGCACCATGTCCATGGATTTCTGGGCAAGTATGGAGCACCGGATTCTGTATAAAAAGGGAAGGCGCAGCGGAAGAGAGGAACTTGCGGAAGAATTAAAGGAATATGCAGATATGCTGGTGGAGATTGAGGGACGTTTTGAACTGCACAGTGAAGGCAAGCAGGTTCAGGACGTATGAGTATTCTGATTTATTCTCTGCTGGCATTGTTTCTGGGGCTTTGCCTGGATTATGTTCTGGGAGATCCCAGGGGCTGGTATCATCCCGTTATGGCAGTCGGCTGGCTGACCGTCCGTCTGGAATCTCTGCTCAGGGCTTTGTTCCGTAAGACGAAGACAGGAGAACGGCTGGCGGGACTTGCGCTGACAGCGCTGGTTGTGGGAATTTCCACCCTCCTTCCTGCAGGGGCGCTTTTTTTATGCTACCGTATTCATCCTCTGGCGGGAATATTGCTGGAGTCGCTTATGTGCGGAACGCTCCTTGCCGCAAAATCTTTAAAGACAGAGAGTATGAAGGTGGCGGACGCCCTGGAGCGGGAGGGTCTGTCTGCCGCAAGGCAGGCCGTCTCCATGATTGTGGGAAGAGACACAGACTGCCTGGACGAAGCGGGCGTGATACGGGCGGCAGTGGAGACCGTGGCGGAGAATACCTCAGACGGGGTCGTCGCCCCGCTGCTGTTTATGGCATGTTTCGGCGGAGCGGGAGGATTTTTTTACAAGTCGGTCAATACGCTGGATTCCATGGTGGGATATAAGAATGATACCTACCGGTATTTTGGCACAGCGGCGGCGAAGCTGGATGATTTTGTAAATTTTATCCCGGCAAGAATCAGCGCGCTGATGATGATTGCCGTCTGCGGTTTCTGCGGTATGGATCAGAACCATGCATGGCGGATTTTCCGGCGGGACAGAAAAAACCATGCCAGTCCCAATTCCGGGCAGACAGAAGCGGCGGCGGCGGGGGCTTTGCAGGTGCAGCTTGCCGGAGACGCCTGGTATTTTGGCAAAAAATATGAAAAGCCCTGGATCGGAGACGATGTGCGGCCAATTGAGCGGAGAGATATTGCACGAAGCTGCCGCCTGATGTTTGCCGCGTCGTATCTGACGGCTGCAATTGCGCTGGCGGTAAAGGGGGCGTTTATTTGTTTTCTATTGTAAGAATAATCTTGCGAATATGTTGGAGCAGAACGCGAGGGAACGGAAAAGGAGGATTCAATGAAAGACAGGAACGGTTATTTTGTATTAAATAATGGAGTAAAAATACCTGAGCTTGCATACGGTACCTATAAAGCGGCGGAGGGTGAAGCTTATGAAAATATACAGACCGCGATAGAGAGCGGCTACCGCTGTTTTGATACGGCGTCATTTTATGGTACGGAATGCAGTCTTGCAAAGGCAATTGAGCAAAGCAAAGCGCGGCGGAACGATCTGTTTATAGCCTCGAAGGTCTGGAAAACGGAAATGGGCTATGAAGAGACAAAGGCGGCTTTTGCGCGTACGCTTGAGCATTTATGTACGGATTATCTCGATCTTTATCTGATTCACTGGCCGCTGCCGTCGCCGGATTTTAAGGAATGGAAGCAGTTGGATCTGGAGACGTGGCGGGCGATGGAGGAGCTGTACCAGGCAGGGAAGATCCGCGCCTTAGGGTTCAGTAATTTTCTGCCGCATCATATAGAAAATATTCTGGAACACTGCCAGGTTCCTCCTGTGGTGAATCAGATAGAGTTTCATCCGGGCCATACGCAGGAAGCCGTTTTGCAGTATTGTAAAGAGCACGATATTCTTGTTCAGGCATGGAGTCCTCTGGGAAGAGGCAGAGTCTTAAAGGATGCGCTGATTGCAGGGCTTTCTGAAAAATATCATGTTTCAGCGGCGCAGATTTGTCTGCGTTTTGCGCTGCAAAAAGGCGTTATGCCTCTGGTAAAAGCTTCCTCTTTGGAGCGCATGAACGAAAACAGAGACGTATTTTCGTTTGCGCTTACCAAAGAGGAGATGTATCAGATAGATACGATGCCGCCTCTGGGCTGGTCCGGAGAACATCCGGACAGAGAGAGGCAATATGTATAAACATGGCGGGGATATATACCAGTATCCAGGTTTTTTAGATTTTTCGGCCAATATCAATCCTTTGGGACCTCCTGCCGCAGTGCTGGCGGCGGTAAAAGCGTCCGTTGCCGATATCTGCCATTATCCGCAGGCGGGTTCCGCAAGGCTGCGCCGGGCAATTGCAGAATCAGAGCAGGTCAGGGAAACGCAGGTGATCTGTGGAAACGGCGCGGCGGAGGTGATTTTTTCTCTGGCTTTGGCAGAAAAACCTAAAAGGGCTTTGCTTTTTATGCCGGCGTTTCAGGAGTATGAACAGGCGCTGCGCAGCGTGGATTGTGAGATTGTCTATGCGCAATTTCGGCAGGAAGAGGGATTTGAGTTAAAGGAAATTCCCACAGAGCTGGACCATACCATAGATATGGCATTTTTTTGCAATCCCAATAATCCAACCGGAGTGCTGACAGGGCGAAAGATGATGAAAAAACTGCTGGACAGGTGTGAAGAGACAGATACGCTTTTAGTCGTGGATGAGTGTTTTATGGATTTTGTGGATCCTGAAGAACAAAAAAAAGCTTCTTTAAAATGTTTTCTTCATGATTCTAGGCGTTTGGTTCTGGTAAAGGCTTTTACGAAAACGTTTGCCATACCAGGGCTGCGGCTGGGCTACGCTTTGTGTACATCCGCCGCGCTGAGTGAGAAACTGCAGGCAGTGACCCAGCCCTGGAACGTGTCGCTGTTGGCGCAGGAAGCGGGAATTGCGGCAGCCGGGGAACAGACATTTCTGGAGCAGAGCAGACAGATTGTAGAACGTGAAAAAAAATATTTGTCAGAGCGGCTTTCAGGGCTTGCGTGCGAGCGGCAGGGATTTTCTCTTACGGTTTACGGACACGCGGCAAATTTTATTTTTTTTCAGAGTGTTCCAGGTCTGAACGAGGAGCTTTTGAACTATCATATACTGATTCGTGACTGCAGCAATTTTCCGGGGCTTTGCGAGGGGTGGTACCGGGTTGCAGTGCGCGAAAGAGAGGAGAACCAGCGGCTGATTCAGGCTTTGGAACAGATAAAGAAGAAGCGGTTTGGCAAGAGGAGCAGGGATGAAAAAACAGAAAAGAACAATTATGATACAGGGAACCATGTCCAATGCGGGAAAGAGCCTGCTTGCGGCAGGTTTGTGCCGGATCTTTAAACAGGACGGATTTCTGACAGCTCCTTTTAAATCACAGAATATGGCGTTAAATTCTTACATTACCAAAGAAGGACTGGAAATGGGGCGCGCCCAGGCAGTTCAGGCGGAGGCGGCTGGCGCTGCGCCGTCTGTTTTGATGAATCCGGTTCTTCTAAAACCCACCAGCGACACCGGCTCCCAGGTAATTGTAAATGGGGAGGTTTTGGGAACGATGAGCGCCAGAGCATATTTTTCTTATAAAAAGAAGCTGGTTCCCGCTATTTTAAAGGCGTACCGTCAATTGGAGGAACAGTATGATATTATTGTGATCGAGGGGGCGGGTTCTCCGGCGGAAATCAATTTAAAGCAGGACGATATTGTAAATATGGGACTTGCCAGGCTGGTGGGCTCTCCGGTGCTGCTGGTGGGAGATATTGACCGCGGCGGCGTTTTCGCCCAGCTTGCCGGAACCGTTCTGCTGTTAGAGCCAGACGAAAGAGCCAGAATCCGGGGAATGATTATCAATAAATTCCGGGGGGATCAAAGCATATTAGATTCCGGTGTGGAGATGATCGAGAAAATTACAGATATTCCGGTGGTTGGCGTGGTGCCTTATATGCAGGTTGATCTCGAAGAAGAGGACAGCTTAACCAGCCGTTTTACCAGAAAGCAAAGCGGAGGAATACTTGATATCGTGGTGATTCGTCTTCCAAGGATTTCTAATTTTACGGATTTTGCGGCGCTGGAAGATTTGCGGCAGGTAAATCTTCGCTATGTGTCTGCCGTCAGTCAGTTGGGGGAGCCGGATATGGTGATTCTTCCCGGTACGAAAAATACGATCGCAGATTTGAAGTGGCTGCGGCAGAATGGACTGGAAACGGCGATCTGCCGGGCGAAAGAGAAAGGATGCGTGATTTTTGGCGTCTGCGGCGGCTATCAAATGCTGGGCAGGCGGTTGTCTGACCCGGAATGTGTGGAAGAGGGAGGCTCCATCAGAGGGATGGGGCTGCTTCCTGTAGAGACCGTTTTCACAAATCGTAAGACCAGAACCCAGGTACAGGGACAGTTTTTAAAGGTTTCCGGCGTGCTGGAAGGATTGTCCGGCATGGATATTTCCGGTTATGAAATTCATATGGGAAGAACAGAAATCATTTGCAGGGAAGAAGCGGAGGTTCTGACGGAAATTACGGATCAGACATCGGCAGGGCAGGCCCCGGAGGCGGAGGGGTGCTGTCAGGAGAATGTGTACGGCACTTATATCCATGGCATATTTGATGAAAAGGGGATTGCCAATGCTCTGCTTACCGCTTTGGCGGAGCGAAAAGGAGAGGAACTGAGCGGTTTGCGGGAAGAAAGCCGGACAGAATATAAAGAGGCACAGTATGATTTACTGGCAGATACTTTGCGCAGACATTTGGATATGGAAGCGATTTATCAGATGATGGAACAGGAGGGCGATTGCAGATGAAGGTAGAATTAGAACAGGTATCGCCCGGGGAAATTGAAGCTCGCAGTTTTGAAATGATCGCCCGGGAGCTGGGAGAATGTAAACTGGAAGAACCGTATGCGTCCGTGGTGAAACGGGTGATCCATACCACTGCAGATTTTGATTATGCTGAAAATCTGGTATTTTCTCCACATGCGGTGGAATATGGCCTGAAAGCTTTGCGCAGGGGAGCCTGTATCGTGACGGATACCCAGATGGCAATGGCGGGTATTCATAAAAAAGCGCTGCAGGAACTGGGAACAGAGGTTTATAATTTTATGAGCGACGCAGACGTGGCGCAGATTGCGAAACAGAAGCATACCACACGCGCGTCAATATGCATGGAAAAAGCGGCGTCCCTGGAAAAAGCGGTTATTCTGGCGGTGGGGAACGCGCCCACTGCCTTAATCCGCACGTATGAACTGGTGCAGGAGGGGAAATTTTTGCCGGAATTAATTATCGGGACTCCGGTGGGGTTTGTGAATGTCATACAGTCCAAGGAACTGACGCTTGGCCTTTCGGTTCCGCATATTGTTGCAAGAGGGCGCAAAGGCGGCAGCAACGTGGCGGCGGCCATTGTAAACGCGCTGCTGTACATGCTGTATGACCGTAAGCAGTGAGCAGAATTTGAGTATGACAAATAGTTAGAGTATGACAAAGCAGTGAATATTGGGTATAACAAAGTAATAGTGAACATAATTAGAGTATGATAAAACAGCAGTGATATGGTTTGAGTATAAGAGAATAGAGGGAATCCATGAATTTAAAAATGACTGGAATTGATTTTACCAGAGCCGGAATAGATATCAGGCAGTGTTTTTCGTTTACCCGGACGACCATGGCGGCGGCCCTAAAGCAGATCAGGCAAAAACAGGCGGTCCGGGGCTGCGTTATGATTTCCACCTGTAACCGCATGGAGCTTTGGCTCAGTCTCGAAGAAGAGGCGGAGCTTGAACTGGCGGATGTTCTGTGCGGTTTGAAAGGGCTTTCTTACGGGAAATATAAAGAATATCTGATTGTGCGGGAAGGATGGGAGGCAGTCAGGCATCTGTTTTATCTGAGCGCTGGCATGAAGTCCCAGATTGTGGGCGAAGATCAGATTCTGACCCAGGTAAAAGAAGCGCTTGCATTTGCCAGGGAAGAGGAATGTACAGACCGTTTGCTGGAAGTGCTGTTTCGCATGGCGGTGACGGCGGGGAAACAGGTGAAAACCAATGTGGTCATGGATAAAGCAAATGTTTCAGCGGCGCATCATGCGCTTGAATTTTTGAAAGAACAGGGAAACGATCTTGCAGAGAAAACCTGTCTTGTGATTGGCAACGGAGAGATGGGAAAATTAACGGCGCAGGCATTGATGGAGGAGGGGGCGGATGTGACGGTTACGGTCCGCCAGTACCGAAGCGGGATCGTAAAGATTCCACAGGGCGCCAAAAGGATTGATTACGGAGAACGTTACCGTTATATTCCCCGGTGCGACCTGATTGTTTCGGCAACGGCAAGCCCCAATCTCACCATTACCAGGGAGGGACTGGACGTCTGCC
Source organism: Lachnospiraceae bacterium (assembly GCA_910575155.1). Taxonomy (GTDB): domain Bacteria; phylum Bacillota; class Clostridia; order Lachnospirales; family Lachnospiraceae; genus Petralouisia. The sequence continues at coordinate 86,321 of CAJTDX010000005.1, forward strand.
TGCGGCAGGGAACTGCTTTTTCGCAAAACCAGATTTTTCTGGATCTTGCAGTGCCCAGAGATATGGAACCTTCTATTGCAGAGAGAGAAGGCGCGGTATATTATGATATGGACAGTCTTCCCCTGGAGATCCAGTCTGAGGAAATGCGCCGCCAGTACCAGAAGGCGGAAAAACTGCTTGACGGAGAAATCCAGAAGTTTGCGGAGCGGCAGGAATGCCGGAATCTGGTGCCAAGAATCCAGCAGGTTGGCGCGGACGCAGGAAAGGAACTGGTCTGGAGGATGGAGAAAAATTTACAGCATTTGAATCTGCCGCAGGCAGATATGGAAATTCTGCGAAAACAGATGGAAGACACTGCCGCAAAAGTAGTGGATAAGCTGCTGTTTGAGCTGAGAAATCAGGCGGACCAGGAGACGCTGCAAAAAACAGTGGAAATATTTGAGCAGGTGTTTGCCAGATAGATATGGATGAAATTCAGGAGAGGCTGCAAAAAACAGTGGAAGTATTTGAGCAGGCGTTTGCCAGATAGATATGGATGAAACCGTATATATGGAAAGGAAATGACAGTTATGGAAATGTGGGATATTTATGACAGCAGCAAACAGCGGACGGGACGCACGATGAAACGGAATGATTTTTGTCTGAAGGAGGGGGAATACCATCTGACTGTGCTGGGAGTAATTAAGCGTCCGGATGGAAAATTTCTCATAACCAGGCGGGTGATGACAAAAGCATGGGCGCCGGGCTGGTGGGAAGTTTCCGGGGGCGCGGCTCTTGCCGGGGAAGCATCCAAAGATGCGGTAGTCCGGGAGATTAAAGAGGAGACCGGGCTGGATGTGTCGGAGTGTGAAGACGGTTATCTTTTTACCTATCATCGGGAAAATCCGGGAGAAGGGGATAATTATTTTGTGGACGTATATCGTTTTGTGCTTGATTTTGAAGAGCGTGACCTTCATCTGCAGGAGAAAGAGACGGCAGGTTATATGCTGGCGGATCAAAAGCAAATAGAAGAGCTGGCGGCGCAGGGGATTTTTCTGCACTATGACAGTATAAAACAGGCGTTTGAGGAGGCAGAATGACAGGATATTTTCCCTTATTTATCAATATGAATCACAAGAACATACGGGTATTTGGAGGCGGCAAGATTGCCGCCCGCAGGGTAAAAGTTCTGCTGGAATTTGGCGCAGAGCTTGATGTGATTGCGCCGGAATTTACAGCGGAAATAGAAGAGCTGGCAGCGCATCATCCGGGGCTGAAACTTCATTACCGCAAGTATCGTCCCAGTGAACTGACAGAGGAGGACTTTGTTCTGGCGGTTACGAATGATGAGAAGGCGAATGCTTTGATTTTCCGCGAGTGCCGTCACAAAGGGATTCCGGTAAATGTAGCCTCGGATCAGGAAAAATGCGATTTTTATTTTCCGGGAATTGTCAGACAGGGAGAAGTTACCGTGGGAGTGACGACGGGAGGCAGTAACCACCGCAAAGCGGCAGAAGTCACGGAGAGAATCAGAAGACAGCTTTTAGAATGGGAAGGAGCATAGTGTTTTGCGGACGATACGAATTGGAACCAGGGAAAGCCGTCTTGCGGTGATACAGGCGCAGTTTTTGGCAGACTATATCCGGCGTTTTGTCCCCGGGTTTTGTGGGGAACTTATCACGATGAAGACGACCGGAGATAAGATTTTAGACCGGAAACTGGATGAGATTGGCGGGAAAGGTTTATTTGTCAGGGAACTGGATCTGGCGCTCAGGGAGGGACGCAGCGATGTATCGGTTCACAGTCTGAAAGACGTTCCGGCGAAGATACCGGAAGATCTGCCCTTACTGGGGTTTTCCTGCCGGGAGGACGTCAGGGACGTATTAGTATTACCAAAAGGGACTACGGCGCTCAATCCCTTGCTGCCTTTGGGATGTTCCAGTGCAAGGCGTACGATTCAATTGAGAAAACTGTTTCCGCAGATGGAGATCAAAAGCATCCGGGGCAATGTATTGACACGTCTTGAGAAGCTGGACCAGGGCCGGTTCAGCGCGCTGGTGCTTGCCGCTGCCGGCTTGAAACGTCTGGGTCTTGAAGAACGTATCAGCCGTTATTTTTCCACCGAAGAGCTGGTTCCGGCTGCCGGGCAGGGGATTCTCGCAGTCCAGGGAAGACTGGGAGAAGACTATGGATATCTGGCGGGTTTTTTTGATGATGACAGCACATACTGCGCTCTGGCAGAACGCAGTTTTATCCGGACGCTGGACGGAGGCTGCAGTTCTCCTCTTGCCGCGTATGCAGTGACAGACGCTCAGGGAAAACTGAGATTAACGGGGCTGTATGCAGAAGAAGGGAGTCTGGAATTTTGCACAGATACTGTTACAGGCCGCAGAGAAGAAGCGGAACGCCTGGGCAGGGAGCTGGCGGAGAAAATGTTTGTGTGATTTGTCATATTTTTGATATTTTTTGTCAGCGGATTCCTTGAAGACTATACGAAATTTATTATGATATTTCAGTTATTGGTTTTTGCAGGAGTGTTAGGGTCAGCAATTTTAGTCATTGTACATTTATAGTATGATCTGGTAGAATCGGTATTAGCGGGGCAGGTTTATGATTATCGGAATTTGGATTGTAATGGTTATTTCTATCGTTATTGTTTTGAGAGAAATAAAATACCGTTATTTTGATAAAAGAAAAAATTTAAAAGAGAGCAGATTGGTTTTCAGAGATTGGAAAGAGCGTGTTGACACGGATATGGATGGACTTTCTATGGAACATACGAATAAAGTGATAGAAGATTATCTTTTGGTATGCTATAATTCTTATGTTGTCTAACCTACACCCGGCAACGGGAGGGGGTGTTTGCATGGAGTTATTCTTCACATTTCTTGTGACTGTCGCAGCAGGTGTGGTTTGCCACCTCATCAGCAAATGGCTTGACAGGAACGACAAAGGCAACAAATAGCCTGGTGGACGCTTTGCCACTCTAAAAAGAAAAGAAGAATCCCCCGACTGTACGCCATTACAGTCGGGGGATTCGTTCTTTGCCTACATGGAATTCTCCACATTTCTTTGCCTACCGGCATTATAGCATATGCAAATTTTAATTGCAAGATACATTTCTTTTTTACAAAACAAAGATTTATCTTTATCTGGCATTAATCAAGAGTAAAAGCTTTATGAAAAGAAGTTAGCTTATCGACGAATGCCCCGTTCTGTGTTATGATAGGAAATGTATGATCAAACGACAGAAAGGGGCGTTTTCTATGGATGCTGCAAATGAAAATAAGCAAAAAAAATATATCAGCGTGGGTCTTCTGGCCCATGTCGACGCGGGAAAAACCACGCTTTCCGAAGCGCTTCTCTATGTCGGCGGCAGTATCCGCAAGTTTGGAAGAGTGGACAGCAAAGATGCATTTTTAGATACGGATGAGCGCGAGCGGGCGAGGGGAATTACAATTTTTTCCAAACAGGCAGTATTAAAGCTTTCTCATACAACATTTACCTTATTGGACACGCCGGGGCATGTAGATTTCTCGGCGGAAATGGAACGGACTTTGCAGATCCTGGACTATGCGGTTCTTGTCATCAGCGGTTCCGACGGCGTGCAGGGGCATACCCGCACCCTCTGGCAGCTTCTGAAAAAATACGAAATTCCGGTGTTTCTTTTTATTAATAAAATGGACCAGCCTCATACGGATAAAGAGCTTTTAATGGAGGAGCTGAAAGCAAAATTATCGGAAAACTGTCTGGATTTTTCGGATATAACTACGGAAGAATTTCAGGAAAATGCAGCGGTGTGCAGGGAGGATGTACTGGAATATTATCTGGAACACGGCATGGTGACAAAGGAACAGATCAGGGAACTGATTTCTGAGCGGAAGATGTTTCCCTGTTTTTTCGGCTCAGCTTTGAAATGCAGCGGTATCGAAGAATTTCTGGAAGCGTTGGAACAGTTTGCCGTGCAGCCGGTCTATCCCCGGGAATTTGGCGCGAAGATTTATAAAATTACCAGAGACAGCCAGGGAAACCGCCTGACGCATTTAAAGGTGACAGGCGGAACGTTGAAAGTAAAAACTTCACCTGCGGGCGCCCAGGAAAAAATAAATCAGATTCGTATTTATTCCGGCGAAAAATTTGAAACGGCAGCGGAGGCAGAAGCAGGTACCGTCTGTGCGGTAACGGGTTTGCAGTCTACAAGTTCAGGTCAGGGGCTTGGGACGGAACAGGACGCGCCGATGCCGGCGCTGCTTCCGGTGCTGACCTGCCAGGTGCTGCTGCCGGATGGATGCGACACAGGAAAAATGCTGGATAATCTGCGCAGGCTTCAGGAAGAAGAGCCGGAGCTTCATATTGTCTGGGATGAGGTTTTGCAGGAAATAAGAGTGCAGGTTATGGGCGAGATTCAGCTTGAAATTTTAAAGAGCCTGATTTTGCAGCGTTTTGGCGTGGAAGTCTCATTCGGAGCGGGGGATATTCTCTATAAAGAGACGATTCTAAGACCCGTGGAAGGCGTGGGGCATTATGAACCGCTGCGGCATTATGCCGAGGTGCATCTGCTGCTGGAACCAGGAGAACCGGGAAGCGGGCTGCAGTTTGACACAACATGCAGCGAAGATGTTCTGGACCGCAATTGGCAGCGTCTGGTGCTGACGCATTTAGAAGAAAAAGAACATAAAGGCGTCCTGACAGGCGCGGCAATTACAGATATGAAGATTACGCTTGTAACTGGGCGCGCCCACCTGAAACACACCGAGGGCGGCGATTTCAGACAGGCGACGTACCGTGCGCTGCGTCAGGGTTTGATGGAGGCTGAATCGGTACTTTTAGAGCCGGTCTACGCCTTTTGTCTGGAGATTCCGGAGCAGATGATTGGACGGGCCATGACCGATGTGGAGCGGATGCACGGAGTGTTTGAACTGCCAAAAACACAGGGAGGAATGGCAGTGCTGACAGGAACGGCGCCTGCCTCAAAGATGCAGGCTTACCAGCAGGAGGTTCTTCAGTATACGAAAGGGAGCGGAAAATTATTCTGCAGTCTCAAAGGTTATGAGCCTTGCCATAATACGCAGGAAGTGACAGAACGAAAGAATTATGATCCGCAGGCAGATTTGGAAAATTCTCCCGATTCTGTGTTTTGCGCCCATGGAGCGGGATTTGTGGTGAAATGGCAGCAGGTAAAAGAATATATGCAGGTAGAGACGCCTGTGCAGGTGCGCAGGATTCTGGAAGGAGCGAATACATCAGATTCTTCAGTTTCGGATAAAGTACGGACAGCCGGCGGCCGCGGCCAGTCAGAATCAGGTTTGCAGGAAGAGGCATGGATTGGAGAAGATGAAGTGGAGGCTATTTTATCGAGAACGTTCGACGCCAACAAGCATGATAAGGAATCGGCAAGGAAAGGATATCACAGAAGAAAGCCGGAATATAAACAGCAGACGGCGTCCGTAACCCGAACGTTTCAGATTTCGGAGAAAAAAGAGGAATATTTTCTGGTGGATGGGTATAATATGATTTTTGCCTGGCAGGATTTGAAGGAGCTGGCGGAGCGAAATATTGACAGCGCCAGAGACCGGCTGCTGGATATTATGTGTAATTACCAGGGAACACAGGGCTGCCATCTGATTGTGGTTTTTGACGCCTACCGGGTGCAGCAGCGTCAGGCAGAAATTCTGGATTATCATAATATACATGTAGTATACACCAAAGAGGCGGGAACGGCGGACCAGTACATCGAGAAATTTGCTCATGAACACGTCGGTAAATACCGGGTCAGGGTCGCTACGTCCGACGGTCTGGAACAGATTATTATCAGAGGGCAGGGCTGCGCGCTGGTTTCTGCAAAAGAACTGCGGCAGGAAATCCGATCTCTGGAAAAAGAACTGCAGGAAGGACTGAAAGAAGGACGGAGAAAGGGGAAGTATTTTCTGGGGGAGGCTATGCCAGAAGAAGTCAGGGGACAGATTTTAAAAAATGAGGTAAGAAAATGATGGGAAAAGTATGGCTGGTGGGCGCAGGTCCGGGCGATCCGGGACTGTTCACCATCAAAGGCAGAGAGGTGTTGGAACAGGCGCAGGTGGTAGTGTATGACCGTCTGGTGGGAGAAGGGGTTTTAAATCTCATCCCGCGGCAGGCGGAAACGATAGATGCGGGAAAACGCGCCGGAAACCATACGATGCCTCAGGAAAAAATCAACCAGGTCTTGCTTGAGAAAGCGCTGGAAGGAAAACGGGTGGTGCGCTTAAAAGGAGGCGATCCGTTTCTTTTTGGCAGAGGAGGCGAAGAGCTTGCGCTGCTGGCAGAACAAGGCGTTCCTTATGAAGTGGTGCCGGGAGTGACTTCGGCGTTTGCAGTTCCGGCATATTGCGGGATTCCCGTAACCCATCGCGAATTTGCTTCCTCTGTCCATGTGATTACCGGACATAAAAAGGCCGGGGAACAATTGCAGTTAGATTTTAAATCGCTGGCGCGGCTGTCTGGAACGCTGGTGTTTCTCATGGGCGTTTCCGCAATTCCTGAGATTTGTCAGGGCTTGCTGGAGGCGGGCATGGAACCGCAAATGCCTGCGGCGCTGCTGCAGCAGGGAACAGGCGCGGCACAGAAAAAAATCATAACAGATTTAGAGCACCTGCCAGCCAAAGTGAAAGAACAGGGCGTGCATTTGCCGGCAATTTTTATGACAGGCAGAGTCTGCGTACTTGGAAATGAATTTGACTGGTATGAACAGCTTCCACTGTCCGGCAGGAAAATTCTGGTGACAAGGCCAATAGAACGCAGCGGGACTTTAAGCCGCAGGCTGCGCGGGCTGGGGGCGGAAGTATTAGAGCTTCCGGCAATCCGCACAGAGCTGATAGAAAATAACCAAAGGCTTACGGAAGAATTAGAAAGACTTGCAGCGTACCATTATCTGGTATTTACCTCTCCGGCGGGCGTGGATCTGTTTTTCCGGGAACTGAAACGTCAGGGGAAGGATATCCGCGCCCTGGGAACTGCCCGGCTTGCCGCTATTGGAAGAGGAACAAGAAAAGAATTGGAGGAGCGGGGGCTGATTTGCACCATAATGCCGGAAATATATGATGGGAAACATCTGGGAATCCTGCTGGGAGAAACCTGCCAGACAGGAGAGCGGCTCCTGATTCCCAGGGCAGAGCAGGGAAATCCGCAGCTGATTGAGGAGATCGAAAAACGGGTTTCTGTGGAAATTACGGATCTGCCGATTTACCGCACCGTTTATGAAAACCCCAATGAACTGATTGATGAGAAAAAACAGATCGAAAACGGGCAGATTCATATGGCGGTATTTACCAGCGCTTCCACAGTCCGGGGCTTTGCGGCGGCCGTACAGGGCCTTGATTACAGCCTGGTACATGCGGTGTGTATCGGAGCGCAGACAGAAGCCGCGGCAAAGAAGCTGGGGATGCGGACAAAGACGGCAAAAAAAGCCGATTTGGACAGTCTTGTGGAAGCCTGCGTGAACGCGGCAGAAAATTTGAATATTCAGGAGGCGGATCATCTATGGAATTAATAAACAGGCCGCGGCGGCTTCGCCAAAACGCGGCGTTGCGGAAAATGGTAAGAGAAACCAGAATGGATAAATCTTCTCTGATCTATCCGATGTTTGTAGCGGAAGGAAACAATCTCAAAGAGGAAATCCCCTCTATGCCGGGTCAGTACCGTTACAGCGTGGACCGTATGGAAGAAAAACTTACAGAGCTGTGCGAAGCGGGGGTGACTTCTGTCATGCTCTTTGGGATTCCGGCACAGAAAGACGAGATGGGAAGCGGCGCTTATGCCAGCGACGGGATTGTGCAGAAAGCATTCCGCAAAGCAAAAGAAGTCTGTCCAAAACTGTATCTGATTGGAGATGTGTGTATGTGTGAATACACCTCCCATGGACACTGCGGCGTACTGCAGAAAGGAACGGTAGATAATGACAGAACTTTAAAGCTGCTGGCAGAAACGGCGCTCTCCCAGGTACAGGCAGGCGCAGACATGGTGGCGCCTTCAGATATGATGGACGGCCGGGTGCTTGCCATCCGCAGGAAACTGGATGAATATGGATATATAAATACCCCGATTATGTCTTATGCCGTAAAATTTGCTTCTTCTTTTTACGGCCCTTTCCGGGATGCGGCTGGTTCCGCGCCTTCATTCGGAGACCGAAAATCTTATCAGATGGATTACCATAACCGCAGAGAAGCATGGAAAGAAGCCATGCTGGATGTTGAAGAAGGAGCGGATCTCATTATGGTAAAGCCCGCCATGGCGTATGGGGATTTGATCCGGGAGATCAGGGACAGCATACATCTTCCGGTGGCGTCATATTCTGTAAGCGGGGAATACGCCATGGTAAAGGCGGCTTCGCAGGCGGGATTTGTGGATGAAACCAGTATTCTGTGCGAGATGGCAGCCAGCGCTTACCGCGCCGGAACAGATCTTTACATCAGCTATTTTGCCAAAGAGCTGGCGGAATGTATGGATCAGGGAATCATCGGCTGATATGGAAGAGGGAGGATGCACGAGAATGACAAAATCAGAACAATTATTTCAGGAAGCGGCGCGGGTGATTCCAGGCGGCGTCAATTCTCCGGTACGCGCGTTCCAGTCGATTGGAGGAACGCCGCGGTTTATCAAATGTGCCCGGGGAGCCTGTCTGTATGATGAAGATGATAACTGCTATATTGATTTTGTAGGTTCCTGGGGGCCTATGATTCTGGGACATAGCCACAAAGCAGTGCTGGAACGTGTGACAGAAGCGTGCCGGCAGGGGTTAAGCTTTGGAGCTGCGACAGCCATAGAGGTGGAAATGGCAAAACTGGTCTGCGGCATGGTTCCGTCTATAGAAATGGTGCGCATGGTTAATTCCGGCACAGAGGCGGTTATGAGCGCCGTGCGTGCAGCAAGAGGATTTACCGGAAGAGAAAAAATCATAAAATTCAGCGGGTGTTACCATGGACATTCTGACGGACTGCTGGTGCAGGCGGGGTCCGGTGTGATGACGGCGGGCGTGCCGGACAGCCTGGGCGTGCCGGCAGGATGCGTCAAAGATACCTTGTCGGCAGAATACAATCATCTGGACAGTGTGGAAGGTCATTTTAAACGCTGCGGGGAAGAGATTGCAGCCGTGATTGTGGAGCCGGTAGCTGCCAATATGGGGGTAGTGCCTCCGCTTCCCGGCTTTTTGGAAGGACTGCGCAGGCTCTGTGATACTTACGGCGCGCTGCTTATTTTTGACGAAGTGATTACGGGATTTCGTCTGGCGGCGGGCGGAGCCCAGGAATACTATGGCGTTATGCCGGATCTTACTGCGCTTGGAAAAATCATCGGCGGAGGAATGCCTGTGGGAGCTTATGGCGGCAGGCGGGATATTATGGAGCTGGTGGCTCCATTGGGAGGCGTTTATCAGGCAGGCACATTAAGCGGAAATCCAGTCGCCATGGCGGCAGGAATGGCGCAGCTTACGCTGTTAAAAGAGCATCCCCAATATTATCAGGAACTGAACAGAAAAGGAGACTGGTTTTATGGACAGATGAGAGATCTGACAGAGAGAGAAGATTTGCCCTGTCAGGTGAATCATGTCGGTTCTCTGGGCTGTCTGTATTTTACAAAACAGAAGGTTGTGGATTACCGGAGCGCCAAAACTTCTGATACCAAGGCGTTTGCCGCGTACTGCAATTACATGCTGGGACAGGGCGTTTACCTTGCGCCGTCGCAATTTGAGGCCATGTTTTTGTCTCTGGCGCATACGGAAGTTATGCTGAAAGACGTCTTGCAGAAAGCGCTTACTTTTTTCTTACAAAAAGTTTAAAGAAATTTAATTTCTTTTTTGTGAAAAAGGTGTATACTGTAATTGATAAAAGCGGAAATAAACCACAAAAGAACGGAGAGATTGCAGTGATCAGGGAAGAGAAAAGACGCCGGGAAGCATTTTTGACAAGAAAACAGCGCAGAAAGAGACAAAGAACGATTCAGATGATCCGAAGATGCGTCCTGTCCTGTCTGGGGATTTTGCTGATTGTGTTTGTTATGACCAAGATATTTCAAAAAGATGAAAATCCTCAGGCAGTGCAGGCGGAAAAGAGTACCTCGACGCCCGCGAACATGCAGGAGTTGGAAAAAAAGGAGGAAGGCTTCCAGCAGAAGGTGATCGAACATACGCCGGATTATCAGGTGGATCTGCTGACGCCGAATCCTTACTCCAGACCGCAGATGGCATTAGAAGAGATCAAAGGAATCGTAGTTCATTATACTGCAAATCCGGGAACGACGGCGGCCCAGAACCGGAGTTATTTTGAAGGATTAAAGGATATGCAGAAGACGAAGGCCAGCAGTCATTTTGTGGTGGGAATCGAAGGCGAGATTGTGCAGTGCATCCCCAGTTCGGAGATCTCCTATGCTTCCAATGACCGGAATGCAGACACGTTGTCTATTGAGTGCTGCCACAAGGACGAAACCGGGCAGTTTACACAGGAGACATATGATTCTCTGGTGGAGCTGACAGCCTGGCTTTGCGGTAAGTTTAATCTTCCCGTAGAGAATGTAATTCGCCATTATGATGTGACGGGCAAGGAATGTCCCGTTTATTATGTGAAGAATGAGGATGCATGGGAGCGTTTTAAAGAGGACGTGCAAAAATACCTGGATAACAACGGAACGGAGAGAACGTCTGATATGTCTTAAAAAATAGTTTGCGCGTTCACAGGACCGCCAGGGTAATAGATAAAAGAGGAAAATATGATAAAACAACAATATGAAGATCTGAAATGGAAACGTGATCTGAGAAATACGCTCATTGCATTGAAACAGGAATTAAAAGAAGAAAACGCAAGGCAGGAATTATGTTCTCTCCTTAAGGGAGATTACCGTGTATTGACCGACCTGCTGAAAGATTCTGAACCAAAGGTGCGCAAGAACGCGGCGTTAGTGCTGGGCAGACTGAAACAGGATGAGAATGCTGTTTTCCTGTATAAAGCCTATGAAGCGGAAACACAGCTTTTTGTAAAAAGCGATTATCTCAAAGCGCTTGCAGAACTGGATTATACAGCCTGTATACCAGAGCTGAAACAACGTTTAAAAGAGCTGGAACAATATCAGCCCGGTTTGGATGAAGAAAAACATATCCGGGAAGAGCTGTCGGTGTTAAGAAAACTGGCAGATCAGAACGATTCTCATAAAAAGCATAAATTTCAGGGATATGACAATACCTGGGAGGTGATTCTTTCCACCGGAAAGAAATACCAGCAGGTTACGGCAGAACAGATTAAAGGCGGAGAGGTGAAGATTCTCAACAGCGGAGTGCGTCTGCTTACCAGCCATATCAGGCCTGTTCTGATGATTCCAACCTATCGTGAACTGCTGTTTTTGCTGAATGTCCGAACACTTTCGGGAAATCCTCAGGAAGCGGCGGAAGGGCTGGCTGCTTCTAATTTACTGGAACTTTTACAAAAGGCGCACAGGTCGGAAGATGATTTCTACTTCCGTCTGGAGCTGAAAAGCCCCAAAAGCTTAAAACAGCGCAGTACGTTTGCAAAAAGATGCGCTTTTGCATTAGAGCAGAAAACTGGTGGGAAACTGAAAAACTCTGCCTCTGATTATGAGCTGGAGATTCGGCTGCTGGAGAACAGGGAAGGGCAGTTTCTGCCGCTGGTGAAGCTGTATACGTTTGAGGAACAGCGTTTTTCTTATCGAAAACATGTGGTGGCGTCGTCTATAAGGCCGGAACAGGCTGCGCTGGCCGCAAGTCTGGCGAAACCCGTTCTGAAGGAAGGGGCGCAGATTCTGGATCCTTTCTGCGGCGTGGGAACGATGCTGATTGAGCGGGACCGCATATGTCCGGCAGGCATGATGTACGGGATCGATTTATTTGGAGAAGCCATTGCAAAGGCAAGAGAGAATACAAGGCTTGCAGGCAGAGAAGTGTATTATATCAACCGTGATTTTTTTGAATTTACCCATAAATATCTTTTTGATGAGATAATCACCAATATGCCGGACCGGGGCAGGAAATCCAAAGAAGAGCACGACAGGCTCTATGGAATGCTGTTTGAGAAAGCAGAAGAGCTGTTAAAGAAAACAGGCAAAATGATCATCTATTGCAATGAGCGGAACTTTGTAAAGAAGCAGCTGCGTCTGCACAGAAATTTTAAGCTCTGTCAGGAATACAGTATGGATGAAAAGGACAATTATTATCTGTTTATTATGGAACAGACAAGCTAAGACCAGGCAGGGAGTTCTTATAAAAACTGAAGTTTACAAATGAGTGTAAAGGCAGACTGTTAAATTATAAAAAATTAAAAAAAATCATTGACAATTATGTTGAAATTTGTTATTATATCTAAGTCGTTGGAACGACATAACAATTTTAATTGTCTGCGGAAGTGCTGGAATTGGCAGACAGGCAAGACTAAGGATCTTGTGTCTGTATAGACGTGTGGGTTCAAGTCCCATCTTCCGCATTTAACCCTGGTAAATTCAAAGTTTACCAGGGTTTTTTTGCCCTATAAGGGATTTCCGAAAGGCGGCAGGGCTGTTCTTTTGCGATATAACTCTTGACTGATACCAGATAAGGATAGTTTTTAGATTGCCAAAAGCATATTGAAAAAAGTTTTTGCATATGCTATAATGCCGATAGGCAAAAAGATATGACAGTTCCATGAGAACGCAGAATGAATCCCCAAACCGTAGTAGCGTACAGTCTGGGGATTCTTCTTTTCTTTTATAGTGGCAAAGCACCCACTAGGCTATTTGTTGCCCTTTCGGTCACTGTCAAGCCATTTGATGATGTAGTGGCAGGCTACACCAGCCGCAACAGCGACTATAAAAGATATGACAAACTCCATGGAAACACCTCCTCCCGTTGCCGGGTGTAGGTTGGACAACACAAGAATTATAGCATATCCATTAATATTCTTCTATTCTTTTCTTAAAAGGCTTTAAGGTTGGGGTTGTGGCTGATACAATCCGATGCTCGCTATATCTGCGGACATTGTCACAAAATGGCTTCTCGTGGAGCTAATTTTCTTGAACAATGCCGTTACTTTCCGAAAACTTATTTTTGTCCTTATCTGGTTTCATTCTTATCATATTCGCTTACAATATAAATGCTTCTTTTCAGCTGTAAAAGTCGCGGATAAATATTGGAGTCTTATAGAAACGTTTTTGATTATGCTATAGGATTACCTATCATAGCCAGTAAACATTCTGAAAGGACGGATACTGCGTTCGTCGCACTTTCCGACTGCCATCCTTTTGTTTTCCAGTGGGAAAAATGGTGTTTAAAATATTTCTTAAATTCTGTATTTCATTTTAAATTTGGGGAATCGTCCGCACCGAATAATGGACGGTGTGAATTTTAAACCTTTAAAGTTTAAAATATGTTATTCAGAAATTGAATTTATGATCTTTCGACCTGCCGCCTTAGTATGTATAATCATGCTGCCTGGTAAGAATACTTTCCCAATCACGTTCCTCTCTCAGTACCCTTAAGACATGGATTGCTTTTTCTGATTCCCTGATAATGTAAAAAATAACAGATGGCGGAGATGGATACTTGTAAATAGAATATCCACGGTAACATAGGTATGTCTTTCCAAAAATACCGCCCAATGTTTCAAGCTTATCCAGACGCTCTTTTATTTCTTACTGAAAGCGGTCAGCTCTTGCTATCCCAAACTGCGCTTCTATATAATCTGCAATTTCGGCTATATCATAAACGGCTTCCCACGTTACTATGACTCTATACTTCTGCATTTCTGCGCCTGTTTCTTAATTCAGTAATTTTCACAAAAGCTTCTGTCAGAGGCAATTCTCTTCCGGTTTCCATATCGTCAATACCCCTGTCAAGCATTTTAAGCAATCTTTCATTATTGATGGAATCTCGAACCTTTTCATCTTGTAATGCATATGGCATAGATCCACCTGCTTTCCTCACGTTATTTATACTTCTTAGTTCTAAGATATCATAACCCCATCTATGAATCAAGTTTTTTCTCATTTCTATTCTGCCAAAGCCTATGCCTTTTATCCATGCATAACCTTTTTGTAAAAAATCCTTTACTTTTCTCACAAGATTAGAAATAATAAAAGAAACAAGAAATTAAAACGTTCTATTCATTTCTTTAAGGAATGAGTGCATTTATAGCCTTGGTCTTTTAGAAATTTGGGAGAAGTTGTAAAATGGATAATAGTATGGAAATACAATATATCTATTATAAAGACATTGTATTATGGTGTATTATTGATTATAATATGGTTATCAGATCTGAATTGAGAATTTTGTTAGGAAGGAAATGAAAGTGGGTACAAGTCTAAAGAAAGGCAAACAGAATATTGAGATGATTCTTTTGAGTATCCTGATGGACGGCGATTATTATGGCTATCAGCTTACACAATTGATTAACAGATATTCAAAAAATTTAATTGAAATACCGGAGAGTTCTCTCTATCCAGCGCTTTATCGCCTGTTGGAAAAGGGATGTGTAAGTGATAAAAAAGTAAAGATAAAAGTCAGACAACAAAGGATTTATTACCATATCGAACCGGCGGGCTATGAATATTATCAAACTTTGCTGGATGAGTACAACCGGCTTAATAATGGAATACGTAACATTTTGAATAGAACTGAAATAGCGGAAGCTGATAATCTTGATGAATTGAAAGGAGACTCATGAGCACAACAAAAAAATATTTGAGAAATGTACGTTCTTCGTTTCCGGTGTTTCGCAAGAGCGAAAGGCGGTTTTTTGCTGAATTTAAGTTGACAGTTGGTGAGTATGAATCACTTTATCCTGCGTGCAGTATAAATGATTTAGAACAGAAATTTGGGACGCCGAAAGAGATCGTTATTGATTATTTTAACAATATGGATTCGGAAAAATATCTTTCAGCAATGCGTAAATCATTGTACATTAAAATAAGCACAGTCACCGCGCTTGTTTTATTTATGCTTTTTTTCTTTTTACAGACCTGCTTATTGTTTCAGGCGCGAAATAAATTTGAAGAAAGTATGATAAAAACTGAAGAAATTACCATAAACCAAAATGAATAGGAGAACGAAATTATGTAAGTGCTACTGCGTAGTCGTCGTTTTCAAATTACAGGATGGGTATATAATGTTTGACAGAATAGTAACTTAAAATGTACAAAGAAACTGTTATAGAGGTGATTAATGGATCATTTCTGTAGCAGTTTTTTAATACAGTTTTTTTATAAAAGCCCCGCATGAGTTCTCGCAGCAAAATTCGGTATATTCAAATAGAATATTTTTATGGTCTGTTGAACCAATTACAGCTCAATCTTACGCCTTGTATATAAAGATTTGTTCTGCGTAATCTACGGCGATATTTAACCGCCGGAGTAATAGAAAATGGCAGAATCAGAATACCGGGATGGCAAAAATATATGAAAGATTAAGAAGAAAATATAACGAATTATACCAGAAAAAATACAAATCATCCCATACCCGCCAAAGCAATATTCTGATCTGCTATTATAATAGCGTAAGCAGCGAATGGATAAAATCCAAAATAAATGATCGTTGATAGGAGAATGAAGAAAATGAAGAGAGTGAATATGACAGATTGTGACAACAAAAGACCGTGCCCATGCACTTATGACTGTCCGAGACATGGGAAGTGCTGTGCCTGTGTGGCCCACCACAGGGATAACAACGAGGGAGTACCCGGATGCTTTTTTTCCGCGCAGGCGGAAGCTACATATGACAGGAGTATAGAAGCTCTGTGCCGGGACAGGGGGATTATATCAGACGAAAGGTGAGGAAAAATGGTTTTACAAAAAAGAATGGCGCTTTTCACACTTGCCCTTTTAGGGATCCTCTGCCTTGGTGGATGTGGAAGGAAAGAAAATGAAAAAATCACTTTCATAGAACAGCTCAACAATCCGGCCTATACGATTGGTGTTCCGGAAGGCGGGGCAGGCATGTATATGGCGGAAAAATATCTGCCGGAGGCGGAGCATAAAACATTTTCCGGCAACTCTTCGGGGTATCTTGCCATTTCCCAGGGAAAACTGGACGGGTTTGTTTATGACCGGGTAATGATGGAATTTGCGATTGCCAGCGGTCTTGAGAATGTGGAGATTTTAGAGGAAAACCTGGGAGAAAGTATGGATGTGGCTGTGGGGATTTCACCCAAAAGCCAGATTGACAATTTAAAGGATAAAGTGAACCAGTTTCTGTCGGAAGCAAGAGCCGGGGGGACGCTGGATGATATGTATGACCGCTGGGTAAGCAGGGCGGAGGGAACCATGCCCAAAATACAGACGCCGCAGACGCCGGATTGTAAGATTAAGGTGGGAACCACAGGGATGGTTCAGCCGTTCAGCTACTATGAGGGAACGACTCTTACCGGATATGATGTGGAGCTGATCTACCGTTTTGGAGCGTGGCTGAATGCGGAAGTGGAAATTAAGATTTACGACTATGACGGAATTATTGCCGCGGCCGAGGCCGGCGATATTGACTGTATTATGGCGAATTTAAATGCCACCGAGGAAAGGCGCAGGCATATCGAATTTTCCGATTGTGTTTATCCTTCGGTGACTGCCGTTATGGTAAGGTCGGAACAGAAAGACAGCACGGAGAAAAAATATGGAACACTTTCGGATTTTGCCGGAGCAAGGTTTGCATCATTAAGCGGAGGGGTTTACGATAAACTTTTACAGGAAGTAATTGCGGATGCAAAAGACTTTTCCTACTATAATTCGGTTCCCGATATTGTTGCGGCTCTTAAGGCAGACCGTGTGGATGCCGGGGTGTTGGATGAACCGCTGGCACAGCTTGCGGCGGCAAAAAATGAAGGTCTGAAAATTTTTGAAGAACCTGTCGTGCGGGATAAATATGGATATGCTTTTCCAAAGGGAAGTCCTCTGCGGGAACAGTTTAATGAAGCTATTGCAAAGTTTAAAGAGGACGGAACCATCGCGTCCTTAAAGGAAAAATGGCTTGGGGCGGATGAGAGTATAAAAGTATTAATGGAGCAGGACTGGCCGGGGGATAAGGGAACTATCCGCTACTACTATGATGGCGCCCATGAGCCTATGACTTATCTTGGAAGCAGCGGCGAACCTTTAGGGCTTGAAATAGATCTGCTGCTTTTAATTGCGCGTGAACTGGATAGGAAGGTGGAGATGACAACATGTGAATTTGCTTCGCTGATAACCGCCCTTGAAAGCGGGAAGGCGGATGTGGTCAGCGGAAGCCTTTCCATCACGGAAGAACGAGCGAAGCGGGTAGACTTTGCAGATACTCATTATGACTCGGCTATGGTACTTCTGGTGCGTGATTTGGATGGGGAATTGCAGGAAAAAGGTTTCTGGGCAAATCTTAAGGACAGCTTTCAAAGCACTTTTGTAGTGGAGGGGCGCTGGCGGCTGATTTTGCAGGGGCTTGGCGTCACCATACTGATTTCTGTCTTTTCAGGATTTTTTGGTCTGTGCCTTGGCTTTGGGATATGTATGCTGCGCCGGATCAATTGTAAGCCGGCTCAGTGGTTCGGGGCGGCCTTTGTTCGTGTGATTCAGGGAACTCCTATTGTAGTCTTTCTGATGATTTTGTACTATGGAATTTTTGGTTCAGTAGATATTTCTGAAATTCTGGTTGCAGTTATTGGATTTTCCATTAATTTTGCGGCATATTCATCAGAGATGATGCGGACAGGAATAGAAACTGTGGATAAAGGGCAAAGCGAGGCAGCCCTTGCTATGGGCTATACGAAAGGTCAGACATTTTTTAAGATTGTATTGCCCCAGGCGGCGAGAAATTTTATTCCTGTGTTGAAAGGCGAATTTATTTCCATGGTAAAAATGACTTCAGTAGTAGGATATATTGCTGTACAGGATCTGACCAAAGTATCCGACATTATACGCTCACGTACCATGGAGGCGTTCTTTCCACTGATCATGACAGCAGTAATTTATTTTGCTGTCGCCAATATAATGACGTCAGCTCTCTCATTTGCAGAGAGGAAAGTTGCACCGAAGCGGAAGAAACGCAGCTTAAAGGGGGTGTGCATGTGATGACAGAAAAGCATGAAACCCGGGACGCTTGTGCCGGGGGAAGTATGAACACGAGCATAATATCTATCCGGCATCTGTGTAAGGAATATGTAAACGTAACCCCTTTGAAGGATGTAAGCGTGGAGATTAAAAAAGGAGAGGTGATTTCCATTATAGGACCGTCAGGCACAGGAAAGTCAACCCTGCTTCGATGTATTAATCTTCTGGAGACGCCTACAAAAGGCGAGATTGTGGTAGACGGTGTGGTAACAACGGACAAGAAATGTAAGGTAAATCTGGTGAGGCAGAAGATGGGAATGGTATTTCAGTCATTCAACCTGTTTGCACACAAGACCATTATCGAAAATATCATGATGGGGCAGGTTGATCTTCTTGGCAGAAGCCGGCAGGAGGCTTATGACAGAGGGATGGAACTGCTGCGTAACATAGGGCTTGCAGACAAGGCTTTTTCTTATCCGGATGAACTTTCGGGGGGACAGAAGCAGCGTGCGGCTATTGCAAGGACGGTGGCCATGGAGCCGGAAATTATTCTTTTTGACGAGCCGACTTCCGCCCTGGATCCCACTATGGTGGGGGAAGTGCTTTCGGTGATCCGTGGGCTGGCAGGGCAGGGAATGACCATGATGATCGTGACGCATGAAATGAAGTTTGCCAGGGATGTATCCACCAGGGTATTTTATATGGATCAGGGCGAAATCTATGAGGACGGAACGCCGGAACAGATTTTTGAGCGTCCAAAGAGGGAGAGAACCCGGATATTTATCCGGCAGCTTAAGGTGCTCCATGTGGAAAAAATCTCGCGTGACTTTGATTTTCCGGCCTTTATGACACGTCTTGAGGAGTTCGGACGTAAGCAGCAGTTTTCACAGAGACAGATTTACGCCATGCAGCTTGTTGTGGAGGAAGCGCTGATGCAAAAACTTCTGCCTGCGGCAAAAGAAGCGGAGGAAAGGGATCTTTCTCTGGATGTGGAATACAGCGAAAGGGAAAATCTGGCGCAGATGCGGTTTTCCTATTATGGACCTTCCTTTCATCCTTTTGGGGACGAAGAAGATTTGTCTGTCAGGATGATAAAAGGAATGTCCAAAGAGGTAGAGCATAAGTTTGTGGATGGGATGAATCAATTTATAATAAGTATATAGATAAAAAAATAAGAGAAAAAATTATGGAAAAGATGAAATTAAATAATGAAAATATTGCGCAGGCAAGCAGCCTGGCAGAAAAGACGTTTGGAGAATGGGGCGTTGATACCAGAACTATTATCCAAATCCGGCTTGCAGTGGAGGAAACGCTGTTAAAGTACCAGGAGGCTTTCGGTGTGGAGGCAGTATTTTCACAAAAATATATCAAACGTCTTAATCGGATCCGTCTGGAACTTTTCCTGCCAGGGGAAAGGGTTGATCCCTTTGATACAGGGCAAGAAGAACAGAGCCAGGTACTGCAGGTACTGCTTGCCAATATGGGGGTTGCACCAGCGTGGCAGTACAAAAATGGAGAGAATCTTATTTTATTTACTCCCAAAAAGAAGAAACGTTCCCAGATGGCATCACTGGCGCTGTCCGTAATACTGGCTTTTTTGTGCGGCGGTGCGTGCAGTTTCCTGCCGGAGAGTGTCAGGACTTTTCTTGCAAATGAGATTATCGGCCCGGTATTTAACCGTTTTATGGGACTTTTATCAGCCATTGCAGGCCCTATGGTGTTTCTTTCAATTATATGGGGAATATACAGCATTGGGGATATGGCGGTTATGGGAAGAATCGGAAAGAGGATGGTTGGACGCTTTATGCTGATGACGATTCTTCTGACGCTGCCCGTATGTGTGGCGGCCATGCCGTTTTTTTCCCTTAAAACCGGAGACGGGGGGAAGTTTAATTTTTCTGAATTGTTTCAGATGGTTCTGGATATTGTACCAGGCAACTTTTTTACGCCCTTTACAGAAGGGAATCCTATGCAGATTATTTTTGTGGCAGTTTTAATCGGAATCTCAATGCTGATTCTGGGAAACAAAGCTACGATTGCCGCGGCCTTTGTGGAACAGTCCAATTATATTATACAGCTTATTATGGAAGCGGTCAGTTCTTTTGTTCCCGTGTTTGTGTTCGGCAGTATTTTAAGTATGATACTGGGCAACGACTTTTCGGTATTTCTTCCTGCATATAAGGTGGTTCTGGTAATGCTTATGGGAGATGCTGTTCTTCTGGCAGTGTATCTTGTGCTGGTATGCACAAGGAGGAAGGTGCAGCTTAGGGTATTGCTGAAAAAGATGACGCCCACTTTTCTGATTGCATTAACCACGGCATCTTCTTCTGCCGCATTTGGGGTAAATATGGAGTGTTGTGAAAAAGACCTTGGGATTGACAAAAGGATCGTTAATTTTGGTATCCCTTTAGGACAGGTGATCTTTATGCCGGGGGTTTCCGTTATGTTTCTGGCGGTGGGATTTTGTATGGCGGAAATCTATGGCGTGACGGTTTCTCCGGCGTGGCTGGCTACGGCAGGTCTCATTGCTGTTGTGCTTGCGGTGGCGGCGCCTCCTATTCCCGGCGGCGCGCTGACCTGTTATACGATTTTGTTTGTCCAGCTTAAGATTCCCATGGAGGCTGTAGCGGTCACGATTGCCCTCAATGTAATACTGGAATTTATTACTACAGCGGTGAACTTGTTCTGTCTGCAGGCGGAACTTGTGGAACTGGCTGCCGGTCTTGATATGCTGGATGTGAGAAAACTGAGAGAGAAGAAAAATGTATGAAATAGCTGAAAGAACCTGAACTGTCGGCAGAAAAAAGGGAGGAAGAAAAATGGAAAATGCATCAGTGCTGAAATTTCATGCGGACGATATTATTTTGAAAGAAGGCGGAACTTATGAGGAAATGTATAAAATTATATCCGGTTCTGTAGCAGTTTATATCCGGTATGGGGAAAAGGAGGAACACTTGATTGGGATTTATTCCAAGTCCAAGTGTTTCGGCGAAACTAATGTGCTTTCCAGCCATCCAAGTATTTATACGGTTGTTGCCTATGGGGATGTGTTTCTGATGCGCATTACAAAGGATTCTCTGGAAGAATTTATCAGGAGAAATCCCAGAAATGCAATTGATATCATGCAGAATATGGTACATACCAATATGCTGATGCAGAAAAATATTGATCTGCTGCTGGACGATATTTATGAAAAACAGGATATCAATAAGAGAAGAACAGAAGAAATAAAAGACAAGATTAAACAGTACCGCATGAACGGATTTAATCTTTTAGGAGTTTAAAATGCAGGATTACACCCTGAAAAATCATGATATAGATGCGGCGTGTCATGAAGTCGAGACATTTTGTGAACGCGCCAACGGGGAAAAAAGGGACATTCTCCGCACACGACTGGCTGTGGAAGAGATCCTGCTGAACTATCAGGAAGCTTTGGGCACAAAGGGAACTTTTCAATTTCAGTGCAGAAAGCGGATAAACCGTCTGTATGTCAGTTTTTCTGTTCCAGGAGAAAGAAACGATGTGGTTCATACGGACGGCGGCGAAGAAAGCGCTATCCTGAAAGGCATCCTTTCAGGTATGGGAGAAATTCCCACATGGCAGTTCAAAAACGGAGTCAATTACCTTACCTTTACATTAAAAAAGAAAAAATTATCTCCTGCAGTATCGCTGCTGGCAGCAGTGGCGCTGGCTCTTTTTTGCGGTATGGTAAGCAGTTTTCTGCCGGAAAAAACGGTTCATTTTCTTTCAGAGGAAATGATTACGCCTGTTTTTGACGCATTTATGGGGCTGTTGAGCGCTGTTGCAGGTCCCCTGATCTTTTTGTCGGTGGCAGGCGGTATTTCTAATATCGGGGATATTGCAACGCTGGGAAAAGTCGGAAAGCGGATGATCGGCAGGTTTTTATGGATGACGCTGATTTTTACGACAGTATTCGGCATTGCCATCCTGCCTTTATTTCCTCTTGCAGGCAGCGGCGGCAGTTCCTTTCAGCTTTCGGAACTTCTGGAAATGGTTCTTGGAATTGTACCGGACAATTTTTTTACTCCTTTTTTGGAGGGAAATCCTTTACAGATTATTTTTCTTGCAGCCCTTGCAGGGATGGCAATGCTGATTCTGGGGAACAGGGCCGCGATTGTTTCGCTGTTTTTAGAACAGGCAAATGCCATTATATTACTGATCATGGAAAATATCAGCGCTTTTGTCCCCGTTTTCATTTTTGGAAGTCTTTTCAATATGATTCTTGGCAAAAACTTTTCTGTACTGCTGAAAGCCTATAAAGTGCTGCCGGTTATGCTGCTTGGAGATGTCTTTCTTATGGCGGTTTATACAGGTCTTGTGTGCATTCGTAAAAAAGTTTCTACGGCAGTCTTCCTGAAAAAAGTTTTTCCGGTTTTCCTGATCGGTCTGACAACAGCTTCTTCTGCCGCCGCATTTTTGGAGAACAGGAACGTGTGCGAGGAAAAGCTGGGGATTGATAAAAAAATTGTAAATATCGGCGTTCCTCTTGGTCAGGTGGTATTCATGCCGGGATTTTCCATTTTATATTTTGTAATGGGAATTTGCATGGCGGAGATTTATGGTGTGAAGATCTCCCCGGTATGGCTGATTACAGCGCTGATCATTGCGGTAGTACTGGCCGTGGCGACACCGCCCATTCCCGGAGGCGCTCTTGCCTGCTATACGATTCTGCTTTTACAGCTTGAAATCCCTGCCCAGGCCATTGCGATTGCAGTCGCCATAAATGTGATACTGGATTTTTTTGCTACAGCGGTAGATTTGTTCTGTCTGGAGGCAGAGTTGACAGAACTGGCGGGGGAGCTTGAGATGCTGGATGTGGAGAAAATCCGGAAAACATTTTAAAATTCTTCGCATGGATGATGTGTGCATGTGTTTCCAAAATCGCGTTTCCAGTCCGGAAATTCCGCGATGTGCAGAAGCTGTGGGAAGATGGAAATTCAGGCATAAAATATGAGGAAGAAGACGAGGGAATTGCTTAACTTAAAGATAACATATACGTACAGCCTGTTGATACATTGCTTGCAGATCCCCCGCAGAAACCAAACCATACAGAAAAGGAGTTTTTGCATATGAAATCACTATTTGAACAGTTAGGCGGCACATACACCAATCTTCTCACAAGCGGCAGGCTCAACGCCTATCTTGCCGATATCGACAGGCAGGCACAGAAACGCTTTGAAAGGCTTATAGAGAACATGAAACAGGCACAGGGAAACAGAACGCCTAAAGGAAAAAAATGCCTTAGAATGGACAGGGCGGGGCAATAATATAAGGGCGTGTGCAAGGGAGATTGTAGACGAGGAAATCATTTACGCATGAAAAAAGTTGTAAATGAAACAGACAAATCGGCGTGTTAAATTAAATGGCATAGGTGCAATGTTGTAAACGGATAGTATTGGAAAATCAGTATCTATGCAAGCAAAGAAAAGAGAGCGACTGCAATAGGCATCCGCTCTCTTTTGGTACATAAGAGAAATGCTATACATATTCTCTTTCTTCCCTGTCATCTAATAACTGTAAGACTAATTGCATTTGTGGGCTTATCCATTTGTTTTTATGGTAAACACATACAGAAGTATACATTCTTTCATCCAGTTCTGTTTTTATCTGAATCAAGGAGCCATTTTTTAATTCTTCCCGAATGGCAAAGATGGGAACATAAGCGATCCCCAGATTATTCATAACGCTTCTTTTTACGGCTTCAATGCTTTGCATTTTCATATATGGGTTGAGGATAATGTCTTTGCGCTCAAGATATTCTGTTATTCCCCGCTGGTAATTGCTGTTTGGTTCATTACAAATCATGCTTAATGATTTGCGCTGGTGAGGTGAGATGAAATCAAGTTCTTTTGTATCTGCAAACGGTGCCGCCACAAGGCAAGCCCGAAAGGGGCTTAGCAGTTTATGTATAATTGTATCTGGATAATTGCCTTTATCACAGTCTATCCCAATATCTGCAATACCGTTTATGATGGCATGGTTAATCTCATCGGAGGGCAGGGAATTAATAACAAGCTGTATGTTAGGGGCTTTATGTAAAAAGGATTGAATCAATGACTGCATATTATAAATTAAAATGGAATCTGGAATTGCCAGACGTAAAGTGCCTGTTATTTCTGACAGGCTTTTTCCGTAATTGTTTATCTGTTCCGTAGCTTGCAGTATGGTTTCCACATAAGGGAGGATGTCTTTTCCCGCTTGTGTCAATTCCATTTTTCTGCCTATTTTTTCAAACAGTTTTATAGACAGTTCTTCTTCAAGCTGCTTCATCTGGAAAGTTACCGTTGACTGCGTGTAGTTTAATTTATCAGCGGCATTTTGGAAACTGCCAGTTTCAAGTATTGTCTTAAGGGTTATCAGATTTTTCGTGTTCATCAACGTGACCTCTCAAAATACATTTATAAAATTGAATCCTGTTATCGAAAATATTAACTTTTTTAATGTGATTTGCAATGTTATTATAACTGACAGACAGAAGAAAAACAAGCTGGTTGAAAGAAAAATTCAACTTATGACTACAGAAAGGAGAAGTAGATTATGAATTTTAAATTTAGTGAAGAAGAAAAAAAGGTAATTGACCTTATCCATGAATTTGGAGTGAATGAGGTTGCGCCATTGGCGGCAGAGATTGATGAGCAGGAGCGTTTTCCCGAAGAAAACAGGAAAAGGTTGGCAGAACTCGGCATGATGGGGATTTGCTATCCGAAGGAATATGGCGGCTCAGGACATTCGTATCTTGCTTATATCGCAGTGATTGAGGAATTGGCAAAGCATTGTTCCACGACATCGGTTATGTTATCAGACCATCATTCTCTGGGTTCATTCCCGCTTGCGGAGTTTGGCACAGAAGAACAAAAGCAGAAATTCCTTGTGCCATTATTGAAAGGGGAAAAGCTCGGAGCCTTTGCGGTAACGGAACCCTCGGCGGGAAGTGATTTAGGAAACCAGCAGACAACGGCAAAAGATATGGGAGATTACTGGCTGTTAAATGGCTCAAAAATATTTATCACAAATGGATTTTATGCGGACACCTATTTTGTAACTGCCATGACAGACAGGAGCCAGCGGAGCAGGGGGATTTCTGGTTTCGTTGTGGAGAAGGGAACCCCTGGCTTTACGTTTGGGACAAAGGAAAAGAAAATGGGCATCCGTGGCTCTGCCACCTATGAATTGGTTTTCCAAGATTGCAAAATTCCAAAGGAAAATTTATTAGGAGAATTGGGAAAGGGCTTTAAAATGGCTCTTATGACATTAGATGGCGGACGGATAGGGGTTGCTGCGCAAGCGTTAGGCATTGCCCAAAGTGCCATTGACCATTGCAAGGAATATGTTACAGAGCATATGCAGGGTGAGAAAAGGATTTCCCAATACCAGTTTACGCAATTTGAGCTTGCAGATATGCAGGCAAGGGTTGACGCAGCCCGTCTGCTTGTTTATCGTGCGGCACAGGCAAAGCAAGACCATGAGCCTTTTTCACATTTAGCCGCAATGGGGAAATTGTATGCGGCAGAAGCGGCAACAAATGTGACACGTCGTTGTGTCCAACTTGTAGGGTATGATGGATATTCAAGGGAGTTCCCGTTTGAACGCCTGATGCGTGATGCAAAAATTACCGAGATTTATGAGGGGACAAGTGAAGTGCAACGGATGGTTATCTCATCATGGATGGGAATTAAATAGGGCTAAGAAGATGTGACAGCACAGGCAGATAAAATTCAGTCGGGTTATATGCAACTGTAAATAAAGTAAGCCCACCAAATAAAAAAACGGTAAATTTGGATGGTGTTCCGTAAGGAAGTTACTCTAAAAATTGTAATATCTTAATATGCTGCTATGTAGACAGTGCAGCCTTGCGGCTACGCTGTTTTGCTGCTCTGGCTGGATGTTCTGTTCCGCATATGCTCTTGGAACAGTTCTTCCATTTCTTCGGGCATCGGCTCTCTGACAATGCCGACGCTGTTGTAGTAAATATCTAAACTCTGGTAACGCTGACCGTCAATATATTCTGGCTTGGACACGACAATCTTCTCAATAAACTCGTGTACGATTTCGGGGGTTAATTCCGTAAGCTGTGTGACGCATTTTACCCTGTCGATAAAACGCTGAAGGCTGTCACTCTTGTCTGTTTCGGTTTCAAGGTACTGTTCCATATTGGGGATGGATTCTTTTAACTGTTTCTGCTCGTCCTCAAATGCCATTGACATGGTGGTGAAACGCCCATCAGAAATTTTCCCGCTTACATTGTCCTCATAAATCTTCTGGATAAGGCTGTCAATCTCTTTCACCCGCTTTTTTGCCTGTGCAAGCTCCCTGCGCTTTTCGGATAATTCTTTCCTCTTTTCCTCTCCGAAAGCCGCCATCTGATTTCTGGCAAAATCTTTTTCAAAACACTGAACGTACCAGAACACACGCTGCATACTGTCCAATACTGCCTTTGCCACTACTTTTTCTCGGATATAGTGGGCAGAGCATACATCAGAGTTTTTGCGGTAGGAAGAACAGAAGAAATAAGCCTGTTCCCTCTTGTAATTATTCACCGTGCTGTAATAGAGTTTCTCCCCGCAGTCGGCGCAATAGAGCAGACCAGAAAACATGCTGATAATCCCGCTCCATGTCGGTCTGCGGCGGTGTTCCCGAAGCTCCTGCACGAGCAGGAAGGTTTCTTCGTCAATGATTGCGGGATGGGTGTTTTTAAATATCTGCCATTCCTCCTGCGGGAGTTCCAGCCGCTTCTTGCTTTTGAATGATTTGTGCATGGTGCGGAAATTAACGGTGTCCCCGATATATTCCTGTCGGGAGAGGATGCGTACCACGCTGGCTGCTGACCAGTGGTAGGGGGTAGCGGGAGGTTTGCGGTATGCCATTCCAATGCTGTTCCAGTAAACCGTCGGCGTCATTACCTTGTCGGCTTTCAGTTTTTTTGCTATCTGCGTCGGTCCAAGCCCTGCCACGCATAAGCTGAAAATCTGTTTTACTATTTTTGCCGCAGGCTCGTCGATAATCCATTTTCGGGGATTTTCAGTGTCTTTTTTATAGCCGTATGGCAGGTTGCTTGTAAGCGGGATTCCTGACATCCCCTTATTGCGGAAAACATTCTTTACTTTCTGGCTTGTGTTCTTGGCGTGCCATTCATTGAATAAATCCTGCATGGGGACAAGGTCGCTGATGCCTTTAGCGGTGTCGATATTGTCCATGATAGCGATATAACGTACCTCCATGCGGTCAAAATCTTCTTCCAATAACTGCCCGACAACAAGGCGGTTACGCCCAAGTCTTGAGTGGTCTTTGACGATAATCGTCCCGATTTTCCCCTGCTCGGCTAAGTCCATCATTTCCATAAATGCGGGTCTTGTAAACGACACCCCCGAAAATCCATCGTCAATAAAGAAGCGGGCATTGTGGAAACCATTTTCTTTTGCGTATTTCTCCAGTATGGACTGCTGGTTTTTGATGCTGCCCGAAAGCCCGTCCTGTTCATCGTCACGGCTTAAACGGCAGTATAAAGCTGTTATTTTATCTGGCTGGCTGCTCATAATTCTCCTTTCCACAGCCAGATATGATATGAATTGTAGGTGCCATTATCATACCATATCTGGCAGAATACTTCAACGCTTTAAAGCCTTAATTCAAAGCCTGTTTATGCGTTTAGGAGAATACGCTTGGTCTTTTCCTCTATGCTTTCAGATGCGGAAGCGTTAAAATGGGCATTGACTGTGTAAACCGTGCCGTCTATTTCTTTCTGGAAATTAAGTGGATGGGGATATTGCGACCTGCGAAACCATGCCAACCGTTCTTCTTTTGTCATGGATGCAAGGCAGTCCGTAATCCCATCAATCATCTGACGGATGGCAGTTTCTTCTGACAATTCTTCTTTTTCTGTGTCGCTAAAAGGCTCATTCATCGAAATGATTCCTCCCTCCTGCGGTCTGCCCTGCCAGCTCTGGCGTTTGTATTTGACCGCTGATTTCCAATCGTGTCGTGGATTTGGTCTAAGCAGTTGTCGATATGGGCAGAGCGTTTTTCAATCCCGTCTGCATATTTTAGACGCTTCCTAAGCTCGGTTATCTGTTCCGTCACGCCCTGTTTTTCGGCTCGGAGTGTTTCTTTTTCGGCTGGTGTGGCACGGCGTACCTTATTCCGCAAGTGCTGGCGGTAGTCGATAAGTTTATTCATTTCGGTCTGGTTTTGCTCCCTATCGGCGTGTAAGTCGGAGAGTGTGGAGATGCCCTGCTTTGACATATATCTTACCTGTGCGGTGATTTCATCTAACTTCCGCAATTCTTCTTTCATCAGCGGGCTTGTCGGCTTGTAGTCCGTGCCTTTGGGGAATATCCCTAACTGATAGCACCAGTAGTAATATAACGCTAAGATTCCCGTGGTTTTCTGGTGTGGTTTCCATGCGTTTTTGTACTGCTCTGGCATATGCGGGGAGTAGGAAATCCTTGCTTTGTGATTCCCAAATTTGTATGCTCCCTTTAAACATGACTGTATGAAATCGGGAGTCAACCGCTCGTCAAGCGTGTCTAACCTTGTGAAATGCCTGTACTGCGGCAGCTTCATTTTCCAATGGCTGCCCGAAAAATCAATCTCATATCCCTTGTCGGCAAGGTATTTCATCATGTGCTGCAAATCCCTGCTCCCATTAATTGCCTCCCTTAAATCCTCACGATAGACGTTGTAGCGTGTCGGCTTGCCGCTCTTTTCATCCAGATAAATCGGTCTTGAGGGGGCTTTCTTCGGCTTGTCAATTACCGACAGTCCGTACTCAAGGCACAATCGGTCGGACACTTCCCTCAACCTTCTTTGTTCTGATTTTGAGTAATTGTATTTGCTCCCGTCCAGATAAGAAATGGAGTTGAAGTAGAAATGGTTGTGCAAATGTCCTTTGTCAAGGTGGGTGGCAACGATTATCTGGTATTTGCCGCCCCACATCTCCCTTACTAATTTCAGTCCGATTTCGTGGCACTGTTCGGGCGTTACCTCGTCTGGCTTGAAACTCTGGTAACCATGCCAAGCGATATATCCACCTGTCTTTTGGTACTGTTTCTTCGTCAAAATCATCTGCTGTAATGCTGTTTCTTTCATACAGTTGACAGCGGAAACATACTCGCCCTCATTTGTTTTTAACGGATTCTTCACATAGGAGAACACGTCAAAGAAGCCCTGCATTTCCCGATTCGGCACGGTCTTTTCTGGGTTTTCTATATAATCAATCACGTCTTTTATGCTCCCTTTGACATGCCATAGGCTCGTTACCGCCATATCAGACCGCCCCCTGTTCCGTCAATTCTTCTACGCTAAATCGTTGTGGGAGAGTTGTTTTCTGCTGCAATTCTAAAATAAAATCTTCAATCTCCTTACAGATTTCGGCGGCGGTTGGATAGTAGGGAACACATTTTTTAAAGGCAGGATGTACCTCATAAAGTGTGTTCAGCAACTCCCAAAACTCTTTCTCTGGCTGTGGCTGCGGGGCGGTTCCCTTGCATAACTGGTGCATAAATCCTGCTGCGGACAGACCGCAAGCGGCGGCGCACTGCTTTAATTTTTGGTGTTCTTCCTCGTTCAATCAGACAGTAATCGGGACATTCGGCACGTCCTTTTCTGGTTTTTCTCTGCTCATTTTCCTTATCCTCCAGTCTTGAATTTTATTCTTAACAGGGTATTCAGGGATGTTCCCTGAGTAAGTCCACGGTCGCAAGCGACGTGGATTGGGATTGTGGCTGACACAATCCGATGCTCGCTATCTCTGTGGACAACGCCGCAGAGCATTTTCCTATGCAGCAGCATTCTTTCATACCTGTCTTACCCGCCGAAAAGAAAATCCTATGTCCCTGCACCTCCGTTCTGGATTCGGTTTTTCTTGACTTTTGGATAAATGAAAAAGCCGCTACACCGCACCACGAACGACAGGAGTATTTTCTCCTGCTCAGATTCGCAATGCTATGTAACGGCTTTGGGATTCAAAACCATGTTGCCATACGCCAGCCGAAAAAGGCAGTATAATTTCGGCAGCGGTCAGCCTTGTCCATTGGCTGACATTTCATTCTTCCATCTATGTGCTATTTAATTTTCAATCTTCCAATTCCCTTATGGGTATTTCAGAATACCATAGCGGCTGTACCTATGTCAAGATTTTGGGCAAACTTTTTAGTATTCCCTGTGGACGGGAATTTTATACGCTTATTTTTTGGTATGAGTTTTCGTGGCAAATTTATCATGAGTGAAACCAGATAAGGAGAAAACTAAAAATTGTGTTTAAGACAACAGACACCATAATGTGGAGTGAATATCTTATTTGGAGGAAATAGAAAATGGCAAAATCATTATTTGAGGAACTGGGCGGCAGATACGAAAGGCAAGGGGATTACTTAACTTAAAGATAGTATATACATACAGCCTGCTGACACATTGCTTGCAGATGCCCCGCAGAAACCAAACCATACAGAAAAGGAGTTTTTGCATATGAAGTCAATATTTGAACAGTTAGGCGGCACATATCACGAAGAAAATGGGTATCTTATTCCAGATTTAATATTACCCAACGAAGAAGAACAGCCGATAGGCACATGGGGACAGCGGCATCAGGATTATCTGAAACAGTACCACAAGGTTACATACACCAATCTTCTCACAAGTGGCAGACTGAACTCCTATCTAGCCGTCATTGACAGGCAGGCGCAGGAACGCTTTGAAAGGCTTATAGAGAGCATGAAACAGGCACAGGACATAACGGAACGGCTAAAGGAAGAAAATGCCATAGAGTGGACAGGCAAAATAAATAATATAAGGGCTTGTGCGAGGGAAATTGTGAACGGAGAAATTATTTTTATATAATCAGAATTGGCGGCAGGGAATATAATTCTTTGCCGCCTTTCAAATGGAGTAACTATATTATGAAATTAGCTTGTGAAATATATTGCTGATTCTTATCCAGCAAATGTTTTAGGGTTTTCAGTCCTGTTTCCAATTGTTGTAAGGAATCAGGGGAACAGGTTGCAATTCTTATAGCTGTGGATTCAGCTTTGCCAACGGTAAAACGGTCAGAACAGAAGATATGAATGCCATTGTCTGTTGCCTGCATTTCCAACTGATAACCGTTATAATGGGCAGGCAGGGGCAGCCATTGGAAGAAGCTGTATTCATTCGGGCAGATGCTGTCTGGAAAGTATTTTTTATATATCCTGTTCCGTTCTTTTGCCTGTCTTTTTTTCTGCCCTATGATTCTGCCTGCATTGCCGCTTGCAATTAATTCGCTTATAATTTCTGCGTTAAGCAGCGGTATTTTCAAATTTACATTATTAGCCGTTTCAAGAAAGGTTTGTCTTAAGCAATCAGGGATAACCATATATGCGCATCTTAAGCCTGCTGAAAGTGATTTTGACAGGCTGTGCAGGTAAATGGTATTATCTGGTATCAATGTCTGAATCGGTTCTCCTGTATCATTTGCAATAAATCCATAAGCGTCATCTTCCATTAAAATCAGATGGTATTGCTGTATGAGGCTGGCAATTTTCCTTTTTCGTTCCATTGACATGACAGTTCCTGTCGGATTATTGCAGGACGGCATTAGGAAGATTCCTTTTATATCCATTATCCTGCACTGCTTTTCCACTAGGTCGGGTATCATTCCATCCTCATCTGCGGCTACTGATATCAACTGGACATTTAACTGTCTGGCTAAGCCGATAAAATTGGAATAAGTGTAAGAATCAGTTAGGATTTTATCTCCAGAGTGGAAAAGAGCCAAAAATACAATCGTCAGGGCATTTTGAGTTCCTGCCGTCAGCATGATGTTTTCAGGCTCTGTTTCTATATGGAAAGATTTCAGCCATTTTATGGCGGTCTGTTTGTGCTTGTAAGATTCCGATATGCTGTCAAATTCAAAAAGATACTGGGAAGTATTGCGTTGTATGGTTTTTTGCGCAATATCAGCGACAATCTTATTATACTGGTAAAAAGGTCTGATTATGCCCAGTTCTACGCACCCGTTATTTGCCTTATGTAAAAAAGGGATGGCGGCATTTGGGGATACAAATGTGCCTTGCCCTATATTGGCATAGATTAGCCCCTTATTTTCACAAATCTTGAATGCACGGGTTATTGTGCTTAGGTTCAAATCAAGAAAGTCTGCTAATTCCCTTTGGGGCGGCAGTTTTGTATTTCCAGCCAGTTTGCCGCT
The DNA here is from genome assembly GCA_910575155.1 of Lachnospiraceae bacterium. GTDB lineage: Bacteria > Bacillota > Clostridia > Lachnospirales > Lachnospiraceae > Petralouisia. The sequence continues at coordinate 118,512 of CAJTDX010000005.1, forward strand.
TTGGATATCCTGTTCCAAAAGTTCCGCAATAGATATATAAATTGGTGATTTTAATTTTTCTTTATCGGGTATCCATGGCATTGGGTAATTTTCAAAAGAATTAACTGGCAAGCTTTTTCCCTCCCTGCTCAAAATTGTCTTACATACAATATTAGCATTGAAAACATACAAAGTCAAGAATATAATCTATATTGTATGTATTGTGTGCAAACAATACCATGCAACAAAAAGGAATAAATTTTATTTTAGTAGGAAAGAGGTTACGAAATGAAGGATTTAACGAGAGAACATGAGTTAAAGACAATATTTTTATTTTCACTGCCAATTTTGGTCGGCAATCTATTCCAGCAACTATATAATCTTGCGGATACGGTTATTGTAGGTAATTTTTTGGGGAAAGAATGTCTGGCGGCGGTAGGGTTCAGTTTTCAGATACACTATCTGCTGATTGCCCTTTCTATGGGCATTTCAATGGGGGCAAGCATATTGGTTTCACGTTATTTTGGCAGTAAGGACATGGAATCTGCGAAAAAAGTTATGGATACGGGATTTGCTTTCTGCTTTTGCCTCAGTTTGATAATTGCTGCTTTGGGCATATGTTTTTCCTATCAGATTCTGCTTGTCTTCCGAGTGCCGTCCGCTTTGCTTGAAGCGGCTGACATATATCTTAAAATTATGTTTATCGGCGTTATCCCCACGTTTGCATATAACGCGCTTACAAATATTCTTCGCGGGATGGGGGATTCAAAAACACCTACATATATTCTGATAGTGGCAGCACTTCTGAATATTGTGCTTGATATATTGTTCATTAAGGCATTCGGAATGGGTGTGGCAGGGGCGGCATTTGCGACTGTGTTATCGCAGCTTTTGTCATTTATCGTTTGTATGGTATATATGAAAATACATTATCGCAGCTTGTTTATTAATGTATTGCATTTACAGTTTGACAAGGCAGAATTAAAAAAGAGCTTGAAGATAGGTACGCCCGCCATGATACAGCAAGTATTTGTGAGTGTGGGATTTATGTCATTGCAGTTTCTGATTAATGGGTTTGGCACGGATTGCATGGCGGCATATACTGCCGCATCTAAGGTAGATGCTTTTGCAGAAATGCCCGCCTTGAACTTAGGGCAGGCTATGACTAATTTTACTGCCCAGAATTTAGGGGCAAAAAGGAAAGACAGGGTATTGAAAGGCGGGAAATACGCATTGGTTATGGGGATTGCAGTATCAGCGTGTATTTCTGTTGTCATTGTATTGTTTCCGTCTGTATTTATATCAATATTCAATAGGGATACGTCTGTTTTAGATATTGGCAACAGCTATCTGAAGATTGTGCCTGCTTTTTATATTATCTTTGCAGCCATGCAGGTATTAAACGGATTGCTTTTGGGGTATGGAAAATCATTTGTGCCGATGATTGCTTCCATATGTTCCCTGTGCTGTCTTCAAGTGCCTGTCGCTATTATTTTGTCTGGCACAAAGCTTGGTTATAATGGAATTTGGATAGCCGCTCCAATCGGCTGGTTTGGAGGGCTATTAATCCGCGCAATTTATTTTTATCATGTCAGCAAAAAAGAAAAACAATAAAAATATACATAAAGAATTTTACCAAACTTGAATCAATGGATAAAAAATTAATGTGGCAATTTAAGCAACAGCTATCTGCAAAAAAACAAATTTGTGTTGAGGATAAAAAGAAGATGGATAGCTATTGCTTATTGCCTGCATTTCATTCATAGCATGGATGTTCACCATATAAAAAAACGGCGTGTGGTGGGCGGTATTGCTATACCCAAAAGACTTAACAGACACTCTCCAGACCTGTTTTAAAGTTTGGGGGGATTTTTTTGTTCTTTTTTCGGGCAGTAATCTATCTGCTCATGCAACGCAGAGTTTACCAATACATAGCATATCGGGAATTGGCAGGAAACCAGTTAAAAAAACCCCTGCTTATGCAACGCTACTTCTCACCATGAAACCAGAAGTAGAATCTCCACTTAACAGAATATGTATATCCTATAACCGTAGAGGTCACCGAGCCTTTGCGGTTTTTCTTTTGTCGTTTTTTATCGGAATGTGCCGCAGGGCTGTTTCTGCTGTTGGCTGCCGTTCGCCTCCTATCCAATCTGGTTTTTAGCATTTTCAAAAATTTCAGATTGGAGGAAAAAAGAATGGCATACAACAACGGACGGGAGAACAGGAAACGGCTTATCTGGAAAGAAGCCGAGGAAAAAATATTACGGGAGCATGGAGTTGATGAAACCACCATTGAACAAATCCGCACAGACGACAGGGCAGACTTCAATTCCAACAGGCGGTTTTACCATTGGACAAGCGACTTTGGCGAATACCTTGAGGGAATGGCAGACAGGGAGCGGAATGCCGAGGTAAAGACCGTTGCTGATTTACTGGATGAGATTGAGGACGAAACTCTGTATCGGGCATTGCTTACGGTGGACAGGCGTACCCTGCAAATCATCCGGCTGAAAATGCAGGGCTATTCCACAAAGGAAATTGCACCGCTTGTTGGATTGACAACAGGGGCTATTTATGCACGATTAGACCATCTGCGGAAAAAGTTGCGGAAGATTTTATAACCAACTAATAAAGACAGCTTTTTGGCGGGCTATTGGGTGGGGGATAAAATTCCCCCGCCAAATTATAAAATTGATGTATAAAATTCCTGTCCACAGGGAATACTAAAAAGTTTGCCCAAAATCTTGACATGGGTACAGCCGCTATGATATTCTGAAATACCCGTGAGGGAATTGGAAGATTGAAAATGAAATAGCACATAGATGGAAGAACGGAATGTCAGCCAATGGACAAGGCTGACCGCTGCCGAATTTATGCTGCCCTTTTCGGCTGGTGTATGGCAGCATGGTTTTGAATTTCAAAGCCGTTACATAGCATTGCGAATCCGAGCAGGAGAAAACACTCCTGTCATTCGTGGTGCGGTGTGGCGGCTTTTTCATTTATCCAAAAGTCAAGAGAAATCAAATCCAGAACGGAGGTGCAGGGACATAGGATTTTCTTTTCGGAGGGTAAGACAGGCGTTAAGAATACCGCTGCACAGGAAAAATGCTCTGTGGCATTGTCCACAGAGATAGCGAGCATCGGATTGTGTCAGCCACAATCCCAATCCATGCCGCTTGCAGGCATGGACTAACTCAGGGGACAGCCCCTGAATACCCCGAAGAAAGGAATTTAAGACTGGAGGATTAAGGAAAATGAGCAAAGAAAAACCAGAAAAGGGCGTGCGGAATGTCCCGATTACCGTCCGATTGAACGAGGGAGAACATGAAAAATTAAAGCAGTGCGCCGCCGCTTGCGGTCTGTCCGCTGCCGAATTTATGCGCCAGTTATGCAAGGGAAACGCCCCGCAGCCGAAGCCAAAAACCGAGTTTTGGGAACTGTTAAACAAGCTCTATGAAGTGCATGACGCTTTCAAAAAGTGTGTCCCATACTATCCAACCGCCACTGAAATCTGTAAGGAGATTGAGGATTTTATCTTAGAACTGCAACAGAAAACAACTCTCCCACAACGGTTCAGCATAGAAGAATTGACAGAACAGGGGGCGGTCTGATATGGCGGTAACGAGCCTATGGCATGTCAAAGGGAGCATAAAAGACGTGATTGACTATATAGAAAATCCAGAAAAGACCGTGCCGAATGAAGATATGCAGGACTTCTTTGACGTGTTCTCCTATGTGAAAAATCCGTCAAAAACAAATGAGGGCGAGTATGTTTCCGCTATCAACTGTTTGAAAGAAACCGCATTACAGCAGATGATTTTGACAAAGAAGCAGTACCAAAAGACAGGCGGATATATCGCATGGCACGGCTACCAGAGCTTCAAGCCAGACGAGGTAACGCCCGAACAGTGCCACGAAATCGGATTAAAACTGGCAAGGGAAATGTGGGGCGATAAATACCAGATAATCGTTGCCACCCACCTTGACAAAGGACATCTCCATAATCATTTCTGTTTTAACTCCGTTTCTTATCTGGATGGGAGCAAATATAATTACTCAAAATCCGAACAGAAACGGCTAAGGGAGGTGTCCGACCGCTTATGCCGAGAGTACAGTTTATCGGTGATTGAAAACCCCAAGAAAGCCCCTGCAAGACCGCTGTATCTGGACGAAAAAAGCGGAAAGCCGACACGGTACAACGTCTATCGGGAGGATTTAAGGGAAGCAATCAACGGGAGCAGGGATTTACAGCACATGATGAAATACCTTACCGATAAAGGATATGAGATTGATTTTTCGGGCAGCCATTGGAAAATGAAGCTGCCGCAGTACAGGCATTTCACAAGGTTAGACACGCTTGACGAACGGCTGACTCCCGATTTCATACGGTCATGTTTAGGCGGGGCTTCCCGATATGGAAACTACAAAGCAAGGATTTCCTACTCCCCGCATATGCCAGAGCAGTATAAAAACGCATGGAAACCGCATCAGAAAACCACAGGGATTTTAGCGTTGTATTACCACTGGTGCTATCAGCTGGGGATATTCCCCAAAGGCACAGACTACAAGCCGGCAAGCCCGCTGATGAAAGAGGAGCTTCGGAAACTGGACGAGATTACCGCACAGGTAAGGTATATGTCAAAGCATAACATCTCTACCCTTTCCGACTTACACGCCGACAGGGAGAAAAACCAGACCGAAATGAATAAACTGATTGACTACCGCCAGCACTTGCGGAACAAGGTACGCCGTGCCACACCAGCCGAAAAAGAAACACTCCGAGCCGAAAAGCAGGGCGTGACGGAGCAGATAACAGAGCTTAGGAAACGGCTGAAATATGCAGACGGGATTGAAAAACGCTCTGCCCATATCGACAACTGCTTAGACCAAATCCACGATACGATTGAAAACCAGCGGTTAAACCAACAGAAACAGCCAGTTAAAACAGACCGCAGGAGGGAGGAATCATTACGGTAAAACAGCTATTTGACAGAATAATTAAGTCAGGAATCCAGCCAAAAGAGAAAGGAATCCCAACAGGGTATTTCATAGAAAAGGATGGGCAGACTTCTTTTGTCTGCGGCAAAAACATTGTCCATCTTACAGAGCATTTCAGCGGGAAAAAACAGACCGTGGAAACGCTTGCGGAGAATGTCATGCGGTACGAGATGAAAAAACCATAAGAAGAATATTGTTGCAATGATGGAAAAACGGCCTGCCCCATGCTATAATAGATTCATGCAAGCAGTGTATTGTGGCGGGCTGTTTCCAAAGACAGGAGGTTAAAACAAGTGAAACAGCAGCAATACAATACAGCGTTATATATGCGTTTAAGCCGTGATGACGAGCTGGAAGGGGAAAGCGCAAGCATTTCCACGCAGAAACAGATACTAAGGGATTATGCAAATGAGCAGGGATTTTTAGTCGTAGACGAGTACGTGGAAATGTAAACCGCTTAATTGATACAAAGGGAATGAACAGAATATCGGGAAAACCGCTGAAAACAAGGGGTTCCGGCACATTGGTTGTTGCTGGAATCTCTTGTTTGCTTTTTGGCCGGTTTGAGAATCTGCGGCAGTCGGCAGAGGGGTGTTCACTTTTGAACCCTCCCCAAAGGGCATTTGAACCCCGTGGTCAGAGAAAATGAACACCCCATAGGTCGTTTTGAACCCAGTGGTCAAATAAAGTGAACCCCCGTGGTCACTTTGGGAGGAGGCTCTGATACGCTTGAAAAAAAGTAGTTCCTTTAGTATAATGAAACCATGGCAGGGTGGGAAATCTGACAGGTATAATGCCTGACATAAATTTTATACAGAAAGGCAGTGGGAGCCGTTGAAAGTGGATACAATCACAAAAGATTATGTAAAAGATGCCGATATATTTGCCGACATCTTTAATTACTATATTTATGGCGGGCGGCAGGTGATTCTGCCGGAGCAGCTTGCAGAACGAGATTCCACTAAGATTGCGCTGCCATATGGTGCAGACAGTGCCGTAGTTCCTGTCCAGAAATTCCGTGATGTGCAGAAGCTGTATGCCGCAATGACGGACGGGAAGATGGAATACATCCTTTATGGTGCGGAGAACCAGGCGGAGATCCATTATGCAATGGCAGTGAAGAACAATCTGTATGACGCACTGGAATACGCAGGACAGGTGGAAGAAGCGGCAAAGTCACATCGGCAGGAGATGAGGCGGAAAAGGGAACAGGGAGAGGAAGTTGTCGGCGAAGGCAGGAAAAATCCAAGCACAGGTGAGTTCTTAAGTGGTTTTTGGCGGGAGGACAGACTGATACCATCCATCACAGTGACAATTTTTTTCGGCTCGGAAAAATGGGATGGACCGTTGAGTCTGTTTGACATGATGGATATTTCAGACCAAGATGTGCTTGCCTGTATGGATAATTACCATGTGCGGCTGATTGCCCCATCTCAGATGACGGATGAGGAGATCATGAAATTCCAGTCCAGTCTGCGAGAGGTGATGCTTTTTATCAAATATTCAAAAGATAGTGAGAATTTAAGCAGAATACTAAAAGTCAATGAAAAGCGTTTTCGGGAAGTGGAGCGCCGGGCGGCGGATGTGATTGAGGCGGTTACAAATTCAGGAATAAAATATGATGAAGGCGAGGAGGCGGTTGATGTGTGTCAGGCAATCCAGGAAATGAGGAAAGAGTCTGAGCAGAAAAAAGCTCAGGAAGTAGCTGGAAACTTGTATAAGATGGGACTTGATATTGAAAAGATAGCACAGGCGGTTGGTTATGCTGTGGAAACGGTAAAAGGATGGCTTGGGCTTGAGGAAAGTGCTCCTTAAGGCATCTTTCTTGTAAACAGGAATAGAATTAGTCCATTGAGAGAGGCTGATATTGATGTACATTAAGAATAGAGCAGAATACTGTAAGATTCCGATATCTACACTGAATTTTTCCACAAGAACGTTCAATTGTTTAATGCGAGCTAACATTAGTACGCTTTATTTGCTTATTGAGAATATTGAAAATTTAGACAAAATCCGCAATATGGGATCAAAGAGTATTGCCGAAATCGAAGAACTTCTCCATGTAATAGAGGCAGACGGGATATTACAACTTGATGATTTTAAAGATAAAATGAAAAGATCTGGATTAGCTGTTGGGGAAAGACCATCATTTCCAGAAGAAATATTACGTCGTCCCGCATCAGATTTGGATGTTTCGGTACGGATTTGTAATTGTTTTATCATAGAGCATATTGAAACAATAGGTCAAGTATTAGATTTAGACCCTGCAGATATTCTACACTTGAAGAATATGGGAACCCTTTCGCAGCAACAGCTTCTGGAACAGATAGATCTTCTTTATAAACTGGGAGAAGACTATTTTAAGCCTGCTCACATTGAGTACGAATCGGATGAAGATGCGATGATAGAACATCAATTTGCCGAAAAGGGATTTGATTTCCCGGTAATTGACAAACTTGTTGAGCAGTTTGCTTTTAAAATTGGACATATGACAGAGTGGTTCGATCTGTCTCGTCAAAGCATATATAATGCAATTGATAAAAAGTCACCAAAACGCCAAGAAATCTGGACGGGCAAAAGACTGACTGAAAGTGAGAGGGATATCCTGCTCAAATTAATTTCTGTCAGAAAATTTGATTACAATGATGAAAATGTAATCTGTTATTGCATGAATGATCGGCAGGGTGACTTAAGCTGTATCTTTGTGTATGAAAATGAGATTAAGTGCTTCTTCCTTGCGGACTTGCCAGAAAGCTTACAGCAGATGATAATGAATATTAATTTCCACAGATTTTCAGAACGCGAACTTTCGGGCGAAGCAGATGGAGATATTGTTTATTGCATTAAAAAACCTTATTTTATGCCCAAATATCCTGAAAAATTCAGAATGAATGCACAGCTTAGAGGGCTTTCTGCTGATGAATATGCAATTTATTTGTCAGGTTATCCCATAGGTGATGCAAGAGCTGTTAATGATAATCAGATAGTGGCGTTCTTTCAGGAAAATCTTATTGATGGAAAAGTATACATATCTTCTGAACCTAAAAATCAGTGGATTAGATCCCTGGCATCCAGAAATGGATATGCAATTAAGGACTTTATTGAACTTTATGGTTTTGAATCTAAATTAGATGGGACAGAGCTTACATCAGATGGTGCCAGAGAACGTCATATTGAGGAACTGAAGCAGTATATCGTCTGTGACAATGTGGTTTATTTTCCTACGGATTCCAGGATTTACAGGATTCTTAATACATACTGCTATAATAAAGGTTACTCCCTGAGTGAATATATAAAAGTGCTTGGTTTTGAACGCTCAATGGAACGGCCAGGGCTTGTTCAGGACATTCTTGAACAGGATATGATGGAACGCCATAGCGACGGAAAATTTGAAGATAAGGTGTTTGCACATTATCCGCTTCTCGGAAGCAAGATTCTTAAGCAGGAAACATTGGATAAGTTGAATGAAAACACTAGAAAGTATATTGATACAGTTCTGAGAGACCCGCTTGCAAAGATGACTTTGCGTGCAGAAATGCAGATAACGTTAGCTCTTATCAATCATGCAAAAAATTGGAAGAATGAAGAGAACAGTAACTTTTGGAATTTTATTTCACTACAATTTGGGTATCGTGATACAAACGGTGCTGTGGTTCGCCTTTTGCAGGCTTCGCTTGAAAGTGCAATGAAGAAGAATCACAGACTTTTCGTCGAAGATGCCAATGGTCGTGCATTTAAGTCCACGGCTGTTATCCATGCTCTCAGTACAAGAAAATCGTGGATGGCTTTATTCGATTTTTTGTTTGATTTTTATAAGAATAATCTGAATTGGAAGATGATTCCGGGAGATCCTTTGCTTGAAGTAATGATCCAATCGCTACAGCAAAAGTTAAGTGGAGAAAATACTGAGGATACAGAACTTACAATCAGTTCTCGTGTATATTCATTCCAGGAAGGTATCCGTAAGCTCATTCTTTTACGGCCAGTCTTTACTCACAAGCTGTTTGAAAAGCTGATTGCTAAGATAGAGGCTTTGATTAATTCTGAGGAAATGCCAGTAAAAACCTATGAGGAGCAGCTTTGTGAAGAGTGGTTCAAAGATAAGGTTACTGCTATTGCAAATACCAGAAAGACAGAGCATCAGGTTCAGAATGGACAACGGGATATTGCTATTGACTATTCCCGAATCAGAACAAAGATGGTGTTGAAGAACGAGAATGATGTGCAGCTAGTGGTACCGGATATTCGTTTGAAAAGCGAAAATGTCAGTAAAGCTATGCTTACTTTTTATTACAGTGGAGCAATTGTATATCAGCAAAGCTTAAGCTGGTATGGAAATGAACTTGGAAAAACATTAAATGGGGTTTCTGTTTCTTTGCCTGCTTTTAACAGGGATGTCAATGAACTGGATATTCAAGTTCGGATTACCTGTGATAATGAAGAAATATATAACTCCGACGATACATTATATCGCCATATGCTGATATTCTCCGGAACAACGGAAATTAACGTTGGCCAATTGAAGCGCGGTAATTATACACTGGTTATGCCATACACTGTTGCTTTTGAAGCTGAAAAGACAGAAGCTACGGATATAGATGCTTTTAAGGTGGGAGGTCTTAAAGCATTCTTCATTGAATTGAAAGATGGTTTTGTGCTTACGGTAGGAGGGAAACTGCTTTCCTTTGACAGCATTGGAGGAACAGATATCCGTGTTTTTCCACCTGCAGAATCTGCTGTTCTTCCCACTGTGAGTGTGAAAGATGTGGAATATTATTTTGCTTATCGCGGTGGCTTTTGTAACATCATTTTGGGAAATGCCGAGTTTGTACGGCAGTATATAGTTTTGAAGAACGGAGAGCGAATTGAGTTTTCAGAACTTCCTAAAATTGAAAACAATGGAGGATTAGCTTTTAACTGTCTGATTGAAGGGAAAGAGGATATATGCAGGATTCAAGTTATAAATCTTGATAATGAAAGATTAGTTTTTGATAGGAGTTTTCTTCTGATTGGCAGTGCAAAGGGAGATTTTAATCGGGAATTTTATTATTCTCAAAATGATTACATTGATGCAAGATTTATGATTAGTATAGACGATTTCTCTGAAACTGTGTTATTTACGCAAGAAGATGAAGAAGTGAGTGTGCCATATCGGAACGGAGAACTCCATATTGTCATTCCTAAAATACAGATTGAGGAAACTTCTGGCATGTGGATGAATGGGACAGCTCAGGCATATTATATTGGAAACATTCCGCAGAGTAGTCTGCTGATGGTAAAGAGTCCAGCAAAAACAGAAGTTCGGTTTACCATCGGTGGCAAGGATATTATGTATGATGGGCAAGGGGTGGTTACTCTTGGAAATGTTCTGCAGTCATTCGCAGGAACGGATACATTTTCACTTACAGAGATTCAAATGGTGGTTAAAGGTATCAGACAAAGTGATTGTTATACGCTGACTCGTGTTTTCTATAAAGAAAGGTTTCTGAAAACACCGGAATTTTGGACAGAAAATAACAGACTTTTTTGGAATCAAGGCGGAGGATTTATCGGAAAAGAGGGAAGAAAATTTACGCTTGCATTATTTAGAAATGAAGATTCTTTGACGGAATTTGAACTTGATGAAGGTATCGAAAGTATAGAAATCCCGGCAGATATGGAGATTGGAAACTACCGTTTTAAAATCAGTATTCTTTCTGGGAGTCTTTTTAAAAAGGTTAAGGAAGTGATTGCTGAGGGTGATTGCATTGTTGGTGATAAAAATTTACTGCGTTTTAAAGATAGGCGTATTGTGGTGGATGCTATTACAGATGAATCTAATGAGGGAGCGGGGCATATAAAGATTAAAACATGCTACATTGATAATATAGAGTTTACAGGTATGGAAGATACCTCGGAGGGATATCGGCCTGTTTACAAAGGAATCCTGTTTACAGAAGGATATCATGGAGAACGTTATGAATTCTCGTTTGACACACACACTAACAAGCGGGGAGTTACAAAGATGATGGTCAATCCCGTGAGGATTGTTTATGTTGGAGATGTTGTCCTGTGCATAACAAACTCCGATTACGATGGATTTTGCTATTATCACTATTATGATAGATATTTAGAAAAAATGGTCTATGCGCTGACAGATCATGAAGAAACAAAAGCGAACAAGCACAAATATTCCCTTGTTGATTTGTACTTGTACCGGACAGAAAGGATATAAGTATGTTTAATCCAATAGCGGCGGCAAAAAATATAAAAGATGAATTTATAGGATATATTTCCACATTATTCCATATCTCTGATAGGGATTATGCTATGCAATTTGTTGCAGCATTGCAGGAAGAAGGCGTTGTATCGAAAGGCCCCTATCTTGATATTAGTGATTCTTATAAAACGGGGAAAAGTATGGAGGATATGATTGAAGAAGGCGAGGCTTCTCCTTTATTCCGAGGATTGGAAGGGAATATTCCTGACGGCGAGAAGGAAATACAGATCAATCGAGGGCTGTATCTTCATCAAGAAAGAGCACTCAGGAAAACTAATAAAGGAAAGAATTTGATTGTTACTACTGGTACCGGTTCTGGAAAAACAGAGTGTTTCATGATTCCCATTATAAACCATATCCTGCGTGAAGCAGAGGAAGGAACAATTTCTTCAGGGGTCAGAGCAATTTTGATATACCCGATGAATGCCCTTGCAAATGACCAGATGAAGCGACTGCGAAATATGCTGAAAAATTACCCCGATATTACTTTTGGTGTGTATAACAGCAGTACTAAGCAGAATGAGCAGGACGGTATTACGGAGTATGGAAAAATTTATAAGGATACTAACGGGTATCCGTTAAAACCGTTGAAGAACGAGATTATTTCCCGTGATCGAATGCAGACCATGCCGCCGCATATTTTGGTGACAAATTATGCGATGCTTGAGTATATGATGCTCAGACCGAAAGATGACCTTGTTTTTTCAGGAGCAAAACTTCGTTTTTTGGTGTTGGACGAAGCTCATATTTATCGCGGTGCGACAGGAATGGAGACGTCTCTGCTGTTAAAACGTTTGAAAGCAAGGATCAGCAATCCCGCTAATGTGTTGCATATCCTTACCAGTGCTACATTGGGCGGGAAGGAAGCGGATGGGGATATCGTAAAATTTGCGGATACTTTGTGTAATACCACTTTCATGGCAGAAGACATTATCCGTTCTGAAATTATAGTTCCATCTTATGATAAGCCAGCTTCTAATATACCAGTTTCTTTGTTTGGCAAGCTGATTGATCCGCAGAAACCACTTAATGAGATTGTCGGTGATTATGAGATAACTATTCCTGTTGGACAGGCGGATGCAGAGTTTTTGTATGATTTATGTGTCAGTGCATCTGTATATAGAGAACTTCGTACAATAATAAACCATCCTATGACGATTCCTGAGATTACAAAAGGTTTTCAGCAAAAACATGAAATCACAGAACAGGATGTTGTTAATATCGTTAACATAGCGGTACAGGCATCGAAGAATAAATCTCCACTGATAAAGGCACGTTATCATATGTTTGCGAAAGCAATGGAAGGTGCATACATCACCTTGGGGAAGTATAAAAGGCTAATGCTGAACAGAAACCGGAATATAATTATTGGCAGTGAGGAGTGGAAGGTTTTTGAATGTGCTGTTTGTGATGACTGTGGTCGTATCGCCATAGTCGGGAAAGAACTGGATGGAAAGTTAGAATTTGCTAATAGTTCTTATGATCCGGAGATAGAATATTATCTGCTTTGGGACAGTCATGACACTGTTCTTGATGGAGATGACGAAGATGAGGAAGAAACTATAGGCGAAATCGGAAAGAACGATTATATGGTCTGTGCGAAGTGCGGATCGATTATTCATGAGAGTCTGAAATCAGATCCTCCCTGTACCTGTGGATTGAACCATTATGTGAGAGTAAGAAAAGGCAAAAAAGGTGGCGTGCGTGGCGATGGAAAATGTCCAAGTTGTAATCTTGGACATTTTAAGACATTTTATCTTGGATATGATGCGGCAACGGCTGTCCTTGGAACATCGTTGTTTGAGGAATTGCCGGAGAGTGAAAAAGTTCTTAATAGCAAAAAAAGTGATTTGGGAACAAAGAGAGGTTTGTTTAGTTCAGCAAGACAGAATTCACAAGTAGATATCATTAAGAGAAAACGGCAGTTTTTGTCTTTCTCGGATAGTCGTGGTGAGGCAGCGTTCTTTGCATCTTATATGACAGCTTCCTACAGTGAGTTTTTACGTCGTCGTGGTATTTGGCATGTTGTGGAGAAAAATTGCGACAATATGGCTTCTCATCCTTGGGAAATCCAGAATTTTGTGGATGAATTGGCATCATATTTTGATTCCTGCCGTACTTTTGCAGAACCCGGTGATAATGGAAAGCAAAATTTGACTGCGATTAGCCGCAAGAATGCGTGGATTGCTGTACTGAATGAAATGGTTAATGCCCGCAGAAGCACCAGCCTTGTTTCCATGGGCATGATAAAGTTTGATTACAAGGGAAATAGTGAAGATATTATGGCAGGCGTTGCAGAAGCATATGGTCAGAACAGTCATGATATGAAAGCCCTGTTTGATTTGCTTGTTATGGATATTGTATACCATGGTGCATTGGAAGGAGAATGCAATTTAACGGATGATGATCGAGAATATATTTTTTATGCTGCCAGACCTAAGCGAATAAAGAGGTGTAAGGATCTGGACAAGGACAAAAAGAAGGCGTATTTGGCAGGATGGTCTGCAGCTTGCAGGAAAAATGGAAAACTATTAAAAAACGGTCGGCTAAAACGTGTTATGAAGGTTCTTGATTTAGACGAAACTGCCGCTAATGAATTGTTACAGATTTATTGGGATGAGATTCTATGCGGGGAGGAGAGTCTCTCTTCTGCTGGTAATGGCGAATTTTATTTTAGTACAGAGCGGTTTACGATAGGGGCAGGCACGGAGGATGTTCCCATTTATGTATGTGATGTCTGTGGCAAAACAAGTATGACTAATTGTAAATGGATGTGTACAACACAGAAATGTGGCGGTCACCTGAAACAGATTACTCATGCAAGTCTTCTTGATGACAATCATTATGCAAAACTTTACAAATCAACACTCATGCAACCTTTACATATCAAAGAGCATACAGCTCAGCTCGGAAGAGAGGAGCAACAGAAGTACCAAGAAATGTTTGTCAATAAGGAAATCAATGCATTGAGCTGTTCCACTACGTTTGAAATGGGTGTGGATGTAGGTGATTTGGAAACCGTATATCTTCGTAATATGCCACCATCACCGGCAAACTATGTTCAGAGAGCCGGTCGTGCAGGGCGTGGTAAGAATGCGGCTGCATTCTCACTAACATATGCTAAGTTAAGTTCGCACGATTTTACATATTATAAAAATCCTGAGAATATGATTACTGGCAAAATAGGTGTACCCTTATTTACAGTTAAAAATGAGAAAGTAATTCTCAGACATATATTTGCAGTGGCTTTAAGTGATTTCTTTGCAAAGCAGATTGATGTCTACAATTTAAACAATGCAGATGTTTTACTTAATGAAAATGGGTGGGAGAGACTGTGCATTTATCTTGAAAGCAAGCCAGAACATTTGAAAGTAGTTCTTCAAAACTCAATACCTGAATCGATGCATGAAACTATGGGAATCAATGATTATTCATGGAAGGAGAAATTAATTGGCAAAGATGGTGTCCTAAAGATGGCGGTAGATGAATTTAGGGGAACAGTTAAATATTATAAAGATGAGATTGAGAAACAATTAAAGGAGGGATCCATTCATAAGGCAGATGAAGCTGAAAGAAAGATGAAATCTTATCGGCGAGGCAAAGAAGATAATCGTGGTAGAAATGAATTGATAGAGTTTCTTGTCAGAAATAATGTGCTGCCGAAATATGGGTTTCCAGTAGATACTGTAGAACTGCATCAGAATGCCAATAATGCAACAGATAAGAAGTTACAAATGGTTAGAGACCTTCAGCTTGCTATTTCTGAATATGCTCCAGATGCGCAGGTAGTCGCAGACGGGAAGCTGTATACCAGTCGATATATCAGAAAACTTCCGCAGACTACGGGACAGGATTGGGAAACCGCATATATCGCACAATGCAAAAATCCTTCCTGTCTTACATGGAATCACCGTTCTATGGAGCCGGATTCTTCTGGGGAAGAATGTGTATCATGCCATAAAATTATTGAACAGCATCGTTGGAAACAGGCTATTGAGCCGAGAAGAGGTTTTGTTGCAGATGGTAAACCAAAAGATGTTCCAATGCGCAAGCCAGATAAGGTTTATCGCAGTGATGATTTCTATATCGGGGATGTCAGGCGTCAGATAATGCAGAAGTATGCTTTTGTTATGAATGATGGAAATAAATTCTGTATGGAAACATCTGTAAATGATTCATTGATGGTGGTATGCAACGATGACTTCTATGTATGTCCACATTGTGGATATTCAGAAAGTACTACTGAGAATTTGGATGAGGCTGATTTCAATTCACATCAGAAAACTATGGAGAAAAAGCATCCTACACCATGGGGAAAAGATTGTGAAGTGAAGTTGGTGAAGAATAAGTTATGTCATGTATTTAAGACGGATGTTGTACGTTTGTTTTTTTCAAGTCCACAGGCAGGAAATCAAGAAATGATGCTGTCTGTAATGTATGCTCTGTTAGAAGCATTATCGGCAGAGTTGGATATTGAACGAAATGATATTAAGGGTTGTCTACATAAAGTTATTTTAGATAATAAACTGATGTATTCTGTTGTTTTATATGATGCTGTGGCAGGCGGGGCCGGTCATGTAAGAAGATTGGTCACTGAATCTGGAGATAAATTTCGGCAGGTAGTTGATAAGGCGATTGAAATAACGAAAGGATGTAACTGTTCGCCTTCCTGTTATAGCTGTCTGAGAAATTATTACAACCAGAAAATTCATGACAAGCTGAATCGAAAGTTTGCGTATGATTTTTTGGAAAATTATTCGGGAGAGTTTGAAACTATTACGGAAAAGGAGTTTGAAGCGAATGGAATGAATCTTTGAAAGATGATCTAATATGGTGCCTTATATACAGCATAGTAGGTTGTTTCTTTCGTTTTATGCCAATGCTTTGTGCATTGGTGATTACTCCTGGGGAACGTTAGTGACAGATATTCCACAGTACATTTAAAGCGGTAAACAAAAGCGATACATACATTTTAGCGGGCGTGCTGCGTTTCACGATGAATGTGGATTGCAGTGCGCCCGCTTTTTCTGGTTACGGATGACAAAATGCCGTTCCTTTAGACAGGGAAGGCACCAGCAGAAGGATAAATTACGACACACCCGATAAAAGCAGCCAGGACGGCTGTGTTATGCTGGGTGTTTTCTATTGTTCAGAGAAAGGACAGGCCATCTGGCGGAACAGTCCCCAGGGCTTTCCCGGCAGATGGCACCGGCAGGCTGCCGGGGAAGCCGGAACAAAATGCTGTCCCCACGAAAGGGGATACCATGGGCATGGAACAGGCAGGGAACGGATTCCCGCCACCCACAACAGGACATCATATTTTTTCTGTACATACCGCAGCACCTTCCAAAGGGGCTGCGGGCTTTTTTTATTCGACACATTTCTATCTTATCCCCGGACATATTACAAAAGGATGGGTAAACGTTTTTCATTATCACCCATAATTTGATTGCCGCAAACCGATTTAAGGATTATTTAATAACTTCTATGCTACAATCGAATCACAAAGCGAAAGGAGCAATAAAAAAATGTATTTACGAATACTAAAAAAAGACCTAAAGCGCAAAAGGGCAATGAACGTGATATTGCTGGTGTTTATTATACTCGCGTCGATGTTCATGTCCTCAGGCGTGAGCAACATCATCACCGTGACGACTGCGCTGGACAGCTATTTTGAAATGGCGGACGTACCCGATTACTGGGCGATGAGCGAAAACAAATCCTCAGACAAGGACATTTGTGGGACACTTGAAAACGCCTCCGCGATAGACGAGTTCCGTATCGAGGAGTACGTCCGTGTGTCCCAGTCCAATATTACGCGGGCCGGCGAACCGCTTAACGATTCCAACGCCAATCAGATATTTGTATTACAGAGCGACAGCGATATGGGGATGAATTATTTCCTGGACGACGAAAATATTCTTAAAAGCGTACCGAAAGGGGAAATTTACGCTACCCGTTTCATAGAGAAAAGCATGGGACTTAAGGTAGGCGACAAAATTACTGTCGAAATAGAGGGCGTAAGCCACGAATTTACCTTTGCGGGCAGTTTCAAGGACGCTGTCTGCGGCACGGAATTGATGGGCATTAAAAGGTTTATCATGAACGGCGAGGAATTTGACGAATATATGTCCGACGAAACGATGAAAAATATGTACGGCGGGAAATTCTTATACATACACACCGCCAATCTTGACAAGACCCTGTCCCAGATAGCGGATATATCCGACAGCTTTACCTTTGCGAGTGGCACGGATACACTGGGTCAAGCCTATATTTTTAACATGATAATCTTGGGTCTTATCCTTGCGGTGAGCCTTATTCTTATCATCATATCCTTTGCGGTACTGCGGTTCACCATAGCCTTTACCCTCTCCGAAGAATTCCGCGAGATAGGCGTTATGAAAGCAATAGGCATACGGAACATAAAAATTCGGGGGCTGTACCTTACAAAATACTTCGCCATTTCCGTTGTCGGCGCAGCACTCGGCTTGATACTCAGCTACCCATTCGGGAAAATGCTTATTAGTTATTCCTCGGAGTCTATTATAATAGACAGCAGCAATAACGGATTTGTAAACATTGCCTGCGCGGTTCTGACAGCGGCTGTGATTCTCCTGTTCTGTCTCAGTTGTACGGGCAGGGTGAGCAAAATGTCCCCTATCGACGCTGTAAGGAACGGGCAGACAGGGGAACGCTTCCGCAAAAAAGGCGTTATGAGCCTTGGAAAATCGCGGCTTGGCACGACGGCTTTCCTTGCCGCAAACGATATTGTAAGCAGTCCCAAACGCTACGCTGTCATTGCTTTTACGTTTTTTCTGTGTATGTCGCTGCTGATAATGCTTTCCAATGTCACGGCGTCTCTTAAAAGCGGAAAGCTGCTGAAATATTTCGGGAATGCAGACTGCCACGCCGTTGCGGACATCGGCGACGAAGCTGTGAAATTTATGACCGTGGACGGACATGAAAAGGTTAAAAAATATCTTGATGATATGGAGCAGACCCTTGCGGAAAACGGTATGCCCGCGGAATGTATGACGGAATATTATATTTATACGATGATAAGATACGGCGAATATGAAAGCAAGACAGCTATACTTCAGGGTACGGGAACAACAATGGATATGTACGAATATTTAGAGGGTACTCCTCCCCAAAACAGCGACGAAATTGCGATGACAACCCTTTTGGCAAAAAAGCTGGGTGCGGAAATAGGCGATACCGTTACCTTGTCCTACCCGACGGGCGAAACGGCGGAGTTCATCATAACCGCTCTGTATCAGGCAATGGTCAACCAGGGCATATCCGTAAGGGTTCATACCGACTGCGATATCAACTATATCGCAGCAATCGGCTCCCCCGGTACGCAGATAAGATTTACCGACGACCCCGACGATAAGGAAGTATTAAGCAGAATTGAAAAAATCGAGGAGCTTTATCCTAAGTTTTCAAGCGTTAAAACAGCGGGCGAAACCGTAAAGGACACCACCGGAGTCGGCGATGCCATAGACGCGGTTAAAAAAATGTCCGCCGTCCTTACGGTAATTTTAGCCGCACTTATAACCGTGCTTATGGCGCGTTCCTTTATCGCAAAGGAGCAGGCGGAAATTGCCCTTTTGAAAGCCATCGGCATTAGGAACGCCAAAATATATGGACAGTACACATTAAGATTTTTCATTGCGGTGGCGGCGGCTGTACTTCTTGCGGAGTTTTTGGGTATGCCCCTTACAAAGCTTTGCTTTGACCCTATTTTCGGGACGATGGGGCTTGAAATGGGCGTAGAATATATGCAAAACCCTGTGGAGATATACGCAGTATTCCCCGTTATCGTCCTTACCGCCACAGCCGTAAGCGCGTTTTTGACCTCTTTGTACACAAGAAAAATCAAATCCTCCGATACAGCAAGCATTGAATAATGAAAGGAAGAATCAATTATGAATATTCTCGAAGTAAAAGACCTCTGCAAAACGTATATCGTAAACAAGCGGCAGAACAACGTATTGAAAAATGTAAATTTCACGATTGGCGAGGGAGAAATGGTCGCCGTTATGGGTCCGTCAGGTTCTGGAAAATCCACGCTGCTGTACGCAGTTTCGGGCATGGATAACTTTACCGCAGGAGAAGTGAGTTTCTGTGGGAAAAATATCGCAGGGATAGGAGAAAAAGAACTTGCAGCCCTGCGCCTTGACGAAATGGGTTTTATCTTTCAGCAAATGTATATGCTGAAAAACCTCACCATATTGGATAATATCATACTTCCTGCAACGCAATCCAAAAAGCAGCGTGAACCCCGCAGGGAAACGGCGCGGCGCGGCCAAGATTTCATGCGCAAGCTCGGCATTATCGACATTGCCGACAACGACATCAATGAGGTTTCGGGCGGTCAGCTCCAGCGGGCGTGCATTTGCCGCAGTATGATAAACAACCCGAAAATGATTTTTGCCGACGAGCCGACAGGGGCATTGAACCGCACTTCCTCCGACGAGGTAATGGAAGAGCTTGTAAAATTAAATTCTGAGGGAACAACAATCATGCTCGTTACCCACGATGTTAAGGTCGCGGCAAAATGTACAAGGGTCATGTACATTGTTGACGGGAACATAAAGGGAGAGTACGACTTAAGCGACTGTTCCACACAGATAAGAGAACGGGAGCGCGCATTGAATAACTGGCTTCTGGAATTAGGGTGGTAATATGGATATTCTCATTGTTGAGGACAACAAGGAGCTTGCTGACCTGCTGTGTGATTTTCTCCGTGCGGAAAATTATACAGTATCGGCGGTTCAAACAGCCGAAGAAGCCTTGCTGCTGTACAAAAGATACGGCGCAAGGCTTGTCGTGCTTGACATCATGCTGCCTGATAAGGACGGATTTTATGTTCTGGAAAAAATCCGCAGGTCGAGCAACACGCCCGTATTGATTGTAAGTGCGAAAACGGAAAAGGATGACAAGCTGAACGGACTGAATCTCGGCGCAGACGATTATATAGAAAAGCCATATGATATTGATATTATGCTCGCAAAAATAAGCGGGATTTTTAAGCGACGATACGCTCTTGACGAAATTACTGACGACAATATACGCATAAATAAGGCGAGCCGTGCCGTTTACAAAAATGAAAAAAAACTTGAAATGACCACGAAGGAATTTGAGCTGCTTCTGCTTTTAATGGAGAATAAGGGCAGGGCTTTAAGCAAGGAATACATTTTTGAACAGGTCTGGGGCAGCGACAGCTTTTCAGAACAGCAGACACTGACGGTACACATAAAATGGCTGCGGCAGAAAATAGAGGACGCCCCCAAAAACCCTAAAAAAATAGTTACCGTATGGGGGGTGGGTTATAAATATGAAAGCGTTTAACAAAATTTTCTCCGTAGTTGCGATTGCCGTAATCCTGTTGTTTGTTGTAGTGAATATAATTCTTGCCGCCGACAGAACCAATGGGAGCAGGCAATATCGAGTGGAGATAAGCCGTCTTGTCCATGAAATAGAAACGAATGGTTCTGCCGACATTTCCGAATGTGTGTACGTTACAAATATTGAACGATACGGAGAAAAATTTTACATCACGGACAGCGACTATGTTATCCGTGAAATAAACGGAGAACTTTATCGCTTTGATTACAATACTAACGGCTACTCCGACAAAACGCAGCTTACAGGAATTGTAAATGCTGTTCTCGGCGTTATGGCGATTTTAATCATAACGGTTTTGCTTTATATAAAATTCGCAATTCTTATGCCCTTTGAACGTCTGAGCGGTATCCCTTACGAGCTTTCAAAGGGTAATCTCGCCGCGCCGATAAAGGAAACGAAAAGCCGTTTTTTCGGAAAATTTCTTTGGGGGATCAATATTCTCCGTGAAAATATAGAACAGCAAAAGCAGCGCGAACTGGAAATGCAGAAAGAAAAGAAAACACTGCTGCTATCGCTCTCGCACGATATTAAAACGCCGCTTTCCGCTATAAAATTGTACTCGGCAGCACTGTCGAAAAATTTGTATTCGGACGCGGAAAAGCAGCACAAAATCGCTGAAAACATCAACGAAAAAGCGGAGGAGATCGAGGGCTATGTTTCACAGATTATAACGGCTTCAAGAGAAGATTTCTTCAGCTTTGAAGTGAATATGGGCGAGTTTTATCTTTCGGAACTTGTTGAAAAAATCGCGGGATATTACAAGGAAAAACTGGCACTTATCAAAACAGATTTTATTATCGGAAAATATAAAAACTGTCTGCTATCGGGGGATTTGAGCAGGAGCGTTGAAGTGATGCAAAACATTATGGAAAATGCCCTCAAATACGGCGATGGCAGACGTGTGGAATTGATTTTCCCCGAAGACGACGAATGCGTCCAAATTGCAATCATGAACGGCGGTTGTACGCTTGAGAATGACGATTTGACGCATATTTTCGAGAGCTTTTGGCGCGGAGCAAATGCAGGAAACATTGGCGGCAACGGGCTGGGACTTTACATTTGCAGACAGCTCATGCGCAAGATGAATGGCGAGATTTTTGCGAAAATCGATAATGACATCATCACCGTCACCACAGTTTTCGCAAGAGCGTGAATGATTGAAAATTGAAAAAGCCATGCAAAGGATAGGTAAATATATGCGAATCAATCACACAAGAGAAATAGCTTATTATTCGAAAATAATAGAGAGGTATTTGAAAAATGAAATTAGAATGGATACGCTGCCCCATCTGCGGTAGTAAAACTCGTGACAGAATTAGATCGGATACGATTATGAAAAACTATCCGCTCTACTGTCCGAAATGTAAGCAGGAAACGTTGATTAATGTAAAAGAGTTACAAGTAACTGTCATCAAAGAGCCAGACGCTTAAGACGCAGAGCCGATGAACTTGTGAGTTTATATCATAGTTCGTTGGCTCTATTTTATTTCATAAGGTTTTAAGCCAAACGCCCACCAAATAAAAAAACGGCGTATGGTGGGCGGTATTGCTATGCCCGAAAAGACTTAACAGACACTCCCCAGACCTGTTTTTAAGTTTGGGGAGATTTTTTATGTTCTTTTTTCGGGCGGTTACTTATTTGTCCATACAACGCAATGTTCATCCATACATAGCATATCGGGGACTGGC
The DNA here is from genome assembly GCA_910575155.1 of Lachnospiraceae bacterium. Lineage (GTDB taxonomy): Bacteria > Bacillota > Clostridia > Lachnospirales > Lachnospiraceae > Petralouisia. Next base: position 140,857 of record CAJTDX010000005.1, read on the forward strand.
AGGAAGCCAGTTAAAAAAATCCCTGCATATGTAAGGCTGCTTCTCGCCATGAAAACAGAAATAGAATATCCCAATGGTAGAAGCTGCATTTCCTACAACCGTAAAGGTCACAGTACCTTTGCGGTTTTTATTTTGTCAATTTTTATCGGAATACGCCGCAGGGCTTTTTCTGATGTTGGCTGCCGTTCGCCGCCTTTTCCATCTGCATTAGTTAAACAGCAATCTTCTTGACCTAATGGTCAAGAAGCATCGCAGGCAGAAGCCTGCTCAATTCAGATTGGAGGAAAAAGGAGAATGGCATACAACAACGGACGTGAAGACAGGAAATGGCGTATCTGGAAAGAAGCCGAAGAAAAAATATTGCGGGAACATGGAGTTGATGAAACCACCATTGAGCAAATCCGCATAGACGACAGGGCAGACTTCAATTCCAACAGGCGGTTTTACCACTGGTCAAGCAACTTCGGGGAATACCTTGAGGGAATGGCAGACAGGGAGAAGCAGGCGGAGGTAATGACCGTTGCCGATTTACTGGACGAAATTGAAAACGAAACCCTATATCGGGCATTGCTTACGGTGGATAGGCGTACCCTGCAAATCGTCCTGCTGAAAATGCAGGGCTATTCCACAAAGGAGATTGCCCCGCTTGTTGGACTGACAGCGGGGGCTATTTATGCAAGGTTAAACCATCTGCGGAAAAAGCTGCGGAAAATTTTATAAGCGTCTAATATTTCCCGCTTTTCTATGGACTATTGGGTGAGGGATAAAATTCCCCCGCCCAATTTTAAAAACGGATGTATAAAAAGTTTGTCCACAGGGAATACTAAAAGTTTTGCCAAATTTCTTGACATGGGTGCAGCCGCTATGATATTCTAAAATACCCACAAGGGAATTGGAAGATTGAAAATGAAATAAGCGCATAGATTGCAGAATGGATTGTCAGCCAGCGGACAAAGCTGACCGCCGCCGAAAATAAACTTCTGTTTTCGGCTGATGAGTGGAATCATGGTTTTGAATTTCAAAGCCGTTACATAGCATTGCGAATCCAAGCAGGAGAAAACACTCCTGTCATTCGTGATGCCGTGTAGCGGCTTTTTCATTTATCCAAAAGTCAAGAGAAATCGAATCCAGAACGGAGGTGGAAAGGACATAGGGGTTTTCTTTTCGGAGGGTAAGGCAGGCGTTAAAGATGCCGCTGCACAGGAAAATGCTCTGCGGCGTTGTCCACAGAGATAGCGAGCATCGGATTGTGTCAGCCACAATCCCAATCCACGCCGCTTGTGGGCGTGGACTTACTCAGGGAACATCCCTGAATACCCTGTTAAAAATGAAATTCAAGACTGGAGGATAAGAAAAATGAGCAGAGAAAAATCAGAAAAGGACGCGCGGAATGTCCCGATTACCGTCCGATTGAACGAAGAAGAACATAAAAAATTAAAGCAGTGCGCCGCTGCCTGCGGTCTGTCCGTAGCCGAATTTATGCGCCAGTTATGCAAAGGAAACGCCCCACAGCCACAGCCTAAAACCGAGTTTTGGGAGCTGTTAAACAAACTCTATGAGGTGCATGACGCTTTCAAAAAGTGTGTTCCTTATTACCCTGCCGCCGCTGATACCTGTATGGAGATTGAGGATTTTATCTTAGAACTGCAACAGAAAACAACTCTCCCACAACGATTTAGCGTAGAAGAATTGACAGAACAGGGGGCAGTTTAATTTGGCAGTAACGAGCCTATGGCATGTCAAAGGGAGCATAAAAGACGTGATTGACTATATAGAAAATCCAGAAAAAACCGTGCCGAATCGAGATATGCAGGATTTTTTTGACGTGTTCTCCTATGTGAAGAATCTGTTAAAAACAAATGAGGGCGAGTATGTTTCCGCAATCAACTGTCTGAAAGAAACAGCATTACAGCAGATGATTTTGACAAAAAAACAGTACCAAAAGACAGGCGGATATATCGCTTGGCACGGCTACCAGAGCTTCAAGCCAAACGAGGTAACGCCCGAACAGTGCCATGAAATCGGGTTGAAGCTAGCCAGGGAGATGTGGGGCGACAAGTACCAGATAATCGTTGCCACCCACCTTGACAAAGGACATCTGCATAATCACTTCTGCTTTAACTCCGTTTCTTATCTGGATGGGAGCAAATATAATTACTCAAAATCGGAGCAGAAACGGTTGAGGGAAGTGTCCGACCGATTGTGTTTTGAGTACGGATTGTCAGTCATAGAGCATCCGAAGAAAGCCCCGTCAAGACCGCTTTATCTAGATGAAAAAAGCGGCAAACCCACACGCTACAACGTCTATCGGGAGGATTTGAGGGAGGCAATCAACGGGAGCAGGGATTTACAGCACATGATAAAATACCTTGCCGACAAGGGATATGAGGTTGATTTTTCGGGCAGCCATTGGAAAATGAAGCTGCCGCAATACAACCATTTCACAAGGTTAGACACGCTTGACGAGCGGCTGACTCCCAATTTCATACAGTCATGTTTAAAGGGAGCATACAAATTTGGGAACTACAAAGCAAGGATTTCCTACTCCCCGCATATGCCAGAGCAGTACAAAAACGCATGGAAACCACACCAAAAAACCACGGGGATTTTAGCATTGTACTATTACTGGTGCTATCAGTTAGGGATATTTCCCAAAGGCACGGACTACAAGCCGACAAGCCCGCTGATGAAAGAGGAGCTTCGGAAACTGGACGAGATTACCGCACAGGTGCGGTATATGTCAAAGCATAACATCTCCACCCTCTCCGACTTACACGCCGACAGGGAGCAAAACCAGAGTGAAATGAATAAACTTATCGACTACCGCCAGCACTTGCGGAATAAGGTACGCCGTGCCACACCAGCCGAAAAAGAAACACTCCGAGCCGAAAAACAGGGCGTGACGGAGCGGATAACGGAGCTTAGGAAGCGGCTGAAATATGCAGACGGGATTGAGAAACGCTCCGCCCACATTGATGACTGCTTAGACCAAATCCACGACACGATGGAAAATCAGCGTCCAAACCGACAGAAACAGCTAATTAAAACAGACCGCAGGAGGGAGGAATCATTGCGATGAGCAGACTGTCCGAGGAAGAAATACAGGCGATTATGGAGGAATACAAGGACATCCCTATGGTAAATCCAGATAAAATATATCCCCCTCTGCCGCCTGTCCAGAACGTCACGCCCCTTGTCCGCATCCCAGAGCCGATGAGCATTACCGAGAAAATCGGCGGCACGGAATACACCGTCAACGCCCATTTCCGAAAAGACGGGCGGGATTTGCTTGCAACGCTTACAGATATTTTTCGGCGCAGCGCACAGGGATATGGATTTTATGATGAGAATTGGGGTGATGACAACGGGGAATAACAGGCAGCGGAAGAATTATCGCTTTAAAGCGTTGAAGTTTAAGGGCAGATGTGGTACACTGTACCTACACTTCACAATACCGTGTCTGCTGTCGGAAAGGAGAGCTTTATGAAAAGACAGCAGGAAGAATTTACTGCATTGTATTGTAGGTTAAGCCAAGATGACGGACGGGAAGGCGAAAGCAACAGCATTGTAAACCAGAAAGAATATCTGATGAAATACGCGAAAGAACACGGTTTCCCTAACCCGAAATTCTACGTGGACGACGGCTATACGGGTACGAATTTTGACCGCCCTAGCTTTAAGGAAATGTCGGTGGACATTGAAAAAGGGCTTGTAAAAACGGTCATTGTCAAAGACTTATCACGCTTCGGCAGGAACTATATTGAAATCGGCTCTTACTCCGAAATCATCTACCCCGAAGCGGGCATAAGGTTCATTGCCATCATGGACAACGTGGACACGGGCAGCCTTGAGAGCAACGAATTTGCCGCCTTTACCAACCTTTTCAACGAATGGTATCCAAAAAGCACGAGCAAAAAGGTAAAGGAAGTCAAGAAAGCGAAAGGGCTTGCGGGGGAGCATCTGGGCGCACCGCCATACGGATATTTACAGAATCCAGATGACAAAACCCGTTGGCTTGTGGACGAGGAAGCAGCAGTAACCGTCCGCAGGATATTCTCACTCTGTATGCAGGGAAAAGGCGTGTCAGCCATCGCCACAGCCCTCTGGGAAGATAAAGTGCTAACCCCGTCAGCCTACAAAGTGTCAAAGGGAATCGGCGTTGCAAAAAAATCGGAACATCCCTATAACTGGGAGCCAGCCACGATTGCATCCATTCTGGAAAATGTGGCATATATCGGCGTGACGGAGAGCTTTAAATCCACCCGTTTAGGCTTTAAGAGCAGGAAACGCATCCCCACCGCAAAGGACAGGCGGACGTATATCGAGGACGCCCATACCCCCATTATTAACAGGGATATGTGGGAAAAAGTGCAGGTGATACGGGAGAACAAACGCAGACCGACCAAAAGCGGAATGACAAGTATCTTTTCGGGGCTGCTCTATTGTGCCGACTGCGGGGCGAAACTCAGCCTAGCCACGGCAAACGGATATGCGCATTTCCGCTGTTCCATGTATAAAAGGACGAGCAGGGCGAAGGAATGTACGCAGCACTATATCCGAGAGGACGCATTAAAACAGTTGGTCCTGAAACAGCTTCAGCATTTCCTCTCCTATTTACAGCAGTTTGAGCGTGTGTTTATCCGACAGCAGATTGACGCCACCCTTGCGGAACGCAGATACGAATTGTCCGCAAAGCAGAAACAGATAGAAAAGGACGAAAAGCGGATAAAGGAGCTTGACCGCCTGTTCCGTAAAATCTATGAGGATAATGTCAACGGAAAGCTGAATGACGAACGCTTTTATAAGCTGTCGGATGGATATGAAGCCGAGCAGGAACAGCTAAAGCAGGAAATTGAAGCCTTGACAGCCGAGGTCAGCGAAGCCAATACAGAAGCGACCAATGTTGCCAAGCTGATAGCAGTCACCAAGAAATACACCCGCATTGACGAGCTAACCCCCGAAGTCCTAAACGCATTTGTGGATAAAATCGTAATCCATGAGCGTGAGAAAAAGGACGGGAAACGGACACAGCAAATCGACATCCACTATTCCTATGTCGGGATTGTGGACATCCCCACGGACGAGGAAATGCGGCAAATGGAACGGGAATATATGCAGCGCACTACACGTCAAACCGCCTAAATACAGGCGTGGCAGGAGAAAATCTATGCTCCTGCCGATACATATCTATTTTTATCCCTATCTGGTTTAACCCATGTTTAAATGCTGGGTATTGTTCATTTGTTCCATAGACTTCCGATTTTAGAAAAATAAAAACGGTGAACCTTTATCTTTTCATGGGTTCACCGCTTTCATGTGTGTATGATAAAACATTATTTCATATTTTTCTCATAGTACTGCGCCATAAGTTCAACGGCATCCTGCGGCACATGGATTGCTTCAGATATTTCTTTTGTGGATTTTTCTTCAATGCAATATTTCTGGTAAATACAAGCCGACATTTCACACGCCTGTGCGATGAGCGTCCCGATTAATTCCTGCATCAGCGAATGGAATTCTTCAACATATGGGCTTGGGTTTAATTTTGATTTCTCCATCAGTTCCATCAATTTTTCTTTCTCGCCCTATTTGTGCCAGGTTTGACGTTTTCCCGTATAAAATCTAAAATCTGTACCTTCTCTGGCTCATCCATCCTGGCATATATCCAGACAATCGCTACGAGTTCTGTCGGCGTATCGGATGGCATTGGCGGTAATTGTATATAATCTTTTTCCATTTTAATGATTGTCTCCTATTGTTTTTCGCTCATTAACTATTCGGCAGTTTCCTTTCCATCCCCGCTGCAAAGGACTTCTATCATCATTTTTGCTCCCAGTTTAAAACCGTCCGAGAACATCTGGAAGAAGTCAAGGGGAGCAGTTTCAAATTGCTCATCCATAATTTTAATAAATTCCTTATCAAGAGGGCTGCCAAGTTTTTCAATGAAGCCCTTGTAATTGTCCATATGCTTTTTTCTGATTGCTTTATATTCTTCCAATATGGGGCGGTATTGTTCTATTAAACAGATTTCCCCGTTATATAGCTGCTGCAATATTGTATTCATAATTTCACCTTCTAAATGTATCCATGTATGCCTAAAGCATTTGCAGGATTAAATAGTTTCTTTTTGCGCTCGGTCTGAGCATATTGTCAAACTTTCCGTAAACGTCCCAAAAATCCACCAATTCCTGCGTCATCTGCCTTGACAGTTTCCTCGTTTGTTTTCCGCTGTTAAAAAAGTTGCCGATTAGCCCTCTGGCGCAGGGATATGCGCCCATTCTCTTTTGTATTTCGTCATTGCATTTTTCCAATGCCCTTAACACTGTCTGACGTGAGAAATCCCCATTCAAATTCTCCAAAAATAATTCAGACAAATAAGTATTTTTCTTCTTGTCCACGGTTCACCCTCCTTAAGCTGATTTATTTTTATTGTGGTTCCGAATATGGAACCTTATAGCCTTCTTTTTTTCCTGCGATAATAGAAAGAAAGTAAAGAAGGGCTGACATGATTAAGTATGACAAACTTTGGGAGACGGCAGAAAAAAGGGGCATCACAAAATCAATGCTGACGAAAAAGTATAATGTGAGCAAGGCTCAGCTTTACCGTTTAAGATACAATCAGCCGGTAAGCACGAATACGCTTGACCGCCTTTGCAATATTTTAGAGTGCGATATAAGCGACATCATGGAACATATACCAGATAACAATTTCTTTTAAACGGTAAATTTCTTGCCTATAATTATGGATGGGCGGATAAGCGTTTTTGGCTTATCCGCCTTGATTGCTTTATGGTGCTGTTTCGGATAGTTCAAATGTAGCTGTTCCCCATATACCTATCGTTTGTATTTCTGAAGACATAAAAAGCTGTGCAACCTATAGTGTACTGATTTTTCTTAATGTGACACTCCAATTTCTAAACTATTATCGGTAGAATCATTTAGTTTGATTATTATTGTATAATTGTATTTGCAATTTTTGTAAACGCCTTCTGTGACTACAAGAGATATTCATTCTATTTTTTATAGCGATTATCTATGTATGTCAAGGCAGCAAAAATAACTAACAATAGCGTCAAAACTTCTAACATATCCATATGTTGTACCTCCTAAAATGTTGTTTATTTTTTATAACTGTATTATACTAGAAGTATAAAGAAAAATATTTGCTTATTATATTCTTTAAACATGTTGATTGCAATTTATTAAAGAAGATTTTTTCTTTTATTTTTCTGAAAGGGATGGACTAAAATGAATAAACTGGATATTGAAAGCATAACAAACCATAGATTATGGAAATACATGTGTGATAATGGCATTAAGGATTGTAAAACATTTGCATATTTATTGATAGATAAAAACTTTTATATTTTTGATAATCAAGGAAATAAATTAGCAGAGAGTACAAGCGATGAATACAAAAGATATTATAAAAACGCTGATACACTTTCAAAAACGATTTTACGTTGTCTTTATCATAATGAGTATAAAAATGATGACTTACTTATAGCGTGTTGTCGTTTTTTTAATTGTTCCGCTGATTATCTGCTTGGATTTATAGATTTGCCAACACATGAGAAAACAGATTTTAATAAATTAACTGGACTTTGGGATAACTGTATAGACACACTTGCTGAATGCAATAAGCATGAAGCATATGATAATTCATGGGCTGACTATAATAAAAATATAATATTGATTTTGAATTATCTTCTATATCAAGGAAAGGACAATTTAATAAATCGTGATAAAATTACACTTCTAAATGATATTTTTAACTACCTTGTTTTTAGTGACTTTTATAGCTATACAGATAATAATGGGAATGAACAAGGCAGCCATGTTACATTTACAGATAAGAATGGTTTGAATTTATGTTCGCTTCCCGTAGCTCATATGCACAACGCTATAAAACTAAATATAAATAGTGTGCTTGATACATTAAAACAACACATGAAAAAAACAGGATTCTACACCTTGCAGAAACCAACGCTTGAAAGTTTGCTTAATGAGATAAAAGAGAATCAGGATAAAATAGATGATTATAATAATGAATTACAAGAAATATTAAAAGGAAACTCTCCACAAGACAGAGAAGACTACATAGGTTTGTTGGAACGCTGCAAAGGTTCATGTTTAGAAAGAATATATCGGATAGAACAAAGTATAATTGCAAATCACAAGGAGGTGCTTCAAAAGAAAGATTTTTCATGTTTTCCTGATTGGCAACAGTCGCTTTTTGAAAAGCTTTACAACGAGAATGAATACTATATAACTGGAAAGATATGATAAAACATATATTAATGCTACATTGACTTTGAATATTATAATTGTACGACAAGAAAATGTGTGCTATACTTCTTTTATGGGAAACCATAGAGCCAATGGCGGCTTTACCCCCTCTTGTATTTTCGGAGGGTGTAACAGCCCTCCAGACGAAAGAAAGGAGGGCGATGCAATGTATGTTACATATGCTGATTTAATTCAGATTGGAATACTCATTGTTGCCCTTGCTAATTTGTTTTATCAGATTTACAAGGGAAAAAAGAAATAGCCGCCACTACTCGCTATAGTGACGGCTTGCCTCTTATGAGGTAAAAAGTTATTGTTCGGGGGTAGAGCCGCTTCTGTGGCTTTCCCTTTTCTATCTATAATATAGCATATCAGATATTTTAGTGCAAGAGAAAAAATGCGGGTGTAATTGTGCAATATATAGAAAACATCGCTATCAAAAACCATTTTGGAGTCTGCATATTTACCGCAATGCAGAGCTTATCCATACATAGCATTTCTGGAAATGGCAACAAGCCAGTCAAAAAAGTTTCCGTCCATACAACGCTACTTCTTGCTATGAAACCAGGAGTAGAATCTCTGCTTAATAGAATATGTATCTCCTATAACCGTAAAGGTCACAGAGCCTTTGCTGTTTTTCTTTTTGTCGTTTTTTATCGGAATGTGCCGCAGGGCTGTTTCTGCTGTTGGCTGTCGTTCGCCGCCTTTCCAATCTGGATTTTTACATTTTCAAAAATTCGGATTGGAGGAAAAAAGAATGGCATATAACCACGGACGTGAGGACAGGAAACGTCAAACCGCCTAAATGCAGGCGTGACAGGAGAAAATCTATGTTCCTGCCGATACATATCTATTTTTATCCCTATCTGGTTTTACCCGTCATTTATGTATAATGAAAACAATGGAATAAGTATTATTTAAAAAAGTGTTATAGTTTTCTGTTTTTTGAAATGAAAGAGATCATGTGATATTTTTTATCTAAATACCTCTATTATAAAAATAATTGTTGACATGTGTAATTATTAATGGTAGTATATTATCAACATAATTTGCCGGCAAATATTAATGTTTGTAATTGGAGTTCAGCACACTAGAGAGGATGGTGAAGTATTACTCCAAAAAAATATTGTTATCGATCAACCAAACAATTTCCAGGAGGGATGTTAATGAAATTAAAATTATTAAAAGGCTTAACCTTAGCAATAGCGCTTACACTTGTGGGGACTGCGGTAGTCTCTGTTCATGCAGCAAATACCAATGGCAATGTAATGGATAAAGAAATGCTGGACGGTGAAATGGACATGGATGAAGAAATGCTGGACGGTGAAATGGACATGGATGAAGACTGTGGCAGTTTAGAACTAGACGCCGCCCCGGCAGATCCTGATATTAAGTTTGAAGATTCAGAGGGGGAATTGGAAGGATTTAACGTGGAAGGATTTACAGAATTGTTCTCCGAAGCATTAACTTGGGAGAACGATCCTGTAAATACTGTTTATAACGACTAGTCGTTGCAAACAGGTTCTGATAATGATGGGGCTGTTACTGAGGCAAATACGGAGGAAGTTAAAGGGATGCGTTGTTGCAGCGGCAAGCCTGGCAGGAAGCAGTTTGTTTTTGACAATTGATAAGTAATTAATTTGAAAAATAAAGATCTTAAATAGTATGATAAGCGCCAATTGGAGGAAATAATTCCTTCAGTTGGTGTTTTTTATTCTATAGAAAATGAATTACCACGCTAAAGTGTAAAAGTATCTTTTCCACAGAACAGAAATTTAATATGCGCGCGTGCGAATGGAGGTTGTATTGTTTTGAGATGAATGTATAATATATGTAAAGAGAAGTGGTAAATGAACAAAAGGGAACATTTTTTGGCGTTATACGCAGATTTAAAACACCCTGTAAAATGAAAGGAGAGATTATAGAAATGAAATTTATTTCATGGAATGTAAATGGTTTACGCGCCTGCGTGCAGAAAGGATTTTTAGATTTTTTCCGGGAAACGGAAGCGGATTTTTTCTGCGTGCAGGAGACGAAACTTCAGGAAGGCCAGATTTCCCTCGATCTTCCGGCAGGATATTATGATTATTGGAATTATGCCCAAAAGAAGGGATATTCGGGTACGGCGGTATTTACCAGGCATAAGCCTCTGCATACCGTTTACGGGATCGGCATAGAAGAGCACGACAGAGAGGGAAGAGTGATTACGCTCGAATACGAAGGGTTCTATTTAGTAACCTGTTACACGCCCAATTCACAAAGTGAGCTGGCAAGACTTGCCTACCGAATGGAATGGGAGGATGCTTTTTTAAACTATCTGGATGGATTAAAGGAGAAAAAGCCAGTGATTTTCTGTGGGGATCTGAACGTGGCGCATCAGGAGATAGACTTGAAAAACCCTAAATCCAATCGCAGGAACGCAGGATTTACCGATGAAGAGCGGGATAAATTTTCTCAAATACTGAATCACGGCTATATTGATACGTTCCGCTATTTCTATCCGGACGCAGAGCAGGTGTATTCCTGGTGGTCATACCGCTTCAGAGCAAGAGAAAAAAATGCGGGCTGGCGGATTGATTATTTTGTAGTGTCAAAGGATTTGGAAGATCAGCTTAAGGATGCCAGGATTCACACGGATGTATTCGGTTCTGACCACTGTCCGGTGGAACTGGAGATTTCCCTTTGATGAAAAAAGCAGGATTTATCTGGCCTGGACAAATTTTTATAAAAAAATTTAAAAAAGATATTGACAAAATCTGTAATTGTATATATAATGACTATTGTGAGTTCTGAGAAACAAGATAATGAATGTTTCATGGAGCTGCATAGTTGCAGGAGTGGCGGAATTGGCAGACGCGCAGGCTTCAGGTGCCTGTGGTAGCAATATCGTGTGGGTTCAAGTCCCATCTCCTGCATGAATAGAAAGCTGTTGCTTGTGCGACAGCTTTTTTTATGCACAAAGGAGGAATCTGATGTTATATAGAACAAATCCCAAAAATCAGAAGGAACTGTCAATTTTAGGTTATGGATGTCTGCGGTATACGAAGAAAGGCACAGGCATTGACCAGTCAAAGGCAGAAGAAGAGATGAGAATTGCCATAGAACATGGCGTGAATTACTTTGATACGGCATATACATATGGAGGCAGCGAAGTTTGTCTTGGAAAATTTCTGGCGAAAGGATATCGGGATAAGGTGAATATTGCCACCAAGCTCCCCCATTATTATGTGAAGGAAACCGGAGATCTGGAACGGTACTTCACAGAACAATTGAGCCGGCTGCAGACAGACCATATAGAATATTATCTGATGCACATGCTCAATGACACAGATGCCTGGGAGCGGCTGAATAAACTGGGGCTTACAGAATGGATTGCGGAAAAAAAGAGAAGAGGGCAGATTGAGAATATTGGTTTCTCATTTCATGGAAGTACAGATAATTTCCTGAAAATTCTGGATGTTTATGACTGGGACTTCTGCCAGATTCAATATAACTATTTAGACGAACATTCCCAGGCGGGAAGACGCGGATTGAAACGCGCCCATGAAAAAGGAATGCCTGTGATTATTATGGAACCTCTCCGGGGCGGCCGTCTGGTGCAGGGTCTGCCGAAAGCAGCCGTAAAGCTTCTGGAGAAGGAAGAACCGAAGCGCAGTCCTGCCGAATGGGGGCTGCGCTGGCTGTGGGACCAGCCGGAGGTGACAGTGGTGCTCTCAGGTATGAATGACTCAGCCCAGGTGGAGGAAAATGTGAGGATCGCCAGCGAGGCGCAGGCAGGCTGCATGAGCGCTCACGACGCGGAAGTGATTAATCGGCTGAAGACAGAAATAAACCGTTGTATGAAGGTTCCCTGTACAGGCTGCAGCTATTGTATGCCCTGTCCGGCAGGGGTGGATATCCCCGGCTGTTTTTCCGCATACAACATCAGATACACGGACAGCTGGTATCAGGGAATGAAGACCTATATCATGTGTACCACGTTAAAGACCAATCCCACCAATGCCTCCAAATGCCTGAAATGCGGCAAGTGCGAGCAGCACTGTCCCCAAAATATTTCTATACGCAAAGAGCTTGAACAGGTGAAAAAGCATATGGAAAATCCGGTGTATCATATGGCAAAGGCAGTGTCAAAACGAATTGGAAAATGCTAAGATTATGTAAAAATCTGCGGTTAATTTGAAAAAAATAAAGGAAATCAGGAGTTTTTACGGAATATATAGATACAGACGCAATGAAAGATCAATCTGCATATATACTTATAGAGAAATGTCAGAAGTATGTCTGAATTGACAGGGGTGAGATAAAATGCTTATCAGAGAAAATATAGAATTGCTGGAGCAGAATTATTTAAGTAAGTATGCCGCTTTAAGCCGTAATTCCAGAGGGCGTGACAGGCAGGAAGCGCAGTGCGACATCCGTCCCGTATATCAGAGAGACCGGGACAGAATCCTGCACTGCAAGGCATTTCGACGGTTAAAGCACAAAACGCAGGTCTTTCTTACGCCCAAAGGGGATCATTACCGTACCCGGCTTACACATACGCTGGAAGTCTCGCAGAACGCCCGCACCATAGCCAAAGCTCTGCGGCTGAATGAGGATCTGGTGGAGGCGGTCGCACTGGGCCATGATCTGGGCCATACGCCCTTTGGACATGCGGGGGAAGATATGCTCAATGAGATCTGTGAGGACGGGTTTAAACATAATGAACAGAGTGTCCGTATTGTGGAGAAGCTGGAGAAGGATGGACAGGGACTGAATCTGACATGGGAGGTGCGCGACGGCATATTGAACCATCAGACCAGCCTCATGCCTGCGACTCTTGAAGGGAAAATTGTCCGTCTTTCTGATAAGATTGCATATATTAATCATGATATAGACGACGCTATCCGGGCCAGGGTATTGTCTGAGGAAGATATTCCTGCCGAATATCGGAATATACTGGGAACCACGACCAGAAAGCGTCTGGATACCATGATTCACAATATTGTCACCAACAGTATAGAAAAAAATGAGATCCGCATGTCTGAGGAGGTAGAGAAGGCGATGCAGGGACTGCGGAACTTTATGTTTCACAATGTATACAGGAATCCGCGGGCAAAAGTTGAGGAAGAACGCGCCAAGGCGCTCTTAAGCCGGCTGTTCCAGTATTACTCGGAACATATCGACCAGCTTCCTCGGCGGTATCTTAACATGATGGAACAGGGAGAGAAGAAAGAACGCGTTATCTGCGATTACATTGCAGGCATGACAGATCAGTATGCCATTGCAAAGTTTGAAGAATATTTCATGCCCAAGGCATGGCAGGTAAATTGAAAGGAGACATAGATGCCATATTATTCTGATGAACTGATTGAAGAGATACGTTCTGCAAATGATATTGTAGATGTGATTTCCGGATATGTGCGCCTGCAGAAGAAAGGAAGCGCCCATTTTGGGCTGTGCCCTTTTCACAATGAGAAGACGCCTTCTTTTTCTGTATCTCAGAATAAACAGATGTATTATTGTTTTGGCTGCGGCGCAGGGGGAAATGTAATTACTTTTTTAATGCAGTATGAGAATGATACGTTTCAGGAGGCATTGCAGGCGCTGGCGCAGCGGGCTGGGATCGAGCTTCCCAGGCAGGAACTGTCGGACAGGGCAAGACGGGAGTCGGACAGGCGGACAAAGATTCTTGAGATTAATAAGGCGGCTGCAAAATATTTTTATGCCCAGCTGCGAATGGAGCAGGGAACAACCGCAATGGAGTATTTTCGAAAGCGCGGTCTGAGCCAGGAGACTCTCAAAAAATTCGGCCTGGGATATTCCAATAAGTTTCGTGACGATTTGTACAAATATCTTCAAAAACAGGGGTATGAGGACAGTCTTTTAAAAGATTCGGGAGTTGTCGCCATAGATGAGAAAAGAGGAGGATATGACAAGTTCTGGAACCGGGTAATGTTTCCGATCATGGACGCCAATAACCGGGTGGTTGGTTTTGGAGGCCGTGTTTTGGGAGAAGGCGAGCCGAAATACCTGAATTCTCCGGAAACGGTGATCTTTGACAAGAGCCGCAATCTCTACGGACTGAATCTGGCAAGGTGTACCAGAAAGCATTATATCCTGCTGTGCGAGGGGTATATGGACGTGATTGCGCTGCATCAGGCAGGTTTTGATAATGCGGTGGCGTCTCTGGGGACGGCGTTTACGCAGGGACATGCTAATTTACTGAAACGTTTTACCAAAGAGGTTTACTGTACGTTTGACAGCGACGGCGCGGGAATCAAAGCTGCTTTGCGCGCCATCCCTATTTTAAAAGAGGCTGGAATTACGGTAAAGATTGTGAAAATGGATCCGTACAAAGATCCCGACGAACTGATCAAAGCAAAAGGCGCCGAAGCGTATGAGGAGCGGATTGCCCAGGCGCAGAACAGCTTTCTGTTTGAAATTGAAGTTTTGGAACAGCAATATAATTTGAAAGATCCGGAAAGCAAGACGAAATTTTATAATGACGTCGCCGGGAAGATTCTGGAATTTGAAGAAGAATTGGAAAGAGAAAATTATATAGAAGCCGTGGCGCAGAAATACCAGACGGGATATGAAAATCTCCGTAAGCTGGTCATGCATCAGGGCGCCAGAGCCGGCATTGTAAAAGAGCGCAGGCCGCTGAAATCCGGAGTTCAGGAGAAGAAAAAGAAGGAAGACGGCATGAAGCAGTCTCAGAAGCTGATGCTGACCTGGCTGATCGAAGAGCCGTCATTGTTTGAGAAGTTAAAATCCTGTTTGGGACCGGAGGATTTTACGGAAGAACTGTACCGGCAGGCGGCGGAGATCTTATTTGCCCAGTATCAGGAAGGAAAGCTGAATCCGGCGGGCATCGTCAGTATGTTTACGGATGAAGAACAGCAGCGGGAGATTGCCGCTCTGTTTAACGCCAGCCTAAAGGAGATTACCACGCCTGCAGAAAAGCAGAAAGCAGTGAAAGAAACCCTGATCCGGCTGAAGGAAAACAGTATAAATTACCGTTCTAAGCATTTGAATCCAACCGATTTAGAAGGGCTGCAGAAGCTGGTAACAGATAAGAAAAATATGCAAAAGCTTTACCGGATGGAGTGAGGTCACGGAAATCCGTATAAAGATACCAGTTTAGGATAAAATATAAACAACGAATGGAAGGAAGAAACGAAATGGAAGAAAAGAATGTGAAATTTATCGAAAAGCTGCAGGAATTGTTATCCATGGCAAAAAAGAAGAAAAATGTCCTGGAATATCGGGAAATCAGCGACTTTTTTCATGACATGGAACTGAACGCGGAACAGTTTGAGAAAATTCTGGATTTTCTGGAATCTCACAACATTGATGTGCTGCGGATTTCCGATGATGACGACGATGATGATATTCTGCTCGACGGCGATGATGATGTAGAGGTTGAGAATATTGATCTTTCCGTTCCGGACGGAATTTCCATTGAAGATCCTGTTCGTATGTATTTAAAGGAAATCGGTAAGGTGCCGTTATTGACGGCAGAGGAGGAGATTGACCTCGCAAAACGTATGGAGCTGGGCGATCAGGAGGCAAAAAAACGCCTGGCAGAAGCGAATCTGCGTCTGGTGGTTTCCATTGCCAAGCGGTACGTGGGGCGCGGTATGCTGTTTTTGGATTTAATCCAGGAGGGAAATCTGGGACTGATTAAGGCCGTAGAGAAGTTTGATTATCGTAAAGGCTATAAATTTTCCACTTACGCTACCTGGTGGATTCGCCAGGCCATTACCAGAGCTATTGCGGACCAGGCGAGAACCATTCGTATTCCGGTTCATATGGTAGAGACGATCAATAAGCTGATTCGCGTGTCCAGACAGCTTTTGCAGGAACTGGGGCGTGAACCCTCCCCGGAGGAAATTGCAGAGGAGATGAAGATGCCGGTGGAACGTGTACGGGAAATTTTAAAAATTTCCCAGGAACCGGTTTCTTTAGAGACGCCGATCGGCGAGGAGGAGGACAGTCATCTGGGTGATTTTATCCAGGATGACAATGTGCCGGTTCCGGCGGACGCGGCGGCGTTTACGCTGTTAAAAGAACAACTGGTAGAAGTTTTGGGAACCCTGACAGAGCGGGAGCAGAAGGTACTGCGCCTGCGTTTTGGGCTGGACGACGGACGCGCCAGGACGCTGGAGGAAGTGGGAAGGGAGTTTAACGTTACCAGAGAGCGTATCCGCCAGATTGAGGCAAAAGCGCTGCGCAAACTGCGCCATCCCAGCAGAAGCCGCAAACTGAAAGATTATCTGGATTAATACAGGAGAAGATATGTTACAGTTATCAAAAAGGCTGCAGGCAGTTGCCAGCTTAGTGGGGGAAGCCGGGGTACTTGCAGATGTTGGGACAGATCATGGATACATACCGGTTCATCTTTTGGCCTGCGGGAAAGTAAAACAGGCGATTGCAATGGATATCAATCCGGGTCCGCTGACGCGCGCCCGGAATCATATCCGGCAATATGGCATGGAAACTCAGATCGAGACCAGGCTTTCAGACGGTCTTACGGCGTTAAGGCCAGGGGAGGCGGACGCTATTGTGATTGCGGGAATGGGAGGCGCCCTGATGATGCGTATTCTCTCTCAGGGAGAGTTGCCTGCCCGTGCGGCAAAGCGTCTGGTATGCCAGCCTCAGTCTGAAATTTATGCGTTCCGCCGTTATTTGCTGGAACATGGGTATGAGATCGAGGCGGAGGATATGGTATATGAAGAGGGGAAATATTACAGTATGATGGCGGCAGAATATAAAGGGATGCCGGAGAGTGAGGAACAGAAAAAAGCGTTATCAGAAACAGCTTTAAAATACGGTCCTTTGCTGATTCGGCAGTATCATCCTGTTTTGAAACAGTATTTGCGGTATCAGCGGGAACAGAAGGAGAAAATTCTTACCCGTCTGGAGGAACATGCCAGACAGGATGTCTCGCGCCGGCAAACAGAAATCAAACGGGAGCTTGCAGAAATTGAAAAGTTATTAGAATTATGGAAGGAGCAGGTAGTATGACATGCGGTCAGATCATATCATTATTAGAGGAACAGTCCCCGGAAAGTTTTGCCTGTGAATGGGACAATGTGGGACTTTTGGTAGGGGATTTCCAGCAGGAGGTTAACTCCATATACATAGCGGTGGACGCCACCGAGGAAACCATCTCAGAGGCGGTTGAGGAGAAAGCGGATCTGCTGCTGACGCATCATCCGCTGATTTTTAAAGGATTAAAGAAGGTAAATACGGAGGATTTTACGGGAAAACGCATTATCCAGTTGATACAGAATCATATTTCCTGCTACGCCATGCATACAAATTTTGATGTGAAGGGTATGGCAGATCTGGCGGCAGAACGGATGTCTCTTACAGACTGCCAGGTGTTAGAGGAGACCTGGCAGGGCGAAGAGGGGCCGGAAGGAATCGGAAGAGTAGGGCTGTTGCCGGAAGAAGTATCTTTATCAGCCTGTATCAGCCGGGTAAAGCAGGCATTTTCAGTAAATACGGTTAAAGTGTTTGGAATGATGAACCAGAACGTGCAAAAGGTTGCGCTCTGTCCCGGTTCCGGAAAAAGTGTAATTGGTCGCGCGCTCAGAGCGGGAGCGGAGGTACTGGTGACAGGGGATATTGACCATCACGAGGGTATTGACGCGGCGGCGCAGGGCCTGGCTGTGATTGACGCCGGGCATTATGGCGTGGAGAAGCTTTTTATTCCCTATATGGCGCAGTACTTAAAGGACAAAACGAAAGGAATCAGGATTACAGGTCAGCCAGTAAAACAACCGTTTTTATTTGTGTAATGGAGGAGGGAGTGAAAGAATTGGTTCTGATTAATTCTTTCACTCCTGCCTTTTATACCCCAAAGCATGAAGAATGGAGGAGACTATGAAAAAATCAGCATATAAGGTTTGGATTGAGGGGGAGGAGAAGCAGTATCCGGCAGGGACTTCGTTTATGGAAATTGTCCGGGAATATCAGCCGGGATACGAGGACGATATTGTATTGGTAATGTTTAATAACCGCTTAAAAGAGCTTCCCAAAAAGCTTAAGTCGGACGGGACGCTGTCTTTTGTGACAACACGCGAAAAAGCAGGAAAAAAAGCTTACCGCCGCAGCGCTACTCTTTTGATGCAGCGCGCCGTCAACAGCCTGGCTAAAGAAGATGGGAAACAGGTTACGGTGCGGGTGGAACATTCCATCAGCCAGGGATATTATTGCGAGCTGCAGGGAGAAACGGCAGACAAAACATATATTGACAGGCTGCGGCAGGAAATGATTCGTCTGGTGGGGGAAGCGCGGCCGATTGAGAAAACCAGTCTTTCTACGGATGATGCAGTGGCTCTGTTCGGAGAACTGGGGATGCATGATAAGGAGCGGCTGTTTGCATACCGGAGAAGTTCCAAGGTAAATATTTACAGTATTGGAAATTACAAAGATTATTATTATGGTTATATGGTACCGAATACCAGTTATCTGAAGTATTTTGAACTGAAGCTCTATGAGGGAGGATTCGTGCTGCTGTTTCCCAATGAAAATACCAGAGAGACGGCAGAATTTCTCCCTCCGGGCAAACTTTTTCATGTACTGAAGGAGTCGGCAGAATGGGGAGAGATGCTGGATATTGGAAGCATCGGGGCGTTAAACGACGCCATTGCCCAGGGACGCATCCGCGATGTGATACTGGTGTCAGAAGCGTTGATGGAGCGCAAGATCGGCAGGCTTGCAGAAGAGATCGCGGAAAAACCGGATAAAAAATTTATTATGATTGCCGGGCCTTCCTCTTCCGGCAAAACCACTTTTTCCCATCGTCTTTCCATACAGATGATGGCGCAGGGGCTCAACCCCCATCCAATTGCGCTGGATGATTACTATGTGAATCGGGAGGACAGTCCCAAGCATCCGGATGGGAGTTATAACTTTGAGTGTATGGAAGCTTTGGATATCGAGCTGTTCAACCGGGATATGTCCGCGCTGTTAAAAGGAGAACGGGTAGAGCTTCCCACTTATAATTTCCGCACCGGGAAGCGCGAGTATAAAGGGATTTTTAAGCAGTTAGGCAAGAATGACATTCTGGTTTTGGAGGGCATCCATGGGCTGAATGACAAGCTGTCTTATGCTCTGCCGTCTTCGAGCAAGCTGAAAATTTATATCAGCGCTCTGACACAGTTAAATATTGATGAACATAATAATCTTCCCACCGCGGACGGGAGAATGATCCGCAGAATCGTGCGCGATGCCCGAACCAGGAATCATCCGGCAAAAGCGACGATTGCCATGTGGGATTCTGTGCGCAAAGGAGAGGAAAAGTATATTTTTCCATTCCAGGAGGACGCAGATATTATGTTTAATTCTGCGCTCATTTATGAACTTGCAGTGCTGAAACAGTATGCGGAACCGCTGCTGTTTGAGATTGATAAGAGCTGTCCGGAGTATGTGGAAGCAAAAAGACTGTTAAAGTTTTTGGATTATTTTCTTCCAGTACCCAGTGAAGACATTGCCAAAAACTCTATTCTGCGTGAATTTATCGGGGGAAGCTGTTTTAATGTCTGAAGGAAAAAGCGGGGCTTACAGGAACAAAAAAGAGAGGCAATATTTGATATGATTTGCGGGGGTATTTGTTCCAAAAGGCAACCGGAATATCAGATTTTTGTAAGACAACCGAATATGGGTTAAACCAGATAGGGATAAAAAATAGATATGTATCGGCAGGAGCATAGATTTTCTCCTGCCACGCCTGTATTTAGGCGGTTTGACGTGTAGTGCGTTGCATATATTCCTGTTCCATTTCCCGCATTTCCTCGTCCGTGGGGATGTCTACAATCCCGACATAGGAATAGTGGATGTCGATTTGCTGTGTCCGTTTCCCGCCCTTTTTCTCACGCTCATGGACAACGATTTTATCCACAAATGCGTTTAGGACTTCGGGCGTTAGCTCGTCAATACGGGTGTATTTCTTGGTGACTGCTATCAGCTTGGCAACATTGGTCGCTTCTGTGTCGGCTTCGCTGACCTCGGCTGTCAAGGTTTCAATTTCCTGCTTTAGCTGTTCCTGCTCGGCTTCATATCCGTCCGACAGCTTATAAAAGCGCTCGTCATTTAGCTTTCCGTTGACATTATCCTCATAGATTTTACGGAACAGGCGGTCGAGCTCTTTTATCCGCTTTTCGTCCTTTTCTATCTGTTTCTGCTTTGCGGATAACTCGTATCTGCGTTCCGCAAGGGTGGCGTCAATCTGCTGTCGGATAAACACACGCTCAAACTGCTGTAAATAGGAGAGAAAATGCTGAAGCTGTTTCAGGACCAACTGTTTTAATGCGTCCTCTCGGATATAGTGCTGCGTACATTCCTTCGCCCTGCTCGTCCTTTTATACATGGAACAGCGGAAATGCGCATATCCGTTTGCCGTGGCTAGGCTGAGTTTCGCCCCGCAGTCGGCACAATAGAGCAGCCCCGAAAAGATACTTGTCATTCCGCTTTTGGTCGGTCTGCGTTTGTTCTCCCGTATCACCTGCACTTTTTCCCACATATCCCTGTTAATAATGGGGGTATGGGCGTCCTCGATATACGTCCGCCTGTCCTTTGCGGTGGGGATGCGTTTCCTGCTCTTAAAGCCTAAACGGGTGGATTTAAA